>JBMFJD010000048.1:0-501 GCA_049974095.1 Nanopusillaceae archaeon | reverse complement strand
TTCTCTCTTTCTAATCTCATATTTCATCTTCCTTACCTCCGTGGAATTGATTTCATATATTTAACAATTTAGTATAGTCCAAAACTTCTTCTTGTCTATAGATAACTGGAGAGAATTCGATTGTTTTTATGTTTTTATATCTATCTGGTAGTTCTACTACTCCAAGATCATCATTAAAGACTATCTTTTTAGAATTTTTCATATATTTTATTTGGAAATCATCAGATACTTTTTGACCATCTTTGTGATATACTGCACAGGTATTTCTATTACAAGCTATAAAGTAATCACTTTCTCCTTTTACCAAGCCATCTGGAAATATATTAAATAACCACTGAGTTATCTGATTTCCATCTTCATCAAATATTGCATATTGATCATCTTTCACTGCTATATAGTAATTACTTTTCCCCCTTATTAAACCATATTCTTTTATATCATCAAACAACTCTGGAGATATCCTATTCCCATAAACATCAAAAATAGCTACTTTCTTATCTT
>JBMFJD010000047.1:0-502 GCA_049974095.1 Nanopusillaceae archaeon | reverse complement strand
CACAGTGGTAATTTTGTGTTAAAGTTCCATACAAAATTTGATGCGTCAGAGTTAAGGCCGTAGAACAAGGATATTCCTGTATCAAAGTTTACATTTTTTTTAGCAATTCTTTCGTTGCACGAAATACAGTAATATTTTTTACTTTTATATGTATTTCCACTTTTTAATGGTTCTTCAAATTCTTCAAAAAACTTTTTATAACTATCTTTTGCTATATTGTTGTTTAAAAAGCTTTTTTGTCCTAATAGGTTTCTAAGGTATGTTTGAACATCTGACTCCCAGAATTCATCACGGTTATTTTCCATAGTCTTGATGATAGTTTCTAAGTATGAAACTAAAAGGTTTTTATCTTTTTTTATTTCTTTTTTATCTGGTTTTTTTAATCCAGATTCTTCAATTTTATTTTTCAAAAGAGAGTATCCTTTAATCTTTTCATCTAAATCTTTGTAAATGCTTTCTAATTCTGATGCTGGTATATTTTGATTGATTTTTTCTAAGTATT
>JBMFJD010000046.1:0-508 GCA_049974095.1 Nanopusillaceae archaeon | reverse complement strand
GAATTTAAAGAAAATTTAAAAAATAGTATTCATTAAATAAATTATTAAAATAATATTTGTGAATTACATTATAAAAAAGAATTAGCAGAAAAATTTGAAGAATGTACTCTAAACATAATTCTCGTAATGAAAAAATAATAAAATATAGTTTAGAAAATCAAAAAAGATTTAATATATTCAAGATATAATTTATTTTATCAAAATATCTTTGCCATAATAAAATATATCTATGTAATTTATAAGTTTTATATTATTTATTTCTTTATTTTCTCCCAAATAAATTATAAATCCTTTTTCAATATTATATCTTTTCATAAAATATTCTAGATTCTTCAAATCTTCTTTTTTTATTTCTCTTTTATATTTTATTTCTATAGGTACTATCTTATTATTTTCAAATATTATCCCATCTATTTCTTTATCTTCTTTCCTCCAATAATAATTTATATCTAAAAAAGATAGTATTTTTGATTCAAATATAATACTTTTATCAAGATCATAATAAGAT
>JBMFJD010000045.1:0-518 GCA_049974095.1 Nanopusillaceae archaeon | reverse complement strand
AAGGCCCCTCTATAAATATGCTAAAGAGAGATATCGTGATGATTATAAAGAATACTATGTAATTGATGTAAATAAACTAAAAGACAAGTTTATCTTTGAATTCAGTTTTTCTAACAATGGTCATTTATCAATCAGAAAGTATGATATTAATGACTTTAATGAGAAAGGAGAACTGGATAAGAGTAAAGGAGAAGAAATAGATCTTAAAGAAGCTTCGAAAGAATTATGTGATAAGTTTGAATTATCGCATAATGCTAAAATAGAATATGAAGAATTTAAAGCTAAATATTTTCCTATGATAAGAGAAATTAAAGAATATATAAATAAAATGAGAGTTGAAATACTAGCTTGGGGACATTCTATAAGATTTGAAGAAGTATATCTATATGAGTGTCCCATTGGCTGTTTAGCAGAATACAGAGGTGCTACAAGATGTTTATGTAATGTTAAAAGATGGATTTATCAACTTTGGATAATGAAATTAATATTTGAAGCTATAGATACTGAGAAATTTCTTA
>JBMFJD010000044.1:0-527 GCA_049974095.1 Nanopusillaceae archaeon | reverse complement strand
AAAAGCAGATAGTAGTTCAGCTAGTTACACTTTTAATACTGTGGTATTGCTTATTCCACAGTTTACTTTTGGTAGTAATACTGTATCATGGATACAATTATATGGCACAGGCAATTCATTAAACAATTATACTAAATCAAGCACTCAAACTGTCCAAGTATCTTTACAAATGAGTATTACAGTCCCAGTAAGCTAACAATTGTGATACAATGGCATTTCCATTTCCATTTAATGTATATATAGTATTTCCATGCGTTAAAGGTATTCCATATAATCAGACATATTATTCATGTCAACAACAATGCGTAGCTTTATATAATAATAACCCACAATATATAAGTCAAATACTTAATTGTATGATTAATTGTTTAGCATCATGCTTTCAATTCCATTTCATGGATTCTGCAATATAAAATATTTGAGACACTGACAAATAATTCAAACTTTCAATTCCATTTCATGGATTCAAATACTTAGATATTATTTCTTGTTCCACTGCTGATGGTCTCTTTCAATTCCATTTCATG
>JBMFJD010000043.1:0-533 GCA_049974095.1 Nanopusillaceae archaeon | reverse complement strand
TCAAATATTCATCCCCTAGGGTGGTTATATTTAATAGTAGCAATACAAAAAGCTATTAGCGATAAGTTATCAAAAGTAATAATAGCGACACACAATACGACCTTTTTATCATTACTTGCAAATTCTGAAATAATATTTAAAGAATTAAAATTAGAAAATATCAAGGCAGAAAAACCTAATGTTTTCTTTATGGAGAAAGGAAGAATCAAGAAAGAAATAAGCTCAATATCAATGTTAATTACTACTTATAATGACTTTATATTTGATTTATATAAAGGGTTATGAAAATGATAAGTTGCCCCTGTATAACTATGTTAGGAAACGAAAAAATAGTATGTTTAAATGAATGCGTTCTTCAAGATGATAATGATCGCAATAATATAATAAATAATAGAAATATAAATGAATTTGAAGGATGCGATGAAAAAATTGGAAAATTATTGGATGAAAATTGTTCTGCTATTTGTAAAAAAGATAAATTATGCGAAGGTTGCACTAAGTGCAAAAATTGCAACGATTGTATTTGCAATAAT
>JBMFJD010000042.1:0-537 GCA_049974095.1 Nanopusillaceae archaeon | reverse complement strand
ATCTGTAAAAAATTGTATTGTATCTTTATCTAATGGCATTAAATCATTTTTATCTATTTTGTCTAATATTCTTAACATTGTTATATTTTTTACCGTGCGTTTTATATAATTTCTATAATCTTCTTTTAAATTTTCTCTAATGTTTTCTAATTCTTCCATTTTCCTTTTAGTTGTTAATGTATCATTTGTTAATATATTTGTTATTTGCATAAATATATTTTCTATTTTTTCTAAAGCCTGCGTTTCTTCCTGATTTTCCTCATAATTATCAACCGCCATTTTTTCCACCTGTGTTATAATTATGTAATCTAAAGGTTATAAGCTTTTCGTAATTTATTAATTTTTCCATTAACAAAAATATAAATAAAAAGACTTAAAAGAGTAAAAAGAAAAATAAAGAAAAATTAATTATTAAAAAAATAATTAAATTATAAATAGTTATATTACATGTCTCTTTTTATGTCGTATATATAATTTATGATGCTAATATATAGCTTTTCTTTGTTTATATTATTTAAATCTCTTGTTATTTCTAAT
>JBMFJD010000041.1:0-563 GCA_049974095.1 Nanopusillaceae archaeon | reverse complement strand
AATGGGGATATCGAATACCCAGTTATTATTATGCTGCTTTTATTAGACAAAGATTCAACTTCATTATATATATTGTATAATCCTATTACTTCAGATGATATTATTAATGCTGAAGTTTCTATAGCTATAAATATTAAAATCATTAGAATTAATGTACTTTTCTTAATATTCTTAGCAACAATCACTTATATACACCTGAATAAATGATGATATAAATGAAACCATTATTGAGTAAAAAAAGATTATTAGGAATGAAGATATGCTAGGCAACCTACTTGTTAAGTATGGGAAGTTTAGATGATAAACTATCGTCAGGCCTAATTGATATATAACAATACCTAGAGAAAAACCATATAATACAAATATGACTGATATAATTAGCGATGATATTATATAGCCTGTTTTTATATCTTTTTTGGAAGATCCCATATTTTTCAGATAATTTATTGCGTCATTTATACTATTATACATCTTTTTGTTTGAGAAATAAATAGCTGGTAAGGATAGAGAAATCAATATAATAGATAAAATCAAAGATAAATTATTTAAAGTTAATTTAGTTG
>JBMFJD010000040.1:0-565 GCA_049974095.1 Nanopusillaceae archaeon | reverse complement strand
ATCCAAAATAATTACCCATTAGATATAATGCGGTTGGTATACCCGAATATGATATGGTCACATTATACGGAACTTCACTATTGTATATATTCATGTACACAAAAGGTGCATTAGGATCTAAGTTACATGTATATGTATCCGGAGATGTTTGTATACAGTTCTGAACAACAACTGCTGGCTGTGCCTTTATATAGAACAATGATAATATAAATCCAAAAATTAATATCATATACTTACTAACCTTGGCTTCAATCTTCATAAAATATGAATACATATTTATATTTATAAGTGTTAATTATTGTACTACGATAGCAGTATAAGAATTAATTATGTATTATATGAAATCTATTATCGATAAATGATATCATGACAGAATGTAGTATGTGGAATTTAGTATGTAATATATAATATTTAATATTTCTAATTTAGTATTTTTAATTAGCAATTGAGTATGTTTCATGTAGTATTTCTATTTTCCAATGAAATATACTGGTATTTTTTATATGGCACTGGATTTAAATGATGTATGAAATAATTAATTTCTTACATACAATTTAATATACGG
>JBMFJD010000039.1:0-566 GCA_049974095.1 Nanopusillaceae archaeon | reverse complement strand
CAAGCGAATTTAAGTTAAGTGCCGAAGCTTTTAGAAATGAATATTTCGAAGTAGTAGTTATTCCATTAAACTTTTTTGATTATCTTAATTATTTATTTGTGTGAGTGTGATAAAAATGATAATCACTATTGATTATGATTTACAAAATGATTTTTTTGATGTCTTATTTACATTAAGACTTAAATATTTATGTAGTAAAAATAATAAATGCAAAATAAAGAAAAGCAAAAAAGGTTATCATGTTTATCTATTTGCTGAGAGTGATAATAAAGAAATAGAATATTATATAAGGGCTTATCTATTAGATGACATATATCGCTTTGATTATGATTATGAAAGGTATAAGGCTGGATATAATCTTGGAAATGTGCTTTATGAATTAAAAGCTGACAATTATATAAGCGTAGAAAAAGATATAGATTTAAATGAGTTAAAAATAAATAATGAATACTTTTTACATGAAATTTAAACTTTTTTTATATATTTTTTGTAATTGCATAAATTACTAAAAAGCAAAAACTTTATAAACTCTCAGTAATACTCTAAGAATTGCGTAAAAAGGGGTG
>JBMFJD010000038.1:0-568 GCA_049974095.1 Nanopusillaceae archaeon | reverse complement strand
AAATGGATTTGTTGGGATTCATAGATAAATTTCAGCATGAAAAAATTTTCTTCGATGAAGATAATAAATCAGAGATTTTCCAAAAAGATTTACTATCATGTATAGAAAGAATGAAAAAAATACAAAATTTAAATTTATTAGATAATGATTTAAGTAAAGAGCAACTTTGGGAGTTAGTTTCCTTTGCTGAAAAATTAAAAGAAGTTCTTCAACAAAAAGAAGATAATAAAGAAAAAACTAATACTATTAAAGATAAAGAAGAAAACTTAGAAATTTTAAAGTTTATATCTAACCTCAAGTTGGAAGAAAACAACAATAGCATAAAAAATGACACTGATAAACCTTTAGAGATTTTAAAATTTATACAAAAGGTTAAAGAAGAACGTTTAGAACATAAAACTGAAGAACTTCTGGAAATATTAAATTTTATCTCAAAAGTTAAAAATGAAATATCAAACTTAGATAAAGAAAAACCAAACAAAGAACCAGAAGAAGATATAATAAAATTTATATCAAAATTGCAATCAGAGACATTGAAAAATAAAAATACAGAAGAAATACAAAGTAA
>JBMFJD010000037.1:0-573 GCA_049974095.1 Nanopusillaceae archaeon | reverse complement strand
AATTGTATTCTGATCATAAAGTAATTCATAACCGATTTCTGGTAATTCTATATTCTTAACTCTTACTTTTAATGTATTTGTTTTAAATAAATGAAATAATTCTAATTGTTTATTTAATATATAATCTACTTTATATTCACCAAAACCAGGACTTAATAATAAGTTTGCAACATCTTTTAATATTTTTGTTAATGGTGCAGTTAAAACATCAAGAGTTGCAAATTGTAATGATTGAGTACTTATACGAGCAGATTCTATATTTGATATTAATTCTGGGTATGTTATCATAAGTTGTTGATTGTTTTCAATAACAAAATAATCAATTATTATAGAATCTTTATTATCGAATTTTTTTATTTTCACCAATTTAAAATTAATGAATAAATAACTATTATACCGTTTATAAGGCAAGCTAAATAATAGCATAAAAAATAATTTATTCTATTTGCTTTTTTAGATAATTTAGAATAATCAACTATAATAAACAATTCTTAATGATGCATTTTATAATGGCAGGAAATGTATACCAAGCATTAAAAGTTGGTGAAAATCTTATTAGGGAAGGTTACAAAA
>JBMFJD010000036.1:0-575 GCA_049974095.1 Nanopusillaceae archaeon | reverse complement strand
ATCTCCATATACATAGGTAAAACAATCGAAAAGGAAGTAGAAGAATTGTTGGCCAAGGGATACACTGCAAGTGATATATTTAAAGCTGGTGTATTCTATTTAAAACATGGGCAAAAGATTGAGGATGAATTAAAGACTAAATGGTATGAGCTATATATCCGTATATCTTCGTTTGAAACTATATTATCAACCTTACAGTTTAAATTAAATGAGCTAAATACCAAACTATCAGATACTAACAGTAAGTTAGCTGAAATTGAAAAATCACTACAAGACCTCTTAGTTTCTCAGTCAACTTCTCCAGAACAAAAGCAATAACAAATATTTATATGTGTTTTTTACATATTTAATAAATGGTGAAGTTTAGCAAGGCCATAAAATATGTTTTTCTAGGAACAACAGGGTTACTATCAGTACTTATAGCAGAGTATGTATTAGCAATAATATCAGTTGTATCAGAAAGCTTAGCAGAAGCATTGCTGGTGTATGTATTATCAGCATCTTTAATAATATATGTAATAGGCTTCATATTGGCAGTGTATGGATATATATTATTGTATACAGCAATACATGAC
>JBMFJD010000035.1:0-577 GCA_049974095.1 Nanopusillaceae archaeon | reverse complement strand
CCCACCTTTACTTACAATATAATACTCACTCTCTCCTTTCACTAAACCATCTGGATATATATCATTAAACCACTCTGGCGTTATCATCTTGCCATTAACATCAAAAATAGCCCATTTCCCATCCTTCATCACAAGATAATAATTACTATCCCCTTCCACTAAACCTTCTCGTTCAATATAATCAAACCATTCTGATACTCTATTTCCTTTCTCATCAAAAATAGCTTCTTTTCCATCTTTTCTTTTTCTAATTTCATACTTCATCTCTATTACCTCCTTGAAATCATTTTTAAATATTTAAAAGTTTTGTGTAATCTATTATCTCTTCTTTGAATGGATAGATTGGATTAAAGTCTATAGAGATTACTGTTCTGTCATATTTTTCAATTTCCACTATTCCAAGATTTTCATTAAAGGTTATTTTGTTGGAGTTTTTTACATATTTTTTAGAGAAATTCTTAGAAACTTTTTGACCATTTTTGTAATAGACTGCACAGTTTTTAGTGTTGCAGGCGATGAAATAATCACTTTCTCCTTTAACCAAACCAAATGGAGAAATTTCATCAAACCATTCTGG
>JBMFJD010000034.1:0-626 GCA_049974095.1 Nanopusillaceae archaeon | reverse complement strand
AGATGATTTACGGAGAAAAAGATTTAGATTATATTAGGGTTATAGCAAAAGGATTATTAGAGGAAAATGATTATATACAATTTATAGCATTCATACAATTATATGAAAAATTAGAAAATATAGATAAGTATATTAATAATATAGATTTAATAGATGAATTAAAAGATGATGAAAAGATTGTTATAATGATGAAAATTACGGAAAGATTCATTAATGATAAAATAGATATAGAGAAATATTATAATATATTAGATAAATTAAGCCAAAAAAATAGATTATTGACAGTATTTACAATAAGATATTTAAAATACCAAAACAATGAGAAATTTAGAAAATTATTTGATAAAATCATAAAAGAAAATGGTAATTTGTATGATCTATTAGGGCAAATGTTAGAATTTGAAAATGCATTATAGCATGGATGAGGAATTATTAAAAATAGTAATATCAAAGCATTTTCCTTTATTGGCACCTGCATTAAGCGAATTAAAAATTAAAGAAAATAATAGTTTAGAATACGCTGCGGGGCTAAATTATAGTGAGAAAACAATATATATTAATTCTGATGAATTTGATGAATATGATGGTAATGAAAAATTATTCATATTGGCACATGAAACAATGCA
>JBMFJD010000033.1:0-628 GCA_049974095.1 Nanopusillaceae archaeon | reverse complement strand
TCAACATACTTGGTGATGCCCTTAGAGACGCTATGGACCCAAAACTTAAAAGATTGATTAAATGATGATTTTTTATAGTTAAAAATCTAATAACAAAGACAAAAGGTCAAGAAATAGTATAAAACCAAAGTATAGATGAAGAAATCAAAAGATAAAAAGATTAAAAGTTAAGATATTTTAGATAAAGAGAATCAGAAACCTTTAATAACGAATGAATAACCTTTATATCCCACATAGTTCAGACAGAATATTGATGAAAGAAACGATTTAGATGCATATTTAATTTGCTTTATATTCCACATAGTTCAGACAGAACCCGTAAAAATTTACAACATAATGTTAAACGAAAATCTTTAAAAAGTCAATACTTTAAAAACATACTTTAAATCAGTATGTAAGTCTGCAAATGAAGGTTATTTGCATCGAACCGGACATAATGCAAATATATTTTCTGTTATATTGTCTGCCAAGCCTTATCACTACTTGAATATTCAAATATTATATTTTCTATTTGAAAATGCAGACTACATACTAAACTTGAAATACTAACCCCTTACTCTACCCTAAAGCCGAAAATTCTAATTTTACCTTATTCAGTTGCCAAAGTTCATCAACTTAAAACTTACAC
>JBMFJD010000032.1:0-632 GCA_049974095.1 Nanopusillaceae archaeon | reverse complement strand
TAATATATTAAGTTATTATTATATAGAGGAAACATATTCATAATTATTGAGATCATTGTAGGTACTAGTATAAAAGCCAATAAGTAGTATTTTTCTTTCTTAAAAGATTTAAACATAAGAAAGATATTAGAAAACAAGAAGAATATAAATCCAATAAGTAAATTGAATAAAAATAAATTAAATTTAAGTAAATATAGTACACCTACTATAATGATATCTATAACCAATAAAATAAATATAGATATACCTGGTTTATTTACTATTTTATCGATAATATTCCTCAATCGTTTATTATGGATTTGTCTATTATAATTGACTAAGCTACCCGGCAAGAGAAATATTAAAATAATAAAGATTTCTATAAAAATCATTGCATAGAGATATATATTATTTGGCATCAAGCCTGGATATAAAATAAAAAGATCAAAAAGAAATGAAATTAAAGAACTAATAAGAAAAAACATCGATATAAAAAGAATACCATCTTTAAAGTTTAGTTTATCATATATTATTTTTTTGCTTCTTTCTGTTAAATATATAAACCATAGATATTTTTTAGTTATGTATTGATTTGGCAACCTATTGGAAACGCTATAAATTCTTTCAATAATTACTATGGAACCACTTATTAT
>JBMFJD010000031.1:0-644 GCA_049974095.1 Nanopusillaceae archaeon | reverse complement strand
ATATTATTTGATGGAAGTAAAATAGGGTATATATTTTTACTCCACTCTTCACCCTGGTTAACATCATAGAAATAATAACTTTTCAAATTTAACTCATTTATTTTATTATTTTCTTTTTCTTCTAACTCTTCACACATTTCTATCACCTTTCTACTTTAAATATATGTAGTTTAGAGTTTATAAACTTTTTGCATTTTTGTAATATTTGCTTTTACAAAAATGTTATATGAATTAACAATAATGCTTTAAATGATATAATAAATAGTATAACATATAATGCTTAAAATTATACAAAACAAAAATAAAAATTAAAAGAAAAAATAAAATAAAATTGTTTATTATGAAAGTGGTTTAATGTATAATATATATAATGCATATGTTAACATACTGCCTAAATATTTGCCTATTTTTATAAAGAAGTTGTCATTTAGCGTTATCTTATATAATATGTTATTGTCTTTTATATTAAAGGTAATTTTATCTTCATATAAATCATTAGATATTTTTAATATAAACAATTCTTCATTAAAAATTATTCTTGAAAATAAAGGTAGAGATATCGATGTTATATTATAAAGTAAGTTATTTTTTCTATCTTTCCACAGTTTCAAAAATGTATTATTGTGTATGTAGTAAAGCGGAAT
>JBMFJD010000030.1:0-694 GCA_049974095.1 Nanopusillaceae archaeon | reverse complement strand
TATTATTGACGGAAATGCCACTTGGTGTTATTGTATAATTATAATTTCCTGTATAAGGCGTAGCAGTCCATTCATCTAACGTATTGTTAAAGTATCCATATGCAATAAATACATTTTTTCCATTATCATATCCTTGAACTGCTTGAGGAGATACTCCTACATAGGGATAATATTTTATATAAAAATCATCATTATAGTTCCCCAAATATAAATAAATTTTTATATTTGAGTCCGCAGATATACCTTTAGGTAATTTTATCCACCAGATATCACATGATACTCCATTATAATTTGATTGTCCTTCATACCATGAATAATAAAAAGAACCAAAAGGATTATTTAAATTATAGAAAAAGAAAACATTTGAACCTATTGGATTTATTTTATTAAATAGTTCAGTATTATTTACATAAGCAAAACTACTTCCAAAACTTATACTACCATTACATATTGCAATATCTTGTTGGAATGGAGAAGGAGTAGGTATATTTTGAGAATTATATATTATTATTTCATAAATATTTGAAAATACATTTTTTGTTAATAAAAATAGAATAATTAATACTACTAAAAATATATTGAGTAAAACAATATATCTTTTTTTCATACTTTAGATTTTTATTAAACAATATTTAAAATCTATTTGCCATTTATAGTCCTAAATCTTTATAAAATTTATCGACATTAATGCGCC
>JBMFJD010000029.1:0-697 GCA_049974095.1 Nanopusillaceae archaeon | reverse complement strand
TCGGTTATATACAAACATTATATTAGGGCCACCTGATGTTATTAATATATTAAACCCTATTGCTTCATGTTTTTCAATTGGTCTTATTATTAGTGTATCTATCGCATTCTGTAGGAATTCGCTTATTTTTTCATTATCTAAATTATTTATCTCTTCTACAATCGAGTTAACTTCCCTTTCCAATTCCTCTTTTATCTTATTCTCTTCCATACCACACACCTCGCTATTTTTGTATATGTCAGACAGAGTTTATAAACTTTTTGCATTTTTGTAAAGTATGTAAATACAAAAATGTTATACGTGCTTATTGTAATGCTTATAATAATATAACGTATAGTGCTTATATTAGTATAACAAATGGTGTTTATAGTGATATAAAACAAAAATAAAAATAAAAAGAAAAGAAAAAATAAAATTGTTTAATATAAAAGTGGTTTAAAGTATAAAATATAAAGTGCATATGCTAAAAGATTACCTACATATTTATTTACGTTTATAAAGAAATTATCAGTAATTTTTATTTTATATAATATTTTGTTGTCTTCAATATTTAATATAAGTTCACTGTCATTAATTTCATCATATATTTTTATTTTAAAAAGGTTTTCATCAAAAATTAATTTTGTGAATAAAGGTTCATCAATTGAAGTTATTGAATAAAGCAAGTTATTTTTGCTGTCTTTCCATAACTTTATAT
>JBMFJD010000028.1:0-716 GCA_049974095.1 Nanopusillaceae archaeon | reverse complement strand
CTATTCAATACAGCAGGACTTTTTATGTATATAGGTGCAATTACTTCAATTTTAATCATAGGTTTGGTTATAGAGTTTATAGGTATGATAATACTTACAGTAGCATTCTTCACAGCACCAGACGAAATAGAAATAGAAAACGAATAAACAGGAGGTTTAAAAAAAACTGCATGATGAAACAGAATAACCTTTTAATATTTTAAAATACAAAAGGAGGTATCTTATGAGTTATTATGAACAAACCCTTTTAATCCCTTTAGACTATGAAAAAGCAATAGACTTTAAAAAAAGACTATCAGCATTCCAAGAGATAGAAGAAGACTTAAAAGAGGAAGATAAAATAGACTTAGACAAAATCTTCATAGAAAAAGAAGGAAAAATATTTGTAAATGTAAACGAAATAATAGACTCAATACTATTAAAAATCTTCGAAGAAATAATGGAAAAAGGAGAAGGAAGAACAGTTAACTCAGGAATAATGATGAAATACGGCCTCGGCTTTGAAAAAGCACTGGAACATCTAATAGTAGAACTAGAAGAAGAGTTAAACAAAATAGAAAACCCAGAAATAAGAAGAAAAACCAAAGAAATATTCACAAAAGAAGTCTATAGATATCTATCACAATACGAAATGGAAAAAGTAAGAGACTACGTAGAAACCCTTAAAAAAATAAAAGACGAAGACTTAAACGACTTAGAAGACTTAATAATAGAAG
>JBMFJD010000027.1:0-731 GCA_049974095.1 Nanopusillaceae archaeon | reverse complement strand
GGTGTTGTACTTTGTTCCATGCCATCCTTTGAATATGTTATATGTTTATCATTGAATAATACCCATCCGATAATCCTTTCATCAAATTCTTTACTTTTTGCATATTCTAACCATGAATCTAAATCAATTAATAATTCATCAGCATTAATAATATCCTTTACATCTAAATTAATACCATATCCTTTGATTATATTCATTAATTGTATTGCATTATCTTTATTTAATCTATATACTAGTGATATTGCAAATATTATACCTAATAAGAAATTCTTATTTATCTTTATTTCCGTATTTTTCTTTAATATTATATAAAAAGATCCTGTTTTGTTTATTGTATACTTCTCTAAATTACTTATTACATATTCTATAAGTTTATTGTATACTATCTGTGCTACCGTTCTACTTACGTTCTCTTTTCTTATTATTTCTGGTATTGATAGATATGCTATCCCTTTTTCATCTACTTCTTTCAAAAAATTGTCTATATGGTTTTCAATTTCTTCTTTGTTTACCCTTCCCATAATATACTTTATTGATAAAACATTTTTTAAATATTTGTTAATATGTGTTATAAAAATTATTCTAAAAAAGTAATATATACATTTTTCATATCCTTTATTTCCGTAAGATTTCCTATGGTACCCCTATTACTTACTACAAATATTACTTTCTTATAATCTTTAATCCAATCTTTTTCTACTTTTTCATGTTCTCCATCTGTCAATATTATT
>JBMFJD010000026.1:0-765 GCA_049974095.1 Nanopusillaceae archaeon | reverse complement strand
GATATAAAAGTAGCTATTTTTGATGAAAATGGTAATATGATATCACCAGAGTGGTTTGGTTGGATTTCTTTTTATGGCTTGGTTAAAGGAGAAAGTAATTATTATATTGCATGGAAAGATGATAAATGTGCAATATTTGATATAGATGGTAATAGGATTACTGAATGGTTTGATTTGATATATGAATATGGCTTAGTGAAAGGAGAACGTGATTACTATATAGCTTGCAATGGAAATACCTGTGCAGTCTATTACAAAGATGGTCAAAAAGTGTCTGATGATTTCTCTGAAAAAGATTTGAGATATGTTTACAGTATAAAATTCAACGATAAACTTGGTATAGTAGAATTATATAGTAAAAAGTTGAAAAAATTACGGTCAATAGAATTCCAACCGGTGTCATTATATAGAGAAGAAATAATAGATTACACAAAATTGCTAAACATATGAAATTGATTTCAAAAGGGTAAAAATCTCCTATCCTACTACATCTATATGGTAGGATAGGGAGAAATAATGTTTATATTGGTATTTTAGATACTAAGTATTTAATTTCGTAAAGTAGTGCTTTTAATGGGACTCTGTATATGTTGTCTGCTCTCTTTAATGTCAATTTTAAACTTCCTGTTTTTTGTTTTAAGTCCAGTTTAGAGTAAGGCACAGAGAAGGATTCGCTTAGAAATCCAGAAATTGCTATGATAGTTGTTAGGAATAGTCCTTTTTTCTTATCATAGTTTTCATTTCCTGTCCAGCCTTCTCCTTCAG
>JBMFJD010000025.1:0-820 GCA_049974095.1 Nanopusillaceae archaeon | reverse complement strand
CTATTATTGGTAAAAATACCATTTGATGTTATTGTATAATTATATTGTCCTGTATAAGGTGTAGCAATCCATCCATCTAAAGTATTATTAAAATATCCATATACAATAAAAACATTTTTTCCATTATCATATCCTTGAATTACTTGAGGAGATGTTCCTGTATATGGATAATACTTTATGTAAAAATTATCATTATAGCTTCCTAAATATAAATAAATTTTTATATTTGAGTTCGCAGGTATACCCTCAGGTAATTTTATCCACCAGATATCACAATACGTTCCATTAATATTTAATTGCCCCTCATACCATGAGTAATAAAATGAACCAAAAGGATTATTTAAATTATAGAAAAAGAAAACATTTGAACCTGTTGGATTTATTCTATTAAATAGTTCAGTATTATTTACATAAGCAAGATTATTTCCTATATTTACTGTACCATTACATATTGCAATATCTTGTTGAAAAGGAGAAGGAGTTGCAATAGGTTGAGAATTATAGATTATTATCTCATAAATATTTGAAAATACACTGTTTGTTAACAAAAATAACACAATTAATACTACTAAAAATATATTGAGTAAAACAATATATCTTTTTTTCATACTTTAGATTTTTATTAACATCATTTAAAATTTACTTGCCACTTATTGGCATAAGGTTTTATAAAGTTAGTGGACTAAAAATCTTTAAGAGTCTAAATCTTTATAAAATTTATCGACATTAATGCTCCGAAATATATTTATGAAAGTATTAAGTTTTATAAATAAAATTTTTAAAATATTTCTATGGATGATAATCATCAGACCTTAATAAT
>JBMFJD010000024.1:0-831 GCA_049974095.1 Nanopusillaceae archaeon | reverse complement strand
CTTTACAGTCCCAGAACAAATATTACAACTACAACTATACTATTGTAAAACCTTTGATCCTTATGTAACTAATAATGTTTCTCTACTTCAATGTGCTTTTGCTTATCCATCTTTTGCTGTAATCTACGATTCTCATAATGTTCAAATTAATGAGATGTTAGGATACGAAATACCTTATTATATGAAGGTACTATCCTATGATAATGTTACTGGTTTACCTCAAACATTTGCAGTACTGGTTCAACATCATATTGGTACATTATCTCCAGGTACATATTATCTATATGTATATTATCCATCTCCATATTATTTCTCATTTGATTCAATGTCTAATTTTTCATATATGCCAGCTTGTCCCTCTAATTTATCAAATGTAGTACCCTCTGATTTTAATGGTGGATGGTGTACTCCTGGTGGTGGGTTTGGAGCATATTATGAACCAAATATGAATCCTATGTATGCTTATCCATATTCACAATCGTTACTATATTATGCATGTTATGGAGGATGTGTTACGGCGATTAATCAATATTTCACTAGGTATCTAGATGTAAAATTCGATCCAGCATATCCTGTTTTTATTGGAATACCATATGGAGGTATAAATTTTGTTACAGTAACAACTGCAACACCAGATGGTCAGACTGCAACAATAGTTACACCATATGGATCCCTATATGACCTAAGATTATTAGAACTTCAAAACGGTTTAGATCCTAATCAATATAATAGAATAATAAGCGTACAAATCTTTGCCAATCCTATTCTTTGTGGTTGTACTAATTTCTATTTGACAGGTTTCTATCTCCAATATGTACCAGAAACCTAGCA
>JBMFJD010000023.1:0-1014 GCA_049974095.1 Nanopusillaceae archaeon | reverse complement strand
ATACTTACTAATTGTGGATATACTGTACCAACTATTGCTAAAATATATGGATTGTTATTATATGTATATGGATATATATCATATACATCTACTCCAGATAAAGTGGTTTGGTTAAATGTTACATTAAATATATGTAATAGATATGCTGTAAAGTTGGTATAATTGAATTGTTGTGAATAGCATATACTTGTTTGTGTAGCTGTTTCAGGGATAGTTGTATAAGATACTTGTGTTGGGGTTGGAGTTAATGGTTGTCCAGATACTACATATATATCTGTTTCTCCATTATTTGAACATGTTATTAAATAATTATCTGCTGTACATGAACCTGTAAAGCTAGTATAACCTACTGTACCATTTGATACATTAAAATCTAGTAAATAATAATTTCCACTTGAGGTAGATATGGGCGCAAATAATAGAACATCACTACTATTATAATAAACAGGTATTATAGAATATACAACATTACCAAGAGTATTAGAATTAAGGCCAGGTATCATATAGTCATAACTATTACTGTTAGGATATGAAATTGGATAACAGGCTATAGCATTTGATAAAACAGGATCATAGGTCGTATAATTATAGAAAACATTGAAATTTATAGATACATTACCTGGGTATACTGAAGTTGAAATAGTTCCAAAATAATTATTATCAATCCAACCTGGCTCTCCAGCAAAAGCACCACAAGAAATATTATACATACTAGTATTTATTATAACATCAGTCCAATCTGGGGTATCTATAAGAATTGCATAATCATTTGGATAATATGTTGATAGATATACCTGAAATGTAGCTACCGTCTTACTGTTATTATAAAATACATATAAATTACCATTATCTAAATTTATATCAGCAACCGAAGATAAAATCGTATCATAGGAATAGTAATAATCAAAATCTATATAGATATTATTTGCTGTTGGAGAAACATATAAATAAGAACTACTAATAGAAGATACTGATGATAATAATGCTGTACCATTTGGAGAATATATTCCAGTA
>JBMFJD010000022.1:0-1151 GCA_049974095.1 Nanopusillaceae archaeon | reverse complement strand
ATTGAATTCTTTTAGTAAATATTTTGTTAATATATATTTATATCTAACTACTCTAAATTCTGGTTTTGTTGAAATTGCATGATTTCCAAAAATTATTCTATGAAATCTGGTTAAATCGAAATATATTGATAATTTTAATGCAAAATTATCAGAAGTATATATTGGTATATCTTTTTCGCTTTCTAATAATTTTTTAAGAGCGCTTATATTAAAAAATTCTCTATTGCTTATTATATAATCAAATTTTTTATTTTTTAATATATCAATCAATTTTATTCTCTCTTTATCAAGAATTCTATTAGATGATATTACTGTTACATCATAACCTTTTTCTGCTAAAAAATTTGCCATTTTATATATCCAAGCCTCTGTACCTCCATAAGTTGTCAATTTATAAGATGATAAAAATATTATTGATTTCATTTTAATTTTATTTTTTTTATTTTTTTTTCATCAAAATCTTTTCCATTAACCTTTACAAAATTTTTTACATATTCTTTTACCTTTTCATAATTATAAAATAATATAATGTAATGGCTAGTTCTTGATTTGCCTCTGATATCGTACATATGCAATTCGTCATAGTGTGTTTTTAGTTTTTCTTTTAGTGAATTCCAAGAAGTATTATTAAATTTAAATATTATAAGGAGGTAATCTTTTTCCAACCCTATTTCTGAAGGCAATATAAAATCTTCTATATGTTTATGTAGTATTATGTCTGGATTACCTATTTCGTTGAATTTTACGATAGTACTAAGCATCTTCATTAGTAAAGTATCTTTAAGATAAATGGCAGTCATCCTTTTAATATATTTAAGTCCTTTAGGTGCATATTTTCTTTCTCTATTTTTTCTTTCTTGATTTATAGCAAAAGGTACAAGTACACTATATAATTTAAACCCTGCTCTTATAATATCTATGTTAAACATAAAATCTTCATAAACAATCATATCTCTCCACTTGACTTTCTTTAATAGCTCTTTATATGTATCATATGATGCAAAATTTCCATAAAAGCTACCTTCTTGATAAATATTTATTAATCCTTTAATTAAATCATTTATTTTTTCAAAAAATATTAAATCAAAATCAATATAAAATATAAAATCAGCATCCGGATAATTTTTAATTAAATGCTCTAATGCATATTG
>JBMFJD010000021.1:0-2827 GCA_049974095.1 Nanopusillaceae archaeon | reverse complement strand
CTAGTTAGTATGGCAGCCTGACCATTTTCCCACCTCTCTAGTTCGTCCAGTTCCCTTTCAAGATTCCGAAGTACTAGTTAGTATGGCAGCTCGCCTTTAAGAATCAACACTGGTTTTTCTTCTTTTATTATGATTCCGAAGTACTAGTTAGTATGGCAGCTAATGAAATTTAAAATAAATTAATTTATATTTTATCTCATCCGCACTCCAGATTCCGAAGTACTAGTTAGTATGGCAGTGCTTTCATATGTCAGATATCCATCTTCATAAGATTTTATAGATTCCGAAGTACTAGTTAGTATGGTAGCGTTTCGAACACAAAATACAGCTTGTAAATAGTCTTGGAATTTGACATGGGCAAGGAGAACATTCCGCTTGCAAACGTATTTTTAGAGAAGCAAAGGTGCAGGCAGTTAAGTTCATGAGTGATGACAAGGAATATTCCATAGTTCTGCTGCCAGATGATGTAATGCAAGAAGTCGGCTTAAAGGTGGATGAAAATATTATTGAAGTGGATAAGAAAAGAAAGAGAATAATATTAAAAGGATGTTAGGGGATGGTAAAGGTGATTAGCATCCTATATACATCGAATGATGCCAATACAATCGGCGGTGTTGCAGACCTAAACGATTTTCTCTGGCTGATCAGGGGAATAAAGCCAAAAGTGATATACAAACTGCATGATATCGATTATGAAAAAGACTATGTCCATACCTTGGATGTAGAGCAACCCGCTAGTATAGATGTGCACTGGTATACTTATTACTTTGACATGGGTAATGGTACATTCATTTCTTATACTTCTAAAGATAAAGATATTAAACCTGAGCTCGAACATATAATGTATTGACTATGATAGTCCCGATGTAGAAAAGGGGATTTCAAAATACTAGTTAGTTTGGAACTTGTGGATATTTTCCTTGTTTAAACTGCTCTATAAATTAATTTGATTTCATAAGACTAATTAATATTATTTTTTATAAAAAATATTAATATATTTTTTAATCCTCTGTATTATTAAAATCATATACATTTCCATTTATTGTGGATATTAATTTTTACCCAATATTTTTATTTATTCTAATAAATTAAAGTGATTTCAACCAATTCTTTATTTTTTCAAGATCGCTATCATTGTATTTGAGATAAATATTCTCTCCATCCTTTTTTATATATGTTATATTTTCCTCTAAGCCACTATGCGCCAAAAAGTTTCTATTTTCGTATGAACCTTTTATATTTTTTGATATTCTATTTTTTAATATATTTTGATTATTAAATGTTAATTTTATATCAACTAACTTCCTCCAATTATTACTAATTCTATTTAGACTTTTTATACTTTCAATTTCCTTATTCAAAAAAATTTTATTTATGGGAATGTTCAAATCATCATAAATTTTTGTGAAATATTTCTGAATATTATTTAATGTATTTTCACCACTGCCTTCTATTATTTTTTTAATAAGAGAAAAAATACTAATGATGATGAAAATATTCATCATATAAACACTGTCCAATTTGTATCTATTTATTTCTATAATAGATCCAAAATTTTTTATTTCTTTTTTATTTTCTATGAAATTTAAAATTTCAAATATATGGTTGATAATATCCATTTCATTATTATTTTTAATTATATTCAATATGCTAGTATAGAAAACAAGTGGTGTATTAAATCTAATAGCATTGAATCCTATCTTAGTATGATAAAATATATCCTCTAAATTTTTAATTTCATCTCTAAAATTATTGCTAATTTCCTTCCCCAATTTTTGTTTATTACTGTTATCTTCAATTTCACTAAACTTCAGAATGTTTTTGAATTGAACATTCTTTGGAAATTCAAAAAATGTTTTTGCATTTAGTGGATACCTCAATATTACAGATGAATTATTTACAATTGGTGTAGAAAATGTTAGGTAAAATTCCTTACTTGTTTTTAAATAGTTTTTTATCTTAAGATATACAATAATATTTTTTATGGCATCAACAATCACTGTTGAATAGAAATTCAACCCAGTAGATAGGTCCACAAAAATTTTATCATATTCTGGAATGGCACTAAAAAGATCCTTGTAAAGATATATTGAGATGTTATCTAGATTATTATTAAATTTTAATAGAATGCTCCCGCCCTGGGATTTAAATTCACCTACAGATTGCATCCTTATTATTTTAACTTTATTTATAAGATTTTTATTTACAAGTTGAGATTCTATCTTTTTATTAAAATATTCAATGAATCCCTGCTTATCATTAATTAATCTTAATAAAGTTTCATTATCAATACCCTGAGCTGCAGGATTATCTATTAAAAGCAAACTTTCAGGCACAAGAAAATACAAATCACCATCCCCTAGATATTCGCAAATTACCTCTGATATTAACCTTTTTTCAAAAATTTTATTTTCAAAATAATATTTAACATTTTGATAATCATTTCTCCCGTATATTTGAATTATTAAATTTTTTCCCCCCATATATAACCCTATTATTTTTTCTTATATAAATTTTTAATATGAGATGGATGATAATAATCATAAAAAATTTATAAAGATATTTCTGGTAAGCTATTTAAAGTGAATGTTCACCCTATTAAATGAATTTTTAGATTGTCCCCTGATAAAATTCATATATAGGTAACAATTTAAGGAGAGATACTGATGGTGAAAGGGTAGAAAACATGGCAGAAGATAAAGAGTTTAGATATATTGTACGTCTTGCAAATACGGATCTTGATGGTAACCGTATTGCTGTTTATGGCCTTATGGCGATTAAGGGTATAGGCTATAGGGCATCAGAGCTTATTTTAAAGGCAGCGGGT
>JBMFJD010000020.1:0-3256 GCA_049974095.1 Nanopusillaceae archaeon | reverse complement strand
ATAGCTAAGTTTAAGGTTTATACTTAATAAAATAATTAACTCATTAGAAAACAATATATAAAAAGAAAAAATCAATATTACCAAAGATATATATAACATATCGCTTTTAATATATAACAACTCAGATACATTCTCTATACTTTCTTTGGTTAGATATAGATTCCAGGGATATCTTCTACCTAAGTATATGTCCCAAATATTTTTCTTTTTATAGTTGGATGAACTAGATGAGAAATCATCTATACCAAGCAAATAATTAATTATTTTAGCTATAAAAGTTGAGTCAATGCTCATAGTCATTTACTTATAATAAAGATTTAAGAGGGATGCCTATTTATATTACTCTATTTAAAAACAATTTAAATCGCTTATTATAACAGATAAATAATATAAATAATTTTTTATCAATAAAATAAAATTAATTATTATGTTATCATATATCGAAAAACTTAGAGAAGAAATAAATCCAGATACTGAAAAAGTTGGTGGTAAATCTTTTCCATTATTTAAATTACTCAATAAATTTAATATATCTAAAGGATTTGTAATTACTACAGATATTTATGATTATTATGTGAAAAACAATAAATTACCAGATAATTTATATGAAGAAATCGAAGAAGTTATTAAAGAAGAGAATATAAAATTTCCATTAATTGCAAGAAGTTCTGCAACAATTGAAGATACATATTATCATTCATTTGCAGGTCAATTTATTTCAATATTTCCAATTAATAATATCAATGAATTATTAGAATCAATAATAAAAATATATCAATCTGTAAATTCAGAAAAAGTAAGAAAATATATAGAATTGTTAGATGTTAAAAAAGAAATTAAAATGGCAGTATTGGTTCAAGAATTTATACAAACAGATTATGGAGGAGTTTCTTTTTCAAAAAATATATTTAAAAATAATGATGATGTTGTAATTGAAGTTGGAAAAGGATTAACAGAAAATGTTGTATCTGGAAAAGCATTATCAAATTTATATTTTGTAAAAAGAAATAATTTAGATCTAGAAAAAATTATTTATAGATTTGATATAGATGATAATTTAATAAAAGAAATAGCAAAAAATGTTATAGAAATAGAAAATTTATTTGGATATCCTGTAGATGTAGAATTTGGAATTAAAGATAATAAAATATATATTTTCCAAGTAAGACCAATTAGTATTAAAAGAAGAATTTCAATAGATTTTGAAGTACCAAAAGATTGGGGATATATTGAAGGAGTACCAACAGGTACAGGAAAAGTATTTGGAACTGTTAGAATAGTAAAAAATAAGAAAGATTTGAATAAATTAAAACCTGGTGAAATATTAGTATCATATACTACTTATAATAATTGGATGCCAGATATGTTAAAAGCTTCTGGTATAATAAATGAAATTGGAAATATAACATCTCATGCATCAATTGTTGCAAAAGAATTTGGAATACCTACAGTAGTAAATGTTAAAGATGCAACAAAAATATTAAAAGATGGATATCCTGTATTTATAGATGCAGATGAAGGTAAAGTATATTATCCTGGAAAAGATAAAATAAAATTATATGATTTTACTTCAGATTATATTTTAGATTTGACTCCATTGAATATAAAAACTTTAGAAAAAGTTAGTTTATTAGATGTAATAAAAAGTCCAAAGGAAATTGTTTTATATGAAGAATATATGGGTTATAAAATATTATATTTCCATCCAAAAATTGATGAAAAAATAAAGAATGAAATATTAAATAAATATAATGCTATAGAAGGTAATCCTGATGTTCATTTATATTTTATAGAAGTAGCTTATGGTTTATTAATACATAAAGGATTAAAAGAATGGATAGAAAAAGGAAAAGATTTATTGAATAATTTAGATATAGAAGGTTTGGATAAATATTTTTATGAAAGTATTAAAAAAGCTAGAAGGAAAATGAGAGAAGCATTTGAATATTATAAAAGGATAAAAGAAAATGGAGAGATAAATGATTATCTAAGAATAATGGGTTTAGTGGATGAATCTTATAGATATTTTGATATACCTAACTGGCTATTTCCTATGGGATATGGTATAAGAAAATTAAGAGAATTAGCATCAAAATATGGAGATTATAGATTAGTATTAGCTAGAATTGAAGATTATAAAGATAAAGATGTTTATGAATTATATAAAATATTAGAAAAATGGAAAAATAAATCCGATGAATTAGATGTATGGGATGAAAGAATATATTTATGGAAGAAGGTAAGAAATACAATTAAGAAGAAATTTGGTTTTGATATAAATGATTATATAGAAGATGGATCTGGTTATAAATTGGATAAATATTTAGAAGAAAGGTTCGGAACCAAGGTAATATATTTGATTTAAATATATGTATATGGTTAAAAGCTATAATATAAATTTTTTACTAAAATTCTAATGATTGTGTATCTTTCAGAAAAAATTTTTAAAATTAATATGCGACTTTATGTTATGACGAAAATTATTGCTAGAAGATATAAAGAAGGAACTCATGAATCTACCGAGTATTATTATGTTCTAGATCAGGGGGTATTAAGACCTCTATATAAATATGCCAAGAAGAAGTATAATGATGGTTACTACGAATATTATGAAATTGATGAAAATGAACTGAAAGATAAACCTATTATTGTATTCGATTTTTCTAATAATGGTAATATATATATCAAAAAATACAGCATTGATGACTTCGATAATGGAGGGCACGTTAACAGTAACAAAGGTGAAGAAATAAATCCAAAAGACTTATGCGACAAATTTGAATTATCACATAATGCTAAAATAGAATATGAAGAATTTAAGAGTAAATATATTCCTATAATAAGAGAGATCAAAGAATACTTTGGTAGGATAGGAGTTGAACCAAGATTTATGGGACATGCAACAAGAACTGGAGAAGCATATCTGTACGAATGTCCTATCGGCTGTTTAGCAGAATATAGAGGTACTACAAGATGTTTACGTAATGTTAAGAGATGGATTTATCAACTTTGGATAATGAAATTAATATTTGAAGCACTTAATGTTAAACAATTCCTTAAGAAAGGTTATGAAAGTGAACCTTCTATCTCTATAGAACAAGGTAATCCCAATCCAGCAGCAAAAGTTCTTACATCCTACGGAGTTGCAACTTTTTGGTTTGAATTTCAACCTAGCGAGGGATATCATGGGGCTAGTCTAATTATTGGAAGAAAAATATCTGTTAGACCAGATATTGTCTTTATAAAGGGAGAAATA
>JBMFJD010000019.1:0-3640 GCA_049974095.1 Nanopusillaceae archaeon | reverse complement strand
TTTGTTCTTTATTTTTGTTGTAAATGATAATATTAAAATATTATTGAAAAAGATTGGAATTGGAAGATCTTAATTTTTTGAAAAATTTTTTAAATATCTATATAAACTATCTTCCCAATCTGGCATTTTTAAACCCAAAGAATGTAATTTTTTATTTTCTAATGCAGAAAATTTAGGTCTTTTTGCAGGTAAATTTAGATTATCAGATTTTATAGGTATTACTTCGTTGTCTATATTTAAATATTCTAATATTTTTTTAGCAAAATTATACCAGGATGTATATCCTTCATTTACACAATGATAAATTCCATAATCTGGTTTTATTTCAATTATTTTCTCTAGTATATTTACTACGTCTTTTGTATATGTAGGACTCATTATTATATCATCTACAACTTTTATTTCCTCATTATTTTTTGCTTTATTTATAATTTTATCTACAAAATTTCCTCCTTTTTGTTTTGAACTATATTTTCCATATAAACTAGCAACTCTTATTATATAATATATTTTTGAATAGTTTTGTGTAAATATTTCTCCTAAATATTTTGATGCTCCATAAATATTTATTGGATTTGGCTTATCCTCTTCAATATATGGCGAATTTTTATTACCATCGAATACAAAATCTGTACTTATATAAATATTTAAAGCATCAATCTTATTAGATATTTTAGCGATATATAATGCTCCATAAGAATTTACTTTAAATGCGTTTTCTATATCATTTTCTGCCTTATCAACATTTGTATATCCTGCAGTATTTATAATTATATTTGGTCTAAGTTCCTCTAACTTTTTTAAATTGCTTTCTATTGTTATATCTAAATCTTGATGAGATAAAGGTATAACCTCAAATTTTCCATTTTTTCTGAATTCTTCTATTATATCAGAACCTAATTGTCCAGTTCCTATTACCGCAATTCTAATTTTAGAATAATTCACCTTTTTCGATTAATTCTTTCAAAGTTGGCCATTTTTTATCTTTTTCTGACAATATAGGATTATCTATTGGCCAATTTATATTTACATCTTTATCATTCCATATTAATCCTCCTTCATCTTTTGGAGAATAAATATTATCTACAAAATATAATACCTCTGCAAAATCACTTAGTACTAAAAATCCATGTGCAAATCCTCTAGGAACATATAACATATACCTGTTATATTCAGATAAAATATATCCAATCCATTTTCCAAATGTTGGAGAATTTTTTCTTAAATCAACTGCTACATCAAATATTATACCTTTAATACAGGTAACAATCTTAGCTTGGGCATACTTACCTTTTTGAAAGTGTAAACCTCTTAATACGCCATATTTAGATCTAGATAAATTTATCTGTACAATATTAAAATTAATTATATTTTTAATATCTTGATCTTTAAATAATTCCATAAAAAATCCTCTTTCATCTTCAAATTTTTTTGGCTTAATTAAAATAACATCTGGAATTTCTAATTTAATGAATTCAAATGGCATCCTACCAATTATATTTCCAAGGAGTTTCTGCCAATACCTTTTCATTTGCTAGAAGTTTCCACCACCATTCATTATTCATATACCAATCTACTGTTAATTTAATTCCATCTTCAAATTTATATTTTGGTTTCCATCCTAATTCTATTATTTTTGTAGGATCTATACTATATCTAAAATCATGTCCAGGCCTATCTTCAACAAATTTAATTAAATTTTCATCTTTATTTAATAATTTTAATATTGTTTTTACAACTTCTAGATTTGTTTTTTCTTCTAGAGTTGATAAATTATATATTTCACCATTTTCTCCTTTATTTATTACTAATTCTATAGCTCTTACAAAATCTTCTACATAAATCCATTGTCTAATATTTTTTCCAGTTCCATATATGGGTATTGGTAAATTATTTAATGCTCTAATAATTGTTTTTGGAATTAATTTTTCAGGAAATTGATAAGGCCCATAATTATTTACACATCTTAAAATATTTGCTTTTATTTTGTATGTTTTTATATAAGAAATAATTAACAAATCTGCTGCAGCTTTTGAAGCAGAATATGGCGAAGAAGGTTCTAATCTATCATTTTCTTTAAAAGATCCTTTTTCTATACTTCCATATACTTCATCAGTAGAAATATGAACTAATTTTATTTCATTATTTATTTTTCTAATGGATTCTAATATTGAAAATACTCCTAAATAATTACTATGAATAAAGCTTTCTGGATTTGATATACTCCTATCAACATGTGTTTCTGCAGCAAAGTTTACTATTATATCTGGTTTTTCATTTTTTATTATTTCAGAAATTAAATTATAATCTGCTGTATCTCCTTTAATAAATTTATATCTTTCATCATTTTCAAAATCTTTTAAATTTTCAGGATTGGAACCATATTTCAATGCATCAACATTTATTATTTTTACATCTTCATAATTTGTTAAATAATATCTAATAAAATTAGAACCAATAAATCCTAAACCTCCTGTAACTAATAGTTTCATATTATTTCTATTGAAGATGTATCCCCAATTACAAATTTATTTGTGGCTGGTTTCATTCTAGTTTTATTTACCTTAACGTTTCTTCCTATTAGACTCTCTGATATTCTTTCCATATTTTTTATTTCTGTTCCATCCATTATTACACTATCTTCTATCTCTGAATTTTCTATAATACAGTTTTCTCCAATAGAAGTATAAGGACCAATATAAGAATCTTTTATTATTGTATTTTTATCTATAATTACAGGTCCTTTTATTACACTATTTTCAATTTTTGTACCTTTTTCAATTTTTACTCTTCCATATATTTTTGAGTTAATTATTTCTCCTTCATTATAATAATCTATTTTTCCATCTAAAATTATTCTATTTGCTTCTAATATATCTTCAGGTTTTCCTGTATCTTTCCACCATCCTCTAACAAATTCTGCTTCTACTTTATATCCATTATCTATTAACCATTGTATAGCATCTGTTATTTCTAATTCGTTTCTCCAAGAAGGTTTAATATGTTTTATAGCTTCAAAGATTATTGGTTTAAAGAAATATATACCAACAAGTGCATAATTTGAAGGTGGGTTTTTAGGCTTTTCAATTAATTTTATTACTCTTTTATTTTCATCTAATACTGCAACTCCAAATCTTTGTGGATCATTTACCTCTGTTAATAATATTAAAGCATCTGAATCTGATTTTTCAAATTTTTCTTTATACTCTTTTATTCCTCCTAATAATATATTATCTCCAAGATATACAACAAATTTATCGTTTTCTATAAAATCTTTTGCAATATAAACTGCATGCGCAATTCCTAATGGATCTCCTTGATGAATAAATTCAATTTTCGTATTCCAATTTACTTTATTAACTGTTTCAATTACTTGTTCTCTATTAGGTCCAGTAATAATACCTATTTCATTTATGCTTGCATTAATTATGTCCTCTATAGCATAAAACAATACAGGTTTATTTGCTACAGGTATTAATTGTTTTTGTGTAGAATAAGTTAATGGTCTCAATCTAGTTCCATGTCCTCCAGATAAAATTAATCCTTTCATTATTCTTATAATCTAAAAAAATTCTTAAAAATATAAGAACAAAAATTAGTATTTAAAAGTTATAGTTTTATTGATTCTTCATATATTTCT
>JBMFJD010000018.1:0-4573 GCA_049974095.1 Nanopusillaceae archaeon | reverse complement strand
TCAGCAACATTATCAGGAATAGGTTCGTTAACAGCAAGTGCTCCATTTACTACATTAACTGTAGTAAAAGATTATGTAGGATATACAGTATCTCCAACAGATTATCAAATATCATTTGAAAGTTCAGGAATATCTGTAACATCACAACAAACTTCTGTACAACAAACAACATCCTCAGGATCTGTATATTACTACTTAGATCAAGCAGGAGCATTTGCACAATTATCAACATCTTCTACATCAGACTCCTTAACAATATATGTACCACAATCACCAGTTACATATAACTTAGCATTAGCACCAGTTGGAGCACAAACACAAACACAAACAATAACATTAGGAGTTGGACAAACAGTACCAGGAACAAACTATGTAGTTGAAGGTGTATCTGGTGTATCAACAACAGGATATACACAACCAACAGCATTAGTTGGTAAAGTAATATTAGATACACAAGTAACACCAGGAATGTCAAACTTAGTATTAGTAGGTGGACCAGCAGTTAACGCATTAACAGCACAAGCAGTAATACAATATGTATCACAAATGAATTCAGCATTAGGACAACAATTACAAGCAGAAGCAAATTCACAAGGAGGATATGTATATGGATCAGAATTAGCACCAGTATTACAACAATTAGGAATAAACTTCGGACCAGGTACAGCATTAATAATGACATCAACACTATATCCAAATACATTAGTAATATTTGGATGGTCTGGTAATGATACAACACAAGCAACAGAATTATTCGCAAACTACTTAGTATATGGAACTGATGCATCACAATTAGATAATTATTCAGTAGTATTAGTAAACGACCAACAAACAGTAAACGGAGAACCAGCAGTTCAACCAGTTCAATAGACTTTTTCTTAAATTTTTTATTTTTCTAAGTTTTTATTTTATATATGGATTCAGATGTAAAAGAAGCATTATATGATTTCTTAATATTAATGATAGCATTAGGATTAGAAATTTTTGCATACTGGCTATCATCTTTATAAATATTGCTTTATAAATCATTTATAAATGGATATTGGAGTAGAAGATAATATAACAAATTATATAAGAAAGATTATAAAAAAAGATTTAAGATATGATGGTAGGAAATTGATGGAATATAGGGATATAAAAATAATAAAAAATTATTCTAAAAATGCAGAAGGTTCTTGCTATTTAGAATTAGGAAAAACAAAAGTTTTAGCAGGAGTTAAATTAGAAATATCAGAACCATTTCCAGATACACCAGATTCTGGTATATTAGTAACAAATGTTGAAATATCCCCAGTTTCTGATATAAATGTTGAAATTGGGCAATCTGAAGAATCAATTGAATATTCTAGAATTGTAGATAGGGTTATAAGAGAATCAAGATTTATCGATGATAAAAAATTGGTAATAGAACCTGGTAAATATGTATGGACTGTTTTCCTAGATGTTTATGTATTAAATAATGATGGAAATATAATTGATGCATCTACATTAGCATCAGTTTGTGCATTAATGAATACTTATTTTCCAAAATTGGAAAAGATAAATGATGAATATAAAGTAAATTATAAGGAAAAAACAAATAAAAAATTACCATTAAATAAAAATATTCCTATTATTGTATCTTTTGCAAAAATTGATGATAAATTTATTGTAGATCCTGATAAATATGAAGAAGAAGCTGCAGATATGATTATACATATAGGATTTTCTGATAAAATAAATGCATTGCAAACAAGGAAATCAGGATCAATATCATTGGATGAATTTACATATTTATTATCAGAAGCTGAAAAATTTAAAGATTATTTGTTAAAGAAGATACTATGACAAATAATATTTCTAGATTTGCTTTAGCCAGATTAATAGGTGCTAGAGCATTACAAATTGCTATGGGTGCACCGATAATGATAAAATTATCAAAGGAAGATTTAGAAAGATTAAATTATGATCCGATAAAAATTGCAATTTTAGAATATGAAAAGGGGGTATTACCATTGAAAGCAGTTTTTAGAAAAACATTTTAATAAATTAAATCAGTATTTTAATAATTTTTGGTATGATTTCTTTAGTTGTTTAATTCTTTTTAATTCATAATTTGTATATTTTAATTCTCCTTTTAATAATCTTTTTTTATTTTTTAATACTTTTTCTAATTTATTTAATATTATCAATGCTGCTTTTGGAAAGTTTTGATTTTTCATAAGTGCTATTTCAAGTTTTACTTCTAAATTTTCTAATTCTTCTATAGAACGAAATTCTAAATTTTCTTTCCTAAAATAATTATAAAATACTTTAATTCCTGAAGAGATTTTACTAATAACTCCTTTTGCTTTTGCTAATTTATTACCTATTCTTGGCATAAATAAAAATGATATTTTATAAAATAAAAATATTGGGACCGCGGGGATTCGAACCCCGGACCACCGGCTAGTCAGGCCGGCATCATACCCCTAGACTACGGTCCCTATATTATTTCTTCATCCTTTAATTTTTTGTATTTTTTTAGTAAATTCTTTATTCTTTTAATATTATTTTTTATTTTTATCCTTTTCTTATATATTTTTCTTATCAAATTATATGAATTTTTTAATGATTTATTATAATTCTTTAAATTTTTCTTTAGGAATTTATCTAGACTTTTATAGTTTATTTCCTCATTTTTTGATATGGAATTTAATACTGAGGATAAATAATTTGAAACTTCATATTCTATTTGATAAATATTCTTTAAATATTCTGATAAATTTTCTACATCTTTTTTATCATTTATTTTAATATTGTTTATTTTATCTAATTTTTCTTTCATTTCATTATAAGCATCATATAATTTTTGACTAATAATTATATTCCCATAATTATAATTTTTTCTTTTATTAAATATATTCTTTAAAAATTCAAACATGCTTTTCATATAAATAAAAACTACTTTATAATTTTAAATTCTTCATATCCTTTATCTTCTACATTGAATATATCAATTTTATCAACTCTTGCTCTTTCAGGTCCTTTTTTACATAATTCAATTATTTTATCAATATTTTCTTTTTCTCCTTCAAACCATGCTTCAACAGTTCCATCAGGGTTATTTTTTACATATCCTTTTACATTATATTTTATTGCATTTTTATATACAAAATACCTAAATCCTACACCATGTACTTTTCCATATATAATCAATTTTATTGCCATTAAAATTAATTTATAAATATTCTCAAAAATTATTTTTATCATGGATAGCCGGAATGAATGATTTTATGATGAAAGATACATATATAAAAGATATTTTAAAAGATGAACTTGTTGGAAAGGAAGTAAGTATAAAGGGTTGGGTTTATAGAATGAGGGATATGAAGGATAAAGTATTTTTTGTAATAAGGGATTCTACAGGAATAATACAAGCTGTTGTTAAAAAAGAAAATGTTGATGAAAACACATGGAATAATTCTTTAAAATTTCAAATTGAAGGATCATTAGAAGTAAAAGGAATATTAAGAATAGATGAAAGAGCACCTGGAGGATATGAAATAGATGTAAAAGAAATAAAAGTATATGATTTTGGAAGACCATTTCCATTAAAAGGAGATGAAGATGTAGATACAATACAAAAATATAGACATTTATGGATTAGGACAAGGTGGTTTGGAGATATATTAAAAATAAAACATAGTTTATTGAAAAATTTAAGAGAATGGTTTATTAATGATGGATGGTGTGAAGTACAACCTCCAATTTTAGTGGGAAATGCTGCAGAAGAAACTACTACATTATTTGAGGTAAATTATTTTGGAGAAAAAGCATATTTATCCCAGTCTGCACAATTATATTTAGAAGCATTAATATTTGTATTAGAAAAAGTATTTTCATTAACTCCATCATTTAGGGCAGAAATGTCAAGAACTAAAAGACATTTGCATGAATATTGGCATTTTGAAATTGAGGCTGCATGGTATGAGTTAGATGATTTAATAAAAGTAACTGAAGAAGCATTAAAATATTCAATTGAAAAAACAATTGAGGAAAGAAAAAATGAATTTGAAGATATAGGAAAAATTACTGGAAGAAAAATTGATGAATTAAAATCTTTTGTTGAAAAACCATGGAAAAAATTAGAATATAAAGATGCAATAAAAATATTACAAGATTTAGGGGTAAATATAAAATATGGGGATGATTTGGGAGCTGATGAGGAAAGGATATTAACAGAAAAATTTAATGTACCAATATTCCTAATGTATTATCCTAGGAAAGTTAAAGCATTTTATATGTATGAAAAGGGAGATGGAACTGTAAAAAATTTTGATTTATTGGCACCTGAAGGATATGGAGAAATAATTGGTGGATCTGAAAGAGAATGGAGATATGATATATTAGAAAGTAAAATAAAGGAATGGAAATTAGATAAATTAAAAGTAAAGATTGGAAATGAGGAAATTGGAGCATATGATTGGTATGAAGATTTAAGAAGATATGGATCTGTTCCTCATTCAGGTTGGGGATTGGGATTAGAAAGATTTACTAGATGGATATGTAAGCTAGATCATATAAGGGAAACATTGCCATTCCCAAGGCTAAG
>JBMFJD010000017.1:0-5869 GCA_049974095.1 Nanopusillaceae archaeon | reverse complement strand
TCTATACCAATTATTACATTAATACTTTCATTTTCCTTTATAACCCCAGGTACATATGTCTTTAATACCCATGCTTTTTTATCCAATTTTGTTAAATCATAATCAGTTGCCAATGCCCCTATCTCACTCATAATATACCTTAATGCTTCTTTCCATTTAATCCTCTTTTTCCTTAACTTTATATCTAATTCCTTACTTTCAGGATTAAGCATTTTACTTAATAACATACCTTTCTCTAACATTTCCATACCCTCATTAACCATTTCTTTTATTTCCTCATCGCTCATTTCTCCCAATTCCTTACTTTCATTATATTCTTTTACTATATTCTTACTAATTTCATCAATATCTATATTAACCCCATTCTCCTTTAATATATCTCTAATTTTTTCACTAGTTTCATCTAGGTTATCACTATTATTTTCTAATACATCAATCATCTTATTAACCATATTATTAACTTTCTTATCCTCTAACATCAATTTAACAATAAAATACTCATCCTCATTAAGGAATTTCTCAACATCCCCCTCAAAGTATTCTTTTACTTTTTCGCTCATCCTTTCTAATATATCCAATGTTATAACCCCCCTTGCCATATATTTCATTTGTTTATGTAATATATGATTTATTTGGGCATCCCTAACTAAATTAAAAACTAATAATAAATTTTTATCCCTCAATGCTTCAGGATCATGTACTAATAGATAATGCATTATTTCATGTGATATTATAAACATTTTTTCTTTACTAATATATTCATTGAATTCATCAGGATTAATATATATTGTTTTTTCTTTATAATTCAATCCCGCCACATATGATATTTCCCTACTTTCTTTAATTCTTATCTTACTTAATATTGGTGCAAACAATGGAAAATTTTTAGTAATTACTAACTTTAATAATTCCTCATCCATCATAATTTATTTTCAAATTCTAACATTTGCCCTAACAAATTGTAAACCTTACCATTTTCTTTTATTACCTTATCTAACAATATCTTAAACTTATCACTATTTTGATATTTCAAATACCTTAATGAAAATACCACTAACATTTTACTTATATTACTTAACCCATCCAATATATTATAATATTTCTCTAATGTTAACTTATCATTAATATATCTTTCTGTTATTTTCATCATAATTATTATCCTCTCATCTTCCTTAAGATCATATAATAATTCAATATTATCAATATACTTATCTATATCACTAAACTTTTCATATAATTCTATAAATGCAGTAAATTGTAATGCATCATTAGGTTCTAATAATCCATATGCTACCATTCTTATATAATTCATATCTTTTTCCCCATTAATCATCTTACTTAACATTTCCAAAGATCTAGGTGTGGTTGATTGTTTCATAACATCATTAGAATAACTAATATTTCTATTATTAAATAATACCCATCCTATTATTCTATTATCAATATTAACATTTTTTGCATATTCTAACCATGCATCAATGTCAAATATTTCATTTGCATTAATAAATATCATTCTATTTATAAGTGGTTGTGGTAATTCTTTAGCTACATTATTGCTTTCTAGATCATTTCCCGCAGTAATTATTAATACATCCCCCTTTATTGTACTTTCTCCCAACTTTCTTTGAAATACTAATTCAAATAATAAACTTTGTAATGATGGTAATGTCATATTAACCTCATCAATAAATAATATCCCCATACTTTTCTCATTTTCTAATACTTTCATCCATAAAGGTACCTCCCATTTTATCCCATCATTTACAGGTATTGGTATAACTAAATTATCCAAAGATATTAAGCTACCCTTAATATCTACTACTATAAAGTACTTTTCAGGATTTTCTAATATCTCTTTTTTCTCTCTCTCCGTCAATTCATGCCATATTTTTAATTCTCTACCAGATTCCATACTTTTCATTAATGAATATTGATAAATCAAACTACTCTTTCCTATTCCATAACCCCCAAACAATCCTATTGCTACCTTTTCTTTTCTAGCTCTCTCAAATATTCTTAATAAATTACTTTGTTTTTCCGTCATCAAAACTTATATTATATATTATAAAAAACACATATAAACATTTATCAAAAACCTATATTAATAATTTATCTATATCTATATTATCATACATATCAAATATATCATCATCCCTAAACTCATCAATATATTCATTCAATTTTTTACTTATATCAAATATTTTATTATTTCTCAAATCAATTAAGTAAAACTTATTATAAAAATATACATGTTTACCATTTCCAAAATCCCCTTTATCTTTATATAATATTACTAAAACAAACCCTCTTTTAATCCATATAATTTTAAATTTCCTACTATTCAATAATTTCTTAATATATCTTTTTATTTTTCTATAGATCCATGATTTATATTTTAATTCATCACTAAAAATTAAATCATCCTCAAAATCTTTTATATCCTTATTATAATCAATTTTTCCATTTAAATAATCCAAATATAATTTTTCTTCTTTTAAATAATTATTTAAATCCTCTAAATCATATTTAAATTCCTCATTTATATTATCCTCTAATTTTCTTAAATAATCATCCTCCCTAAAATTTTCATATATTTCTTTCAATTTATCCCTTAATTTTCTTAATTCATTCATTCTTTTACTTACGTAATCACTAAGAATTTCAATTTTATAACTTTTATCCAATAAATCACTAAAAAATCTATAATACCTTTTATCAATATTATTTTTTCTTAATAATTCCTCTACCATCTCTTTTTGTTTTTTAACATTTGTATAATATATATTGATATCTATCCATGAATCCCCTACCTTTTCTTTTTCATACACATATAATCCCTTATCCTTAACTAATTTTTCTAACAAAATCCTAATCTCCCATAATAAACTATCCATCAAAACAATAAAACTAAATTAATAACTCGTATATATTCCTTTTACGTAAATCATCCAATATATATAAATTATTCTCATCAATAACCTCTAATACCCCTCCCGTATATTCTTTTTCTATAGTATTGCTAATATCCATAACCTTATTATTCCTAAAATCAATTAAGTAAAACTTATTTTTTTCATATATAATATCTGATTCATCACTAAAATTGTATTTATATGTCATAATAAGTAAAATACCATGATCAATTTTAATATATTTAATATTTTTTTGATTAATAACCATCCTTACTTTTTTCCTTATTAATGCATATAGTTTATATATATCATCACTTAAATGATAATCCCCTTTATAATAAACCCTATTTAATAAAGATTCAATATTTTCTATTTCCTCATTATAATCAACTTCTTTATTTAAATACTTTAAATATTTCTTTAATAATGCATATTGTTTTTCCTCTCTTTCTAAATATGGTTTTATATTTTCTTTAACAAAATTATTAAATTCATTTTCTAATTTTTCCTTTAACAATTGTAAATAATAATTTTCATCATCCTTATTATAACTTTCCTCTAAAAATTCCTTTACCTCTAATAAATTATCTTTATTCTTATATGCTAAAACATAATAAACTATTATAGTTTTAGGTTCCTCTAAAAGCTTTTTAACATATTTTAAATATTCTTTCCTTACCCTATTTAACCTTATTTTATACTTTTTTGAAATACTCCCTATTATCTCCCTTTGTTTTTCAAAATTTTCATATGTCATAAGTATACTTATCATATTATCCTTTTCTTCCATCTCTATCTTTAACCCTCTATCCCTAAACCTTTCTACTATTTCTTTTATTTCTTTTAATATTTTTTCTTCCTCTTCCATCAAAACTATAATATAATTATATTAAAACCTTATAAATATTTATTGAAAATCATCAAAACTAAAAAAACTAAAAAATTAGAAATAATTTATTTCAGAGACTGTATGAGAATGCCAGCCATCGCCAGTAAATACAAAAACCGTAAGCCCCTCCCTTTCCCCTTTACTTTCTGAATATACATATTCTCTATCCAATAATATAACCAATCTATCTTTTGGAATTATTATATATTCTCTTTCTTTTCTTTTCTCATCATAATTATATTCCTCATTTATTAATATCTTTTCCGCATTTCCATAAATAATTTTTACTTCTTTTATACTTTCATACCTTTCATATACTTCGTCCCATTCCCTAACTTTCAATAAATAATAACTTTCCTCATTTCTTTCTTCTAATGCCCTTTTTACTAATTCCGCTATATCTTTCTCTTCTAATTTTCCATTTCTCAATTTAAAAACCAAATCCGAATTGTTGTTTTCCGCCATCAAAACAAAAACTAAACTAAAAAATCATATATTGACCTTTCCCTTATATCATAAATTATATCTCTATCTCTATCATCCCCCAGCATTTTTAATATTCTTCCCCCATACCTATTACCTATAAAATTACTTACATCCATATACTTATTATTTCTTAAATCAATAACATAAAACTTATTATTTTCATAAATCCATCCTCTATAGAAATATTTATTTTCATAAACCATTACTAAAATCATACCATTACCAAACCAAAATAACTTAATATTTTTATTATTTAATATACTCTTTATTTTATCTTTTATAATCCTCATTAATTTACTATTCTTAAATCCTCCCTTATTCATCCATTCCTCAATCCCTTTTATTTCCTCATCATATTCAATTTCCTTATTCAAATACTTTAAATATTTCTCTATTAATCTCTTTATTTCTTTTTCCTTATTTTCAATATCCTTTATATCCTCTAGCAATCTATTAAATTTAATTTCTATTTCGCTTTTTAATTGTTCCAAATATTCATTTTCATCATAATTTTCATACAAACTTTTTAACCCATCTCTTACCCTTTTCAATTCATTCAATTTTTTATTAATAAAATAATGTGTTATCCTAATACGTAAATAATCCTCTAATAATCTATTAAAATACTCTAATTCCTTATTTCTTAAATATTTTTTCTTTATTTCATGTACTTTTATAAGTTCATTAATAATTTCTTTTTGTTTTTCAAAGTTAATATAATTAATCTCTATTTCCATCATTGTTTTCCATTCCCTTATATTAACCTCTAATCCCCTTTTCCTAAATTTCTCTAAATAATATTTTATTTCCCCTAGCAATTTACTTTTTGCATTCATCAAAACAATAAAAAAAACTAATAAACAAAAATAATATTAAACTTTTCATAAACAAACCTTTTCAATAAATCTGATGGTATGCTAATACTTTTTTTATTCCTAATTTGAAAATCCCAGGTTATCATATTCATAAGTTTATCATTGAATTTTTTATATACCGTAAACCTTACATATAAATTATCCCCATCCTCATCACTATAATTATAATAACTTACCTCATACTCCCTAAACATCTCTTTCATGTATTTAACCCATATATTTATTAATTCTTTATTTGATATTAATAATTCCGTCTCATCAGTTAACGCTACCCTAAAAGGATATTGTTTATTTGAAAGTTGTACTTCCAAAACTTTGTTATCTACAATCTTTATTGTTGCTATTTCTATATTTCTCATTTTATCCCCTACCGTCTCTACCTCTTCATTTAATGCATCTATTATTTCCTTTGTTATTTCCAACGCCATAAAATAATGTTATAGAAAATATTTATAAATATTTGTCAATAAATAAACATTTCCATGAAAAAACTTTTTTATAGTATAACTTTTTTAATATTTATTTTTTCTTTTGAAAAACATCAAAACCAAAAAACTAATTTAAAAATTTCAATATATCAATATTATATAAATCCTCTACTATATCTTTATATTCATTATCTAAATCTAATATCTTCTTTGATATATCTACATCATACTTATTATAATATTCATCTTTTATTATATTACTAATATCTTTATAATTTC
>JBMFJD010000016.1:0-10084 GCA_049974095.1 Nanopusillaceae archaeon | reverse complement strand
CCATATAATTTATCTACAGCAACAGCACCAATTCCCCAACAAAATGTATCTAATTATACAATAACTACAGCATGTTATGCACCAATTGTTAATATATTATCTCCAGCAAACGGGTCTACCTTCTATGCTGGACAAACATTTACTTTAAAAGTACAAAATAATCTTGCACAATTAGGATTAAACCTATCTACAATTGCAATTGGAGTATACCTAAATGGACAATTATATATTAATGGTATATTTGCACCATCTGTTGCAGGTCAATCAATACCATTTAATGTTACAATACTATCTCCAGGATCATATAACATTACAGTACTTGTAGTTTATCAATACTCTAATAACTGTGTAAATGAAACAAGTTCATCTATAAACGTAAATATAGTTGTTCCTCCATCATTACAAATTACATCAATACAGCCAACAACAACTGTACCATATTCTGTTGGATATCCAATAATAAGTAGTAGTAGTGCGACAGTATACTTTACATTATCTGGCTATATTGGTACTCCAACACAAGTTACCTGTACTGCAACTGCTAATTTAATGTCCTCATGTGGTCCTACTACAGGAGCTACATCTACATCTAATTCTGTAACATTTACATATGAGGGACCAATATATAATGGACAAGTACCATTAAACTTAGCAGGATTAACTCAAGGAGTATACAATGTACAATTATCATGTATTGTTGGTAATTTATCATTAATTACATCACAATCTATATTTTATGCATATAATGCATCATCATGTAATCTATACTGTAAAGCATTGGGTGGATATCCTGGAGTAGGTACATGTTGTGGATTAATTGCAGGACAAGCAGTACCATCTATGGTTACTGGATATCCAAATGCTACATACTTTAACTCATCAACATGTTCATTAGTACCAATACCATCTGGACAATGTGTAAATAATAACGATGTACCTCCACCAGGATATATATGTTTGAATTCAACAACATTAGCATATGTACAATATTACTGTACTGTAAATGTACCTCCAATAGATCCTACATCATTAGGTACAGTAAATCAAACAATAGTAAGTACAACAACCTGTCCATCAGGAACATTCTGTTCATACGGACAATGTGTAACTGCACCAATATCTCCACAATTATTAATAAATGTAACATATCCAAAACAAGGACAAACTGTTAGAACTGTTGGAGGATCAGTAAATGTATCATTTAGTGTAAATGATACTGTTCAATCACAAGTTTCATGTACCTTAGTATATAATAACAATATAATATTACAACAAATATTCAATGTAAGTACACCATATACTATCCCAGTATCAATCCAACCTGGAACAAATACATTGGTAATAACATGTAGTGATGTAGCTAATACTACAAATTCAACAACTATAACATTTACTGTACAAACAGGATATATACCACAAGTATCAAACGAATGTGGTATTCCATATGTATGTTTATCTAGTACATTAGCAGCGGTTGTTAATTACTCTGTAGTAAATGGACAATGTGTATATAATATTACTCAGGAATTCCCAGCAATGCCAGGACAATACTGTTTCGCAGGATCGTTATATAATGAGAATCAAGTAAGTGTACCATCATTATTATTTGCTAATGAATGTGGTCCAGATGCTGTATCTGTATATCAATATGCATTAACACCAACAACATCTGGAACTACATCATCTATGTATCTATTACAAGTAGCTCCATTTAGATGTGTAATAGGTAATGCAGCTAATCAATCACAATTATCCTCATTTAACGGAATGATAATACCTGTATGTACACCAAATGGAAGTATAGCGGAATATCAAATAGTATATGATAATTCTACTGGTAGAATATATTATCAATTGAATGATATACAATCATGTTCTGGTACATGTGTTGCAGGTCTATGTTTCACAACATCTCAAATTGCATTGCAACCACCACAACTACTATCTATAATAGTACCAAGCAATTATACAAGTCCATTCCCAGTAACATTTACAGTATATAGTCCATATAAGACAGTATATGTAACTATAACATATCAAACATCATCTAGTACTCAAGATATATATTCTGGTGTAGTATATTCAGGACAAACAGTAAATGTAGGATTGAACATACCACAAGAATCTGGTACATTAACAATTACTGCAGAAGATCCATCCGGATTATCTAGTTCATATCAATACCAAGTTACTGTTTCATCTACTAGCATTACTGTAGTTCCTGTAGGTCCAGCTCCATCTCCAATTGTTCCATCTGTTCCATCAGCTCCAGTTTCTCCTACAGCTGCAGCAATTGGAGTACAAGCACCATTACCAATAGCATTAGCATTCTTAGCTATATTAGCAGCCGCAGGTGTTGGATACTACTTATATAAAAGAAGAGCCCTATAGTTCAATTTTTTAAAACTTTACTTTTTTAATAAAGGTTTTTAATATATATAATATGGCAACAATATTAGATAGAATAACATCGAGCCAATTTGTAACTTTTTTGTTATTTGCAATAGCCTCAGTAATAGTAGTAGATATAGTATTGGCAATATTGCATCTAACATCTATAGCAGCATGGATGACAATAATATTAGCAGGTTTAGTAACAGGATTTTTGGTTAAAAGGTATATACCAACAATTAGTGACTATCTGCATACACATCCATTATATGGAATATTTTTATTGGCAGCAATATTTGGTGTAATAGGATTTGTATCACCATTTTTAATATCAGTACAAACACCATACGCAATTACAGGGCCAATAACAATATCATTCTCTAATGTAGCAACATTATTCGGTAATGCAGTAAATCAAGGAATTACTGGATTATTTGTAGGTGGAGTTTTTGGTGTTGGAGCAATATTAGGAGCATTACTATAGCTTAATGAAACTTTCGTATTTTTTTATTTTATTTATATTTTTGTTTATATTTCTAAATATATTTTTAGTTGCATTTATCTATAAATTTGTAACTGTAGCTCCTTCATTTAGTATATCCTTAAGTTATAATTATACATTTCCTTATGTTAATACAAAATATTCTTTGATATTACCTGGTTCTATGATAGTTACTGTTAATTCTTTATCTCCTATGTTTTATTTGGGTACTAATCCTCCAATGTTTAATTTTTTATATGGTTTAGCATATTTCTTTTTATCGGTAGCAGTAGCCCTAACAATCTCTGGAGTAGTATTATTAACATTACAAGAAGAGAAATATCTATTATATAGTATAATATCATTCTTTCTAGGTACCATATTCTTTGCATTATCTATACTATTCTATTCTCCGGCATACTATGGTAATGTATTATGTCATACTCAGAATGTATATGGTGAGCAATCATATATTTGTCATAAGTATATAGAATATAATGGAACGGATGTTATACTATTAAGGGTCTATGATAACTCTACAGAAGTAGTTCCTGTGCAAGATGTATCTGGAAAGATAGCATATGTTATACCTCCACCAATTGGTATATTTCTATACGTCTATAAAGTATCCATAGACTTTATGTATGAGCTATACTCAATAGCAACACAAGGCAATATACCATTATCATTTGAAATTAAATATATCTATGTATAGACCATTGTTCATGATAACAAAAGTTTATAATACATAATAATAAATATATTATATGGCGCTATACGACGATAAAATTTCTATAGGATGTAAGAAAGTAGGAGATAGGCTAGTTTGCTACGCATATGATCTAAGTACATTGCCAATAGGATCAGAAGATCCATCGCAAGCAAAAAGAAGATGTGAAATAGTATTTGGTGATGGTGAACCACAATTCTCATTTACAGGAAAAGGAGGAGAAAGATTATGTTATGTACTGTTAGATAACTTATCTGAAATAGTAAAGAGATCATCTAATGTAGGATTAAATATATCTTCCGTACAGAAAGCGATTAGTAAATTATCATTAGTACAAGGTAATTCAGAGGAAGAGCAGGAAGAATGAACATTATATTTTTTCAAATTTCTGTAATTATTGATCTAATATTATTAGGTGTAGGTATATATGTTGGTGGATGGTTATCAAAAGCTTCGGATATATTAGATAAAATTCATGCTGCACTATTAATTATATACTCCTCTGCTTTTGTATCCTTCTTGATGTTCCAATTAAATCCTTTGTTTATAATTGGTACAGGTTTTGATTGGTTTATATTTTATATGTCTGGATATCTAATTGGTTGGGGGATAATGAGAATAATTACTCTTGAGTAAGATTTATTCTTTGTATTTTTAGCATATCATATAATTCTTTTACTATTTCTGGTGTTATATTTACTCTATTTATTTTAGCATATGCATAAGCAAATCTTAACCATTTTAATGTATGTCTAACACTAGATTCTCCAGTCTTTTCTATTATATCTGCTATTGCCTCCTTAACAGCATCATTATCCATGATTTTTGGATAGAACTTTTCTACATACTTCATATAATTATTTATTGTTGTTTTACTTTCTTCTAGAATTCTTTGATTTTCTTCACTTGTAAATTCAATAATATGTCCTACAATGTCTGCAGTTTCTTTTTTTGATGGTTTTCTAAATAATGCAACTAAATCAAATCTATCCATTAGTTCTGGTCTGAACTTCTTTCTGTTAGATGATAACATAATTCTAACTTTAGCTTCATACTCATAATGTAATCCTGCACCAGCTAGAACAACTTTTCCTTCTTCCATTGCAGTTAATAATGGATCTAAATCTGATGTAGATATCTTATCTGCTTCATCTATACATAATATTTTTCCATTTGCAGCCATTAATGGTGGTGAATTGTTATAAAATTGTGCTGGATCTAGGCTGCCAGATAGACCTGCAGATGTAGTTCTTAATGATAAATATAATCCTCCACTTATATCACTCTGCCATTGTAATAATAAAGTTTTACCAGTACCAGGATCTCCAATTAGAGCTATATGTATTCTTGTTCTAAAACCTCTATCGTCTCCAGAAAATAGTTGTAATAACATTACTTTCTTTACAACCTCTATTATATCCGTATTCTTTACATTTGGTGATACTAATGGTAATAATTCATAAAATGGCCTATCAGATTGTAGTATTTCTTTTGATAATGAATATTTCTTCATCTCTTTGTACAAACTGATCATATCCAATAATTTATTTATATTAACTATTTCTACAATTCTTGGATTAAATATATTCTCTCTAATTATTCCATTTTCTAATAAATACTTATAGTCATCTACTCCCAAGATACTTAAAGCATCTTCCTTGAATATTACTAGATCAGAATATATCGGTATATTAATACTATTTATATATCTTAAATATTCATACTCATAGTTTTCTAATAGATCTAATAACTTCAAAATTTTTGAAGACAGGTTCTTCAATCTTGTTTCATTTTCCATAAATAAATATTTATATTTGTTATTTAAAATATTATATTATGGTGAAAATCAATAAGCAAACTTTGTTGGTTATCTTAATAGCAATACTCCTCATTATTTCTATAGTGGTTTTTATTGGAGAGCAGTATTTCCATAAGATAAATCTTGTAGGCACATATCAAATAGGCAGCTTTAATATATACGTATATAATGTATATGGCAATTTATATGCATGTACACAAAACATTAGTGGAGAGCAGTGTTTAGTTGCAAAGAATACCCTAATATGTGGGGATACATCTTGTGTACAGGTATATAATATTGTTAATGTAACATGATCAGTAGGATAGACTCTACTAAAACATTAATCGAAATTCTGCAAGCGATATATTCACAGCCAGGTATTACAATTTCTGAACTTGCAAAGAAATTCAATTTACCAATGTCTACAATATCTGTCCTAATAAAGCAGTTAAAGGAAATGAATGTTATAGCTATATATATTGATGAAAAAAATATTGAAGTTAATTATAAGGATACTAAGTATACTAGAAGAATAAAAGTCAAAAGATTAGTACCATCAGGAATTACATGTACCAAAACAGGTACAGTTATAGTTCCTTATATGGTTGCGAATAATGGCGAGGCTCCTTTGGTTGGTTTAAGAGTTTTTAATTGTCCTTTTGCAAAAGAATGTCCTTATGTTAATCAAAAGACCTTACAACCTGGTTATTGTAAGTTATATGATATGCTTTCTGAAGATGAAAGAAAAGAACTTTTGAAAGTATTATCTAATGTTGATCAATTATTATCAAAATTCAAGGATAATAGCACACCTCAAAAATCTTGAAGCGAAAATATAAATATACTAAATATAATATAAGTATTATGGATGAAAAGTTATTAGCTATGTTATTAGTTCTTGCAGGTATAGCAGGGTTAGCATATATTACGACACAGGGCAGTACCCTATTTTATGTAAATAATGTAGCTGTACAACAACCATATGTACAACCAGTAAATACACCACAAGTTAATTCTCAAGTAGTAGGAGGATCATTACAATTAACTGGTAAGATATACTTCTATACATACCAACAACAGGAAGCTAATTATGTAGGACAGATATTACAACAATATGGAATTAATCCAATTGGTATTAATGTAGATACTTCTCAAGGACAAGCAATGCTACAACAAGTTCAAGCACAAAATCCAGCATATACAACTTTACCATTGGTACAAATTGGACACTATATATTTGAAGTATCTCCAACATATATTAATTATGCAGTATGTCCTGGTAATGTGGTATTAGTAAATGTTGGTGGAGAAAATGTAACATTCTGTCAATATAATGGAGAATACTTATTTATGACATCAACTATATCACAATTGGCTAGTGCATGTGAAGCTACGAATGCGCCAAGCTGTTATAGCTAATCATGAAATTATCTTTTTTGAAGAAATTTCTAGGAGTAATAATAATTATATTTTCAATTAGTTTATTTTCTCATAGTATTCACTCTGCAGAAACAACTAATTCTTATTCATTTAATGCTACATTTCAAAATCCATATCTAATTATATCATATTCTTATTCTGGTGTTAATAGTTATTGTATACCATTAATATCTCCATGTGGAAGAGGATTATTTTTTAGAGTATTTGTATACAATACCCAAGGTCAACAAATAGATGCAATAAGAACTGGTACTAATGGTTCTGTTTGTTCATTAACATCTACATCATGTGATATTCCATATTCATTTAATGGTCAACCTATATCTGGAACCGATTACGTAAACCTTAATCTACAACCTGGAACATATCAAGTTCAGGTACAAATGGCAGTTGATATTGCAGATGGTTCAGATACTACATTAGGTACACAAACATATACAATTACTGTTCCTAGTATTACTCCATCACCTTCACCTACTCCTTCACCTACCCCAACAACTACAAATCAATCATTATCTACATCTCCAGATGTTAAAATAAATGTTAATGGACCAATAACTGTAGTACCATCATCTCCACATGCAGGTGAGAATGTTACGATATATATACCAATAGCATTAGATGTTATATCTGGAGGTCCATATGGTCCTTACCTTAATGTATATATACAAGATTCATCTGGTAATGTAATACAATACTTTAGAGTTGGACAACAAGGTATAACTACAGATTCTTCTACAAACTATTACTTTAGTTATACTCCTACAAACACATGGAGATACTATAATATATCTGTATGGTTTATACCTCCAACTCAAGGAACATACTATGTTTATATAGAACCTAAATATTCAATACAATACTGGTCAGATTCAACAATTGGATCTAAGACATTAGTAGGTTCTATATCTGTAAGTCCAGCCTCATCTCCACCACAAAATGCAACTACAGTATCTACAAGTCCACAGGTATCTGTACAAATAGGACAAGTAAAAATATCTCCACAAAACCCATTGGTTGAGCAATCAGTTACTATAAATATACCTCTATACTTAACAGTTATATCTGGAGGTGCATATGGTCCGGCTCTATATGTATATATTAAAGATGTTAATGGTAATACTGTAGCATCATATAGAATCGGAGATCAAGGAGTAACTACAGATATGTCTGCAAACTATTACTTCTCGCCACAACCATATAATGTTCAAAGATTCTATAATATTACTATAACATTTGTACCCCAACAACCAGGTGCATATTATGTATATGCATTACCAAAATATGACCTACAATATTTACCAGATGAAAACTTAGGTCCAGAATCTCTACTTGGAGCATTTACTGTACAAAGTGGACAAACAACAGCTGGATATTGTACTGATGCTCCACCATTAGCATACACTGCATGGGAGATAAATGGTACGTATATAACATCAATACAAATAGGACAACAAGTAGATGCAGTAGCATACTTTGTGAATTCAAGGAACTGTACATATGTAGGACAGGTAACTATAACAGTTAGAAAGAATATACCATTATCTCCAGATCAGGCAATTACATCACAATCATTTAATATTAATATACCATCAGGAGGATCTCAACAAGTATCATTACCCGTTACCTTTGCATCATCAGGTAATTATCACTTCGATGTATATTATCAATCACCATATATTAATTATAAATATGTAGCATCAGATGTAGGACAAATATTCGGTATACCAGGAACTGATTATGCAGGACCACAATTGAATGTAGTACAACAACCTACATCAATAATATCTGTAGAAGGATATTACTTTGCTCAAGGAAATCAAACATATGTAAATCAATTAGTTGAAGGAATACCAGCAGAAGGATGTGCTATATTAACATCTCCATATCCAACAACAGCAACAGTTACTGTAACTGTATATGGATATAATGTCTTAGGATTACAAGGTGGCATTGCAAATAATGAATATGGATCTAATACTACTACTGTAACTATACAACCAAATCAAAATGTAACAGTATGTGCATCATTTACTCCAGATCAGAACTCGCTATTGCATCAAGAAATGTTCTACCTTGTAGTATCTGCTAATGGACAGAACTTAGGTACATTCCCACCAAACAGGCAAGGACCTGGTGTTATAACTCAACAACAAGTAGCTACTACTAAAGTTGTAGTATCTAATGCAGCATGGTATACTTCTAATGGATATGAAATAACAGGAGGTGTATGGTCACCAGGTACTTATTATGTAAACGCAACATTGGCTAATACATTAGACGTACCAGCTAGTGGATTGGTTGTCAAAATAGACATAGTAAGTTCAGGAGGATTCTTAGGATTAGGTTCACAAGTATTACAATCATGTTCAGATGTTGTTAATATACCAGCATATGGAACAGCATCTGCATCATGTCCTGTATCATTAAGTGATGGTAAGTATTACTTTACAATATCTATAAATAATAATAAAGTATATACAGGTCCAACAATAACAATTGGTATATTTACAGCTATAGATCAATTCTTTGAAAAAGTGATAACAGCAGTTGGAGTAAGTGGTATAATAATGCTTGTACTATTTATATTCTTTGGACCATATATAATTAAAGGACTTATATGGATGTTTGAGGCATGGAAACAATCTGCCGAATCAATAAAAGAAATAATCAAGCAAATAAAGAAATAGTTAAAATTCCTCAGATAAATCTACGTTTTTTGTAGTTATTTCTTTTGTTTTATATGTTATAACTGGTATACCTAATTCTTCAAATTTTTCTACTAAATTCTCATTTGATACTTTATAGAATATTACTCTATCATCGTAATATGGATCTTTTAATATTCTATATTTCCTAAAGTTATCTCTTATGATATCTATATATTCTTTCTGTGCAGGTATAACAATTGTCCATAATGTTATCTTCTTAACATATTTCAATAGTCTCTCTTCTATTACTTTGTATATATTTTCTACTATATAAGATCTCTTCTTTATTTCAGTTAGCATAATATCATCAATAATATCCTTTATATCAACCTCTACGATCCTTCCATAATATCCTCCTAATTGCTCTTTCTCATCAAATGATATATCTAGAAGATCTATTTCTCCAGTACCGAGATACCTTCTTAAAGCAAATCTTAATCTAAAAGGATCATCTTCTAATAATGTTCTATAATATATATCTTCTATTGGTGTAAATTCTCCTCTTATTTCTAATCTAAATCCTGTACCAC
>JBMFJD010000015.1:0-12318 GCA_049974095.1 Nanopusillaceae archaeon | reverse complement strand
AATACAAATTATTATCAATTATTATATCCATATGTAGGTATAAGTGCATATTGGTATTGTTATGAAGAAGGATATACCAACTATACTAACATATCTCAATGTCCAAATTATGGACAATACGATAATGGACAGGATGTATTTAATTTATATACAAACTTTGCCGGAAATTCTTTACCAGCAGGCTGGACATGGACTGTATTAAGTAATCCTACTGGCTCTTCTGGTTCCATAATAGTTAATAATAGTTTAACAATATTTAACACAAATGGTTATGATTTTTGGTGTTCCGATTATATGATCACATTAGTATATTATGAAAATCTTGTACTAATTAATCAAATATTTGAAACATTAGTAACTAATCTTCAAGGAAACAGTGCTGACACAGGATGGACAAAAGCAGGTATTTTGTATCAAAACCAGGTAAATACTGCAGCTTCAAATGGAGAAATTGATATGATCGTAACAAATGGCGCTGGATATACAATCCAGTGGCAAACTATCGCATCTGAAATCGCACCTTGCGATAGTTCCGGCGGAAATCCAATTTCTTATCCTAGTGTTATAGCATTAATAGCACCAAACAATTATAACGTTGGAGGATTCTATGGACCTTATTTAGATTATTTAACTCAAGTAGGAAATTACGTTACTCCAACTTCAATATCTCCACAAGGATTTATTGGCCTATTTATTACCTCTCACAACAGTAATGATTATACTTCTACAGCAACATTTCAATATTTTCTTGCTAGAGCATATCCACCAAATGGAGTTATGCCTTCAATTTACATAGGATAAAAATTTAATTTATTAATAAATTCTCTTATTTCATTTAAATCTTTTGAATAAAACAAATGAGAATTATCATTACAATCTGAATTTCCAAAATTTTTTATATAATTAAAATATTTCTCAAAATATTTTGCAATTTCACATTCTTCTCTCTTATTTGTTTCTTTATAATATATTTTAATTATTCTGAAATTATTATTTGTTGTTAAATAATCTATATGCCAATGTATTTTTTTATCTTTTCTTAAATGTCTTTCAATTCTCTTTTCTAAATTATTTAATGCTGAACCTATATAAAAATAATATCCTTTCTTAAATTCTATTTCTCCTAAAGAACCTACTTTAATTTTTATGTCATTTAAACATTCAAGAACTATAATGTAAATTCCTTTCATTTATTAGAATTAAATATAAATATTCTTTAAAAGAAAAATATATATGCCGCGGTGCCCGAGTGGCCTAAGGGGGAGGGCTGCAGACCCTCTTTATCAGGGGTTCGAATCCCCTCCGCGGCTTATAGAAAAATGTTCTTTAAAGAACCTTATTTATAAATAATTTATAAATATGGTTCTCAAGATAACCTTATAAAGAAAAAAATAGATAAATTTTTATGGAAGTATGGGAAGAATTTTTAGAATCTGCTAATGATGATTATAATAAGGGTAGATTTACTGTTGCGGTAAGGAATTATTCTACCGCTATATTTTTGCTAATAGATAAATACTTAAAAGAAAAATACAATATTACAGTAAAAAGTCATCAAGATAGATTTGAAAGATTAAGAGAATTATTAAAAAAGGATGAAAAAATAAAGAAAATATTAGAAATATATGAGAAGGTATTTGAAATATATAGAAGAACTTATTATACAAAGCTAACTAAAGAAGAAGCAGATATTTTAAATAAATATGTTGATGAAATTAGAAGAATTATCTAAAGAACTAAAGAAATATATTAATGATAATGTTTTTGATATAATAATTTTTGGCTCTATTACTAGGGGAAAAGAAAATCCGAATGATATAGATATTTTAATTATTTTCAAAAAATTTGATGAAGAAATATATTCAAATTTAATAAAAAAATATCATGTAACAGTAGCAAAATTAGAAGAAATATATAATTTAGGATTTTTATTTTATGAATTATTAATAGATGGATATTCTGTAAAATATGATAAAAAATTATCAGAAATTTTTGAATTTAAAACTGCAAAAGAAATAGAAATAAATATATTAACAAAAGATAAAAGTAAAAGGAAAATATTATTTTATTACTTAGAAGGAAGAAAGGATAGAAATAAAAAAGGATTAATAGAAGAATACAATGGAGAAATTGTTTCCTCAAAACCATTCATAGTAAGAATTCCAGTAGAGAATTCTGATAAATTTATACAAAACATATTAAAATTCTGCAAAATATATGATATTGAAGTAAATATTTCTGTTAGATCTATTTCAATATATGGTTATAAATATGTTTATTCAATAAAAAATAAAGAAGAGTTACCTGAAGAACCAAATTTATAAATTATTTATAAATTTGGTTCTCTAATCCGTCATTGTTTTAACAATTCAATAAATATTGGATGAGGAGAGAATATTTTTGAATTAAATTCCGGATGAAATTGTGTTCCAGTAAAGAATTTGTTATCCTTATATTCCATTATTTCTACTAATCCACCAATACTTGTTCCAGATACTATATAATTTACAGATTCAAATTTATCCAAATATTTATTATTTATTTCATATCTATGTCTATGTCTTTCTTTTGTTTCTTTTAAATTATATATTCCATATGCTAATGTATTTTCTTTAATATATAGAGGATAATTTCCTAATCTCATTGTTCCTCCCAATTGTAATATTTTCTTTTGTTCTTCCATCATATCAACAACAGGATATGGAGTATTTGGATTTACTTCAGTAGTATGTGCATCCTTTAATCCCAAAACATTTCTTGCAATCTCAACAGTCATTAATTGTAATCCATAACAAATTCCTAATGTTTGTATATTATTTTCCCTCAAATATTTTAATGCCTTTATTTTTCCTTCAACCCCTCTAGCTCCAAATCCTGGTAATACAATTGCTAAATCAAAATTAAAATCTTCTATATTTATTTTTTCATCTTCAATATCTGTACTTTCTATCCATACAAATTCAAGTTTTATTCCAGTATATGCACCTGCAATTTTCAATGATTCTTTTATACTTAAATAACTATCTGTTACTTTTGTATATTTTCCAATCATTGCAATCCTTTTTACCTTTTTATAATTTTCAATTTTTTCAATAAAATCGTATAATTTACTTAAATCTGGTTTATTATTATTTAATCTTAATCTTTTTGATATATAATCTAAATATCCTTCTTTTTCTAATACAATTGGTAATTTATATTGTATATCTAAATCTTGATCAGAAAATATTCCTTCTATTGGTACATTTGAAAATAATGATAATTTTTTCTTTGTTTCTTCTAATAAAGGATCTTTTGATCTTCCAACAATAATATCTGGCTGTATTCCAATTCTTCTTAATTCTTGAACAGAATGTTGCAATGGTTTTGTTTTTTGTTCTTTATCAATTGATAAAGGAACTAAACCAATTAAAATAAACATTACATTTTCTCTATCTTCTAAATACATTTGTCTTGCAGCTTCTAAAAATGGTAAAGATTCTATATCTCCAACAGTTCCTCCAATTTCAATTATTAATATATCTGCATTATCTTTTTCTCCAACTTCTCTTATACTATTTTTTATTTCATCAGTAATATGAGGAATTACTTGGACAGTTTGACCCAAATATTTCCCTTCCCTTTCTTTTTGTATTACATTATAATATATTTTTCCAGTTGTTATATTATTCCACTTATGTAAATTTTTATTTAGAAATCTTTCATAATGTCCTAAATCTAAATCTGTTTCTCCTCCATCTTCTGTTACAAATACTTCACCATGTTGATATGGATTCATTGTTCCTGCATCTACATTAATATATGGATCAATTTTTAATATTGATACATTATATCCTTTTGAAGATAATAAAAAAGCGGTTGATGCTGATAATATTCCCTTTCCCAAACCAGACATAACACCACCTATTACAAATATGTACCTTCGCATAAAATATATTGTATTAAAAATTAAAAAATATTAAGATATAAACTCCTTCTCTACATAACCTTGTAATATCTTAGGAATATATATTCTATTATTTTTATAATCATAATTATTTTCCAATATACATGTTATTGTCCTTTGTAGTGCAGTTAATGTACAATTTAATGTATGTAAATATTTTAATTCATTGTTCTTTGTCCTATATCTTATATTTGATCTCCTAGATTGCCAATCTGTTACATTTGATCCAGATATTAATTCTCTATATTTTTGTTGTCCTGGGAACCATCCTTCAACATCATATTGCTTATAACTTCTCTTTCCCATATCCATTGATGCGATAATTACAGTTCTATATGGAATATTTAATTTTTCCAAAAATTCTTGCGCATTATTTATTAATTCTTTATGATATTTTTCAGAATCTTCAGGTTTACAAAATATATATTGTTCTACTTTATGGAATTGATGCAATCTAAATAATCCTTTTGTATCTTTTCCATGTGCTCCAGCTTCTTTTCTAAAACATGGACTCCATCCAACAATTTTAATTGGCAATTTATCTTCATTAATAATTGAATTATAATATAATGCTGTAATTGGATGTTCTGCAGTTCCAATTAAATATAATTCCTCTCCTTCAATTTCATACATCATATCTGCAAAATCATCTAAAGTAATTATTCCATCCAATATTTCTTTCTTTAACATATAAGGAGGAATTGTAAACTTATATCCTTTCTTTATCATAAATTTTACTCCTTCCAAACTCAATCCCAAATCTAATAATGATAATAAATCAAATTCATAATAAAATCTTGAACCCGAAACTTCTCCAGCAATATCTGTATCTGCTAAATTATATTGTTTCAATATATCATATTGATGCTTTAATTCATGATTTACCTTTTTATATACTACAATTTTATCTTGATTCAATTTTTCAAAATCTAATACATCATTAAAGTTTATTTCTTTAAAATCTTCTTTATCACTTAATATTTCACTTAATTCTTTTAATAATTCTTTATTTTTAATATATTTTTCATATTGATTATTATTCAATAATTCTTCCAATTCTATTATTTTCCATCCAAATTTTTCAGTCTGTTCTTTAAATAAATTTATATCATATACTCTTGGTACTCCCCAAAATATTACTGGAGTATTTTTACTTTCATCTCCAACAGGTACTTCTGGAGATAATAAATTTGGGAAATTCCATAATAGATCTATTAAATTACTTTCGACAATATTATATTCTTCTTGTTTTCTATTTATTTCTTCATCTGTATCTTTTATTTCTTCTTTTATTTTTTCTAATTCTATATCTCCTTCATGAATATCGAATCCTAAATTTATAGCATTTTTAATAAATTCTTCTCTCGTTATTTTCCCATTTTTATATTGTAAAGCATAACCATATAATTTTGATAACAAATTTTTTCTATGTTTTAATTTATCTAATTCTTTTTGTAATTCTCTTCTCTTATTATCCAGTTCTATTGCCTTATCTACATTTTTTTCATCCAATCCCCTTTTCCTAAATGTTTCTTTATATAATTCTATATTATTCCTTAAAAAATCTATATCAACCGGAAATCCCATTTGACCGATATGCCATTATATATTAATAAATCTATTGTTTTAAAAATTAACAAAATTAAAAAATTTACCTTTATAATATACATCTTATGGCTAAAGTAATAAAATCAAATAATATAGGACAATGAAGGATAAGAAATTCCAATATGTACCATGCTATTATTGTGGAAGAATGGTAAGATTGGATAAGGCAATTAAACTTGTTATCTCCCCTAAATTAAAACCTGATGTAGCTGAAGGACAAAATCCTACCTTAATTATTTCTAGCCCTATGAAAATATATATTTGTCCTGCATGTGCCAGATATAGGGGAATTTCAAGGAAAGATATAAAGAATAAAAACAAAGAACAAGAAATCCTAAAAAAATTGGGAATTGAAGTTTAATGGTTGTTTTAAATGTTTCTTTAAATGAATTATATAAATCTATAGGAAAAATTCTATCTAAAGAAGAATTGGAAGAATATTTATTAAATATAAAATGCGAATTAGATGAAATAGAAGGGAATTACGCAAAAATTGAAGTAAAGGATTTTAATAGACCAGATCTATATTGTATAAATGGAATTTCAAGGGAATTAAAAGGAATATTAAATATTGAAACTGGGATACCAAAAATAGAAATAAAAGATTCTGATTATAAAATAATTGTTGATAAAAATATAACAAATGTTAGACCATATATTGTTGGAGCAATTATAAAAAATATAAAATTAAATGAAGATAGATTAAAAGATCTAATACAATTACAGGAAAAAATATCTCAATCATATGGAAGAAATAGACAAAAAATTGCAATAGGAACACATAATTTTGATTTAATAGAATTTCCCATATATTATAAACTAGAAGATCTTAATAAGAAATTTATACCTTTAGGAGATGAAAAAGAAATGAGTTTAAAAGAAATATTGGAGAAAACAGAAGCTGGAAAAAAATATGGATATTTAGTAAATAAATATGATAAATATCCTGTATTAATTGACTCAAAAAATGAAATAATATCATTTCCTCCAATAATTAATTCAAATATAATTGGAAAATTAGATGTAAATACTAAAAATATATTTATTGATGTATCTGGAACAGATTTAAATAAATTAATTATTACATTGAATATTTTAGTTTTAACATTAAAGGATTGGGGTGGAGAAGTATATTCTGTGGAAATTGTTTATCCAGATAAAAAAATTATTACACCACAATTAAATATAATTAGAAAAGAATTTGATTTAAATAAAATAAAAAAATACTTAGGATTAGAATTAAATGATGAAGAAATAATAGAATATTTAAAGAAAAAAAGAATGAATGCAAAAATAGAAAATAATAAATTAATATTGGAATATTTAAATTATAGAGATGATATAATATCTGGATATGATGTTATTGAAGAAATATTAATTTCTTATGGATATAATAGATTAAAACCAAGAAAATTAAAAATATATACAAAGGGAGAATTGAGTAAGGAAAGAAAAATAATGAATTTAGTTAGAAAAATAATGGTAAATATGGGATGTGTTGAAATATATACTCCAGTTTTATCAAGAAAAGATATAAATGAAATATTAAAAGAAGATAAAGAAATAATTGAAATAATAAATCCTGCATCAAATAATTATAATTCAATCAGATTATCATTATTAACATCATTTTTACAATTATTAAATGAAAAAACAGAGATTTCTTTTCCTTCAAAAATATTTGAATTAAATAGAGTTGCATATTTGAAAAATAATAAAATAAATGAGGATATAAATTTGTTATTTATTTATTCAAATTATGAAGTATCTGTAAATGATTCCTTGAAAGTATTGAAGAGATCATTTAAAGAATTAAATATAGATTACGAAATAAAGAATTCAGATCATAAATTTTTAATTGAAGGAAGACAGGGAGATATCTATATAAATAATGAAAAAATTGGATGGATTGGAGAAATAAATCCAGAAATATTAGAAAAATTAAATATAAATTACCCATTAACAGTGTTTGAGATAAGTATAAAAGAAATAATGAAATATATAAAATATGATATCTGAAATAGAATATAAAATATTATCAGTATTAAATGATAATTGGAAAGAAATAAATGAAATAGCAAAAGAATTAGATTTAGATTATTATAAAGTATTAAGAACTATTGGTTTCTTAAAAGAAAAAAATCTTGTTGAAATAAAAGAAGAAAGAAAGAAAAGATATATACTAACAGAATTAGGAGAAAAATATTTAAAAGAAGGATTACCTGAAAGAAAATTATTGAATATATTAAAAGAAAAGAAAGAAATAAATTTAGAAGAAGCTAAAAAAATATTAAATCAGGATGAATTATCATATTCATTAGGATTTTTGAGAAAAAATGGTGCAATAAAAATTGAAAATGGAAAAATAATATTTTTAAAAGATATTGAAACATATGAGGAATATTTAGAAAAAATAAAAGAAGGTAATTATGATGAAAATATAATAAATTTATTTAAAGGAAGAAAAAATATTATTGAAGAAAAAGAAGAAGTATTTTATTATGTAAAGATAAATGAAAATGGAAAGAAAATATTAAAAGAATATAAACCTGAAGAATATATTGAAAAATATACAAAAGAAGTTATTGATAAAAAAATATATAAAAATAAAAAATTTAGACCATATGAAATAAGAATAAATATTGAGGAAGAAAAAATTGGAAGATATAATCCATATTTGGAATTTTTAGATAAAATAAGAGAGGAATTAATATCTATGGGATTTAAAGAAATGGATAAATATAATTTAATTATATCACATTTCTGGGATTTAGATATATTATTTGTTCCACAAGATCATCCTGCTGGGGATATATCAATAATGGATGCATTTTATATTAAAAATCCAGAATATATTGAGGATTTTCCAAAAGAATTATTTGAAAATGTCAAAAATACCCAATTAAAATATTTTAATATATTTAATGAAAATATTTCAAAGAGAGCAATGTTAATTTCTCATAATACTGCAATATCTGCAAAAACATTATTAAATCCTGAAAAACCTAGAAAATATTTCCTAATTGAAAAAGTATTTAGATATGATACAATCGATGCAAAACACTTTATTGAATTCAATCAATTAGAAGGAATTATATTAGATGATAATTTAACATTTTTAGAATTATTGGGAATATTAGAAGATTTAGTAGTTAATGTTGCAAAAGCAAAAAATGTTAAATTCTATCCTGCATATTTCCCATTTACAGAACCATCTGTAGAAGTATACGCAGAGCATCCTAAATTAGGTTGGATAGAAGTTGGTGGTGCAGGAGTATTTAGAGAAGAATTATTAAAACAATTCAATATAAATTATCCTGTATTAGCATGGGGTCTTGGTGTTGACAGGCTTGCAACAATTTATTTAAATATAAACGATATAAGGGAATTACATACTAGAAATATTAAAAAATTACAAGAATAAATTATTTTTTATGACTGATGATATATTTAATATTCTAATAGATTTTTCAAAAGAACTAATTGAAAAAGTTGATGGATTAGTAAAAGCAATCATATTATTTGGATCTTATGTTGAAAATAAACAAAATGAAAAATCAGATATCGATATTATGATATTAGTAGATGATATTTATGCAAAAGATTTAAATATAACAGTTCCTTTCTATTTTGATAATTTAAATAAGATATTATCAAACGAAAAATATAAAAGAATCCATCCAACAACATTAACATTAACAAAATTTTGGGAAATGATAATAAATGGTGATCCTTTAATTTTAGATATTATTAGAAAAGGATACCCAATAGTAGACCCATCAGAAATATTTGGATCATTAAAAAGAATGCTAGAATCTGGATTAATTAAGACTTCTCCAGAATATTTGGAAAATCTAAAGAAAAGATCCGAAGAATTAATAAATTATTCAAATTTTTTAGTTATTAAAGCATTTGAGAGTTTATATAATTCGATAATATTAATTACTCAATACTATTTAATAAAGAAAGAATACAATGTATATGGACCTGAAGAAATAATAGAAAAATTAGAAGAAATAAAAAATAAGTATAAATTAAATAAGGAAACAATTGAATACTTTAGAGATGTATATAATTATATGAAAAAAATAGAACATAAAGAAATTGATAAAATTGATCTTGATATACTTAAGGAATTTATTAATAAATATAGTTCTTATGTAGAAAATTTAAATAAAAAATTTTCTAAATAATTATAATTGTCTAATTATTTCTACTTTTCCATTTCTATTATGTTTCCCTATTGCAAATATTACAGCAGTTCTATTATTAATATAATAAATTAATCTGGGATCTTCTATAATTTCTATAGTAAAAATATTTCCAATTTTCTCTCTAGGAGGAGTTCCTTCTGCTATATCAATCATTCTCTCAACTAAAACATTTAGCAATCTAATATCTTTTAAATATTTCTTTATTATTTCTAAAGAAAAATATATCAACATCGAAAATTCTTCAATGAATTTTTTATTATTTATCAAATCAACATATCTATCTCTAAAGATGATAGATTTTATAATATTTTCAATATCTTCCTTTTTATTTATTCTGTTAGAATTTTCTATTATTGTTTTTAATATTTTTTCTACAATAAATCTATTTTTTCTAATTATATCTATAGTACTTTTATCAACTATAGGCCCATTTTTACCTAATTTTATATTATACATTTTTTCTGAAGGAATAATCCTTAAAATATTCATAATTATTAAAGATATTCTGAAAAATATAAATTATGAAATATAGTTTAATAGGACATGGAGCAGAAGCAAAGATATATCTAATTGAAACAGATAATAAAGAAAATAACAAGTTTATATTTAATTTTGATAAAGAATTTTTAAATAATTTAGAAATTAGTTCTAATGAATTTAAAATAGAATATGAAAAAAATAAAATTGTATTAAAATATAGATATAATAAAAAATATAGAAATGAAATAATAGATAAAGAATTTAGAAAATATAGAACTAGAATTGAAAGCAAAATATTAAAAAAATTAGAAAGCTTAATAAATATACCAAAATTAATATATTCTGATGAAGATAATGGAATAATAATAATGGAATATATTGAAGGATATAAATTATCTGAATATTTAGAAAAAATAGATTATGAAAACATATTGTATGAAATTGGGAAATATATTGGAACAATGCATAAAAATAAAATAGTTCATGGAGATTTAACAACAGGAAACATAATATATAATGGTAAAATATATTTTATAGATTTTGGATTAAGTTTTTTCTCAACAAAAATTGAAGATTTTGCTGTAGATTTACATTTATTTAAAGAAACATTCGAATCAAATCATTGGAAAATATCAGACAAATTTGATTTAGTTCTTGAAGGATATAAAGAAGGATTTAAAGAAAAGTATAATGATGTATTTAAAAGATTAAAAGTCGTAGAATCAAGGGGAAGATATAAATCAATATTATTTTAAATTATTGATAAACAATACTAATTAATAATAGTTTAAATATTAGGATATTGATATATAATTTATGGCAAAATACATTTGTCCTATATGTCATTCTGAAAATATAGTGCCTTTATTTGCAAAGGATAATAGATGGGTATGTTTAGATTGCGGCTATGAAGGAGTACCCCAATTAATTTCTAATGATTTAGAATATTTTTGGAACGAATATAATAAAATTGAGAATAAATATAAAAGGAGTAAATAAAAATATTTTTTATGTATGATTTTTGCATACCAAATGATAATGAAGAAAATTTAATTAGAGAATATTATAAAAATAAAATAAAAAATATAGTTTTTTGCTATGAAATATTTGATAGGAATGATTTAAAATATTTTGAATTGAAAAATATTTTAAGTTATAAAAAAATAAATATATTTTATTGTGCATTAATAAATAATGATGATTTTAAGAAATCTTTAGAAATTGCAAATGAATTATTTTATTCTGATAAATATTATAATGATTTAATTTTTATTGTAGGAAAGAATATGGACTATAATGAAAAAATATTAGAGAAATATTTCTTTAATGGAATGTTTGATCCAATAAATTATGATAAAAAGTTTTATTTCAACGGATTAAATTATACAAGCATAAAAAGAATTAAGGAAAATAATTTATCTGTTTTATTTTCTATGAAAAATCTAATTGAGAATCTTGAAAAATTTTATTCTGTCAAAAAGTTTATCAAATTTGCACAAAAGAAATATTTAAATATTTTAGTTGGATCCTTTGCAGAAAAAGAAGATGAAGTGCCAAATAAATATCATTTATATTCTTTCTATAAAGTTCTAGGGATTCATTATAGTTTAAATTATTTGAATAAAATATTTAAAAAACAAATAATTAGGACAAGATTGACAAAAAGAAGAGATTATTTCGCAAAAGGTTTTTATATTATTTCTTACCCATATCAGGATTGTAGAGAATTTTAAGGTGGCCAATTATTAATATTTTCTATATAAATTGAAGGCATAACTCCATTTGGCGGATATGCTCTAGCAACAACCCATTCTATATATTGATAGCTAGGGGCATTTTGTCCTGCACCAATTTCTAATGTAGGATATTGGAATGGATTATAATTTAGATTTGCATACGTATATGCATTATAATTTATTGTATAAGTATCTAATAATGTTAAAGGTGCCCAAGCCTGATTAGCACTCACATTATACCAACCTGTTTGTGCATAATTATTAGTAACAACTAAATAAGAATATACTGTTCCTCCAGAATCAGAAAAAGAAGTTTGATTTAATATAGAGTCGG
>JBMFJD010000014.1:0-16535 GCA_049974095.1 Nanopusillaceae archaeon | reverse complement strand
TTATTTCTACAAATGAAACATTTGTTCCTTCTGGCTTTGGAAATTATGAACTATTTTATTCATAAACTTTTTTATCTATTAACTATAGTTTTATTTTTTATTATTATAATTAATTATAATGATAAAAGTTGGTACATGTGGTTTTCCAATTTCAAGGAAAAAATATTATAAAGAATTTAATGTAATAGAATTAAATAATACATTTTATTCTATTCCAGATATTGAATGGGTTAAAAAAATAAGGAATGAAGCACCAGAAAATTTTGAATTTGCATTTAAAGTATTTCAAGGAATAACACATGATGTAAATTCTTTTACATGGAAGAAATCTAATATAAAAAATTATAAAGAATTAAAGGGAAAAGTCGGATATTTAAGAAATACAAAAGAGGTATTTGAATTTTGGGAAAAGCAGGAAGAAATAGCAAATATATTAAAAGCAAAAATTATTGTAATACAGTTACCAAATTCATTTAAAGATACAGGAGAAAATATAAAAAATGCATATAATTTCTTTAATTCAATAAGTAAAAAATATAAGATTGCAATTGAATTAAGAGGATGGAGTAAAGAAAATAGGGAAAGGATATGTAAAGAATTTGATTTAATTGATATTGTAGATATAAATATTGAGGAGCCTGTTTATGATTCAGATATAAGATATTATAGATTACATGGATTACATGAAGGAAATAAATTAATATACAATTATGATTATTCAAAAGAAGAATTGGAAGGAATAAAAGAAAAAGTATTAAAATATAATAAGAAGGAAACATATGTTATGTTCAATAATTCAATGATGTATAAAAATGCAAAAGAATTTTTAGAAATAATAAAAAATGTATAATTATCTGTTAAGAATTAAATATAATGGGGAAAAATATCATGGAATAGCATATCAAAAAGGATTAAAAACAATATCTGGAGAAATAATAGATTATTTTGATATAAAGAATTTTAAATTATCAATAGTATCAAGAACTGATAAAGGAGTAAATGCGGAGGAAAATTATATTGTAATTTCAACAGAAAAAAATATTGATTTTTCAAATTTTCAAAATAATGATATAAAAATATTGAATGTATATAAATTAAAAGAATTTATAAATATTAGGAAATTTTCTAATGGAAAATTGTATGAATATAGATTACCAAAGAAATTATTTGATAAAAAATATAAACCAAAATATTTATTGAATTCTGAAAAAATAATAATAAATTCTGAGGAAAAAGAATTTGATATAAATAGATATATTGAAGGATCTAAATATTTTATTGGTAAAAAAAGTTTTCATAATTTTGTAAAAGGAAAAGTAGAGAATCCAATATGTAATATATATAAATTTGAAGTAAAAGAAGAAGAAGAATTTTATTTAAATATAATTGAAGGAAACAGATTTCTATATGAAATGATAAGAAGGATAATTACATTTTTAATTTCTATAGGTTCTAATTTATTTCCTTTAGAATTAATTGATAAAGTATTTATATATAAACTAGAGCCAAAACCATCTCCTTCTGATCCTAAATATTTAACTTTAAAGAAAGTATACTTAGATTGGAATCAATTATATAAATATATAGAAGATATATTAGTATGATTATTGTATTGACAACTGTCCCTTTTGGAAAAGGAGAGGAAATCGCAAAGAAAATATTGGAAAAAAGATATGCAGCATGCATTAGTATAAAGGAAGTTAGATCATTATATTGGGAAAATAACAATATAAAAGATGAAAAAGAAGAATTATTAATAATAAAAACAAGAAAAGAGATTTTTGATATGCTAAAAGATTTTTTAAAATCAATTCATCCATATAAGATACCAGAAATAATTGAAATAAAAGTTGATGATGGAAATAAAGAATATTTAGATTGGCTAGAAAGTGAAACTTCTTTGAAGAAAATAAGAAATGCTTGAAGATTTAAAAAAAGCTGGAGAAATTGCTAAAAAAATAAGAAGTGAAGCAGAAAAGTTATTGAAACCCGGAGAAAGTATATTATATATTGTTGAATATATTGAACAAAAGATAATAGATTTAGGAGGGTTTCCGGCATTTCCAGTTAATATATCAATAAATAATATCGCAGCACATTATACACCAACAGTAAATGATAATAATGTATTAAAAGAAGGAGATGTTGTAAAATTTGATTATGGTGTACATGTAAATGGATATATAATTGATACAGCATTTACTATTGAAATAAATGATAATAAATATAAGGATTTAATTGAAGCATCTAAACAGGCATTAGATAATGTAAGAAAAGTAATAAGAAAAGATATAGAGATATCTAAAATTGGAGAAATAATTGAGAATACAATAGAATCTTTTGGTTATAAACCAATATATAATTTATCTGGACATAAAATAGAAGAATATGTATTACATGCTGGAATTAATATACCAAATTATAATAATAATTCAAAAACAAAATTATCTGAAGGAATATATGCTGTAGAACCATTTGCTACAAATGGATCTGGATATGTAAAAGATTATATGCTATCAGGAATATATTCTATTATATCAAATAAACCAATAAGAGATCCAAATGCTAAGAAATTATTTAATGAAATATATGAAAAATATAAAACTCTTCCTTTTGCTTATAGATGGTTATATAAGGAATATAATGGAAAAATAAATTTGAAATTTGCTATAGAATATCTAAAGAGAAATGGTAATATTTATGAGTACCCAATCTTAATAGAACAATCTAATGGAATAGTAACTCAATTCGAAACAACATTTTACATTGGTAATGAAGTTTTGGACATGATGACATAACTTTGTAGGGGGATTATATTAAGATCATGTTAAATCTACTTTATCTTTCCTTAAAACCAAAAGATTTTTATATACCTTTGCTAATAATAATATTATGGCAAAAAGAACAACACCAATTCCAGTAGCACCACTATACAGAGTTTTGAGGAAGGCAGGTGCATCTAGGATAGGACAAGATGCAAAATTAGCAATGGTAGAAGCTGTATTGCAAGTTGCAGATGCAATAGCTGAAAGAGCAGTAGAATTATCAAAACACGCAGGAAGAAAGACAGTTCATGAAGATGATATAAGGTTAGCAATTAGAGAATTAAGAGGCTTATAAAATCTCTTTTATTTTTTATATATTTAATTTATATAAACTATAGATTAGATAATAAAAGGAATATATTTTTTATAGATAATAAAAAATGAAATTTGATCTTTTATTTTTATAAAAAAATAATTTTGGATATACGAAATTCGTATATAAGAAATTTATAAAACATTGTTATATATAATAATTTATGGTATTTGTTGAGAGAAAATCAATAGATTTTAGGAAAGAAAGACCACAATTATTTCAAATGAAAGGAATTTCTGCAAAAACAATTGAAGAACATTTGAAAATATATGAAGGATATGTAAAAAAATATAACGAAATAAGTCAAAAGTTAGAAAGTCTAACAGATGAAGATTATAATGCAGCAAATGTTACATATTCATTGATAAGAGAATTAAAAGTAGAATGGACCAGAGCTTTTGGAGGAATGATAAATCATGAAATATATTTTGGACATCTAGGGGGTGAAGGCGGAAAACCTGGTGGAGCATTAGGAACGCAAATAGATAAAGATTTTGGATTATTTGATAAATTCGTAAAAGAAATGAAAGCAACTGCTATGGCAGCAAGAGGATGGGCATGGTTATTATGGTCAGATGATTTAAATAAATTGGTAATTTCTATTTCTGATGAACAAAATACATATATGGTCCAGAATTCTAAATTAATATTAGCATTAGATGTATTTGAGCATGCATATTATTTAGATTATGGAAGTAATAGGAAAGGATATGTAGATGTTTTCTTTGATAATATAGACTGGAAGGTAGTAGAGGCTAGATTTGATAAACTTAAAGTATAATTCTTTATTATGTATATAGAAGAAGATCCGAAAGGAATAGAATATGTTATTGATAATAAAGAAATAAAAATAAAAATAAGAAAAGAAGAAAAATTGGAAAATATTATTAGAGAATATGAAGAAAAAGGAATAGAAAATTATATAAAGGAAATGATCAAAAGGAATGAATCTTTATATATTCGTATAATATTTGGAGATGAGAATAAAAATTATTCTGGAGGTGGAGTAATAAAAGTATATGAAAGAGAAGATAATAATAAGGTAAAATATTTTATATATACTTTTATTATGTCTGGTGGAAAATTTAAGTATTCAAGATGGGTAATTGAGAGCCCAAATATAAATAAGATTTACTCTAGAGTTTTTAAAAGTATCGAAGATATATTATTAAACTTTTATAAAAAAATAAATGAATGAAGGAGGTGGAGCTGGAAGAAATAATAGATTCTCAGAGAATTTTTCCGATCGAAAGTTCTTCTGATGAATGCGAAGGAAGAATAAATTTCCATAATTATATAAGGAATAATGAGAATATGATACCTCTAGATAAGATTATTATTAAAAAATGCTCTTCTAGTGATTTTATAGGATGCGATGGTTATGTTGTAATAGGAAGACATCATGATGGGGGAAAAGATTATAGAACAATCATTTTAAAAAGTGGAAAATATTCTTGGGTATCTATAAATAAAGAAAGACCATATATACTAGAATCAGATTATGGAGCTTTTAATAAAGATTATAAAAGAGTTTATAGCATAGAATATAAGAGAAGGAGTTATATAAATAGCATAAATAGTTTATTTAAAAACGATTCTTTTTTCGAAGTTTTTTTGCAACTTTTAAGAGAGGCTATCTTTATTTCATATGTTTCAGGTTTTACTACTGTTCAATATATTCAAACAAAAAATATTCCACCAACAGCTATTTTTGTTTCATCACCAGAAATGGAAAATAAATATGGAAGAGATATTAGAATATTTTACGTAGGAGTAGATAAGATAGAAGTAAAAGATATATTAATTCATGAAGATGTTATATATAGTTTACTAGGTCTACCAAAAAGAGATTTGGAGATGGTGCTGAAAAAAATATTGTTATATCTTCTCTATTAACTATTTTCTTTTATAATATTCATATACTTTTCCTACTAAGTTTTCTCCTGGTCTTAATGTTACATTTACCTCCTTACCCCATTTTGCTGGACATACTTCTCCAGGATGCTCTCTTACATATTTAAATGCTTCTATTTTTCTTAATAATTCATCAGCATCTCTTCCCACATCATTAGAATGTATCTCCATTGCAACAATCTTTCCATCAGGATCTATTATAATTGTTGCTCTATATGAAACTCCAGAATTATAATCATATATATTGAACATTTTTGCTATATTTCCATTATGATCTTCTCCCATTGGATATCTTACATTTTCCAATAATTTTTCCGTTGCGTGCCATGCTAGATGTGTATATACAGTATCTGTAGACATAGAAATTACTTCTGCTCCTTCTTTCTTTATTTCTTCATATTTTTCTGCTAAATCTTCTAATTCTGTTGGACATACAAAAGTAAAGTCTGCTGGATAATAGAATAATACTAAAAATTTCCCCTTATTTAATATATCTTTATATATATCTATTACTTTGAACTTTTTATCTACAGGATCGTATACGTTTATCTTTAATTCTGGTACTTTATCCCCTACTCCTATTATTTTTATTGTTTGTTGTAATGTTGCTTCCATAAATAGTATATTGAATTATATTTTTATAAAGTATGATGTACGTACCTATAGGTAAAAAATTAGTAAATTCTTTCTATTGATACTGCAGGCCATATTTCTTTTATTTCGCTTATTTCTCTTATTTTATTTAAATAATCTTCTAGCTCTTTATTTTCTTTGTATATATATTCTATAATGATATCATGATCTCCATAAGTTAAAAATATTCCTTTTATATTATCATTTATAGGTATTTTATTTATTACATCAACTATTTTATTTTTCTCTATATTTAATCCTATCCAGCATATTTTATATCCTAATAAATTATAATTTATTATTGCAGAAAATCTCTTTATAACTTTCATTTTTATTAATTTATCTATTCTTTTTCTTATAGCTCCTTCAGATAAATTTAATTTTCTAGCTATTTCCATATTTGATATTCTAGAATTTCTTTCTAATAATTTTATTATTTTTATATCTATATCATCAATTTTTGATTTTTTCATAATATTTTATTATACTGAAAATCTTATATATTTTACTAATTTCGTACTATAAAGTTTATAATTGTTACTATAAATATTATATTATGGAAAGAGAAATTAGATCTATACCAAGAATTGGAGAAAAAGCGCCATCTTTTGAAGCAATAACTACAAAAGGAAAAATAAAGTTTCCGGAAGATTATAAGGGAAAATGGGTAGTATTGTTTAGTCATCCAGCAGATTTTACGCCAGTATGTACTACAGAATTTTATGCATTTCAAAAAAGATATGAAGAATTTAAAAAATTAAATACAGAATTAATAGGATTGTCTATAGATCAAGTATACGCTCATATAAAGTGGATAGAATGGATAAAAGAAAAATTAAAAGAAGAAATAGAATTTCCAATTATTGCAGATGATCAAGGAAAAGTTGCAAGTTTATATGGAATGATTCATCCTGAAAAAGGAACAAATACTGTAAGAGCAGTATTTGTTATAGATCCAGAAGGAACAATTAGAGCAATATTATATTATCCACAAGAATTAGGTAGAAATATTGATGAAATATTAAGAATGGTAAAGGCTTTACAGATAGCAGATAAGTATAATGTAGCAATTCCAGCAAATTGGCCAAATAATGAAATTATAGGAAATAAAGTAATAATTCCACCATCAGATAAAATAGAAGAAGCTATGGAAAGATTAGAAAAGATAAATAAAAAAGAATTAGATGGGTTTGATTGGTGGTTTACATATAAAGAAGTAAAACAATAGGCTTTTTAATATATTTTTTAATATTAATTAATGGAAAAAGCATTAGATTTTGAAGCTGAATCTACAAAAGGAAAAATAAAATTATCAGAAATATTAAAGCAAAAAAATTTCGTAGTTTTATATTTTTATCCTAAAGCATTTACATCCGGATGTACTCAAGAATTGAAAAGATTTGTAGAATTATATGAAGAATTTAGAAAATATAATACAGAAATAATAGGAGTTAGTAATGATAAATTAGATACTCAAAAGAAATTTGCAGAAAAATATGGTGCACAATTTCCATTAATAGCAGATCCAGAATTAAAAATAATAAATTTGTATAATGCAAAAGGAAGAGGAAAAGGAGCAACAAGAATAACATTTATTATTGATAAAAATATGAATATAATATCAATATTAAAATCATTATCAAATGCAAAAGAACATGCATATAAATCATTAGAAATTATAAAAGAAAATAGCTAGATGATTAAAATACTAGGAGAAGAATTTTATTCAGGATATATAATAAAGGAGGGGAAAGTATTAGCATATTCATTAAATAAAGATCAAGAAAAATTAATTGAGCAATTAAAAAGTATAGCAATATTTCATAATTTAGATGGAGATTTATTTTTTGATGAAAAATTAGATAAATTTTTTGAAGAAAGAATCGAAAAAGTATTAAATGGGGAGAAATTTAGTTTTAATTTATCTAAATATAAATTTAATGAAGTATATGAAGAAATATTAAAAATAGAAAAGGGTAAAGTAATTAGTTATAAGGAATTAAAAGAAAAAACAGGATTAAGTTATATAAATATAATTAGAGCATTAAAAAATAATCCGTTTATAATTTTAATACCATGTCATAGAGTAATAAAAAGTAATAAAAATATAGGAGAATATACACCTTTAGGAAAAGAATTTAAGGAAAAATTATTAAGATTTGAAGGTTATTTATCTTGATATTGTTGATAAATATATAAGGAAAATATTCCTCCAATTGGTATTAGGAAAAATGTAGAAATAAATACATAAAGGATCTTTAAATATAAATGTATATTTAATATTTGTTGTAAAATTAATATAATTATTGCAATAGAATAAAATATTAATTGTATTAGAAATATTTTTGTAGCATTTTTTATATTTATTATCTTCCAGGATTCTTTTAAAGATCTGAAAACAATTTTTCTTCTAAAAATATATATTAGTGGTGATAAGAAAAATTTATTTGTAATTATTAAAGAAATAATTGAAAAAATTATAAATAAAAAGATTATTGAATAAAAAACAAGAGAAAAATTTTCTGTTAGAATAAATATTGGGAAAGAAAAAATAAGTGAAAGTATTAAAGATAAAATAATAAGGGAAGAAGAAATTAGTAAGAAAATTATATAAATGAATAAAATACCAAAATAATATTTTGATGATTCCTTATATGCTTCTTTAATATTTTTATTATAAAAATAAAGATATATTGTTATTTTTTCAAATGGATAAATAATTATTGAAATTAAAAGTAAAAGAAGTAAATATTCTAGAATATAGATATTTAAAGATAGCAAATTTTTATAATTAACTTTAAAGAATAGAGATAAAATTAAATTAGGAATAAAAAATGGTAAATAAATTATTAAAATATTAAAAAAATTTTTATAATAAAATATAAAACTATTTTTTAATGCTTCTAAAGCATTAAATTTCGATTTCTCCACTTGGTTCTAATATTATCACCTCAGTATCTTTTGCTTTCTCTTTTAATTCATATGGATTTGCTTTTATCATGTTCCATGTATTATAATGCATTGGAATAACTTTTTTTGGTTTTAAATATTCTATTGCAATTAATGCTTGCTCCACATCCATTGTAAAATGTCCTCCAATTGGCAATAATGCTAAATCGATATTTCCAACAATTTTTGGTATTAATTTCATATCTTCGAATACCATTGTATCTCCAGCATGATATATTATTCTATCATCAATTTTAATTACAAAGCTTCCAGGTTCTCCTAAATAAATTATATTATCTTGATCATCAATAAATCCTGATGAATGAATTGCTGGAAATAAATATATTTCAATATTATTATGTATATATCTTCCTCCAAAATTCATTCCAATTGTTTTTACTCCAAATTTTCCCAGATATCTTGTTAATTCATATATACCAATTATTGTTGCATTATTTTTTTCTGCAATTTCTATAGCATTTCCTATATGATCACTGTGCCCATGAGTTATTAAAATTAAATCTATATCTTCTAGATCTTCTTTATTATATTTTGCTACAGGATTTTCATATATAAATGGGTCAATTAATATATTTCCATAGCTTCCTTTTATTAAAAAACAGGCATGTCCTATCCATTTTATATCTACCATAAGAAATATATCAAATTTAAATTTTTGAATAATTTTTATTTTTATGTATATTACCCCTTTTATAATATTAATAATTGTATTTGTAGAATTATTAATTTCTATTTATACTTTGCTATTTTTATCATATTATAAGGAAGAAAAAAAGGATATTGAAATAAAAGAATATCCAAAAGTATCAATAGTTGTACCTGCATATAATGAAGAAAAAAATATTAGAGAGACAATTGAAAGATTAATTAATTTAGATTATCCAAAGGAAAAATTAGAAATAATAATTGTTGATGATGGATCTAAAGATAGAACATATGAAATTGCAAAAGAATATGAAAGATATAATTTTGTAAAAGTATATAAGAAAGAAAATGGTGGAAAAGCATCTGCATTAAATTATGGAATAAAAAGAGTAAGTGGAGATTATATTGTTGTATTGGATGCAGATTCTATTCCTCAAAATGATTCTTTGAAAAAAATGATAAAATATTTTTACCTATATCCAGATATATCAATTGTAGTTCCATCTGTTCAAATAAATGAAACAAAAAATTGGATAGAAAAATATCAATATATTGATTATGTAATATATAATTTCTCAAGGATTGCTTTAGATTACATGAGTGCAATATTTATTGCTCCAGGTCCATTTTCCGTATTTAAAAAAGAGGTATTTGATAAAATTGGATTATTTGATGAAAAAAATATAACTGAAGATATGGAAATTGCATTGAGAGCTCAGAAAAATAAATTAAAAATAAAATATTGTCCAGAAAGTATTATTTATACAAAACCACCAGATTCTTTTAAGAAATTATTAAAACAAAGAGTAAGATGGTATCTTGGATTTATAGAAAATTATTCAAAATATAGAGATCTAGAAAATCAATATTTAAGGGAAATAGGATTTGGAATAAATATAACATTGTATATTTTATTACCAATAACGTTTTCAATAATTTTTTACCTTTATCTGTATCAATTTTATAATTTTTTATTATATTTATCGTTAGTAAATTATGATATACTATATTTTATTAAAAATTCTTTTTCCTTTAATATAGATATGTATATCTATCAACTTTTATCTTCTTCTACATTAATTTTATACATATTTTCTTTGATCTTATTAGTAAATTTCTTCCTTTTTATTAAATTTTATAGAAAATATGATAAAAGTAAATCTTGGAAATCTTTAATCCTTTATTCAATAATATATTTATTTTTTTCTTTATATTTCAATTCTCTCTTTATTATTATATCTATATATTATAAGATATTTGGAAGAGAATTGAGATGGGGCGGAATTGTATGGAATAATAGTTTAATAAATAAAATTGTAAATAAAAATAAAAATGGATAAAGCAAAAAATATAATAACATTATCAATAATAATTTCAATATTAACATTTTTCCTAGGTATTTTACTAGGTTATATTTTATATCAATATTCATTTCAACAAAGTATATTGCAAATAAATAATATAAATTCTTTAGTAATTTCTGCTCAATATTTAGCTCAATCTCAAAAATTAGAATGTACAGAAAATTATTTTTCATTTTTACAATATTTAAAATCACAAATTGCTCAAATTGGATTGGAATTAACATATTTGGAATCTCCTGAAAATATATATTTTAATAAGGGAGAAGTAGATTATTTAAAATCTCAATATTTTAATTTAGAATATTTACATTTTTTATTAACAAGAAATTATATTGAAGAATGTGATTATACAAACTTTACATTAATTCTATATTTCTATAATAATAAGGTATGTTCTACAGAATGTTATAATGAGGGAGATATATTAACATATCTATATACAAAATATTATGACTCATTATATATTTATTCATTTGATTCTTCATATCCAAACTATTTTATAAGATATTATGATTTAAAATATAATATAACGACATGGCCTTTTATTATTATGATAAAAAATAATGGAACATTTATATTTAGAGGATTTATAAATGAATCTACATTAGAAAATTATTTAACTTCATAGCTATTTACCTTATAAATATATACAGAGCAATCACCGGGATCTATATAATAATATATTAATGATATATTATAATTTTCTGGGTTAAATTGGAAAGATACACCGCAGTCTGGTGTATATACTATAAATTGTGGATGAACTCTTGGAATTAAATATGTTGCATTATACATTATATAAACTTGTGAATTTGTATAATAAGCTATTTCAGGCCAGAGATAATTTGTTAGTATTGTTGAGGGATTATATTGTTTCAAGAATATAGATGCTCTATAAATATAATTTAGATATGTATTTCCAAGATTTGTATTATAATTCAATATATAAATAAGTCCATAATACATAGATAAAGCGTTTAATATAGAGAAAAACAGGAAATATGGTAATTGTAATCCTTTTATTTTTTCTATAAATTTCCTTGTTATTATAACAAATGTTGGCAATATCATTAAAATATATCTTGGATCTTTTGCTTTAACAAAGAATGATAAAAATATTAATGATAAAATTATATATAAATAGATTGATTTTTCAAAATTATTCATTTTCTTTGGATTTTGGATTAATGATAATAAATAAATACCTGAAAATATTAATAATTCATATAAAAAAACTGTAATTGGTTGAGATATAGTATATGTATATACAACTTCTGCCTGTTTAATAAAAATATATATTGGATTATGATATAAAATTAAATTATATAAAAAATATGGAATTGCAAATATAAAAGAATAAATAATTGTTTTTATTTTATCTTTATTTTTCAAAAATATTAAAGAAGGAATTAACCATAAACCATATTCATATTTTGATAAAATAGATAAATCTGAAAATAATGAATATAAAATTAAATTTCTTTCTTTATTGTTTTCTAAAAATTTAAAATAAAAATATACTGAAAAAATAAGTAAAGACGTTGCTAAAATATCTGGATAAATTCTTGATCCCCAAATTAATATTAGTCCATTTAATGAATAAAATAAAATTAATATAAAATTTATTGTATCACTATTATAATTCTTTAATATTCTATATAAGAAAATTGTTGATAAAGAGAAAATAATCGCTAAAAATAATTTTATTGCAAATATATTGAAATTTGAAAAATATGCAGCAGGAATTAATATCCACCATAATAATGGAAATCTGTAATATTCAAAGTATGGAGTATTTAATAATACATGCTTTATATTATCCAAATATGAATATTCGTCCCAAAATAAAGTTAATGGAGATGTTATAATTACTAATAATTGTGGAATAAACGAAATTAGGAAAATATAGATATATTTCTTTGTTTCTTCAATATTCATTTTTTATTTATAAATAAAATGTTTATATAATTTTATTTATGAGACTTGAAAAACCAGAAATTCATTATAATGCTTTAGATGTATTAGCAAATCAAATTGTTGGTATTGTTTTAGAATATGGAGAAGTTGATATTAATTTTGTTTGGAATACTATAAAGAGATCCTATATTTATAAAGATTTAAAATATGAGGAATTTTTAGAAGTAATTAATTTTTTAGATTCAATAAAAATTATTAGATTCGATAAAGATAATAACAAATTGATAAAAACAAGAAAAGGATTATTTTATTTTTTAGATAATATATCAATGATACCTGATGAAAAATCATATAATGTATATGATATAACTACTGGACAAAAAATTGGAATTTTACATGAAGAATTTGTTGCAAAACATGGAAACCCAGGTACTATATTTATATTAAAGGGATTACCATGGAAAATTGAAAAAATAGATAGAAATAAAATATATGTATCATTAGAAAATGATTTTGAATCTGCAATACCATCTTGGGAAGGAGAATTATTACCTGTACCATTTGATGTAGCACAAGAAGCACAGGAAATAAAAAAAGAATTAATGGATAGGGAAGAATTAAAAAATCAAGAATTATATTTTTATCCAGATAAAAATAATATTTATATTGAGCAATATAAGGATTGGTTTATAATTCATGCACCATTTGGAAATAAAGTAAATGATTCTATATCAAGAATAATTTCTCAAATAATATCTGAAAAATATGGAATTGTTGTTGGAATAAAAACAGATCCTTATAGAATATTATTAAAAGCTGGATTTATTAGTAAAGAAGATATAAAAGAAATAATTGAAAATATAAAACCTGAAGAAATTGAAGAAATATTGGAAAGGGCAATTGTAAATACGGATTTATTTATATGGAAATTTACTCATGTAGCGAAAAGATTTGGAGTAATAAGAAAGGATGCAGATTATTCTAAATCTACAGTTAGAAGAATAATGGAGCATTTAATAAATACTCCAGTATATAGAGAAACTTTAAATGAATTATTTATTGAAAAATTAGATTTAAAAAATACTAAAAAAGTATTTGAAAAAATAAAAAATGGAGAAATAAAAGTAAATATTGTTGATAAGGAAACATTATCTCCTTTAGGAATTTTAGGATTAGAACAATATGTATCTGATGTATTAATTTCTGATAAATGGAGAGAAATATTGAAATTAGTAAAAGAAAGAATTGAAAATACAGAAATGATATTAGTATGTATGGCATGTAAAACAAAATATAAGATAAAAGTAAAGGATTATGATGAAGGATTTAAATGTAAAAAATGTGGAGGTCAATATTTTGGTGTAGCAAAAAATGAAAGGGATATAGAAGATGAGGCAAAATTAAATGTTACTGCAGAATTATTAAAAAATTATGGAAAAAGATTTCTATTTATATATGCAGGTAGAGGAATAAGTTATTTATCTGCAAAGTTTTTATTAAAGAAAGAATATAAAAATGAGGAAGAATTGTTATTAGATATGATTGAATATGAAAAAAGAGGAATAAAATTTGCTAAAAAATAAAAAAATTTCTTTAAAATATTTTCTATGGGTCTTATAGATACTTATAAACAAGCTTTTAATTTATGGAAAAAAGATATAATATCATCTTCAATATTCGGTTTGATATTAGTAATAGCGAGTTTTTTATTGGCAATACCATTGATAGGGAATTTAATTTATGCTTATGTTTATCCAAGAATTGTTTCTTGGTATTATAAAAAGATTACTGGAGAAGATATAAAATCTAATTATAATGTTGCGTTTAAAGCTATATTTATAAGTACATTATTAATATTTTCTGCAGTAATTATTTTATCTTTTCTAATAGTATCTGGTATCTCAATAAGTTCAAATTTATTTTTACTATTATCATTACTTTTTATTGGAGTAGGGACCATATTAGAAATATTATGGTTATATAACATATATGGTTCAATATTGGGTAAGGTGGATTCTTTAAAAATAGATGCTATGAAATCATTGGAGATATTCTTTTACCTGTTATTGTTATCTATAATAATTTTGATTATAGTAGTTATTATTAGCTTTTTATTCTTTTTCAGTCCAATTATCGGAAGTATTATAATATTAATATTAGATATAATTTTCTTTACACCAGTTATAACATTGGTAGCATTATTAAGGTCGAAAGGACTATAATTTTTTTAAAATAATCTTACAAAAATATTTTATGGAGTTTACGAAATTAGTTAAAGAGTCATATAATTTGTATAAAAAAGATATAATAACAGGGATGATATATGGTATTTTAAAAACAATATTGTTATTAGTAAATTCGATTCCAATAATAGGAGCATATATTTATTCTTACTATTATCCAAGATTAATTGTATGGTATTATCAAAATTTATCTGAGGAAAAACTAGAACCAAAATATAATGTTTCATTTTTATCATTATTTATTCCACAAATTCTTCAAAATATCTTATTGTTTATATCTTTATTAGTTGTTATATATTTCTATCTTTTTTCCTATACAATTTATAATGGATACTTTATGACAGGAACATTAAATTTCTCTAATTTGATTGTATCTTTAGCAACACCATATTCAATAATAGTTTCTGCAATAATATTATTATCAATATTTTCATTATATGCATTTTATGGTTCTTTATTTGGAAAAATTGATAAATATAATTTAGAAATTCATAATTCATCAACAATATTCTTTAATATATTATCTCTTGGATTAATATTTGGATTTATTGAAATAATATTTTCTTTATTGATTCTAGTAAATATGTGGTTATCAATAATACCAATATTATTATGGATACTTTTCTTTATGCCTATCTTAGATTTATTGCCAATGGTTTTAATAAAAAATTTGTAACTATTTTTTAGTAGTTAACATTTTTAATCAAAAAAAGAAATTCTTTTAAATGTTGCTGTAATTTAAATATTCATGGAAAAAAGATATAAAGGAAGAGAAAGACATATATCTTTTATGATGAAAGGTAAGACTTTGGCCACAATAGGTGCATTGACAGCATTAGGTTTGGCAGTATATAGTGCATCAGGAGCACCATCAATAGGACAACTAGCTCAATCAATGGAATCTAATCCATCAGCATGGACAGTAGCAGTAGGAGCAAATGCAAATGCAGCAGATGTTGTAGGGGCTTCAAATATAGTAGCTGGTTTAGAAACATTTACATCTGTACCAACAAGTTCTTCAGTTAGTACATCTTCATTACAAGTACAATTACAAGGACAATCAGCAGTAATTCCAAATTCATATCCATTTTACTTACAAGGAGCACCATTGTACTTAGGTAATTCATTAAATAGTTCATTACAAGCAATACAAGTAGGATCAGGATCATTTGCAACAAATGTAAATGGACAAACAACAACATATCAATATACAGCATATGTACAACCATTATCTAATTACCAATTAAAATATGTACAAACATCAACATCATCTTCATCTCCACAACCAAATGTAGCATTAGCAGCATCATCACAAGCAACAGCATTTAGCTTAACAGTATTCTTTGAACCAGGAGTAGATGTAACACAATTGCAAACATCACCACAACCAATAACATTATTCAATACATCATATTACTTATACTACAATCCAAACCAAAATTACTTATACTTAGTACCAGCAGCACAAGTTGAAACATTATATTCAGGACAATCATATGTATTTAATGGAGTAAATATTACAGTAGGATATCCAGTTGCACAATATACTACTTCTTTAGCCAAGGACAAGCTTCTGTAATATTAACAGTAAATGGACAACAATATACAGCAACAGTTGGTACACAATTACAAGTTAATGGAGTAAATATATTAGTAACAAATGTATTTGTACCATTACAAGGAACATCTGGTCCATCTGGAGGCCCGGCCG
>JBMFJD010000013.1:0-17144 GCA_049974095.1 Nanopusillaceae archaeon | reverse complement strand
TTTTCCTTTTATTGGTGGAAGTCTTGATGGTTCGTAGTAGGGATCGATTAGTAGGTGGATAGGTTTATCTATAGGTTTGTCTTCCTTATCATCCATATCATCAACTACATATTCAATATCCCGAACCTTTCCTATTACTTTCTTTGCTTTTATCATAATATTATTATGTTATAATTATTTATAAGTCTTAGCTACTATCACTGGATAATAAGTTATTGGTTCTTTTGATGGGATCCAAGGGACCTGAAGGTCACTTCATACTTTTTGAAGGGACACTAAAAGGGACTTTTGTGGATGTTACATCCGTTCAAGATATATGTCCTTATGTTACTACTTATTACCAGGAATATGACCTACCAGGGGGTCTCCGAAAAAAAATATATATTATATAATTTTTCACGAAGACCCTGTTGTGTTAAACACATGTTATTATTATTATTTATTATTATATAAAAAATTATTATTAAAAAATAATAATTATTAATAATATATTATATAATATTTATAAATAATATTGTTATTATTTATTACTAATAAATAGTAAAAAATTTCCTTTATATATACCTTTTTAATATTTGTTAAATATTTGTTATAATAATAAATAATATTATATAATATAATAATAAACACATATTAATATTTATTAAAAATATATATTAAAAGAGATTTTTTTACTATTTATTAGTAATAAATAGTTATATAATAATATATAAATATTTTTATTATATTATATTATAATATTTATATAATAATAATATATAATAGAACACATATTCTACACAAAACCCCATGCGTAAAAAAATAATATATATATATTTCCTTTGGGAAACTCAATGGAAGGTATAATACCCGTAAAGAGTAATAACAATTCTATATTTTACTATAATAATATGTGTTCTACACAAAACCTTACGCGTAAAAAAATATATATTATATATATTTTTTGGGAAGCATGGTAGTTGGGTATATTCCTCGTAAACAGTGATAACAATTTATAAAGATAATTGTATAATATCTATATATGGGTAGCCACTTATCTGTCTATCTAGGTAAAAAAAGGGAGGGATTAGTAAAGAAACTATTAGAAGAGGACTATACACCAACAGATATATTCAATGCGGGAGTCGATTATATATTATATGCGCATGAATTAAAGGAAATGGTTGAGGTAATAAAAAATTTGTTAGCCTCTATAACTCAGAAATATGAAGAGGTATATGCAGAATTACATAAACTTAAAGATGAGGTACAAGATTTTAGAACTACAATGGATTATTTAGATAAAAAAGCTACAAATCTTAATGTTTTACTTAATATGATCAAGGGAGAAGTATCGAATCTTACTAATACATCCTCTAACATAGATACTAATAGGCCTGAGCAATAACAAATATTTATATGTGTTTTTTACATATATTATGAATGGGATCGTTAAGTGATGCAGCAACATATATTTTTTATTCGACGCTAGCAATGTATGTGTTTCTAGCAATAATGTATGGAATAGCATTTATGTCACTTGCTTCATCGAGTTTTGATATGACTAGTACAGCAAGTCCAATGATTGTTAATTTATTAATGGTGTTATATTTTGGATTTACAGTAGCATTTATACTAGCTTTATACGGTTATGTTTTATTGTATGTAGCAATTCGTGATTATAATAAAGTAAAGAAGGTAGGATCACCAGCAATATCAATACTATCTTTCTTCATACCTATAATAGGTTATCCATTCTTGGCAGGTATATTAGAGAGAATTAATGGTAATTTAAAGACACCAGCAAAATTATTGAAGTTAACAGTAGTATTATTATTAATAGCTATTATACTCATGATTCCATTTGCTAGTGTTTCATTAGGTGAAAGTTTAGAAGCAGTTTTAGCATTTGCAATAATAGAATTTATATTCTTCTTTGGTGGATTAATATCAAATATTATAGCATGGGGCTTAGTATATGTAAGGGCTAAAAAATTAGATTTATAACTTACAGAGTAGTATAACCTAGTATGGAACTACAAGAATTACAAGATCTTGTTAATGAAATAAGGCAATCTATTGAAGAGGTTAGAGCACAGATATATACATTACAAAGACAAAAAAGAGCATTAATAGAGAATTTATTAATCTTATTCGATGAGTTTTATGTATTTGTATATAATAATGTAAATGATCCAGAATTAAAGGAGAAGATTAAAAAAAGGTATTTTGAAATGTTGAATTTAATAAAGCAAAAAATATCTTAGCTTTTTACTATTCTTTTTACTTTATTTTCTCCAGATTCATATACTTCACCAACCTTCTTCAATTTTTCTATTATATATTTTACAGATTCTTCATCTACATCAACATTTTTATTCTTTATCGAATTTACAATTTCTGATATTGGTACACCATTTGGAAAATCTTTTTCTAATTCTTTTATAGAATCTACTACTAATTGTGCTAATGTTGCTTCTGATCTTGAAAATCCAGTTTCTTTTATTGTTATATCTACCTGGTGTGTAAATGGATCTACTCCTATACTATATAAGGATGAAAGATATATCTCTTTTGCTTTTTGTACATCCCACTCTGTTATATATTTTGATAACCTTGCCTTTGCTGATGCAATTGCCAACCTTACTATTGTATTTATCTGTCTTGTTGTAATATATATACCAGGTTTACTAGATAATTCTTCATATAATTTATCTAGTTCTCCTATTGCAGGATCTGTCCATTCAGGTATGATACTCCTAGCATATACTATATATTTTGTTAATGTTTGATCATCGATTGTTGGTGTTTCACTAATATTTACATTTCTAATTATCTCTTTACCAATTACCTTCATTTCTTGTTGTTCTGGTATTATTGCAAATATTAGATCAAATCTGTCTAATATTGTTTGTGGTAGATCTATTTGTGCTAATATGTCTTGATGTATATCCCATTTTCCAAACTTTGGATTTGCTGCTGCTATAATTGATACTGGAGATTCTATTAATGTATGAATGTTTGCTTTATGTATTGTAATTGTTTGCTGTTCCATTACTTCATGTAGTTTTGTTATTTCTTGTTTTGGTATTTTATCGATCTCATCTATACATGCAACACCATTAGCTACTAGAGGTATGGCACCAACTTCTAATACCCAATCTCCCAATACAGGATCTTTTCTAACAGATGCTGTTAAACCTGTTGTTGTTGCGGTTGTTAATGTAATGTATGAAGATCTTGGTACTAACCTTACTACTCTTTCTAATATTGTTGATTTACCAGTACCAGGTCCACCTACCATTAACACATGTATATTTAACCTGTCTAGTTTATAATATTTCTTTATGTTATCATCTATCTTATCATATCCAGATACTATTGCTAATAATATTGCTTGTTTAATAAATGAGTATTGTGTACCATAAATATTTGGGAACATAGTATCTGCAATGAACTTTATAACATCACCCTCTGGTAACATGTTTTTTAATTGTTCTTTATCCTTATCTGTTAATTCAATCTTCTTTTCTTCTAATGGTTCTATCCATAATACATCTATGTATAATTGTTCTTCCTTCTCTTTTTCCTTTTTTGCAGATTTTACTATACCAACTATATATGCACGCATACCTGGATATACATTTACTTCATTGTATGGATCAAATAAATAATCTCTATACATGAGGGCCATTATTACTCCAGGTTTTCCTACCTTCAGGTTTTCTGGTAAATCTGATAATAATAACTTCTTACCATTTGTCTTTTTATATTCTACCTCTATGAATTTACCAGATTCCCCACATTTTGGACATATCTTTGGTTTTTCTTTTGTAAATGGTCCTTGTGGTACTTCAAATTCATACCCACATTTCTCATGTCTATATTTTATTGATGCTACATGAATATAATTCTCTGTAGTTGCTACTACTATTGCAGGTATTTGTATTACCCTGTTTAACATGCTCTTATTTATTAATCTTATCTCCTTTGTAAATGCTCTTCTTTTTGGATCTTCCTCCTCTTCTGCTGGTAATTTTGCAATAGTAACATTTATTGGATATGCAGAGTGAAATCTCCAGTCTAATATATATTCCATAAATTTTGTGAACAATTCATATGTTTCTGCATCATTTAAAATATCTAAAGCTAATACTCCAAACGATTCAAAAAGCTTTGAAGCAGGAATGGCAACAACAGATTTATTCTTTTTAATAGAATCTGATAGATCATCCTTTATTTTCTCATATAATAATAATGCTTCTTTTACTGGGGTTTCATCCATATATTGTAAAAACATCATCTCTCTATCTACCTTCTTCTGTACTGCTATATATTTTAAAAAAAGAGATTTTAGATCTATTTTATTAATAATTTCTTCATATCCTACTACCATTTATTCATATTGTAAAAAACCTTTATATACTTATTCATATGTGTTAAACTAAAAATAAGAAAACCTATAGTTGTAGCTGTTGCTGTGTTTGTTGTTGCTGTGGACCGAGATAAGCTAATACAGTTGTGTATTCTCTTTGTAATTGGTCTGGTGGCAACTTTATATCTATTAAACATAAGCCATTTTCAACTTTATATGATACATTTTCCTCTCCAAGAAATTGTGCATAAAAATCTCTTACTGCCCTACATTTTGCTTCTATTTGATCCATAAGATATTATTATTACAAACATTTATATGTTTGAACAAATATAAACATTTATTTACAATATATAAAGTATGGATTTCCAGGATCTTATTAATGGTTTGTTCCCTTCACTCAAGGGTAATATTTATGCTAAGATAAGGTTAGGTATTGCTTACCAATTAATATCTATTGGTAAGAGTCAATTCTTCAGAGATTCGATACATATATTACTATACGGGATACCAGGTACTGGTAAGACTCATATCCTAAAATTTGTTAGTAATATACCTGGTTCTCTATATGTTAATGCACAAACTACTACAATACCTGGATTATATGGATATCCTGATAGAAAAGTAGGGTTTGTACATGGTACAATATCTAAAGTAAATAATATATTATGTATAGATGAGCTTGATAAGGCTAATAAGACATTCAAAAATTCATTAAATGAGTTATTAGAGGATCTTAAAGTAACTATTGAAAAGGCAAAGGTTGATGTATCTTATGATGTTAATCTTGCAGTACTTGCTGCAGCTAACCCAAGAAAGGATTTCTTTGAGAGTAAGAACTATTTAGATGAACTTGATTTACCAGGTACTGTTATTGATAGACTTGATCTAATATTTTTATTAAATAGATCGTTTGGTTCTCATACTGAAGAGACATATACTTTTGATAATAATGAGCTATTGAATTATTTGAACACGGTTAGAAGTATTAATGTACAGGTACCAGAAAATATTAGGGTTAATCTAAATATATCATATACTGGTTTATATTTTACTGGTAGGAGGGTAAATACAATAATAAGGTTAGCGAAGGCAATTGCTAGAAGTTATGGAGATAATATTGTTAAGGAACAGTATATTGAAGAGGCCTTAAAATATTTTATTAGTGTTGCCAATCCATTATTAGGATATGCTTCCTACTAAAATAATTACTAATAAGAACCCATATAATTTTATTGTAAATACTCCACCAGATATACATGTAGGTTTATTATATAATAATTCTTTATTCATTGATCTAGATCAATATTATTATATCATGGGTGATGAACCAGATAATAAATATTCTCCACTATATGATGTATATAACTTTTTGCTATCTGGTAATGATTTAACAACTTATCTTGAAAATTCATCATATGCATTATTCTCATTAGAAAATGAGAAAATAAAGATATTATCTAATATACCTATGGTATTCCTAATTATTAGAGATTTAAAGAATCCATTATATCAAAGATTAAAATCTGTATATAACCTTTTAGAATTAAATGTTAAGCCAAATAGGGTGGTAATGGAATCGATATACATTAATAGATCTACATGTGAGAGAGGTCATCATATATTATCATTAAAGAAATATCCTCCATTATCATGTCCTGTATGTTCATTTAAGGGTAATGTATCATCTATTGTAGGATTTACTAGGGTTGTTCTTAATGGGGTAAAGATATATGGGGAAGATACTAGATTGGGTAATATTGCTTTAATAATACCTGAAGAATTATACAGGTTTGCTAAGGAGAGTAAGCTAAGATATAAATATATTGCTATTGAAATGGATAGGGAGCTTGCTCAGGAAATTATACATAGGAAGGTTGTTACGAAAGCTTATCTTGCGATAGGTTTGTACATTATTGACGACTATGAGTATAATATGTATAATATGTTAAATATATTAAAGTTAAGACCTGATGAGAAATTATTACATCTTTTAGCATATTTAGATATTGATGATGTATTAACCACATTACCTGTAGTATTCAATTTATTCTATAACTTTTCTGTAATGTATATTGATGCCAAGCAAATATATATTGATAAAATAGCTTCAATATTACATTATAGGGTTACTAGTAGTCCGTCTATTATTGATGATAATATGATAATTAATAATGTACAACAGACTACTAAGGAATTAAAGATAAAGATAGACAAAGCATTATATGAGGGTAAAAATATAATATTAGTATATAAATCTTCTAAGTATACAGATTTCTCGTCCTTTACATCATTATATAATACTTTGTTAAGGATGTTCCAATACTATGTTGAGAAAGTAGATTTCTTAGTACCAATTGCTGTAGATATACCATTACAGGTATCTGGGTATAATATGTATGATTATATCCAATTTGTTAAGCATATGTTGAATAGTTATAATATTACTGGTAATTTCGATAAGTTATTTGAGGATGAGGCTAAAAATATAAATAGATTTTATCCACAATTCTATGAGTTCTTATATGAAAGAAAGGAGACAATAAGTAAAATGGCTAAGATATTTGCTGTATTAAATAATAGGACTACTATTACTATTGATGAAGTAAAATATGCTATTGCATTTTTTTCATTAATGCATTTATTATCTTTTATGAATACTACACTACAGGCAAAGAATGTATTAGATTTCTATAAATCATACCTCGGTGTATTTTATGATAAATATTGTAATATTAAGATACAGTATATTATATCATCACAAAAAGATCTAGAAGGTGTTATAAAGAATATTTTATCTACTGGTCCAAAAAGGTTAAATGAACTGAGACAAATAATACAAAATATGGTAGAAAATAGGCAAATAATTATTAAGAGAGAAACTAATGTATTACTAGTATTAGACAGAATATTGAATGAAATGGTTGCAAGAAAAGAAATTAAATTAGAAAACGATGTCTATAGGTTATAGATTATTCATTTTAGATAATATAGATATATATAAACTACTTGATCTTATAACAGACCCAAAAATACAGGATATTATTAAAAAGCTTATAGATAATTATGGTACTCTTGATGGTGTAATATACTTTCTAGATTCATACTCATTTGATAAGGATGTTATATCTATATTAAAATCATTGGGTATTGTATCTGAAGTAGATGGAAAATTATATATAATAATACCAAACCTTAAGGTTTTTAAGAGTATTTACACATATTAGTATGTATGGCATCATACGAGCTAGAAGTTATAACTCCGATATTGGGTGGATTGAATAAGGAAGTATTTTCTTTTAGGGTATTTGCAAAAATGGATATGAAAGATTTTAAGATATTAGAGCATAAAATTGTACTAACGGAGGAAGATATAGCAAAGTATAAGGATCTATTTGAGAAAATGGACAGGGATTCAGCACTGAAAGAGGTTTATAAGATTAAAAAGAAGGAATTAGAGAAACCATTACTTGACGATGGATACATAAAAATTGATTATTTATTTCCGAGAAAACATGCAGATATTGGTAAAATTAAAACTTATGAGGATTATTTATCATGGATTGACTGGTGGTCTTACTTTATTAGACCATTAAGATATGCAGTGAAATATGATGGTGGTGCAGATTTTATATTAACAGATGTAAAACCTGAAAATATATCCTTAATGTTATATGCTAACTATAATAGTAAAACAAAATCACCAGTAATATTAGAAGCGATTACTGATGGTAGTAGATTCTTAATTGAAGCACAGTCGGATTTAAATGAGGAAATAACAATAAAAATAGGAAGAGGTAGGAATTTAGGTTATGGAGTATGTAAATTAAGACCTGTAAATAATAAAAGATGAGGCCTATAACTTTATTATATATTTTTCTAGCCATATTATTAATTATTCTAGCACTATATAATCCATATACTGTTTATGCTAATACCACCATATTTGGCGGAAAACTTATAATATTTGGCAATAAATAATATAGTAGGGGGTGTGCCCTGTATTAATTCCAAGTTAAAATTAATTTGTTTCATTTATCATCTTTTTTTCCAGTGCCAAGTCTGTGGTTCTTCGTATAGCGTAATGAGTACTACCTAATTCGTCTCATTTAAACAGTTTATTTATAAGTATTTACTAGTAATAAATTATTAAGTGCCAAGTATATGTAAGTAGTAACCCGTATTTTGTTATAAGTTCATAGTATCTTTGTACGCTTTGATACATTTAGCAACACTTATAAATATAAATATGTATTCATATTTTATGAATGGTGAAGTAAAGACAATTCGTGATAGGGTCAGAAGGTATATCAGTGTATTGTTAATGTCCCTAATATTTATTTTTTCTGTTAAAGCTCAACCAGCAATAACAGTACCTAACTGTGTCCAATCTTCTCCGGCTTCATATATGTGTAATCTTAACCCTAGTTCTCCGTTCGTATATCTGAATATATATAATACAGAGGTTCCATATAATGTTACAATAACCTATTCTGGTTCTCCTACAGCATTATATTCTGCAGGTTCATATTTAGCATCTGGGCAATCTTATTCTGCTAATATTTCTATACTTACTGGTATTACACCATTACAATTGTCGGTTGCGCAATCAGGATCTGGTATGATAAGTTTCTTTTTTGTACCAAATGTCAATAATACAAATGGTACCACATTAACTACTTATAATATTACTTATGGTTTTGTATTTAATGTTGGTACTACAACTACTTTACAGAATGTTACTACTACAACTCCAACCTCTAATGTTACTACTACCACTACTGTGTCTACACCACCAACAACAAATGTATCTAATCCTATAACTCCATTATATTCATTTGCATCACTAACCTTATATACAAATCAAACATATGAGTATCCAATTGGTATTATAAATACAGGTAATGATAATTTAACAATATTAAATGTACTTATTCAAGGATTACCACCTCAAAATGCTTATATTCAAGGAGGGGTTGGAACATTGGCACCGGGACAGTATGCATATATGACTTTATATATTAATACTGCCGGAATGCCTCTAGGACAATATAATATAGTCATAGTATATACTGGAGAAGCTGATAATAAAGTTTATAATGCTCAAACCAGTATTGATTTATATGTTATAAGTTCATTAGGACAAAATATTACTAATACGCAATCTACTACACAACAAACAAGTCCAATTCCCGCTACTGTTCAATTACCATTACAGGTTAATTATACAATATCTTCTGGTTATCTATTTATTCAAGGCGCATATGTATATTATAATGGATCCACATACTATATACCAAATGCAAATATATTAGTAATAGGACCAAATGGTCAAGCATTATCATATCAATATCCTATACCTGTTATTCCTGGACAGACATATTGTATATACTCGTATGCGCAAAATTATGTACCATTCTTCTCATGTGTTCAAGCACCTCCAAGACCTTTATGTTATATAATATCTCCAAAAGGACAGCAATATAATGGAAACATATATTATCCAGATGGAACTAATGTAACTATACAGAGTGTTTATGATTGTAATTCAATGCAACCTGTACTTGGAGCAACATTCTATTATAATGGTATACCTACATATTCTACAACATTCCCCATACAAGAAGGTCAAAATATGATTACAATATCCGCACCAGGTTATTCATTAACAAACATTACCCTTCTTGGTTATACACCAATAACTGTAAGTAATTTACCAACTACACCTGGAGAATATACAATACAAGCACAAGGTGATTTTGTAGATCAGGCGCAATTAATATTATATGAATATATTAATGGTACTAGAGTACAGGAAGCAACTGGTACTGGATCATTAACATATAACTTTACAATTGGACAATATGAATTGGATATCTCAGGACCTCTAATTAATACTACTACATATACAATTTATATTTCACCTCCATATATTCCTCCACCAAAACCATCATTCAATATTACCTCTTGGTTGGAAGGTAATGTATTATATATAGTTATAGCAATCTTAGCATTTACATTGATATCAATAATAATATACAGAAAATCTTCTTCTAAAGGTGTTACTGAATTGGCTGAGAAAATTACTCAGGAAATTAGAAAACAATGAAGAATCCATTTAAAACATTATTGGAAGCCTATAAATATACCTTCTCTTTAATGATTAATTATATTAAGTATAAGTTTGGTAAAGCAGCTGGTGTAATTAAACCTACTAATATTGATATATCCCAATTACCAAGAGATGAGCAAACAAGAATTTTAACCGAGCAATTATTAAAGGAAAGACAGGAAAAAATATTAAGCGAGGAGAAAGCTAAACAATTAGAAGAGGAGTTAAATAAATTAAGGTCGCAAGCATTTGGTAAGATATTAGAAGAATTATATGAGGAAGAAAAGGCTACTGGTAAATTACCAATATCACTATATGATCTATTAAGGAGGGCTAGATCTGCAGGATTACTTCCATTCAGAAAACCTCCTGTTGTTTATGATATAACAAAACAAAAGTTAGGATATTTAAAAGATATAATTATACATCCTGATGGTGGTATTGCCTTTGTTATTAAAGCTGGTAAAGAAGAATTTATGACACCTCCCTTTGGTTCATTATGGGAAGCAATATTCCATCCAGAAAATTTAGCATCACAACTTCCAGAATCAATTACATTATTATTATATAAGGATCCAACTGGTAATCTTGTAAAGGTACCTGCATACTTATTGAATAGAATGTATGGTGGTGAACCAGCAGAAAAGATAATTGGTGAATTACAACAAACAATTAATAGATTAGTAAATGATTTAGAATCTACGAAGGTTAATGCTGAGATGATATCTGTACAGAATCAGATACAGAAGGTATATAACTCTGTAGCTAGTACGGTATCTACTGCTTCATTGAATCTATATGAAAAAACAATGAGAGATATTAAGAATATTGTATTACCTACGACACTCGCAGCAGTAGAATCTAGTACTGCAATGCAATTGGATGTTGCTCAAGAAAGATCAAAATCTGAGCACTTACAAGATCTGATTAATGAATATTCAGCAAGGATTAAAACATTAGAAACATCATTAGCTCCAGAAAAAATTATTGCAGTACAAAATGATGTAATAGATAAATTAAAGCAATTGTCTGCACAATTGGCAGAAATTAGAGGTATATTATCTGGTAATATATCTATACCACAAGCACCACAACAACCTCAAGGCCAACAACAACCACCTCAACAACAAGCATGACGCTATATACTGAAGTTATTAGAAATTTAATATATGAAAATCCTGAGAAGTATAAGGTACTAGTATCTACAGGATTATTTAGTAGGTATATGGATGCAATTGTATTATTAGATAAGTTGAATTATTTATATGAACGTGAGGAAGTAGAACAATTGGTTAAGAAAATTGGATGGATTGATGTAATAAGGGGAATTGCAATAGATTATGTAGTTACATATTTATTAATAAGAAATCCAGATAATAAAGAATTGGCTAAGAGTGTTGCAGATTTAATAAATACACAAGTTAGTATTACATTAAATTATATACAAGCATTAATAGAGACAATATTAACAAAGGTTAGAGGTGAGGTACCAAGGATATTATCTGTTTCTCAATTATTATCATATTTTGGTGATTTAATAGAATTCTATAAAGAAATATTTACAAGACCAATTGATGATGTTATAGCATATTTATTATATAGAAGACAATATATTTCTGCATTGGTAGAGGAAAGAAGTAAAATTGCTAAAAAGATTAAGGAATTAAGACAGACTGTAGAAGAAGTTGCAGAACAACCTGAAACAGAGGAAAGTAATAGGACAGAAGAATTATCTAGTGCAGCTACTGATGCTAAATTGGAGTATATAAAATCATTATATAATAGACCATTAGTATCACCTAAGCCAATATTTAGTGATAATGAAGTAAATCTTATATTAACATTATTACAAAGAGGAGCATTATATCCAAAGTTAAGTATATCTATCGATGAACTAGCATCAACCCTTAGTATGGATCCTAAAGATACTCGCGAGCTAATAAACTCTATATGGAATAAATGTAAAGTATATGGTATGGGACTATTTATTACAGTACATAAGGAGACAGATGCAGCAACTGGTAAGGAAGTAGAATATGTATCAATAGATCCAGATATATTTAGGAAATCATTAAATAAGATAGCACAGGCTCATCCAGATATAGCCCAAGTATTCCTTAATTTAGGATTACCATGACACTAAGATTTATGATATCTGTACCTGATAAATATGTTGAGGGATGGTTAGGAATATATGGTAATGAAATGTTCAATAGATTATTATATCTATATGAGATGGATCCTATATCTGGTAAAATAAATCTTGTAGGAATTGATGCGGATACTCCATTAAATAGAAGAAAATATCAATCATATGGATTTAGAGATATAACTGATAAAGTTATTAATATATTCAAGCCAAAGCCAACAAAGATAGATCTATTTACATTCGATATAACATATCTATTATATAGATATCCTGAATTGGCTAAAAAGATTAGGAAATTTATAAGAGGATGACCTGGGTTGTAAGATATAGTAGAGGATGTCCATTTTGTATGTTTTCTTTTAGAAGATTAATATTTTTCCCAGGATATCAATATCAATTTAAATTAAAATTCGACTTTGATGAAGATCATTATAAATTATCAGAAATAGATCCAAGAGAACCTTTATTTTATCATCCTCTATCTGAGAAATATGTATTAGGTACTAAGTTAGATCCGGAGCTTGCAGATATGCAAATATACTTTATGAGAAGATTTGATAGAGATGTTACATTATTAAGGACAAATCAATTGCCTGTTCCAGAATTGACGGGATTGGCAAATAATTTAATATATAATCTTACTGCAAATGCATATGAAGTTATATATCGTTATGCCCATGAAGTATTTAATAGTAGGCCATATAATTATGAAGCTGAAGTGAAAGTATTAGATAGGATAAGCAATTTATTAAGATGAATATAACAATATTTAATGTAACTAATAGCTCTATTTCTTCTACAGTATCAAATATATCTTCTTTATTTCATGGTTTTGAAATATCTACAATATTAATTATAATATTTGTTGTCATATTATTATTCTTAATTTCATTAGTAATAAGAAATATTTTATCTTCTATCATTCCTAAATTTGGATTTTTTACAATAGTAATGGCAGTAGCATATATCCTTGTATTTATTTACTATTTACCCGTTTATGTACCTCATACATTTACAATAGTGCAAAATAATACTACAGTTGTTAATACAAATGTTACTACAACTCTTGCTTCTCCAACAGATCTTGCTTTAATTCTAAAATTCTATAGTGATTTGATGTATTATATGACAATGTATAAAGTACCTTTATCAGATATTCTTATTCCATATTTTGTATTATTATTATTCTATACATACTTTGTATATGCACTATATCCAAGGATTGGTAGATTATCTATGGTTATCGGGTTTATAATACTTTTTATATTATCCTTGGGTTTAGGTGGATTCTTCTTAGCTGCATTAACATATCAGCAAATATTATTAATGGATGTTATATTATTACTGGTTGTGACAATTATTGCTGTTGGTATATAATTTATATGTGTTGATCACATATTATTTTTATGGTAAGTGCAAGGGACCTTATAGATAAGTATAGAAAAAGAGATGGTTTATTGGGATTATTAAGAGAATTTAGAAATAGATTGACTACAACATTTTCTAATCAAGCTACACAGATATGGAGATCAGCATTCCCAAATACTACTGTTAGAAATATAAGATATAATGATATACCTAGGTTTTTTGGTTTATTTGTGGCAGTTTATTCAAGGTCTAGCAAATCTACTAGACAGAGGATTGAACCTTATTTAAATCAATATAGGGATTTATACAATAGATATAGGCAAATATCGGATATATTGCCAATATCATTATTGGACGAATTTATTACTATGGGTGAAGATCTTAGGATGGTTGTTAATGGGGAAAATTATATGACCTTCTTAATTAATTTACATGGATGGATAAATAGAGTAGTATATACATTTAGCCTTGGTGAGAATATATTAAAACCAATTTATCCTGAATTTTATGACTATTATAATAAAATGGTTAAGACATTAATAGATATCTCTACAGATTATGTTGGTACTGGTGGCAAAGGTGCATTTGAATTTATTCTTGGTACATTTGTACATATTGAAAACTTTATGTATGAGGTTAATAATGATTTACAGATAGGTACATTTGAACCATTTGTATTATATAATATTAAAGTAATGAGATCATTATCAATAGTATCTGGGTATGATGTAGTATTTCCATCATATTTGTTCTCTGAAGAACAAAGGACTCTTGGTTATGGTTCTATAGGTGATTGGGAATATATATTAAGGATATCTCCTCATGAAGATTTAAGTGATACAGATGCAGCTGTTGTTGAAAAGGATATGATTGCTCTTGCAGCACAAATTGGTGTTGAAGTAAAAGATGATGTATCTGAATTAAAGAAAAGAGATGATCAAAATAAAAAGATGGTTGATGTATTACCTGCATACTTCTACATTATAGATTATCTAAGGGGAGTAGATAGAGTAATAATGAAGGCATTATTACCTTGGGATTACCTAAGATATAGTATTGAAGATATAGTATCTATGTTTGAAGGTGTATTAATGCCTAGAGCAGTTAAAGTCTAAGTAAGTATATAGATCCTACTAATGCAGCTAATCCAATAGTTAATGTTATACCGAATACTGGGATATATATTGTTGGTCCTCCAGTTGCTGCGAAAGGATATAAGAATGATGTTGTTGCTAAATGACCTGTAACGAACCCTGCGGCTATACCAAATCCCGCTAATATTGCTACTTCTAATGCTCTATTCATTTCTATCTGGTTATATGATGCTAATATTAATACAAATAAGATTAAAGCAATAGAAGCACCTATTACTATAAAACCAAGCCATGCTCCGAATATTTCTATTGTAGTTCCATATCCTGATAGTAATGATACTATCTGTAATAATGCTGCTTGTGGTCCAGTGGATCCTAATACCTGTACTGATACTCCAGTTATTGCTTTCTTTGCTAATGAATATCCTAATGCTGCTAATAGTGGAAAGAATAACAAGATTGGATTAAACATTTCTTTTCTAATAATAAATAGTACTATATAGTATAATAATAGGAAAGATAGTCCTACGGATATTGAAAATACGATAAATCCTAGTATTGCTGCGTTTGCAGGGTTATATGCTAATTGATTATATCCTGTTAATAATAAGAGTAATGTTGCTAGAAACAATAGTATATATATGTATGTCTCTTCCTTCATTATTAATATTTGTTTTATATAATTATATTCTTTAACACATATAAATATTTGTTATATCATATAGTAATGGATGAGGCGTTGATAAGGTCTTGGAATATACACTTTCATAATTTGTTTAGATTATATGATAATAGATATGTCGGGTTCATAGATATAGAAACATATCCAAAATTTGATGAAAATCTTAGTTTTGATAATGTACATATAATCTCTGTCGCTATGTTATTACCAGTTAACCATGTTGTAAATAGTGGAAATATTGTAACTGATGAATATGAATTAGAACCATTTACTGTTTATGGAGGTATAGATGATGAAAAAAGAATATTAGAGCATCTTGGGAAAATATTATATAATAAGTTAATTGGACAAATCGTTGGATATGGTATAATGTATTTAGATATTCCATTATTAATATATAAAGCTAGAAAGTATAATATAAAACCACTGACCAGATTCTTTAGTATAGTATCTATATTAGATCTTGTTGTACCAACAGCAATATATATGTATGCAAAGAAAGGAGATTTTAAGTTTTATTCTTTAAAAGATATAGTTCAAGAGTTAAATTTAGATGAAAAATATGAATTTACAGAAGATTTATATAGCGATATTAATAAATTAGTAGAGTATAATCTAAGAGATGTTAATAATATTAGAAAATTATATGATTTCTTAAAGAAACTATATATGAATAGGAACTATGTTAACTTTCTTAAGATTTAGGCTTTTTTATTAATTCTTCAATATCTAACAATTTGTTATATATTCTTATTAGTAAGTCTCTTATTTGATTGTCCTCTTCTTTTTGTTTAGTGGCTGATTCGTATCCTAGTAATATAAGTCTAGATATTGGTATCTTCATTTCCTTAATTTTTTCATATATTTCTATTGGTACAGTTGTTGTAACATTTTTGAGTTTCTTCTCTTTGTCCATATTATATGTATCTAACAAATGTTTATATTTATTACACTATAAACATTTAAGTAATAAGTGTTAATTATATATTATGAGAAAGGTAATTACACTGTTTTTACCATTGTTAGCATTGCCAGTAGTGTTTGCTCAACCAGGAATCCAAGCACAATTGATAGGAATCTATAATGTACAAATAGGAAGCAATAATTTAGTAATATCTAATGGATACGTTAACCTACCATTTATGACAACAAACGGAACAATAACAGTAGAGACAAAACATGGAAATTTCAATATGGTATTCCATGGAGAGATGACAGTTACACAAAATGGAACAAATGAAACAGTAGTAGAGTTTATACATGAAAATAGAGTAACATATATTAATATGGTTGTTTATGAAAATATGTCAGGAATAACAGAGAAATTTATAGAGCATTATGTAAATACATATGGAGTAAATCTAACACAAAATATTACAATAGAA
>JBMFJD010000012.1:2722-17999 GCA_049974095.1 Nanopusillaceae archaeon | reverse complement strand
ATGCTATAGATAAGAGATCTCTTGTTAGAGCAGGTTATGCTATAACAGATCAACTATATAGAGTTTATAGAGTATGAACTAAAAATAGAATTAGCTTCAAAGAATATAAACAATAATTTTTTATAAAAGGACAATAATAATATAGTATGGTCAAAACATTAGATTACGCAAAGACAAAATACCAACAGGGAGTATCCAGACCAGAAACAGCACAAAAATATTGTAGAGATGTAGGAGCTTTCTTAGGTGTAGGAGATGCAGCTTGTAATTCAACACCAGCAAAGAACTATTCAATTGTAATGAGTTCAATGGCACCAGAATTAGCTAATAGATGGGCTGAAGGATTAAGAGCAGCTTTCTCTCACTAGACCTTCTTTTTTCTATTTTCTATATTTTTCATAATTATCTGCTACAATTGCTATAACTTTTTTATCAGTTTCTTTTGATATCGCTTATGCAGCTTTTATAACTAAATAACCACTCATTCTCCCTGAAGATACTGTGATAAATGCATCTACCTTATCCTTATACTTTTCGAAAAAGTTATATGCTGGTATATATTTTATATTCTCAAATCTAACTACTATAACCTTTCCTATATGAAAAATATCTATATTTATATCTTTGAACCTTGCACCGGTATTCCATAATACATTTTTATTATAAGTATTTATAATGATATATAACAAATATAATATTATGAGGAGAATTCTCTATTTATTACTCTTCCTATTACCAGAAGTATCGTTCATATACAATGTATATTCTCTACAACCTGTTTGGCCTACATTTTCTAAAAGTGGCTATATTAGTGGATCTGCAAGTATTCCCTTATATTTGAGTCAGTTAGTTTATGCATTCAATCTACCTGATGGTTTTAATTCTTCAAATATTCAAATTATTACCTTTACAGTTCCTGAACAAGTATTACAACAACAACTATACTATTGTAAAACCTATGATCCATATATTACATCAATAAACCTATCTCAATGTGTTTTCGCATATCCAATAATTGCTGTTTTATATAGCTCACCGGCTATAGATATATATAATAATCCAAATGCATATAATATTGTTTATTCAAAAGGACAAATAATCCCTATTGATTATGACAACACAACGGGACTACCTAATACATTTGCGATCTTTCTCGGTACAAATTATGAATCTCCTTTATTTTACAACCTAAATAATTCTTTTTATTTATATGTATATTATCCAGGTCCATCCTTCTATTCTATATATTCGTTAACTAGTTCTAATATTTCATCATGTCCCTTTAACCTTACAAATGTATCTTCTTATGATTTCAATGGTGGCTGGTGTGGAGGTATGTATACATCATATTACTTTTTTGAGTATTATTATCCATGGGGCGTATCTCTAAGTGGAGGATATGATGGTAACTTTATATTGACTAGATATCTTTATGTGAAATTTAATCCATCGTACCCTGTTATGATCGGATACCTATTATTTTATCTTTTTTATGCTTTAGATAGTTCTGGATACGATCAAGGTTCAGTTACTGTAATGAATCCATCTACAGGTCAAACCAAAACTATAACATTCTCCGGTGGACCTTTATACGATCTTAGATTATTAGAACTTCAAAATGGTTTAGATCCTAATCAATGGAATGAAATTGTTAATATAAGTATAAGTGGCTCGATTCATACTAGTGTGGTACATATATATGGTTTTTCTTTAATTTATGTTCCTCAAACATAGATATATTGCATAAGTAATACTACATAATATTCTATATATTTCATAAACCAATATTTTATAATGATATATAACAAATATAATATTATGAGAAAGATATTGTACATACTTCCACTATTATTATTATTAGTACTCTCTTATAGAGTATACTCACAAACAGCAGGTGTATATTATATCAACATAACCTCTATGTATAATGCAACAGTAGGTAATTTATCTAACATTACTTCCTTACCTCCCAATGTAGTATTCCAACCCTTTAATGTCTCATATGATAGTAATGAATGGCAATATTATCCAAATGATACATTATTTATTGTAGAGTCTAATATAACTATTGATCCTACCATATATCAACTTTTTACAAAGAGTGGTGGTATAACATATCTAGATGTTTCTCCATCAGGTCCTACTTATGTATGGGCTAATACAAATAATATCAATAATGTTACATATTCTTGTAATTCGTCTTCATGTTCTACTACTATTCCACTGAATCTCTCTCCAGGTTTAAATACAATATATATTGCTACTCAAAATCAACAATCATTTTCATATCTTAATTTCTCTTATACTATATCTCTAAATGGTTTCTCATATAGTGCTCAGATAACTCAAGATACAAACATTAGTTTTGGTATACTAAATCTTACTTCTCCAGAAATATATCAAAGTGATGTTAATGTCCAAATAACCAACTATACAGTAACAATTACTAATAATACTAAAATAGTAAATGCGGTAGCTGTAGCTACTGGTTCTATCCCAATACAATTATTACTATATCCATACCTAATTGATCCAAATGGTACTATTGCTAATATAACTAATTATGTTCCAAGTGATATTATAGTTAATGGAGTAAATTACGGAAGTGTAAGTTTTATTAATCTGGATTTTGTACCAAACCAATCTATTTACGATATTCAGATAACAGATAACTATACTCAATATAAAACAGCAATAGCAATATTTACTTGGAATCCTAATCAAAACTTTGTATATGTCTATGGTATAACGCCACTAGTAGGTTCATATTCTTATTCGATAGGTACCCCAACATTAACATCTTATACTAGATCCGTTAGATTCTTATATGCAATACCCATTTATATATTTCCACATAATACTGTCTCTAATGCAGTATTCCCACTATTAATAGATAATCAATACTTACAACAAAATTACGGTGTTAATATATCTTCAAACAATTTCATAATAATGCAATACAATCCAGGGTTAAATAATTATCAATTACTTCCATACTTCTTTGATAATCAATATTATCAAAACTACGGACCTGCATTAATATTTGTTAATATTCCTCAAGTTACATCAATGGTCCCAACAATATTGTATTTATTTGTAACTAATAGTACATATAGTGATTTTAGTCAACCATCCTCTGTATTCAACTATTTCGTAAACTTACAAGAATCGGGATATTACTCATTACTGAATATCTATACCAATGGATCAGTAATGTATCAACAAACTCCACTTGGATTACAGGCTAACTTATATGGAGGCCAATTAGGATTCTATATATCCTAATTTTATAATGATGAATAACAAATATAATATTATGAGAAAGATATTATACCTATTACCTATATTATTTCTAGTAGTACTATCGTATAGGATATACCCACAAACTGAAGGTATATACTACATTAATATAACCTCTATGTATAATGTAACAAATGGTAGCTTATCCAGTATTACATCCTTACCTCCTAATGTAACATTTCAACCCTTTAATGTATCATATACAGGTAATGAATGGCAATATTATCCCAATGATACATTATTTATTGTAGAAACTAATATAACTATAGATCCCAATCTATATCAATTTTTATTACAAAATGGGGGTCAAATATTATTAACTGTTTATGGATCAGGTCCTACCTATATATGGGTAGATACAAATAATGTAAGTAATGTTACATATTCATCTACAATGCCTATAGGTTCCTTTAATAATGTTCCACTAAATCTCGCTCCAGGTTTAAACACAATATATATTGCTACTCAAAATCAACAATCTTCCGTATATTTTGTCTTATTTTATAATATATCTATAAGTATCTACTCTTATAGTGTTCAAATACTTAATGATACAAACCTTAGTATTAATTTATCGAACCTTACGTCCTATCCTCCGCCACCAGGTATATACTACATTAATATAACCTCTATGTATAATGCAACAGTAGGCGACTTATCCAGTATTACTTCCTTACCTCCAAATGTAACATTTCAACCCTTTAATGTATCATATACAGGTAATGAATGGCAATATTATCCCAATGATACATTATTTATTGTAGAAACTAATATAACTATAGATCCCAATCTATATCAATTTTTATTACAAAATGGGGGTCAAATATTATTAACTGTTTATGGATCAGGTCCTACCTATATATGGGTAGATACAAATAATGTAAGTAATGTCACCTATAGTTATTATAATATGTATAATTACTATAGTGTTCCACTAAACCTCTCTCCAGGTTTAAATACAATATATATTGTTGTTGAAAATCAACTACCAGTTATAATTTTTAATTTTGGTTATACTATCTCTGATAATCTACATAATCTTGCTTTATCTATAAATCAAGATATTAACTTTAGTATTGACATAGTTAATCTTACACCTCCAGAAATATATCAAAGTGATGTTAACGTTCAAATAACAAACTATACAGTAACAATTACTAATACTTCTAAAACAGTAAATGCCGTAGCTGTAGCTACTGGTTCTATACCAGTGCCTTTATTATTGTACGCATTTCTTATTGGTCCTAATGGAGAATTTCCTAGTATAACTAATTATGTTCCAAATCAAATTATAATTAATGGAATATACTATAGCAGTGCTAATTTCATTAATCTAAATTTTGTTCCCACGCAATCAACATATAATATCCAGATAACTGATAGTTATCCTCAATACAAAACCGCAATAGCAATATTTACCTGGAATCCTAATCAAAACTTTGTATATGTATATAGTGTAACGCCTGGTGTTACACCCTTACCTGGCACATACTCATATTCAATAGGTACTCCTACGTTAACATCATATACAAAATCAGTAGGTTTCTTATACGCCATCCCAATATACATATTCCCACATAATACTGTCTCTAATGCAGTATTCCCACTATTAATAGATAATCAATACTTACAACAAAATTACGGTGTTAATATATCTTCAAATAACTTTATTATAATGCAATACAATCCAGGGTTAAATACTTATCAATTACTTCCATACTTCTTTGATAATCAATATTATCAAAACTATGAATCCGCATTAATATTTGTTAATGTACCACAAGTTACCTCGATGGTACCTACTATACTATATTTATTTGTAACTAATAATACATATAGTGATTTTAGTCAACCATCCTCTGTATTCAACTATTTCGTAAATCTTCAAGAGTCAGGATATTATTCATTACTGAATATCTACACCAATGGTTCAGTAATGTATCAACAAACACCATTGGGATTACAGGCTAACTTATATGGAGGCCAATTAGGTTTCTATATATCCTAATTTTATAATGATGAATAACAAATATAATATTATGAGAAAGATATTTTATATACTACCACTATTGTTATTAGTAATATTACCTTACAAAGTATATTCTCAATCACCTATTTGGCCTGAGGCAGGTCCTGTTGGGGTAGTCGTTGAAAATAGATCTCTTTGGGGGACTAATCTTCCTCTATATACTACTCAGTTAGTATATCAACTTAATATAACCAAATCAAATAATTTAATATCTATTACTTTTACAGTTCCCAAACAAGTATTACAACAACAACTATATTATTGTAAAACCTATGATCCATATATTACATCAATAAATTTATCCCAATGTGATTTTGCTTACCCTGCGTTAGTTGCTTTATATGATTCTAGTCTCTCTTTAGTTCAGTATCAAATACCTTATTATACAATACCTATTTCTTATGATAATACTACAGGTTTACCTCAAACATTTGAGATAGATATAGGTTCTCTGAGTCCAGGTACATATTATATATATGTATACTACCCATCTCCATTTTATTATTCTTTTGAATCTATGTCAAACCTTACGTACCTTATACAATGTCCCTCTAATCTATCAAATATAACATCTTCGGATTTCGATGGTGGTTGGTGTTCAGATACGGGTGGATTTGGGTCATCTTATATAGATTATATAAGCAGTCATTATAGATACCCATATTCTCAGATACTTTATTATTTTGGTGGTTTAATGGGTAATGTGAATATAACCAGATATTTATATGTAAGATTTAATCCATTTTATCCAGTACTCATAGGTTCGCTATCTCCTTCTGTATATGGATATATAACCATAAAAAATCCATATACCGACCAAAATCGAACAATATATATACCATATTCTAATGCTATATATGATCTTAGATCATTAGAACTTCAAAATGGTCTAGATCCTAATCAATGGAATGAAATTGTTAATATAAAAATATTTCCAAATTCAAGTGTTAGTGGTGCTTCAGAGATGTCTGTTTATGGTATGATTCTCCAGTATATACCTGAAACCTAGTATTAATCATATTTCATAAACTAATATTTTATAATGATATATAACAAATATAATAATATGAGAAGGATATTATACCTATTATCATTATTACCTCTAATAGTACTATCCTATAGAATATTTCCTCAAACAGCAGATGTATATTATATTAACATAACTTCTATGTATAATGCAACAGTAGGAACCTTAAATAGTGTTTCTGTTCCTAATCCAAATGTAACATTTCAACCCTTTAATGTATCATATACAGGTAATGAATGGCAATATTATCCCAATGATACATTATTTATTGTAGAATCTAATATATCTATTGATCCTACTTTATATCAATTTTTATTACAAAATGGAGGTCAAATATTATTAACTGTTTATGGATCAGGTCCTACTGATATATGGGTAGATACAAATAATGTTAATAATATTACATATTCTTGTACGTCATCTGTATGTTTCTTTAATAATGCTCTACCAAATCTCTTTCCAGGTTTAAATACAATATATATTGCTACTCAAAATGATCAATCTTCCCCATATCTTAATTTCTCTTATACTATATCTCTAAATGCTTTATCCTATAGTGATCAAATAACCCAAGATACCAATTTTAGCATTGGTATATTAAATTTTACTTCTCCAGAAATATATCAAAGTGATGTTAACGTTCAAATAACCAACTATACAGTAACAACCACTAGTAATACTAAAACAGTAAATGCAGTAGCTGTAGCTATAGGTTCCATCCCAATACAATTATTAATATATCCATACCTAATTGGTCCAAATAATACAATTCCAAATATACCTAATTATGTTCCAAATGATATTACAGTTAATGGAGTAGATTATGGAAGTAGAAACTTTATTAATCTACAATTCCAACCTACTCAATCCACTTATGATATTCAAATAGTTGATAGTTATCCTCAATACAAAACCGCAATAGCAATATTTACTTGGAATCCTAATCAGAACTTTGTATACGTATATGGAGTAACTCCTCCTATAGGTGCATATTCTTACTCTATTGGTACCCCCACATTAACATCATATACTAGATCCGTTAGATTCTTATACGCTATCCCCATTTATATCTTTCCACATAATACTGTCTCTAATGCAGTATTTCCAATATTAATAGATAATCAATATTTACAACAAGCCTATGGAATAAATATATCTTCAAATAACTTTATTATCATGGAATATAACCCCGGATTAAATACTTATCAATTATTACCATACTTTTTTGATAATCAGTATTATCAAAATTATGGTTCAGCACTAATATTTGTTAATATCCCACAAGTAACTTCAATGGTACCTACTATACTATATTTATTTGTAACTAATAATACATACAGTGATTTTAGTCAACCATCCTCTGTATTCAACTATTTCGTAAATCTTCAAGAGTCAGGATATTATTCATTGTTGAATATCTATACTAATGGTTCTGTAATGTATCAACAAACTCCATTGGGACTACAGGTAAATCTATATGGAGGTCAATTAGGTTTCTATATAGCTTAGTTTTATAATGATATATAACAAATATAATATTATGAGAAAGATATTATACATACTCCCTTTATTATTATTATTAATATTACCTTACAAAATATATTCTCAATCACCTCAACCTATGTGGCAATATTTTTGTATGAATAGTGTTTGTATCCCAACTTTTACTACACAATTAGTTGGGGTTTTTAATATATCTAAAGCATTTACATCTGCAAATTTACAAATTATTAAATTTACAGTTCCCGAACAAGTATTACAACAACAACTTCAATATTGTAAGACTTATGATCCTTATGTTACCTCAATAAATGCTTCAGAATGTGAATTTGCATGGCCCGCTGTAGTAGCAATAACAAACTCTAATGGTCAACTAATTAATCTTTGTCCAAATACAGATCCTGGCGTATATTCATATTGGACCGAATATCAATATCGATCGAATGTATTATCCTATGATAATGTTACTGGTTTACCTCAAACATTTGAAATTGTTATAGGTTCTGGAACTGGAAGTTGTGGAATATTCAGTAATGGAACATATTATTTATATATATATTATCCATCTCCATTTCTTTTTGCTGGTAACTCTATACAAGGACCATATCAACCTTACTGTGGTACAAATACAACCTTGGACGGTGGTTGGTGTGGGAATGGTGGCGTATTTACTGCTGCTCCATATGATTCTACTAGAACTATATGGGCAGGTAATGGTATAGCACCTAATGGAGCTATGATTAGAACTTTAAATGTATACTATAACCCATCATATCCCGTAATAATTGGTGCTAATCCTATGTCTGCGCCATATGCTACTTTTTCGTTTATGTATGTTGTTTATAGCATAACAAACCCCTCTACTAATAGTAGTGTTAATGTATGTATTGTTAGTACATTGTCGGCATATTTTAGTGATTGTAATATATACCTTACTCCAGGATTTTATGATCTAAGACAAGTATTAATAAATAATGGAGCAGACCCAAATCAATATAATGAAATATCCTCTATAACTGTATCTGGTTTTGCAATTAGCTACTTTGGTGCTGCTTTAAATGCTATATACCTCGAATATACTCCTGCAAACTCATAATGACCGTAATAGATAATGTAGAAGACTGTAGAAAACTAGCGGATGACTTCAGGACATCATTAAATAGGTTTGGATATACTGTAGAGTATAACTTTGAGTACCTCAAAGCATGTACAGTAAAAGTTACTTATAGAAATTCTAATAAGAATAGAGTAATAAATGGAGAATTTAGATTTATATATGAAACAACATATCCAAGTGTAAGATCAGGAATATACATAACTCAAGAAATATCTGGTAATGTTACAGGTAATGAATTTATATCTGTTAGAAATCCTAGATTAGTAGATATTGATGAAATATCATTAAGGTATTATCCCCCATTAAATGGTCAGAATCAGTATGTACAGGCATTTATAAGAATAGATGAAGATAATATAAATTCATCGGCAGTTAATAATATAATAACATTATTACAAAGATTGTCTTATTCCTAGTTTTTTATTTCTATAACTTTTTTTCCATCTTTTCCAAAGAAATATAATAATATCTTTACATTATTAGCATCTTTAAAGAATTTAGCAAATTCTTCTAATTCTTCAATAACATCCTTTGGTATATTATTATCTTTTCTCTTCTTAACCTGTATCAATAATACTTCTCCCTTATCATTTATTGCTATAATATCTATAGGTGTGTGAGATGCAGGAGTCCTTACTGTAAAATATCCTTTTTCTCTTAATTCTTCAATAACCTTCCTTTCATATCTATAACCTATTTTATATCTATTCATTCTACTGGATAAAATTTATCTTTTTCTTTTTCGTAGAATAATCTACTATATTTTATAAAATCATCAAATGATAATCCTTTTTCTTGTAATCTTTTCACTAAATAACTTTTATATACAAATTGCCATCCTTTTTCTTTAATTTCATTTAATAATTCATTCTCAAATTCTTCAACCTCAGCTTCTACATTTTTATTTTCACTTTCTTCTTCTATATCACTAGCGGGTTTTAATGTTAATAATTCCAAAATCCTGTCAAGTTTAGAATTAATTTCATCTAAATATTTCTTCAATTCTTCATCCATTATAATATGTTCTAACAAATATTTATATGTGTTATATACAATATTTATCTATGAAACGATATAGAATTATTATAACTGAAGATACAAAGAAGTTATTAGATATTCTCATTAGTGAGGAAAAATTTAGATCATATAATGTCGGGATAAAATTCCTACTAAGAAAATATCTAGGTGAAAGATATTATGAACTATTAGATAAAATACGAGAAGATTTCTAATTTTTTAAAGAATAGTTTTATAATATCTAAAATGAATCTTCTTTTTATGGAAGTACGGTATGAACGGTGTTTCTTTTATTGACACAGATAGATTAGTACCGCATGAGCAGGTCGATATAAGTAAAGTTATCCAACTCGCATACGATATAAAGGTAAATGGAATAAAATTACCATTAGCGGTATCTTATATCTTTGATAAATTTGTAATATTAGATGGACATCATAGATGGAAGGCGGCTAGATTATTAAGGATTAAAAAAGTACCGGTTGTAATATTTGATTTCTTTGATCCAGAATTATTAGTATTAAATTATAGGACAAAGGAAGTTATGAGCAAAGAATCTTTATTAGAAGTTGTCGGTAATTATAAAATATTTCCTCCAAAATCTACATACTTTGCTATAAGGTTTAATGGTTCAGTAATCCATATTAGTGAGTATATTAGATATATGATATCGGATGGGATGGAGGAATAATTTCATGATTATTAAATACAAATATTATAAATAACTATAATTATATTATATATTATGGATAAGGAAACATGCTACCAAATAGCAAATAATGTGGCTAAAAGATATGAGGTAATAGGTAAGGATTGGTATCAAGATCTTGAATGGTGTATAATTAAGATAAGATTGCCAAACAACGTACAAGCAAAATTTACATTTGATGTAGTAGATAATGTTTTATCTTCAGATATGGTAGTTACAGTACCATTTAATGAAAAACTTAGATTATATTATTCCTCTAATGACCCTAATTTATATGGTACAGAAGTATACCTTACAAGAGAAAATGGTAATTTAGTATATAAGTTTTCTATTGGTGAGATGATTGGTGAGTTAAAAGATCGTGATACATTGATGCAAGGGAAATTCATAGATGAGATGCTCAAGAAGTTATCGATAGAAAATCCCTAAACCTATCTATATTTTTTAAGTTATATACTTTATAATTCTTGAATATAAATAAATATAAATAAGTATACTATATAATATAATTATGGATAAAAGAAAGATACTTATATTGTCTCTTTTAGGTTTAGGTATACTAGGAATACCGGTGTTCTCACAAAATGAATTAACCGTGACGAACATGTCGGTATATGTTATACCAGTACTAAATTTTACTTTTAATACATTTACTTATAATGGTACAAATGTTTTTGCTGTAAGTCAATATACTTATAACGGTACTCCTTATATTTTGACTGTATTGGGTTCTAATTATCCACTCTCTGTCGATTTATTTAATATTACCGGAGGATTAGTAGCATCAGAGGATATTTCTAGTTTAGTACAATACTTAATTAATCTAGGTTATACTACTGGTAGTTTTACAGCAACTGGTGGTAGAGCTTCTGGTAATATATTCATCTATGAATATAATAATACAGCATATATAGATATACCATTCTACCAATATTCAGAGTCATTCTATACAGGTTCATATACTAGCTTATATTTATATCAAATAACTGTAAATGGTAATAATATTTCTTCACCTCAATTAGTATCTAATGCTACCATAAGTGGAGACCTATCAAATATATATTTCATAAATACTCCAGAAAATAATCAATATATAATCTCAAGTTTAGGAATATATTCCCCAAATGGTACTTTATTATTGAATTTATCTGTTCCCATCTATGGTCTTTATACGGTTTCTCCAACAGCAAATAATATTTATATAGATTATGGATCATATAGTGGTGGCATATTCTCTCTTGCTGATATAAATCTTAATAATGGTCAACTCTATATATTTTACAATAATACGAATAGTTTATATGGATATCCAGCATATTTATCAACATATTATCCAAATGATTATGCAATTGCTGTAAACACTCCCGATTGGGATGACATTATTGTAAATACCACTTTATATAATTTATCTGCAACTTATTGTAGTACCTTTGGTGAGTATCCTGGTTGGATATATGATAATTATTATGGACAGCTCTCTGTTTATCAAAATTTATCTATTTCTGTTTTTACCTTTAATATAACTAATGATACATTCTATTGTTCTCCATATGTGTATAATAATTCTAATTTATTTATAGTACCAAACTTTAATTCTGCCGAGCTACTTCCTGGAAATATACACCCAGTTACTCCAATCTATTATAATGGATCAGATATTTTCTTATTTGGGCCAATAGCATTTTCTGGAGGTCCAAGTTTTCATCTATTTGACTTTAATATTGTAAATGATTCTGTAGGTTATATGGCATTTGATGCTTATTGTGTAGCAGATAATTATTTAATAACATGTACTGGTAATGGAAATACAACGATATATGTAGTATCTGGACAACCATTAACTCCAACTCCAACTCAAATATATTATACAGTTCCTGCTCAAGTACCAACATGTTATCCACAACAATTCAATTATACCAACTTTACAGCATATCTATTACATATATTTAATGTAACATTCGATCAATCATCTCTATCTGGAGTAAACGTATTCTATGTATATCCATATACTTACAATAATAGTCCATATATGCTAGCAGTTATTGGTACAGAATATCCACAATTAGTAAGTTTATTTAACATAACTGGAGGACTAGTAGCATCAGAGAATATATCTAGTTTAGTACAAAACTTAACAAATCAAGGATATACCTTAGATGAAGCATATCCTATTTTTGGTAATATATTTGCCTATGAATATAATGATACTGCTTATATATCATTGCCATTCTCAACTACAAATAACTATTTATTGTATGAAATAACAGTAACAGGTAATAACATTTCCTCTCCTCAATTAGTCTCTAGTATATATAATCCTAATGTACCTTACTATAGTAATTATTATGTGGAAGTAGATAACTATACTATATATGCTGGAGACTTTATGAATACATCAACTGGCGAAGTAGAGACAATACTTAATATAACACAAGGTAATATACCAGTAATATCTATAAATAGTGGTTATTCACAACCATATAATCCAATGTATGTTGATATTAATTTTCCAATATATGTTGTAGAAACAAAAGATTATGTATATATAATATTTGATACAGGTCAATCAACAAATGGAAACCAATATCTATTTATATTTGCAATAAATAAAGCTACTGGACAAATCTTTACTTTAATAAATGGTACTGAAATTGCTAGCTTTATGACTGTAAGCAATATAGAGTATTATGACGATGTTGTAAGTATGACTGTTGCAGATATAGCAGGAAAACAAGTATCAATATTAATTGTTGGAAACTTATCTACAATAGTACCTGAAAGTAATATTTTAGTAAATGGAGAATATGTTATAGGATATAATGCAATGCTAAATTATAACAATATGCAATATACATGTATTAACATGAATATATATAATTACACAGTACAAGGGGATAACATAATATTAAATCTAATAAATCAATCATCAATGTTGGATACATTTGGATCTAATATAAGTTCACCATCATATATAGGATTAGGAGAGACAGGTTATATTCCGGTAGCGTTCGCAAACCCAAGTAATAATAGTATATATTCGATGTTAACTATTGAGAATTTTTCATTTATAAATTATGCATCTGTAGTATATGGAGCACAGGACGAATTAGAAATATCCCCAGCGTCAGGACAATATTCATACATACAATTGTGGCCATATTATCAATATATGTCATTAGATGTAGACATAATACAAGAGTGTTTTCCAGAAGGATACTTAATAGATTGTACACTATACAATAGTAATACATCAACTACAGAAACAGATATCTATGTATTATCTGCATTAAACTTAACTCCAACACCAGTAAGTATGTTATTAACTACACCAACAGCACCATTACAATATACCATACCAACTCAATCATCTTCTCCATCACCTTCACCCACTCCTTCCCCTACCCCAACAACTACAGCTCCTACTCCAGCTCCTACAACATCAACACCATCAGTATCTGTACCAACAGCATATAGTACTACTTCATCATCTACTACACCATTATCTATATATGGAATCTTTGTAGCAGCAGGTGTTGGTATAGTATTGGTAGGTTGGTATTACGCACGTAGAAAATACTTAGGATAATTTAGATGATAGTCCTGTAATAAATTCTTTATTTTTTTGTTTTACATATTCTACTGCATCTTTTGGATTATCAAACGTTTCTTTAACAACAGACCAAGATGGATTCTTTCCATCAAATATTACGATTGTTTTTTTACAATAAGGACACTTCTTTGTTTTCTTTTTACCCTCCTTTATTACAAAATATGATAGATATCTACCACAATGTGGGCATCTAATTACCCAATATGGTTTGCTTAAATCCATAATTATATATTCATTAATATCTTTAATAATGCTAATATATCGATGGATACTATAATACCTACAATAAATTTAATATACTCATTAACAAATAATGATGGTACTACTAAAAATAATACTTCTACAATTGTACCTAAAAGAACAGCTAATACTTCAAGGTATGCACCCATAAAAAGGGACTATAACCAATATTCTTATAATTTTATTGAGAGAAAAAGTTTGTGAATAATTTCATAAAATCATCAACAGATGCTTCTTTCCCATAGGTTTCAACCCTAGCATATTTAAAATCTACTACAATATTATTAACTTTTTCAGCTTCAAAGAACCTTCCAGATACTATTCTATTTAGATCATAGTTTACAACCATCTTTCTTTGTGGGTCATATCCAACATATGATAATATTGTTGCCATTGGAGCTCCTTTCTCTCTGGATAATCTTTCTGATGTAGAATCATAGAAGTTTATCATACATAATCCTTTTTCTTTATCATAGTTTACATCTATATAAAGATCTCTATTTACTACAGCTTTTTTTAATTTGTTTGTAAATGTTTTACATACGTCCTCTTCCATAATATATTATTGTTCTATGTATTTAAATATATAGGTGTTATATTTCATAATTCTTGAATACAAATAAATATAAATAAGTATACTATATAATATAGTTATGGATAAAAGAAAGATACTTATATTGTCTCTTTTAGGTTTAGGTATACTAGGAATACCGGTGTTCTCACAAAAT
>JBMFJD010000012.1:0-2622 GCA_049974095.1 Nanopusillaceae archaeon | reverse complement strand
TACTCCAGCTCCTACAACATCAACACCATCAGTATCTGTACCAACAGCATATAGTACTACTTCATCATCTACTACACAAATACCATCATATGGAATATTATTAGCAATTGGTGTAGGTGCTACATTGGTAATTATATATTATGTACGTAAAAATCACATGATATAGTTCTAACTTTTTTGTATATTTTTATATGTGTTAAACACATATAAACATTATTCATAGTATACTTTTATGGTCTTAAGGTTTAGAACTAGACATGTATATGTTTAAACCTGTCTATAATAAGAAGTTTAAACTTATACATTCATATTTTATAACAAAATAATGGATAGTATATTGGCGTATACCGGTAAAATAACTAGATGTGTTAAGAGAAAGGATAGGTAATATTTTTGTATATGGATTGGAAATAAAGAAAAGCTAAAACCTCTTTTAGGTAAAAAAGTTTTAGTAATAATATTGCCTGTTGAAGATTAATTTTTTTAGAAAATTTTTTAAATTTATGTGTGTCTCACATATGATTTTTATCATACGGGAAAAGGAAAGCAATGGAACGAGTTGGAAAGAAAAGGAAAGCGTAGAGAAAAGTTTCATATTTCATTTATGATAAACTTTATATACTTTTTGGCTGTGGTAGGACTATAACCTAAGACCTTTATTGCTATCTCTGTAGCCATATCAATATTAATATTTAACCCATATGATCTAATCTTATCTAATATTTGTTTTAGTAATTCTTTTCTATTATTAATACTTTTAATATCCTCAATAATTTCTTCAATCAATAGTTTAGGTTTATACTTATTTATATCTTTAGTTATCTCATACGTGGTTATATTTACTAAATCTCTGAGGTTTAATATAACATAATTATCATAGTTTATTTTATATATCTCAGATAATTTGTTTTTCATATATTCTACATCTTTATTATTTAGATCTAGATATATTAGTTTTAACCTACCTAGTATTTTTCTTAAATTATTCAATTCATCAAAGCTATTTACTATAAATATAGATCTTATATTTTTGTCAATTAGATTAAATATAAAATGTTCAACCCTCTTTGATATAAAAGCATCATCAAATACAATTATATCTTTATTATCATATTCTTTATTCAAAATCTGGTTTTCATATTCTAACCTAATTTTTGAGAATAATAAATATGAAATATTTTCAGATTCTAATATTTGTTTTAATGTTCTTGATTTACCAATTCCATATCCTCCAAATATTAATAAAAGTTCTTCAGGATAATTATAATACCATTCAAATATACTTTCTTTATATCTATTGTAAAAATCTGTATTAATAATTATCTTACCAACATTATTCTCAACTTCTTTTCTTGTTTTAAAAATTTTTTCTCTTACTTCCTTAGCTGATGGCATATATATTATATGTGTTTAACACATATAAAGTTATGTCCTATAAATATCCTAATAAAATTATATATTATGGTAGCTGATTGTGGTGTTGGCACTGAATATTTCTTAGATATGGTATATGATAGAATCTTAGATGGTGGTTTAAGATGTGAATATGAATATAATAAAGGAATGCTTACATGTACTGATGCCAATGGTAATACTAAAGTATTGCCAGAAAATGTATTTTCATTAATGGTAGAAAGTACAAATTCATATGTAAGAGAATTAGAAGGTAATAGAGTAGAAGTATTAATAGATCCAAACTTTAAATCAAAGGTACAACAAGATAAAGAGCATTTATTAGAAGTATGTGATACTATATCTGTAGAACCCGATATTCCTTTATTAGTAAATAATTCTCTTGTTGATATAAATACATTTGCTAATAGAAATATGAAATTTGAGAATAATACATGGAATAATGCAGTATTAGATACATTAAGAGAATTGAATGCTTCAGTCTTTGTATCTAAAAGGTCAGATAATTTGAAAAATTTATTAAACTCTTTAGGTATACCATATAGAGAAACGGTTTTAGCATATGGATAATTATTAGTCATCTAATTGTATATTTTTTAATATATTTTTTATCTTAACCTTTAGATATATATCATTTATCCAATCAACATTATCTTTTAATCTTCTTAATATCCTTTTAGTATCATCAGTTAATTTAAGATAAAATCCTTTAGCAATCCAATTTTTTCTATCATTTAAGTTTAATCTTTTTTTAAGATCAGGAACAAAATAATCTATTTCTTTTATTTTTCCATTTTCATTAATAACAAATGTTATTATATTTTTCTTATAATTTATTATTATTATAGAATTAGGTAAATTATCTACCGTAATAAATATTCCTTTCTCTAATTCATATAGATCTATCATAATAATGCCTCTTTTATTGTTATTATATCTTTTATTATCTCATTCTTTTCATCTACCTCTATTCCCATGCTTTTTAGTTTATTAGTGTCATATTCTCTAATTACCTTTAATATCTTATATACTACCAATGGTGATTTTGTCATGATTAATCTATATTTATTATCATAATATAGTATTATTTGGTATATATTATTTTCTTTTTTGATTAATATAAGTACGTCATCTAATTTCTTAAAGTAAATATCATTTATTTTTCTAAATCCTATAGCTATCATCTCTATTTCTAATTTACCATCATAC
>JBMFJD010000011.1:0-27763 GCA_049974095.1 Nanopusillaceae archaeon | reverse complement strand
CTGTAAAGTTAGTATAATTAAATTGTTGTGGATAACATGCATATTGGTTAATAAGGCTATAATAAATTTGTGTAGGGGTTGGAGTTAATGGTTGTCCAGATACTACATATATATCAGTTTCTCCATTATTTGAACATGATATTAAATAGTTATCTGCTGTACATGAACCTGTGAAGTTATTATAACCTACTGTAATATTTGTTAAATTGAAATCAAATAGATATCCCGAGTCTATTAAAGGAACTAATAAGAATATATCGGAACCATTATAATAAATTGGTGTTACAGAATATATTACAGATGTAATAGGAATACTCATGGATAGATTTGGTATTATAAACTCGATAGAACCATTATAAGAGTATGGAAAACAATATAAGGTATTATTAGTAATATTGAAAATATTGAATGTTATAGTAACATTTGGATAGTTACTAAACATTCCAAGATAATTATTATATATATATGCAGGTTCTCCACCGAATGTAGTACAGAAAGTTGAAGATAAACTATACATAGTAGTATTTACAATAAGATCATTCCAATCTGGAGTATCTACAGCGATTGCAGAATCGTTTGGATAATATGTTGATACAAATACTGTAAATCCATATAAAGTATTCGTATTATTGTAAAATATATAAAGTTGACCAGTATTAAGATTTATGTCAGCAAGAGAAAATAGGAAATTATTGTTATAAATATAATAACTATAATCCATATAGATATTACTTTCTGTAGGTAAAATATGTAAATAAAGACTACTTATAGGAGCTGCCAATGACAATAATGCCGTACCATTTGTAGAATATATTCCATTATTTGTAATTATATATTGAGTATTTTCAGGAGTATCTATGAAATAAATATTTGATAGGCTTCCACTTATGGTAGCATTAGATACTAATTGAGGAGATGAAATGTTATTACCATTTACTGTCATTTGGTATAAATATAAATCGGTATATGAACCTGTATAGAATGATCCTGAATATTGGTAGAATGGTATATCTATATAAGCAGTATCATTATATTCATAGATGAATATATTACCTAGAGAATAGCCCTGATTCATCAAGTTTTGTACTAAACTAGAAATATTCTCTGATGTAACTAATCCTCCAGTAATGTTAAATAGATCAACAGAGATAGGATAATTAGTTCCTAATACTGTTAAAATATAAGGAGTATTATTGTAAGTATAGTGACTTACAGCAAATACATTTGCTCCATATGTTCCATTATATGTAAAGTTTAATACAGATACTGTATATACCGACATGTTCGTCACGGTTAATTCATTTTGTGAGAACACCGGTATTCCTAGCATACCTAAACCTAAAAGAGACAATACAAGTATCTTTCTTTTATCCATAATTATATTATATAAGATACTTATTTATATTTATTTATATTCAAGAATTATGAAATTATATATTATTATTTAAAGATTTCTATTATAACACTATCGTTAACCGTACTATATTTGCTTCAATACATTTATAAGTACTAAGATGTCTAGAGATATTATGATTCCAACAAAATATTTATATGGTTCTGATAGAAACTTGTTTGGAAATAATAATGCTAAAACTTCTATTGTTGTTGTTACAACTATCTTTGTTGTTCTCCTTGTCCATTGTTTTTATTTATTGAGTATACAGATAGCCTTCTATTTGAAAATACCCATAACTCTACTTTAACATTATCTGTTTTGAATGATGATGCAAATTCTTCTAATTCTTTTTTTACCCTATCGTATATATCATCTGGTGATTCATAATCAGTCTTCTTAACCTGTACTAATAATACCTCTCCTGTATCCTTATTTATGGCAATAATATCTATAGGAGACTTTGAACCAGGTGTTCTCCATACTATATATTTACCACCCGATTCCAAATACTCTCTTACTCTCCTTTCATAATAGTATCCTATTTTGTAATTGTTCATAAATATAAATATGCATACAAAACTTATTAATAATACAATTGTTTAAATATTATGAACTATAAAGAATTCCAGAAAATAATGGATATTATCGCTAAGAGCTATATTAGAATTATAAGAGACAATGAAACAATAATATTTATATTTGATGGTAGTATGATGAGCTGGGATGAACTTCAATATCTCTATGATATGTTTTTAGAGGTAGGTATACCAGAAGATAATATTACTATAGATGCTATAAAAGATATCGTAATAGTAATAATATCTAAGGAAAATAATAATAAAATATATATAGTATAAAAAGAAATTATATATTATGGATATACCTAACGAATGTAAGGATATAGTAAATAAAATACAAGGTGTAAGATTAGCAAACAGAGATATAATAATAAAGGATGTAAGATTATCGAGTGGTGGATTTGCTTCAGGAGTAGTATGTCATATAGAGTTTACAGATTCTACAACAGATTATCTAAAAAATACTATACCAGGAGCTGAGCTTGCATCTTCATATATAGACTACGATCCAATTTTAGGATTTACAAAATCAGCATCATTTAATAGAATTGTTCCATCAGGATATTTCGAAATGGTTTTCCCAAACCAATGCAGAGATTATCCAGATGCTTATTGTGAAATAGGAATGGATTCTGCTAAGAGTCTTGTAACATTTAATGTTAAAAACATAGGTACTGCTGATGACGTTAAGGATCTAATTACAGATTTCTATGGTAAATTCTAAGAGATATTGGATTTTAGAATGTCCTTACTGCGGAAACTTATCATTATATGATTCTGTCAGAGAAGGTAAGAAAAAAGTAAAGAGATGCCCATATTGTGGTAAATACTTTAATATCATAAGGGATGACGAGCCATCTTGGAAAGTAATAATAGCCCAATTTGATAATCCTAAAGAAGCAAGCGTTTTTATTAGAAATAGAAAAATAAATAGAATAAAAGAAATGTATAAGATATAACACATATAAATATTTGTTATACTATATATTAATGGATGAGGAACTAAAGAAATATCTTGATGAAATTAGTGCTAAACTAGATAAAATATTGGAAGCTTTATCTATTAAACCTGCTAGTGATGTAAAAACAAATGAAGATAAGGATAAAATTAGTGAAGAGATAGAACAATTTGAACAGGAATTATTAAATGAATTAAAGGAAAAAGGTTGGCAATTTATATATAAGGGTTATTTAATCAAAAAATTAAAGGAAAAGAATCTATCCCTTGAAGATTTCGTTGCATATGCAAGGTCTTTCTATGAAAAAGAAAAGGATAAATTCTACCCTCTAGAATCTTAACGTTTTTCTATCATTAATCCATTTATCATATCATCTATAAACCAACCTTGCATTATCTCATATTTTGTTTTACTATTAGAATAATCATGTACCTCTCCAACAGTAAATTTGTATACTAGATTATTATCCTCTTTTGTTGTATATACATCCGCTTCAAACATAGTTGGTTTCTTTGATGCATAATATATCCAAAGTCTTTCACTATATGGAACTATTACTTTCATATCTGAATATACTACCCCATTTACTTCATCAAAGGTAAAGTCTACCTCAATGTTTCCTCCTACAGGACTAAACTTTTCAGGTAATCTTATCTTTACAACACATGATCCATCAGGTATCCAATCTCTTCCTATTATATTATATCTTTTAGATATATTATCTACAATTTTATTACAGGTATCTAGATCCATTATGTATATAATGATAAGGTTCCACCATTAAGGTTAACTTGTAATCCCAATGGTGTTTGTTGATATGTTACTCCAGATGTTGTATATAGATTTATTAATGAATAATATGATGGTATTTGGAAGTTTACGAAGAAGTTAAATACTAGATTTGGTTGTTGGAAGTTAGAATATTGTGAATTTGTTACAAATATATATAGTATTGTTGGCACATTTGCTTGGAATTGCGGTACCCTTACAAACATCAATGCATATGGATATTGTATATTAGGATCAATAAAGTATGGTACCATATTAAAGTTTCCTGTCATTGGATTATATTGCATTACAATTAATCCTTGTGCCGATATATTTACTCCTAATTGATTAGATAATTGTTGTAAATTTATCAATACAGGTACAGTTGGATTTTGTTCATTTTCAGTTGGAAATAGATATAATGGTATTCCATATATGAACTGTACTGTTTTTGTATATGATGATAATTGTGGTTGTCCTATAGTATATGAATATGATCCCAATGGTGGTACTAGACCAACAGTTATTATTTGCTGAGGATTCCATGCAAACATAAATACTGCTGTCTTATATTGAGGATAATTATCTGTTATCTGTATATAATAGGTACTTTGTGGAGGTTGATAATTAAATGTAACTATTGGAGTATTTCCATAGCTTACACCATTTATTGTTATTGTTGGTGCATAATTTGTAACATTTACTAATGTATTGTTTTGAGTAACTAAATAAGCTACTAATAATATTGGTAAGGCTTGAGATCCTGTTATTTGCGCAGTTACTGATGTTGTCTTAGAATTATTTGTAGTAGTTACTGTATAGTTCTGCATCGTTATTACGTCATTACTTTGTACTGTTTCTAAATATGAAGCATTATATACATACCATATTTGTGAAGTATAATTAAATGTTTCCGTGTAAGACGTGTTATAAACTTGCCATATTTGCTGTGTATAGTTATATGTATCTATTGGTGCTGTTAAGTTCTCATAAAGTACTGATATATTAGAATTCATATTTATTTGTACATTTGCAGGTAATGTTAAATAGAAATTACAGTAAGGTGAAGAAGCAGACCCAGCATTACAGTATAATATTATTGTATTACTTCCAGACTGTAGATATGCAGATAAATTAAAGTTGTTTACACTACATGATGATGTTTGACCATAAACAGTTCCTGAAGATGCAATACCACATGCGAATGTATAATTATATACATTATTAAAGTTATTTACCCATCCTTCTACACCTCCAGAAGATGAAGCTGTAATACTTATTCCACCATAATTCATAATAGCTTGATATATGTTTGGATCAATGGAAAGATTTAATTCTACAAAGAATGCATTATTACCAGATACCCATAAATTGTTATTATTCCAAGATACATTTCCATATGTTACATATGATGCATCTACTGGTACGCTTGTTGGAGATGATGTTAAATTGGTTACATAATACCCTGCTGTTGCGTTTATATAGTATACTTGCGAATAAATTCCTGGTAATACAGATGCTATAATTAACAGACCTAATATTATTCTTCTATTCATAAAATATATATTAAATATTTTATATAAAAATTTTTATATCAAAAAAATTAAAATTATGCTCTTCTAGATAAGAAAGCTGCTTTATAATCTTCATACCATCTTTGTCCAATACCTGATTGCTTTACTGCTTCCTCCCAATCCTTTGCTGGTAATGATTGACAGACAACATCCGGCGATACTTGCAAGAATTCTGCAATCTTTTTACAATAGTTGTTGAGTGCTTGTTGCGATCTTATATCTTCCTCATATTTTTTTATAGCCTCTTCCGGTGACTTTACCATATTATGATATTGTATTCATATATTAAAAATTTTTAGTTCAAAAAGATGGAACTATTCTTCGAATGCCTTTTCTAGATCTTGTATATATTTTTGTGCATCTATACGAGAATTATAAGTAAATGAGATATAATTCATTGCAGCTCTGGATTTTGCAACCTCGGATGCAGGTTTATTTAAGAATCTTGCAATACCTTGTATATACTTAGCAGGTGTTTTGGGATTTGTTATAGCCAAATAATAATTTCTTACTGCATCTTTTATAGTTTTAACCATAAAAACTATATAAACGGAAAAAAATATAAAGGTTTATCTGACTGAGAAAGCTGATCTATATCCCCTTTCCCATCTATCTGCTATATCTGGTGCTTGTACTGCTTCTTTATAATTCCTTACTGGAAATGATCCTGATACATCCATTCCCAAGAATGCTCCTACATCAGTTGCATATTTATCTCCTGCTGCTCTTATTTTTGTTGTATATTTGGCTTTTGCTTCTTGCATTGTCTTTACCATATTATATTATTATAGAAGGTTATATAAAAAGCTATTCTTTATATTTTTTGAAGTAAAATAGTTTTTCTAAAATTATTTATACATTAGTAGCCCCTAAATTTCCATTACACATATAAATATTTGTTATAATATAATTTTCATGGAAGTACCAAACATAAACAAATTTTGTATTGATAGGATTACAGTAGATATAGACAACTATAGAGAACTATCAGCCTCATTATTATATTCTGTAAAGATTTTCGGTAGGGATAATGTTAGACTATATAGAAGTGCAAGTGGTACAGGTTTTAGATTAGAGATACGCGGTAGATTTACACCTTTAGAAAATATATATTATAGAACTGTATTAGGAGACGACCCATATAGATTACGATATGCTATACATAGATACCTAACTACAGGAGACTCCGAATTATTGGATATATCTTTTACAGAGAAGGAACAAATAGGAGGATATTTTGGTAAGATAGTCGAGATAGATATTAATGATATTATAGATGACATATTATACGAATATATAAGAAACCATGATATAACACCAGATCATGTTAGATTAGTCATGGATAGAATATTAACATATGTGGATAAAATTACACTTTGGACTATTGTAATTCCTGCTAAAGAGGAATACATAAATAAGATAAAGGAGAATTTCAGAAGATACAAATTATTGAAAGATCCTTACTATGAGGATAGAATTATATTTTACAAAGTATCTAGAGATAATATAGTAAAAAAGTTTGAAGATTTAGGTATACCAATCATAATATATAAAACAAAAGAGGTTACTACTAAAAATATAGATCTAGCTGAAGAGTACTAGCTATTTCTTCTTTATTTTTTGTAAAATTTCTTTTATTGATTCAGCAGTATTCTTCCATGCTTCAAACATCCATATAAGTCCTCTAATTATGTATGGTCCAAAGAATATAAATAGTACTAACATTATTATACCACTTACTCCCACTGCTGTTAATATTCTATTGAAGAATTGCTTTACATATTCTAAGAATCCTACTGTTATTGTTGGTCCTGTTTGTACAGTTTTTCCATTTTCAAGTATTACATAATAATATTGACCATCTCCTAAGTTTGCACTACATGAGAATGATGCTGTAGAGTTTGGTGTTATTTGTAATACATCAGAACATTTCTGTATTGTTGTTGGTGACAATAATCCAAAGAATCCTCCTGGTGTATCTATATCTATTTCTACAGGTACTGATGCTGCTACACTTCCTAAGTTTGCAAATGTAGCATTTACATAATATATACCTGTAGACCAGGATCCTTTAGTTACCTGTATTCCACTAGATGTATACCATCCTGAACTTAATAATTGTACATTTGCTTGTATATATTGTTGTTGTGTTATAATACATGCTCCTTGTTGATCTGGTGGATATGTTCCTAAGTTTTGTCCATTTACATATACTATCATATACCAACAATTTGGATGTAATGCTGATGTTTGAGAAGGAGTGAAGTTAGCACATATCACAGTTCCATTTGGTATTATTGTATATATTCCTTGTTGTACGGACCATAAGTTACCAAATGGTCCTCCGCTCATTTGCAATCCCAAGACGTTATTAGAATATACATCTAGTGTTACTTGTGCTTGTGATTGTACATTAGATGTTATTACAGCACATGCTTCAGCTGTTTGTCCTTCTAATAATTTTGTTGTTTGCATTCCATTTTGCATAAAGTAATATGAAGATACACTATATGATACTGCTGGTTGAGATTTTACTGTTAACTCTGGTCCTGCTGCACTTGATGGTGTACCTTCTATTGTTTGAACATCTTGTGGTTTATATGTATATGTATATGAAGGTATTTGGTATGCTACCCCAAAATAGTATGTTCCAGAGTTGGGGAATGTTACTTGGTATGTAACATTAGTTGTTTTTCCTGGTGGTAAATTAATGGATGTAGTATATGTAGCATACTGTGATGGTCCAAATAATCCTGGTGTATATATTGTTATAGCTACTGAACCTACATATGTACATGTAGATGGATTAGTAAATTCGGCAAATGCTGTTATAGATTGTCCAACACCTGCAGTAGTTATTACTGCTCCATTTTGCATCCATGCTGTTTCTACTAGCGTTGGTTGTCCTGTAGCACATATACCAGTTGACGTTTGACTAGTATTAACAGTAAATGCTGCTACTAACGTTTGAGATCCAAGATTTTGATCTGGTAAGTCTTGTATATCATATTTTGGTAATGCATATATATAGTAAGTTCCAGGTTGAGATGGAACAAATGGTACTGTTATATTATAGAATTGTAATACATCTTGTGGTGTATTTGGAAAGTAATAATTAACACTAGAATCTGTTGTATAACCCTGTGATCCTAATCTATAGAATGCTACCTGTTGTCCTTGAACATTCTCTATATATATGTATAGATCTGGTCCATATGCTCCTCCTGAATATACTTCTACATATACTGGGAATGTTATATATATAGTTTGTCCTACTGAACCGGGATTTGGAGAAATAGTAATATTTCCTAGCTCCATTAATACTTGACCATTATTTACTAGTACAGTACCAGTTGGTGGAGTTTGTACTTGGGTTGTTACATTAAATGTTCCTATTAGAACTGGATCTGTAGTCAGTGGTGATAAAGTTGTTCCTAATACCCCTGTATTTATTGTAGTAGTCATGGGCCATATATATACATAATACGATCCTTGAGAGGATGGTAAAAATACTAAAGATAGATTTAATACTTCAGGTACATTTGCTGTTATAGAATATGTACCGGGAACAGTTGATGAATAATAACTTCCAAATACATTAGTAGGTGCTCCAGATGTACCAGAAGGTCCTGCTAATTCTGATAATACTTGTTGTCCATTTTGATTCTTAATAGTTACCCAAAATACTACATTTTGATTAGAACTAGATTTTACTTGTATAGGTATAGATACATTGATGTATTGGCCTACTTGAACATTTTGTGGTATTACTATTGGTCCAGCAGCAGTTATAGTAAATGTTGGAGATGAATACAATGTTTGGTTTTGTTGAGGTGGTGTTATTTGTTGTGGTTGTAATGTATATGTTATTGTCTGTGTTCCTAATGTATAATCTGACGACCATGCTAAATCAACTACAAAATCTACCTTTATAGTATAAGTACCTGGCTGTAGGTTTAATGGTACAGTATCAGAACCAGAGATTGGAACATTATTAAATGAATATGGTATATCACATATTGTAGATGATAAATCGGTAATACATCCATTCTGTCCTGTTCTAAATGCCTCTATTTGTTGTCCTTGTTGATTATATACAAATACTCTGAAGAATAAACCTGTACCACAACCAAATTGTGTAATAGGACTACAGAATGAATTATATCCTTGATAACTATAATTAATCATTAAGTAATCATTCTGAGCTGCTATATTGAAATTATATGAAACAGTAGTTTCAGCAGAATGAATATTATGAGAAATTAAAATAAATCCAAATATTAGTACAAATAGATATACAAATCTTTTAAAAAAATCTCTAATCATAACAAGATGGACTGCCTGTTTCTATACAAGCTTGATATAGTTCCTGTGCTGTAGGTATTGTCAATAAATACAATCCATTATATACACAAAATGGTATATAGATCCCATCTACATTTACATTTTCTATAGTTCCTGGACATTGATTATATGGTAAATATGTCATAGAAACTTCAAAATAATAGTGTCCTATTTGTACTAAAGGCAATGTTGTATAACCATAGTTAAATGCAGCAGATCTATTTAATAATGCTGATCCTACAGATGTACTTGCATCAACTGTATTAACTGTATATCCAATTTGCTGTAATAAACTTTGTAGATATGATGCTTGAGTACTTTGATAATCATAATAGTATATTACAGCTGTTACTCCTCTAGATCCTCCTGTAACTGCTGGACCGACATTAATATTTGGTGTATTTACACTATTTATTACTACTCCATTTCCTGTATAAAATAGTGCGCTTCCTCTATATGACAAATACAATAATGCTCCCATACCTACTGCAAATAACAATAGTGCTATACTTTTATCCATAATTATAGTATTATTGTACTACCTTTTATATATTAGTTTCCATTTTTTTGAAGTGTGTTATTACTTTTTGTAGATTCTACTAGATTATTTATCTTATCCATAAGATCAATAATCGCCTTCTTTTCTTCATCTGATAGATAATCATATAATTTACAGTAACCAGGAATCAAAGTTTTCTGATTTACATATGGACACTCATTAACAAATGGGCAACTAAATACTTTTAATCCAATATTTGAATTTACAACATATGGTACTATAACAGTACCAAACTTGTTACATGATACTCCTAATGGATAAACCTTCTTTATCTTAACAACTCTCTCATAACTATCTCCATCTTTTCTATTTACAATAATTTTCTTCCTATCTTCTGATGTAAATATAATACCCATATCTTTTAATTCTTTTATAATAATTGACATTGTCGATGCAGGAACATTAAATATTTCCTTTAGTTCAGATATAGAAATACCTGGCTTATTATATATTACCTGTAGAACATCTATCAACATCCTAGTATATTTGAATGTTGACTTCATGTTATATTTACTATATTATATATTTGTAGGCATGTTGTATCCGGACATATCAATGTATTATGTGCTACTAAACAAGTTTCTCCAGTAATATTCTGTGTGCATGCATATGTATTACCATTTATATGATATATATATAATGTAGTTGTACCAAAAGGCATTATCTCTACAGATTTTGTATTATATGTAGAATTTGCTATAAGAAAGAAGACTATTGCTGCTAATACTAATGCTATCAATGATGTTAATATCAAATCACTCATCACACCTCTCAACATGTGTTTACCCATATATTAATTTTTATATTAAACATTTATTAATATTTATATATGACGATTGAGTTAATTAAGGATACTGTTAAAGATTTGATAAATTTATTTGAATTCTTAGAATACTCATTACCATACTATATAGATAGAACAAGGTCTATAGGTATACCTATATATTCAGATATTATCATATTTGAGGATGATCTAAGAAGCTTAGTAAATGATAATACAATAAAATTTTTATTTACTAATAATATCGCAAGAAGAAATCCATATTATCCTAGGATTATAGAAATAATATCATTAGATAAATTAATAGAGATTCTAGATGAATATAAGAAATATAAAAATATAGAAATAGGAAACCAAAAATTATTATTAAAAGACCCATTTGAAGATTTACTACAATATGTTGCCCCGCATGTAAAAGATTCCGGTATTATACCATTAGTAAAGAAAATTATGTTACTACAATTATTTTCAGACGGTGATCCTAGTTTTAGATCCAGAATACATATAGCATTATTGGGAGATCCAGGTACAGGTAAAACATTATTATTGCAATGGCAATCAAGTGTATCAGAAGGAATATATGTATCATTAAGAACAACTTCTGCAGGTTTATCTGGATCGCTAAATCCAGATGATTTTGAAACATCACCTCCTCCACTGATGGCTGCTAATGGAAGAATTTTATGTATAGATGAAGCAGATAAAATAAATAATAGAGATCTTGATCCCTTATTATCTGCTATGGAAGAGGGTAGGGTAATATTAACAGGAGCCAAGATGCGTATAGGATATGACGCTAGAGTTAGGGTAATGATATCTTCTAACAGAACAAAATTTAGACCGGAACTATTAGATAGGTTTGATCTAGTAGCTACTTTCAAGACTCCAACTAAAAGTGAAATAAAAGAAATTGTTGGATATGTAATTGAATATTCACAAAATTATGAATTATATGGAAAAGGTGATGAGCTGATAAGGTCATATGTTAAATCCACTGAAAACTTTATACCAAAGATAAGAGATATTAACAAAGTAAAAAGTGCTATAGGAGATATTATAGAACAAACTAGAGAGAATAGTGTAAGGGGATCTATGAGATGGTTAAGATTTGCATATGCTTATGCAAAGTTAAATAAAACATATATTACAGATAGAATAGTTTATGAAGTATTTGATAAAATATCAGAAATTGTTAAGATGAAATAATCCTATTTATTGCAAATCCCATTAACCATCCACTAACATAAGATATGAATAGATCAAACCCTGTACCTATAATAAATAATGGATTAACTTGAAACATAATAAATGAAAAGAAAGCTGCTGAATATATACCTATCATTATAGCATGAATCTTATCTGCAATCTCACTTATACCACTTTTAGCAAATCCGATATAAACACCTGAACCAAATAAGATAATATCTAAAATAACAAATATTTGAAAAACAAAAATATTCATCAACATTATAATGATTGACCTTCTTCCGTATTTACTACACTACCAGATTGACTCAATTTTGATGAAATCTTTTGTAATTGTGCTGTTGGTATACCTAAGTTAGATGATTTCTTTATAATGTCTCCTAGGTTCTCTAATAGATCATTACACAATTTCATTCCACTATCACCACTAAATGTAAACTGTGGTTCTACTCCTTCAAATGTTATTTCACATTTTCTTCTAGCCATTGATGGATCATCAGCTCCAAGCGGCAGTGTACTCAAATCGTATGCGTAACAAACTAACTTTCCCTCTTTTTTTGTACATCCCATCACAATCTTATCGCTGTATAACGTCATATTGTAAATATGTATTTAATAAATATAAAGTTTGCTCTATCCAACATAGATATAACTTATCTTATACTGTAAAGGAATATTGCCCTGAGTTACTATATAGTATAAATTTGATACAAAATCTAGACTAGACTTGTATATATATAATAAAGTACCTATTGGTGGTGGTATATCATAAACTATCTTTCCAGATACATCTTGTATTGGTACTATCTCCGTAGAATTATCATATACTCTTAATAACATTACATCGGTACTATTTCCATAAATAAATTCGTGACATATATCTGAATAATATCCTGATACTTGTTGTTGATGACATATAATATTACCGGGATATGATGGAGCATTAGCGACTATAGATAATGCAAATATTATTGCTGATAATATGACCAATAATCCGCCATATATTACTTTCCTTTCTTCATAGGTTATTATCATTATAATGCCTAATATTACTAAAAATACAGATAATGATAATAAAAAGTATCCCAATCCTGAAGATAATACAATAAATGGTCTTTGTAAATTTATTGAAAATCCAGGAGTATTTGATGTAGCTATAATCACCATAGATCCAGGTAATATTATAGAATTTTTTGTATCAACATATGGAAATGTATAATTAGCAGATAGAGATACGCTAAAGGAAGGGGATACTATAATAAATTTATATATAAATGCTGCTAGAAAAATATTAACTAATATAAATATAAAAGATATAATTAACAAAAAATATTTTAAGTCCATCCAGGAGATGCCTCACGTGTTATTTCTTGGAGAATGCTACCCCAAACCAACTTCCTACGCCCATTACGAATCCTGAAATGCCCATAGTAATGAAATTATTGATTCCATTTCCAATTGCTGATTGTACTGCTGTTGTAGATACTGCAATTGTTCCTATTGTTGCATATGGAGCTGGCATAAATGATAAGAATGCTGCTACGAATCCAGCTACTCCTAATAATACTGCAACCACTAAAATTGCAGTTATTGGCTGTGTTTTTAAGTATTCTGCTGTTTGTGGTGCATACTTAGCTAACACAAATCCTACTACTATACCTGCTAATGCTAATACTACTAATCCTAATGTTTGGCTTATTCCAAACATTGATATTATTGCTGCTACTACGAATACTGCAACCGCCGATGCTATAAATAATACTAAAGTCTCCTTTGCGCTTATCCTATCCAGTATTGATACCATAATAAATATTTATATTTCTTTAATAAAAATGTTAATTTCTAAAAAAATGAACTATGCTATTTCTTTTTCTTTAAGGATAAATATGCACCAGCCAAACCACCAACTATTGCTATTATAATTATTATTATTGTATAGTTTGGTGCTCCTGTTGGTGTTACAAATGCTGAAGTTAGTGCAGCTCCAACTCCAGATATTCCAGATACTGAAGGAGTTATAGGAGCTGATGGTGTGGTTATATTTGTTGTAGGAGTAACAGATGATATTATTATTTGTTGTATAGCTGTTCCCGTTAATCCTGATGGATCTTCAGCTACAGCATATAATTGGGCTTGCTCAGGATCTGGTACTATAAATGAAACGCTTACAGGTATATTAGTATTTACTACTCCACTGTATACTAATGTTTGGTTTGTTGGTGTAATTATATATAGTTGTACATATGCTGTTGGATATGGACTTCCTACTTCAAATGTTATTGTTACACTCTGTCCAACTGATACATTTGTTGGTACATTTATTAATTGTATTGTTGGTGGTTGTATAGTATATCCTGGTTGTACACATAATCCAGCTACACATAGATTATTACATGCTTGTTGACCTATATTCTGGAAATATATTGTTCCATTTTGTGCAATTATTTGATATTCTACTATTGTATTATTTTGAGTACATACTGGTATGATCATGCCATTAAATGATTGTAATTGTTGTGGTGTTACTGATAATCCTAATAGACATCTAAATGGTGCTGCTTGTAATGGATATAGATTAACTGCAACTCCTGGCGATGATGGTGTTAATTGTTCTTCTACTATTGTCATTGCATCTGGTGCACATGTTTGTCCAAATAATTGTTGCTGTACATTTACTTGATTTGCATTTATTAAGAATCCTCCGAAACAATATTGTCCTGTAGATGCATTATATGTTTGTATTACTGTATAATTACATATTCCATTTACTACATTATATTGTACATATGCTGCTTGCGTTGGTGATAGACATACATATGGTATTCCACATTCACTTGGAGATGTAACTATATATCCTGTTGATACAGTAAACTGTACTACTGTAGAATTGGTTACGTTGTTTATATCAGCACATGTTATGTTCAATGTATTCTGTCCTGATTGAACTGGTATTGATAATGATGCTACATTACCACTTGTATATTGTCCTTGTCCTACTATTTGTCCATTATCATATATCATACATGCTACTTGTGTTTCTAATGTATCATTAGGTATAAATTGTACATATATTTGTCCATTTTGTGCATATACTGTTTGTCCTTGTTGTGGATATATTACATTTATTGTTAATGATGGTGTAATATTTTGACCAAATTGTACACATTGTCCATATGAACAGTAGGCATATTGTCCACAGCCAAATTCCTGAGTTATATTCTGTATTACTTGTCCAACTCCTGGTGGATTTACTGATGGATAATTAACACTACATGAATATGTTACATATGCTACTGTAGTAGAGTTAAGACATGTCCATCCTGGTGGTGGTACATCATTGTTATTTACACATTGTCCTGGCTGTAAACTTACTAATGAACATGTAGATGCATTGTAATATGTTGGATTTGGATATCCAGTTACCTGACTTGGTGATGGTTGTCCATTTAGACCACAACAGTATGTACCATTGTAATATCCGTTTTGTGCAGAACAGTATAGAGAACATGCATTAGGATCGTATGCATATAATACTTGTACTGATTTTGATAATGTAGTAGATCCTACACTACATGTTACTGTTACTTGATATATACCTTGTGCTGCACTAGACATATCTAAGTATGATGCTGTTGTATATGATGGTCCTGTATAACTAAATGGTCCTGCAGTTGAACTTACTGAAGTCTGACTTCCACTAGCACATGCTGTTAATAAGTTAGCAGATACTGTACATGTTGTTTGTGTAGCATATAATACATTACCGGACAATGTAAATTGCACTGACATATTTGGACTACTTACTACAGGATATCCTAAAGATGTATTTGGTACAGGATTGAGAGGCCCTATACTATTTATTACTAATTGAAGTGGAGCTGTTGAATATAATTTTATAGAGGTTTCATTTATTCCTATACATCCAGATGAATATTGATATGCAACAACTGCTTGTATAGTAATATTTCCTCCAGAATTTAATGTTATTGAGAAATTATCTATAGATCCTGTATAAGGTTGTGATGGTGTTGTAATATTTTGAGTATATACTTGGTTATTTATGTATATGATATATTCTACTCCAGATATAGATAAATTAGTATATTGTGGTATATCTTGTACTTCTAATGTAAATGGTTGACCTACATTGAAAGATGATCCATTAACTGGAGATATTATATTTACTATTGGTCCTGGACATACAGAAACTTGTTGAGTTATACCAACAGGTTGACCTAATTCATATGAATATATTCCTGGAGCATTACCAACACCTATATAGGATATTGTAGCACTTGATCCTGTAAATTGTATTAATGGTGCTGATTGAAAACTAACTCCAGAGAGCATACTATATGGATTATCTAATACACTAGATGATGCAACTCCACCTGGTGCTACAAATTGGAGGTATGTATTATTACTGGTTACTTCATGAATAAATGTAACTATACTATTTCCATATTGTTGACCTGTTAAGGAATTCGTCCATCCATTAAAGTATAAATATTGCCCAACAGGTAAATAAGTAGGTACACTTAGTGGAAAAATACCACTTACTAATCCATAATAAGGATAACTAGGATTATTCTGTACGCTATAACACATTTTACCAATAGATGTATTATAACATAAATTCATTTGTGTTCCAGATCCTAATTGACCACTTGCTACTGTAATATATTGAGCAGAAAATACACTAAATGATGATATTAAGATAATTCCAATTACTGATAATATTTTTCTATCCATTCTTTAATACAGAATATTGATTTAACAAACTATTGGCCGGTACCATTACACTTTGTGCATATGGATATCCCATATACATATATATAGTATTATTTCCTGGATTTATATATGGTAATAACACTACTACAGATAACAAACTTCCTGGAGTATATTGCAATATTGAATATTCTAATCCAGGATATGCGTAGTAGTCTGTTCCATATGTGTTATTCATAAATATACGTATATCTTGAGCAGTTGGAGTTGCAATAGCAGATAATATTTGAGGACTAGTTATATTTAATATTACAACTACATTTGATGTAGATTGAGAACCATTATAATATATCGTAATTGGTAATACTCCATATGAATATGCAAATGTATAATTATTTGGTAATTGTGTAGAGTTTAATGTTGGTATACTTCCTTGTATAAATGTAGGTCTTAATGTAGTTATATAATAAGTTCCATTAAGCACAGATACGTAACTTAATAATTGACCTGTTGCTCCCTCTAATGCTGGATATGCATATTGTACTATAGTTCCAGATATTGGTATCTGTTGTGTATATGTTGTTATTTGTCCTGTGTTTAAGTTTAATTCGTATACAGTAACAGTACCTAGATTATTCATCTCGTAGAATAAGATCATTCCTTGGTTAGCATATTCTGTGTCTATATATACATTATTCATATTTTGTAATGATATTACTCCTTGTAAATTATATTTAGTTACAGATATGCTTGTTCCTGTTTTCTGTACATTGATTTCACATGCAGCAGGTCCGGTAATAGTAGATGAAGGTGATGTAACATTTAATACTATATTAAATAGATATGCAACTTGATTATATGGATCTACAACAAATATTTGTTCTGGAACTGTATATGATATACCAGAACCACTATTAGATGTTATATAACCAGTTGAAGATAAGTAGAATACTTCAGAATATGGAGATAATTGTTGTACTTGTGAATTATTGAATTCTGCAACACTACATTGTACACCCGGACCTGCAAACCATCCTATTTGTTGTCCAGGATATTCTTGACTTAAGAAATAACCCGTCATTGGATCTACACCAGTTATAGCAGTAGATAATAGAATAATTTTACCATTTGCAACAATCATTACTGGCATATTAATCTCATAAGGTGTATTACCGTTATATGTAGCTTTATATGTTCCATTTTGATAAACATAAACAGTACTTGGTGGTAGAGCACCATATACTTCATATAATGGTATAACATAAGGAGTATATACTATATCATTAGTCCATGTATTACTATTTTGAGGTACAAAGAATAATGGAGAAAATGTTGGATTTAGAACATAATTTGTTATTGGATATTGGTTTGTTATTTGTTGACTAGCAAGATATGGATATGCTACAAATGGTATACTAAAGCTAGTGGTTGGGCTATAACCAGGATTTATTCCAAAATAAGAGTTAAATGAACTTGTAGCTTTATTATCATTAGATAATAATTGAGATAATGGTGATGAGCTAGATATTCCAGATACAAATAAATTAACTACACCGAACTTATAGATCATATGAGTTACTGTAAGATATTTAGGAGGTACAATTGGTCTAACTATTGCATTTTGTGCATAATATGTATAATTATTTCCTAAGCCATCAACTAATACAGGTACTAAACTATTTAGAGGAGATGTAACTGTATTATTATATGTTGATAATATAGAATATGCATATACCTCTAGATTACCAGAATTGGGTGCATATGCGATTATTGAGGAATATGGATTAACAAATGCATCATAAGTAGAACCTGTTATAAAAGAATATGCTACAGTTCCAAATACATTTGTTCCTAATTGATTAGCATTAAAATTTAAATTTGGACCTTGTTCTCCAAATAAATTTACAGATGATGGATACAGGGGACTACCTGGAGAAATAGTACCTAGATCAAGATATGATGCTAATGGTGTATAAATAGGAACAGTTTCCCCATTAATAGTTAATGTACCTGAAGCAAATAATAATGAATTTCCACTTACATTAGCTACAGGAAGAATTTCTGGTATTACTAATAAATTTTGATCATTTTGCTTTACGTTTATTATATTATTCGACCCTTGTAGATGTATATTAAATAAGAATATCGTAGCTAATGATATTACACCAATTATACTTAAGACCAAATATCTCATAAAATATATTATGTATATACTTATTAAAAGGTTATAGTTTATGTTTTGTGAAATTATCCAACTACATTTACATGGTTATCCATTACCATATATTACCTTACAATATATTAAATTTATATTTCAAGAACTATGAAACGCCTCCTTTACTACTAACTCATCTAATGTGGGATCATTATAGGCGGTTAATCCATCTGCATATATTATAGTACAATTACTTCCAATTCCATAAGTTGGAGATATATTACATGACATTATCTCTGTATCATTTGGATAAAATATATAAGTTGGGTCTGTTACATCAAAGAAAGTTAAATTATCATCATAATATACTGCAACTCTTAGATGATCACCATCAAATATAAAGAATATTGTCGAATTATAGAATGCTTTATTTGCCGCTATATATTGCATTGCTACAAGTGGATTATTATATCTACAAATCCATGTATTACTAAATTGGAAGTATAATGTATCCAATACGCCAGAATAATAGGATAAATCATTAGTATATATGAAATTTAATGATCCGGGTGGTAAATGTTTAATATCTACAAATGGTTTGAGATATGGCAAAGTATATGGATATCCTGCAAATATATATACAACTACTGTCAAGCCCATACCAAACACTACTCCTCCTAAAAATAGATTATACTTCTCATGTTTTTTATCAGGTTTAAATAAATGTTTTATTTTATCTTTTATCTTGTCCCATCTCATAAAACATAATTAAAAAAAACATTTAAAAATATGTGTTAGCCTCTAGGTCTATCCTGTTACTGTGAATGCTATTGGTTGGCCTTCCATTGGATCTGCTAATTCGAATTGTACTTGTAATACTTGTTCTCCTGAGTATAGGTATCCTGCTGTTTGGTTTGTATTAGTATTTGCTACTGCTGATACTTGTATTTGTATTGTAGTTCCTTGTGGTAAATCAACTAATCCTGTATTTCCTCCTAAGCTAACTGTATATGTTGTATTTTGTCCATTTCCTAATGGTAAGTTGGAGTTAGCAGCATTGTATAATACTCCTTGGTATAATGTTTGTCCTCCAGCTGTTATTTGTACTGATAATTGTTGTATACCTTCTTGTTGTAAGTTTCCTAATGCTGAGAATTTAATTCCTGTAACTCTTAATGATCCTCCGCTTACAATTCCAGCATAGAATGCTTGTAATTGTGCATTATATGCTGTTTGTGATACATTGAATGATAGTGTGCTTAATGATGGTATTAATGATCCTACTGGTTCCATTTGTAAGTTATTCAATGTATATGATTGTCCATTTAATACATCTTGAGCTTGAACTTGTATTAATGATGTCATAATATTTTGTACTGTTGAGTATGGGAATAATTGTATACATTGTTGAGCTGAAGATGCTGCTATGCTTGGATTATATCCTACAGATAATGTGTATAATTCAGACCAGAATCCTGTATCTGTTAATACCATATATTCTGTTTCTGTTTGATTTGGTTGTGGCATTGTTACACTAATTGTTGCATTACCTAATGATCCAGTTGTTGCTACTGGTGTTTGTCCTACTAACATTGATGGTATTAATGTCCATTCTTGGGATTGTCCCCATCCATATGGTACTGTGCTAAATACATATATGTTAGCTCCAGATACTGGTTTTCCGTTTAATGAGTTTACTACTTTTGCTGGTAAGTTTAATGATTGTCCTGCTAATCCATATACTTGTGCCAATACTGGACCACATTGTACTTGTGATACTGCTGTTGGTGTGGTTGCTGTATAGTGGTATATTGCATAACCAATCAATGCCATAAATACTGCCGCTAATAGATATTCCATCTCCTTACCTCTTGCTTGGCCTTTCAATACCATAATATATAATATTATGACCTCCCTTATATTGATAATGTGCGTACATGTGTTGTACAATAGAAAAATTTATAAATTATATCCTTATTGAGATGTCATATATTCTTCTTATTAATAATAATAATAGAATATTAATACTTGATAAGATACCTATTAAAAATCCATATACAGATAATATATGAGAATAACCTATGATTTGCTGAGCTAAGATATATATTAAGGTTGATGATATTGTAGCTATAGATATAGAAATATCGAAAATCCTAGTCCTCTTAGACTTATTCTTAAAATATATTCTACCAATATATGTTTTCTTAATCTCAATAATTCCATGCTTATGTAATAATCTTAAAGTATCATATATTTTTTTCCTACTATATTTTTGTGTTAAATCTTGTAATATAGATATATCATAGTATTTCTTATTAGATAATCTGTTTAATATATCTCTAGCTACTTTATTCTGTATATAAAAATATTTATTATTTGATCTTACGATCATTTACCTCTAGTAAATAACATCAATACTAGTGCTGCTAAACCAGCTACTATTATTATCAATACTATAAAAGATGATGATATTACTTGAACAGATACCGGCAAATCATATGGTATCTCTGAACATCCTTGTATTTCAAGATACCCATTTCCACCGGTTATTGTAACTGTTGTATTAGCTGTCTCTCCTGGTTGTATTACTAAACTAGATGGTTGTATATTTGCATTTAAAGATACTGATGGAGATATAGTTACCTGTATTGGTGCATTACCTGTATTCTTAATATATATTGTTGTACTTACTGATGCTTGATTTAATAGTCTATATATAGTAATACTTGGCGGATATATTAGACATACTCCTACCTGTGTTTGTGCTTGAGGAACAATATATGGTAATGTAAATGATAATTGTACTATATTATTTCCCTGATCTAGATTATATATTATAAAATAAGGTGCAGAATTTGATAATCCCTGTGTATTAGCATTAACTATAACTCCATTTACAGATATTTCTAAATTCTGTGCATTAGATAGATATTTACTATAATCTGAACTAAATGGAACTTCTATATTAATATTAGATAATGAACATGTAGAATATACATTAGTTGTACATACTACTAGGGATTGAGACAAATTCTGTGGATTTACGGATGCTGAACAATTCCAAAATCCTCCTGTTAATGAACATTTTTGTTCTATATAGAATAATGCTTGGGCATTTGAGTATCCATTTACATTTATATTCACAGTAGATGTCTGATTAATAGGTATTGGTATACTCTGTGTAGACGCTATTTGTCCAGAAAATACATTTACACCATTTACAGATATTGTATATGTTGGATTTGGTAAATTATATGATCCATATATATCATAATTAACACCTCCACCTCCATAACCAGAATTTATTACTAATTGGTATGATCCAGATTGGTTTATTATTAGTCCTTGATTATAGATACATGATGGACTACAATATAATGGTATATTACCACCTGTTATTGATGCATTAAAAGGATATTGGTTATTTACAGGTATACCTTGTAATATTCCATATATATTTATATTATATGCATTAGATGGAATAGATATCTGTTGAACCTGTTGAGAATTTGAAGGTATAGTTCCGGATAGATTTATGTTTATAGTTGGAGTTTGAACATTAATAAATGATATATATGAGCTAAGTATATTACCAGCTCCTGGTAATGGAATAGTAAATATATTATCACCTTGAGTTAAATTATAAACATCATAACATAAATAATTTACCGAACTTCCAACGTTAACAGTTTTAGATTCATAACTACACGATATCGTAAATGAATGTAAAACAAAAACATTATAGACTACTATTGGTAATACAAAACCCAAGATAAGTAAAGCCAATAATATTATACCAAACCTTCCTTTCATATTATAATAAATCCTTTTGCTCCTAATAAGCCTACTGCAAAGTTAACAGTGAAGTGTACTATATCCCATGCCCAGGTATTGTCATAATCAAAGCTTATTATTGCACCAAAGAAGAAGAATACGAACACAGATATTGCTACCTGTATTACTGCATATAATGATGCTGAGTTTATTAATAAACTAGTAAACATGTATAAGTGCCAGGCTGTTGCAATTAATCCTACCAATATTGCAGCTAGTATATAGGATCCCCTTATATCTCTTTCCTGTAACTCATACTTCATACCAAATCCTAATGTTCCTATAAAGAATCTGTTTTCTACTAAACCCATTACACCCTCAACGATTGCAAATGGTAATGAATATACTACAGTTAAAATTGGAGGTATACCCATTCTTATTAATCCAGCAATATAACCAGGTACGTATATTAATATGAATAGCAAAGCCCAGAACATTTCCTTCTTATTGAATAAATGTTGGTATGTCGGAGAATATGGTTTATCTAATAATGCTGATGCTGTATAGTATATCATCGCTGTAAGAGCTAATGCTATATAGTATAGATATATTTGTTGTTGCTCCTGTAATTGAACTATTGATTGTAATACTGCTCCTTGTAATATTAATACTGATAAAAAGTACCATGCATATGCAAGTACTACTATAGATATGATAAATATTGCTAAATCTATACCAAGACCAATCGATCTATTTCTTTCCATAATTTTTCATCAACCAATCCAAATATTTTTTAGCCATTTCAAATTTCTTTTCTTTTATCAGATCATAGAAATTAATAATAGCTTCTGACTTTTCAATTTCTTCAGGAGATACTCCTAAGAATTTTGCAATATTGTTTAATCTATTTTTATATAAATATTCCGCCAACATTGCATATCTATATTTTTTAACAATTATCTTAACTACTTCCTCTCTTTTTTTATCTTTTTTATTCGAAGGCATGATATAATAAATATTTATGTAATATATATAAGCCAACTAATATCGCTCCTGTCTCTATTGTTGCAAATACTGGCTGTCCTGATATCACACCTGTATATAATGGTGCAAGTGATGCTGCCAATCCAGCTCCAATTAAAACAAGTATCTTAGATCTCATTAAATATCCAAGTAATGCTACCACACCTCCTAATAGTAATATACTATATATTCCATTTTCTGTTCCAACAAATGCAGATGTTCCAAACATATAGATATCTTGAGGTGTAACATTTAATACAACCATATTTGATGTAGCCATATCTCCAACACTATCTGTACAGGTTGCATATATAATATATGTACCTGGTGTTATATTTGGTGTAATTATTGCAGTATATGGTGCAGATGTTTGTATTATCATAGTTGTATTAAATGGGTATATTGTACAATTTACAGGATAATATTTAGCAATAACTGATGCTGTTATTTGTATACCTTTAGGTATTACCGTAGCATTTATTGTTGGTATCAATAATGCAATATAATTAGATGGAGATCCAGATATTGTTATATTTGTAATATTTGTTGAATTTGTAGATGATACATTTAGATATCCAATATATGTAGGTGTTCCAGGTGATGGACCAAATGCAATTGGTTGAGCCAAAGTATATGAATATGTAAATGGTGTAGATAATCCCGCTAGATCATAGATATATCCTTTTATTATCACTGATTGAGATAATATAAGAGGTAATTGCAATACACCATAATTACCAGATAAGGAAACATTATATATTTGAGTACTATTTCCAATTGTAATATTATATATTGCGCCTTCTAATCCAACTTGATCATACAAATATAGATTTATTGTATCATTAGTAATATTTATTCCTTCTATTAATGGTGGTAAATTACTATATATTATTGTAAATGGAACAGTTATTGCTGTATATGGAGATACACATGATAGATATAAATTATATACACCATATGAACTAAATGAGAGTGGAACTGTTACATTTGTATTATTATATAATGTTTCCCTTAAATTCAAGGTTCCTTGGCTATTTGTTATAACACACTGAACAGAATTTTGTAATGGATGATAGAAGTAAATTGTTACATATACTGGAGATGATTGCGTAACTATAGTAGTATTTGGATATATTGTTATATTATATGGTGGGTATGGAACAACCTGGAAATTAATTGTTGGATAGCTAATACATAATCCCGAATAATCACATGCTTGTAATAATACAGAATAATTACCTAGTTGTGTTACATTTAATGGTACACATGCACTTACGTTTGGAGAGAAATAATTCTCTACAATTGTTTGTTGTACATTATTATATATTAAATTAATTGTTACATTGGTTACTGCAACTTGATCTGTTATATTATAACATAAATTAACAGGTAGCCCCTGGTAATTTATTTGAGGTATTGTAGCACTATATATTATTGGGGGTTGAGTTGCCTGTACAACTAGATATATACTTTGAACTGGATAGAATGTAAATAAACTAGGAGATTGTATTCCTACATATATAGCAAATGTTTGTCCAGGTGTAACATTTGTTGTATATATTATATCATTTTGATTTGGAGGTACAGTTATATTATATACAATTTGATTTGCAGTACTATTTATTACCCATCCTTGATTTATTACTGTATATAATGTAACATTATTATAAAATCCTGTTGGATTTGCATAAATTGTTAGATTATTAGTAGATAATGTATAAGATATTGATAAAGATGCTGGAGGTATACTAAATGATGTACTATTAATTAAACTTCCAGCTATATAATAGTTAATTGTAAATGGATAACTTGTATTATATATACAGTCGATTAAGAATGATACATTATACTGTTGTCCAGAACTTAACATTGGTATATTAACTACAGGATTTAATACAGCACAATAAGATGGTACATTTAATTGTACAGATCCATAATCACATTCTCCACCTGTACATACAAAAGATGTATTAATATATTCTGATTCTCCATTAATATAACTTGGAGTTTGTACTATTGTAAAGTTATATGTACCTGGAGGATAATCTAAATAAAATATTGTATTTGCTGTTGTATTTCCTCCTGCTATATTAGATACATTTATTGTTAATGTATACCAACCAGGATTTATTCCACTTACATTAATTGCTGTAGAACAATTTCCGAAATAATAAGTTATATTTCCAGATGTTATAGATATATTACATGAATTTATTGTATAATTAGATAATACTGAATATCCTACATATAGTAAATAATTAGTTTTACTTACGTATTCTATAGATCCATTTGATGGATAATTTATTGTCAATACAATAGAATTAGTACCATTTGTTAATGTTACATTAGTTGTATTTGTAATTGGTGGAGGTACTATTGTAGTATAAGTAGGAGCTGGATTTAGGTAATACATATAATAACCATTATAATAGTATATTGGTAGTAAATTAAATGCTAATGCAGTTTTATCAAAATATGGGTAATTACTATATGCTGGTCCATTTCCATAATATGATACTAATCCTACATTATTTAATGGTACTGCATATGTTCCTGATGGTAAAACAGTACATCCCGTTCCACCTGATGGTTTACATATTGGATACTTTTGTTGATTTCCTGCCCTTACAATATATATTCCTAAATTATATCCAGGTACCCAGTATATTGGAGTATTCAAATTTATAGTTAAATTTTGTCCAGCACTTAATACACCATAATATTGATTTTGTGCTACAAAAGAAACCTGATTATTAGATGGTTGAGTAGATATAATATTAGATAATAAAGAGTATCCAACAGATAAGCCAGGTATTACAAAGTTATATCCTTTTGCTATAGGTACAGTTATTGAATTTATTATAAATGGAACTAAATATGAACCACTATTATTAAAGTATTGAGGTAATAATTCTACAAAGTTAGATGCACTACCAGTTTGAACATCAAATACGTCATAATTATTTGCAAATACTTGAGATTGACTATTTATCAAATTTTGTAATGCGGGATAAGATCCTTGTATAAATGCATTTAAAGTACTTTTAGATACAGCATTTGGATTACCATAGTACATATACATAGATGTATTTCCTGATGCTGGAAGGTAAGGTATTTGTACAAATACAATACCTGGTAAATTATATACTCCATTCTGATTTATTGTTAAATTATCTGATGGTAAATAAATAGATGTATTAATATATAATCCTGGAGAATTACCTGTTGCCCATATGTATATTACATTATTTCCCTGATGTAGATAATTTGTAATATCAAATGATTGTGAAGTATCTACTTGATCGACATCATTATCATTACATGAGAAAGTAAATGGATTATTTTCATATACTAGTTGCCCATTTACCCATATAGCAACTAAAGCATTAGTTTGAATATTTAATATAACAGGTACAATAGTTGAAGATTCATATAAATTAAGTGTTTCATATGCATCGCTACTAAAAGTAAAGTACCAGGAACCAGAAGGAGTGTTAGGAGTTGCAGGAAAAGCAGGATTATTTTGTAAATATATACATGATGTTCCAGTATTATATGATAAATTTACAGATATATATCCACATGAGGCTAAATAGTAATTTAATTCTTGTCCATTTGGACCAATAAACCTGATATCATTACATGTAGGTTGTAATAATCCTTGGGAAATTAATTGAGTAGAATTAAATTGATACATTAAATCATAATTCCATACAGATACATTAGCATTATTTTGTATAAAAATTGTATAATTACCTGCCCATTGAGATGGATCAAAAGAGAAGATAGATTTAACTAAGAATAAAGATAATAAAAATACGCCTAATAGTTTAGCTTTTTTCATTACTGAACTTTATAGCCAAATACTAAGAACCACCACCATGGCCTTATATCTACTATTTGCTCTACATTTCCATT
>JBMFJD010000010.1:0-33589 GCA_049974095.1 Nanopusillaceae archaeon | reverse complement strand
GTAATAACCAATAATTTGATACTGTTCCATTTGCTGGAGTTGGAGGAATATATGAAACATTTAATACTGGTGCAGGTAATGTATATACATAAACTCCTGTTGAATTTGCTTCTCCCAATGGATTAAATGCTACTATTTGTATTGTTAAATTACCACCATTTGGTATAATATTATGCAATCCTGGCAATCCATATGAAGAATTATTATATAATAACTGTATTAAATTGTTTCCTGGTGTTACATTTATTGTATATGTATTTCCATTTATTGTTACATTTACTGTTGGACTATTTGTATAGAATGTTATATTTAATGCATAATAATTACTGACAGTATTATTTGATGGAGAAATAATATATGTTTGTGGATAAGGATATACATTTAATGTAAATATTGAAGAATTTAATACATCAGTATTTACATCTATTCCTAAAAAGGTTATATTATATTGTTGATAATTATTTACATTTGATGGAGCAGTTATTGTAAATATATAACTACTTCCAGAAGTTATATTAACTTGAATTGGAGAACATGTTACTCCAGAAGGTGATAAACATTCTAATGTCATATTATTTCCTAATGTGTTATTTGCACTAACATTTATTGAAACACTTTGACCTGGATTTACATTTCCAGAAGATTGATTTAATGTTATAATTACGCTTTCTATTACGACTATTACATTAACCTGTGTTTGATTTGTTACAATATCTGTTGCTGTAACATTTATCGTATATGTACCTTGAGAAGCTGAATTTAGAACTGTAATATTTAATATTGTAGATCCTCCATTTGGTACTATTACAGAAGTTTGTCCATTGAATGAACATATTAATTGAGATGGACAAGATGCGGATATATTTAAACTATTTCCATAATTATCTGATGCTGTTATTGTAGAAGATTTTGATTCTCCAGGAATTAGTGTTATTTGATTTGGATTAGCAGATACATTTATTGTTTCTGGAGGAACTGTAACAGTTATTGTTGTAGAATTAGTTGCATTATTTTCGGCTATACCATTTACAGTAACTGTATAAGTTCCTGGAGCTATACCTGTTGTAGAATTTATATATAAAGTTACTGAATTGTTTGGTACTACAGAATTAGAAGAGAAATAACAACCTAAATTTGCATTAGATGTAGAACAAGATAAATTAACTTGTAAAGGAGTATTACCGGTTAATTGAGTAACATATATTGTTGTATTTGATGTTTTACCAGGTATATTTACTATAGAATTATTAGAAGGAGTTAGATTAAACGTAAATATAGGATATCCTACAACCAAAGCAGAGACATAAACTGTAGAACCTCCACCTTGAACAACTTTAAAAGATACTGAATAAGTTCCTGGGGCCAAATCCTTACATTCTGCTGCATATACTGATGCTGCAGTTCCTGAAGGAGTATTAAATATTTGAGTACATCCGGAAGGCGGAGTAACTGTACTTACATATGCTGTTCCTTTATTACCTCCTGCAGCAATTAAAATATATACAGTATAATTTTGTCCTGATAAAGTAAAAGAAAAACTACCAGTAGCAGATTTTTTATATGTATTTGTATAAGTTGTTATTATAGAAAATACAGAATAATTATTTATACTTATCCCTCCTAGAGCATAAGATGTTGCAGTAGTAGTGATAGAACAACTATTTGTAGAAGAATTACCAATAACTGCATAACCACCATTATTTACAAGTTCTGTAATGCTAGGGATGGTAATTGTACCTCCATTTGCTCCTGCAACGCAAAAATAATTATTTGCAGAAGGTAATGTTATAGATGTAGTTGTAGTTGTTGTACTACTTCCTATTAAAACTGCTCCGACTTGTGCATGAATAGAATTACTTACTAATAAACCTAAAGCTAATAATATTATAATATATTTTTTAATAGATTTAATACTCATGAAAAAATATGGAATTTTGATAAATAAAAGAGTTTGATTTCCCATATTTTAAACCATCATTGATAATCAATATTGAAATTTAGCATATTTTTACCTATATTTATTATAATTATGTCAAAATTATTTTATTTAACAAAAATTATTAGTCAAAAAACTATTGATAAGCTTGATAGCCTAAAGAACTACAAGAGGCATATCCTGTATATGGATTTACAGCACATTGCATTATATCAAAATATTGTGTTGGTGAAATTACTACTCTAAATCCCATTTGTAAATGTGTTGTAGACCAATCAATTGTTGTGTTTAAACAATTTCCTCCAATGAATGTTAAATTAACTTCTGCAACTGAATGAGCAGGTATTGCTTCTCCATAAGTTAATGTTTGATTATATGCAGCATCATATACAGATTCTGATACTCCAATATTTGCTGCATCTGCTGTACTTTCAAAAATTGGAGTACTACATATTATATTTCCATTTTGATCTGTAAAATCAATCATCCATCCTCTCAGTAGAATATTTGTAGATCCTAAATTATATAAAGTAAATGTAACTATTGCAGTACTACCATATTCTGAATATTCAATATCATGAATTGCAAATTGAGGTACTGCAGATTGTTGTTGATTTACTTCTAATTTTGTTAATGTTGCTCCAGCACCTTTTAAATAAACATCAACTAATATATAACTACTTATTGTTGCAATTGCAACAAGAAATATAAAAAGAAAAAGGGTTTGAAAAGCTTGCCCTTTCATTTTAGCCGTATAATACTACTGTTGGATATACCATTGCAGCCGGTGTTATTCCTGATAGATCATATGGTTGTCCATTTGGTGGTATAATTGAAATTTCCCATGTTTGTGATGTTCCTAATGTTACATTTGCATATACTAATAATGCTGCTAGATCATTTGGACCTAATACACCATTGAATAACAATCCTGAATTATCTACAGAATCCTGTTGATCAATAAAGTAGTATCCTGTATAACTGGTTACTAATGATGAATCTGCTACAGCTCCTCCATATACAAATACTTCTCTTCCAGCTGGTGCATATAATATTACTGATGTTTGATTTAATAATATTGGTTGTGATCCTGGTGCTAACCTTGTATATACTAAGAATTCTTGTACTGCTTGTGTTGTTGTATTTACATTTATTCCTTCTACTCTAACTATTTCTACAGTTGTACCTGATGTTTGTACTGTTTGTTGTGCTGCTGCTGCTGCATGTCCTTGTGCACTTGTTGTTGCACCAATAATTACAAAGGCTGCTATTGCTGCTGTCAATGCTGCTGCTATAAATAATACCATCGATGAAAAACCTGTACCTTGGCCCTTCATGTTAAAAATAAACAATCTCGTAATTTATATAGATTTGTTAATCAATATCGTTAACTAATGCCCCCGCCGGGATTTGAACCCGGGTCACAGGGACGAAAACCCTGTATCCTAGACCTGACTAGACGACGGGGGCTATTAAAGATTAAAATAAATTAAATTTAAAAAATTTAACTATCTATATATTTAGCTATTTTTTCAACTTCTTCAATATTAAAATTAACCAAAATTACTTCTCCATATGAAAATCCTATAACATTTTTTTCTTCTTTTCTTAAACTTATTGTTTCTTCATTTTCATCTATTATTTCATAATCTTTAAAATATTCCTTTACCTTTTTAACATCTATTTTTTTATCAAATCTTATACTATAATCGCTCTTTCCACATAGTTCATATATTCTATACATACTATTATATTATAGATATATTTTTAAAAAGAGATAACAATGTTATATTATGGAAATGGAAAAAAAGGAAATAAATTTAGAAAAACAAAATATAAAATACAATATAATAATAAAGGGACCATTAGATGAAGAAAAAATAAAGAAGATATCTGAAATAAAAGGAGAACCTGAATGGATGTTAAATAAAAGATTAGAAGGATATAAATATTTCAAAGAATTACCTTTACCAGATTTTGGACCAGATTTATCAAAAATTAATTTTGATAATATTATTTATTATGGATCAATATTAAGATACCCCAAACCAATTAATTGGGAACAATTACCTGAATATATGAAGGAAACAATAGAAAAATTGGGATTAAAAAGAGAATTTGAATACTTATCTGGATTAAATATACAATATGATTCTATACCAATATATAAAGAAATAAAAAAATATTTAGATCAAGAAGGAGTTATATTTACATCTTTAGATGAAGGAGTAAGAGAATATCCAGAAATTGTTAAAAAATATTTTGGAAAAATCATTCCTCCAGGAGATAATAAATTTGCTGCATTAAACACTGCAGTTTGGAGTGGAGGAGTATTTATTTATGTACCAGAAAATGTAAAATTGGATCTTCCGTTACATGCATATTTCTTAATTAACTTAGATAATTTGGGACAGTTTGAAAGAACATTAATTATTGCAGAAAAAAATTCAAAAGTAACATATATTGAAGGATGTACTGCTCCAATTTATTCTTCTCAACAATTACATGCTGCAGTTGTAGAAGTATTTGCTGAAGAAAATAGTGAAGTAACATATGGAACTATTCAAAATTGGTCTAAGAATGTATATAATTTAGTAACAAAAAGAGCAAAGGTTGGAAAGAATTCAAAAGTAAAATGGATATCTTTAGAATTGGGAAGTAAAGTTACTATGCTATATCCAGGATTAATATTAGATGATAATGCAAGAGGAGAAATATATACAATAGGGTTTGCAACAGATGGACAAATAATTGATACTGGGGGAAGAATATTTGCTATTGGAGAAAATTCTAAAGGATATATAATATCTAAATCAATTTCAATTGGAAAAAAAGATAAAGCTATATCTGTAAATAGAATTGATATAAAAACAAATAAAAATGGTGAAGTATTATCAAAATGTGATTCTTTAATTGAAGAAAATGGAGAAGCAATTTCTATACCAAGGGTTGAAAAATATAGTAAAGAAGGATATTATAATCATGAAGCAAAAATGGAAAAAATAAATGATGAAAAAATATTTTATTTAAGATCTTTAGGATTATCAGAAAAAGAAGCAAAAAGATTGTATTTATTGGGATTTTTAGATGATATATTATATAATTTCCCAGAATCTTATAAATTAGAAGTTAAAAGGCTAATAGATCTAGAATTAGAAGAAATAGGAGGATTTGGATAATGATAGATCCATATAAAATTAGAGAAGATTTTCCTATATTAAAAAGAAAAGTAAATGGAAAGAATTTAATATATTTTGATAATGCAGCAACAACTCAAAAACCAATTAGTGTAATAAATAAATTCTTAGAAGTATATACAAATTATTATGCAAATATTCATAGAGGAATACATACATTATCTCAAGAAGCATCTGAAAAATATGAAGAAGCACATAAATTAGTTGCAGATTTTATTAATGCAAAAGATTGGAGAGAAATAATATTTACAAGAAATACTACAGAATCAATTAATTTAGTTGCATATTCTTATGGATTAAATAATTTAAAACATGGAGATAAAATTGTAATATCAAAAATGGAACATCATGCAAATTTAGTACCGTGGCAATTTGTATCGAAGAAGATAGGTACAAAATTAGAATATATAGACTTTGATAATAATTATAGATTAAAATTAGATAATATAGAAAAAATTATTGATGATAAAACAAAAATTGTTGCAATAACTCATGCTTCAAATGTATTGGGAACGATAAATCCAATAGAAGAAATAATTAAAATTGCACATGAAAGAGGAGCAATTGTATTAATTGATGCAGCACAAAGTATTCCACATATGAAGATTGATGTTAAAAAGTATGATATAGATTTTTTAGCATTTAGTGCTCATAAAATGATGGGACCAGATGGTATTGGAGTACTATATGGAAAAGAAGAAATATTAGAAAAAATAGAACCATTTTTAAGGGGAGGAGATATGATAAAAGATGTAGATTTATATGAAGCATATTGGAATGATTTACCATGGAAATTTGAATCAGGTACACCAAATATAGCTGGAGGAATTGTATTTGGAGAAACAATAAAATATATTAATGAAATTGGTATAGAAAATATAGAAGAATACAATAAATTCTTAACAAAATATTTTATTGAAAAATATAATGAATATAATTTAAAAGATTTGGTTTTAATAGGACCAAATGATTATAAAGATAGAACTCCAACATTTTCCTTCTATACTAAAAAATATAATTCACATCAAATTGCAAAATTATTAGATCTAGAAGGAATTGAAGTAAGATCTGGTTTTCATTGTGCGCATCCATTATTAAAAAACATTAAGATCTTCAATAATAATTTATTTAATTTAGGAGGAACATTTAGAGCAAGTTTATATATTTATAATACAAAGGAAGAAATTGATTATTTCTTTGAAGTATTAAAAAAATTACTTAAATAACCATTTATATATTATTTTTACATTTTTCTTTATTTTTCTTCTTGCTTCAAATTTCTTTAAATTAAAATATTCTGATAATTTATTAAAGCTCCATGATAATAAAAATTTTGAAACCATTATCTCTTCATCTTCAATCTTTGGTTTATCTTTATCAGTATATACTAAATAGTATAGATATAATAATTTAACAACATCTGCAGCAGCTTCATATGTCATTGGAGATTTTAAGTATCCCTCTAATCTTTCAATTTGATTTTCTGTTAATAATAATTTAAAATGTGGTTTAAATTTATATGGAGTTTCTAACATTTTTAATATTAATTTTGGTTCTAAATCAAAATATACATCTGATATTTGATTTATTAATCTCCATCTAAATTCATAATTTAATTTTTTAACAATTTTTTCTGTTTCTTCATTTAAAGGTTTTAATACTATTCCTGAATATTCCCCGGATACCTTATTTTTTTCAGGAGATAAATGAACTAAAACAAATCCATTCTTTTGCCAGAAATTTAATAATTCATGTGTAACACCAAAACTAGATCCTAACCAATCATAATTATTCTTCTTTCCCCATTCAGTTAATTCTTGTAATGAAATAGATCCTAATCCCATACCTTGTATTTCTGGTGTTGTTGCAATTCTTATAACTCTCAATCCCTTTAATTTTGCAAATTCTTTTAATCTATAATGTTTTACAATTATATCTGGTATTATATTTCCCTTTGGTTTATAATCCATTAACATTCTTTCTATTGTTTCATCATCAATCCCTCCTTCATATGCAACTTGTATTCCATCAACAATTTTTCCATTTTTTAATTCTAATATAAAAGCATCATGATGTGGCGCATCTGCAAGCATTGCAATATCATTTGGTTTATTTTGATAATGAGCTAAAATATAAATTCCTACAAAATTCTTTAATTTAGGATCATCATTATAAAACCAATCTTTTAATGGTATTTTATAAAATCTTGTTTCTTTATTTTTAATCAATTCTTTATCTTCCTCATTGATCTCATCAGGCTCCGAATCTAATAATAATGTATCATATAGCCATTTTTCTATTGGATCTCCTTCTCCATATCTAATAGGTTCAATCATATTATATTTATATATCTTTATACCAATTAGACTATTCAAATATTTTAGAAATCTTACAGAGAAAGATCTTCCAGCTCCTTCATATCCATGGATTGTCGAAGAAAATACTACTTTTCTATATTTATTTACAAATTGATATAAAAATAATATACCAATACCTGCAGCTTCATCTACAAATAAAATATCATACTTTTTTCTTAATATATCTGAAGGTTTTCTATATTCTATATATATTTTATTTTTTATGATTATCTTCTTGTTTTTAATCTCCTTATATTCTATATTATTTCCATTTAATCCTATTTTTAAAAATTCAAATAATGTTTCCACATTTTCAAATTCTGGAGCAGTTATCCCAATATCATATATTTTATTTTTTTCCAATAATATTTCTACTAATCCTGCAATTGCTAATCCCAAAGATGCACTTTTTCCTCTTCCTCTATCAGCAATTATTAAAAATATTGATTTTTCATTATTTAACAAATCTTCTAACATACTTAATACATTTGCTTGATCTTGTGTTAAACATAATTTATATATTCTATCTGAAAAAATTTTCTTTTCATTTAATATTAACTTTTTCCTTTCTGGTGGAACTGCTTCCTCTACATTGCATTCTTCATTTATTCCCTTTATTAATCCTTTTTCTGTATCATATATTATTATATTATCGTATTGCAATAATTTTTGCTTAAATCTATATTCAAAATATTTTCTTACATCTTCTATTTTATATGGAGGAGTTAATAAATGCTCATGAAATGTTGTTGTAATATTTTCAAAATTTTCAAAATCTTTTATTAAGAAAAATGCTATTCCTGAACCAGATAATGTTTCTATTATCCTTCCTAAATGATCTGGCGTTAAAGATTTATACATATCCAAAATTATTATATTAAATGTCTTTCCTAATATTTTTCTAGAATCTTTATATTTTATTTTTGTTATATTAAAATCTTTTAACTTTTCTTCCAATTTTTCAAATCTATATAAAAAGTCTCCATAATAATCCTCTGTAACATATAATATATTTATGTCTTGTCTAAAATTCTTTATTATTTCATAATACCTATTAATTAAATCTGAAATTATATCAAAATAATTACTTCCAGATATTACTATTATTCCTCTATGATTATTTTTTATTATTTTACATAATAATTTATCATAATCTTTTTTTAGATCCATAATTATGAATTCTAGAGAGTATTTAAGAATTTATTTTATACATGTTAAAAATTCGTTAAACATATGTTAAGTAGTGTTAAAGAGTTAAATTAGTAAGTTAATATTTTGTTAAATTAATGAAAAATAAAGATTATGCGACGTTAATATGTTAAAAATAAAAATTAATTAAATGTTAAAATATGTTAAATTGTTAAATATATAAGTTAATATTTTGTTAAATTAATGTTACTACAACAGATAATATCTTAACTTTAAATCTAAGGATTTTAACAGTTTTTCATCATCAACTAAAATAATAGAAAGACCTTTTGTAATCCCTCCAGCATATAATCTAGAAGTTCTTCCAGATGCTTGAATATATGATTTTAGATCTGCAATTTTAACATAAATATCATTATTTATTATTTCTGTAGACACCTCAGGATTTTCCTTTATTTTTTCAATTATTTCTTTATTTTTTAAATACTCATTTACTCTATTATATAATAATAATAAATCATCTGCAACTTTCTTGTTAAATCCTTTTAGATTTACATTATTTCCAGATAAATATTCATTAATTAATTTTAAAGATTCTGAAGATAATCTTTTTAAATTTCTCCTAGTTATTTCAACTTTTCTTGATAATTCTATTTTTTCAAGTTCTGGTAATACTGGTGCTATTAAAGATGCTAATATTAAAAGATTATTTATATTTTTTTCTAATTTAGAGATATTAATCCTTATCTTAGGAATTCCAACAAATATTGCATATTTAATCCTTTCTGGTATATCTATACCCCTAACCAATATTCCATATGGATCTGAAATTCCAATTAATACATTTACCTTTCCTTCTTTAAAATTATTTATTATCTCATCGATATTTTTAACTTCTGCTGATACATATTCAGCATTTACATTATTATTCTTTAAATATTCGTATAATTCTTTTGCAAATTCTATACCTTTATCTTTTGGAACAAAAATTAATATCCCATCTTTTAGCAAATTTACAATTTTTAATACTTCTTTCTTTATATCATCTTTAGGATAATAAAATACATCTATAACATTTCTTATTTTAGAAGTACCAGTTCCTGCAGTAAAGTTTGCCAATTCTCTATATAATAATACTCTTTTACCCCTTAAACTTCCAGTAGCAGAAGATAATATAATAATTCCTGCCTTTTTATTTTTAATTTCTAAAAATTTTTTATACAATTCGCTATTAAAATTTAATTTTCCAGATAATTTTAAATCAATTATCTTTTTAGCAATATCTATTTCTTCCTGAGTATATCCTAACAAAATAAATATTCTTTCTATATTCTTTGATCCTTTGAAAAATGAATCTACATCATCAATAAACGCTATATCAAATTTTTTATCTTTTAATAATTCAAAATTTTTTGATAAAAATTGATTAGATATAACCAAAATATTATAATTTCCTTCTTTTATTTTTTCTTTTTGTCCCTTCTTTTCTTTTCCATAATAATATGCTATTTCTAAATTAATTTGTAATTCAGATAAAAATTTGTTAAATGTATCCAATACTTGTTTTACCAATAACCTTGTAGGCAAAACAATTATTATCTTCTTTTTATACTTATAAGCAAAATATATTGAAGAAACTATAATAAATGTAGATTTTCCAATTCCTGTTGGAGTGATCATAGAGAAACTTATATTTTTATACAATCTTTTAAACCACATTAATTGTATTCTCCAAGGATCATTTTTAATTAATTTATTAAAAAATTCTTTAAATTCTTTTGTTTCTTTATATAATTTATATATTTCATCAAAGTTCTTTAATTTTCCTTTTTGTTTTAATTTTTCATATAATTTTTCTATAAATTCATTTTCATCCTTTATATTTAATAATTCTTTTATATCATTATCATCTAAATCATCATTACATGGTAAACCATTAGATAATCTATAAGATGATATGGTTCCTCCACAATTGAAGCATAAATTTTTAATATATAATGGAACAAATTCCATATCTCTTAATTTTAAAATTTAATTTATAAATTATTTTTATGGATATTTCTGATATATTTACACAATTACAAAGAGAAAAAGAGAGAAAAAATCTTCAAAAATTACAAAAAGATTTTTATATTAAAGTTTCTGAAATGATAAAGAAATATAAAAAACAATTAGAATTATATAAAATAGATAGTAAGGAATATAGAGAATTAAATTCTACTATATATAAAATAAAAGAAGCAATTTATGAATTAATTAACTTAAGAATTGAAAAAATAATTAATATGGCATTATTAGAAGTTAGAGAAAATTTAAATGCTATACCTGAAGAAAATTTAGAAGAAGAAGAAAAAATATTTTATAGAATAGTTAAAAATTTATTGAATTCTTTTAAAGAAAATATAGAAAATAAAATTGTTGAAGGAGAAGAAACAAATATAAATAAATTCTACGAAGATATTGGAAAAAACGTTACTATAACTCAAAATAAAATAGATAAAGAAATATTAATAATAGAGAATGAGTTACCTAAGATTGTAGGACCAAATGGAAAAATATATGGACCTTTTAAGATTGGAGATATATTAATATTAGAAAAAAGTTTAGCCGAAAAGATGGAAAATGTAAAAATAGGAAAAAGAATTTCTTAAGACTTATAAAATTATTTATCTATTTATTTCTAATGAAAATTCCAAAGACTGTAAATAAGTATTGCCCATATTGTAGAAAAGTTACACCTCATAAAGTAATAATTATAAAAACTGTAAAAGCAAGAACTGGTTTAGTTTGGGGTGCTAGAAGAGCAAGAGAAGGAAAAAAGGGAATTGGAAATAAAGGAAAATACAGTAAAAGACCACTTTCACAAAGAAAAAGAGGAATTATAAAAACATCAAAAGGATTAGATATAAGAATTGAATGCCAAGTATGTAAAAAACAAAGTATATGGAATATAAAAGGAAGATACAAGAAAGTAGAATTTAGTACTGCAATAAAATGAAGGCTAGACTATATTTTGAGGCTTTTAGTAATGATAAAGATAAATTAATGGAAGTATTAGATAAAACATTATATGACAATGTATCTAAATTCAAGAATTTTCAAATAATAGAAAAGAAAACTGCAGATCTAATTGAAAAAGAAATAAAAACACCTGATGGAAAGACATTAAAAGGTTGGTCTTCCTATTTAGAATTATATGCAGACTTCAAAGATTTCGATTCATTAATAGATTTTGTATTATTTTATACACCTTCAAGAATTGAAATAGAGGACATAAAAGAAATGAGAATATATACAAAAGATGAAGAAATAAAGTTTAATAAAGAAAAGATAAATCTTTTATTGAATCAAATATCTCAAGCAATATTTACAAAAGTTACTGCATTAGTAAATACATATTTAGTACAAGCTAGAAATGCTCAAGCTCAACAAGGTCAACAAAAACCACCTACAGATTTAAAAATACCAAAAAGCTAGCCAAAGTAATATTCTCTTCTTTCTTCTTCTTTCTTTCTCTTTTCTTCTAACTCTTTTATTTTATTAATATCTTTTTGTAACTCTGCTTTTAATTTGCTTCCTTTTTCTCTTAAATCTGATACATCTATCTGAAATTCATATATTTTACTCAACACTTCTAATGCTTTTGCAGATGCAAAATATCCATTTATTTGGTTAGATAAATAAGTTTCTACTAATAAAAGAAAAGCTGGTTTCTTAAATATTTGAGAATAATATAATATCAAACCACTCATCCCAATTATATTCTCTGACTTAAATATATTTATTTCTCCCAATTTTTGCTTTATCTTATTTTGATCATAATATTTATTAAAAGCAAACATGTATTTCGGATCTTCAGATTCCAATTGATTTGCAACTCCCAATCCACCAAGTATAATATATTCATTTATATTATAAGGATACATTTTTCTAAATAGTTTATTCATAAACTTATATCTAAGATATAACGAAAATCCAGGATCTTCTAAAATAGATATTTGAAAATCTCCATATAAAATAATAAAATCATAATTTCCAACTCTTGCTTTATATAATTTATAACTAATATTATCAGAAACCAATCCGTTTTTTCCAATTCTAACAAAATCTGGGAAAAAATCTGTTATTATTCTACCAACTATTTTTCCATTAAATGTTTTTATTATTTTTTGACCAACTACTCTTGCTATATTCCCAAATCCTCCTCCAATTGAATATAAAAATATACCATTTTCTATATTTTCAAATTCTTTTTTATTTAATATAAATTCCATATAATATTATAGCCATCCTTTTTTATATAAAATTTCCCTTTTCATTTTTCTTCTATAATCACCCCACTTATCTTCTGGAGAAAATTTTGGAGGGATAACTCTAACTGTTTTTGTCCCGCATTTTGGACATATTTCTTTAAATGTATATGTTTTACAATTTGGACATTTTCTAATCTCTTTCATATTTATTTATTTCATAAATTATATTATATTTTTTAGCACTTTCTTCAATTGTTTCCATCAATTTCTTCTCCTTTTTTTGCAAATCTGAAGGATCTATAGTAATATATTTAATTAAATATGATGGAGAACCTAAATAAGTAATATTTACCCCAATATCTTTTATTTCTTTTAAGAATTCCTTTAACTTATTTATTCCATCTCCTTCTATATTATATGCTTGTAAAATGTATGCAAACTGATATTTTGGAGGATTCAAATATTCTAATATATATTTATGTAATTTATCTATTAATTTTTTATCTATTTCATAATCTTCTAATACTTTTTTTCCATTTATATATGCATTCAAAAATACATTATATAATTTTTCCTTAGGTACTATTTTAAATATAATCTTTTCTTCTATTTCTTTCATATCAATTTTCTCTTTTTCACCCATAATTTTTAATACATTATAAGCAACAATTTCTCTTTTATATTCTAGCACCTTTGCCTTTTGTTTATTTTTATCTACTCTCCTCAAAGATAATGTTGCTAATCTATTATTTATATCTACATCTAATACTACACAAACTATTTTTTTACCTTCCTTAACAATTATTCTTGGATTTGTTATCCTTCTATTAGATAATTCATCAATTGGGATTATTCCATTAAAATTCTCAAATTCATCTAAACTTACTTTTACATCCATATCTGATATTTCTTTTACAGTACATATTACATAATCATTTTCTTTTGGATAATCCTTTCTCTTATACATTTTATATTTTTATATACAAATAATTTATGAAGTTTGTACATTTAATGTTGCAATTGTATTTTCTTCAAATATATAATAGTAAAATGCCAAATTACCAAAAATATATTCATTTGTTCCTTGATAATTAATTGGTATAGAGATTTCATAATTATTCGAATTGGAAGGAAATGTTAAATAACCATTATAATAGTATGAATTTCCATTAATAAACAAAGTTAGATTATAATATAAAGAATAATTCAATAAATTAATATTATTTGGATTACATTTATTTATAATATTATTTGTAGTAATATCAAATACTGATGATCCTCTATTTATACTAACATAAATATTTAATAAATATCCATTTGATGTACGTATTGCATTTATATTATTTATTTGTATAGGATCATTTTGTGTAAAAGATTGGAAAGTATATGAACATTGCTGATTTTCAAAACAACCTTGTATATAATAAGAACTTTCATATTGATAACATTCATATATATTTAGATTTATGTTATTAGAAGATAAAAGAGAAGGATCAGTTAATGTTATATTTCCATTATATGGTAAATATATTTGAGTCTGATTATAATTATTATATGCAATATTTGATGAAGAATAACATGTATTTCCACTTATTGCAAATCCATTTGGTAAACTTGCTAAACATATAGTCCATTGAAAATTTGGATTAGAAGTACTAATAATTATTGGAACCTGAAATGGTACATTTGGATAAACATAGGGAGAAAAACCCGGACCTGTATAAACATCAAAATAAAAACTAGCTTTAGAATATGTAGAAGAAGACTGCGTAGTAGAAGATTGATTACTAAGAGAAATACAAGAAGAAAAATAAAATAGGGTTGTTCCTAAAAGAAAAATTGGTAATACAGAAAAAATCCTATGTTTCATTTAATGGTATACTAAAGGAAGTTTGTTCTTCACAGTTATATGTTATATTAATTAATACTCCTCCTATAACACCAACATTAGAACTTAAAGCGCTCTGTATAGATGGATAGGAAGATGCTAATTGATTCATATTTATTTGACATACTATTGCTGCTGATTGCAAAGGTATTGTTCCTGTTGGTGCACAATCAAATCCGTTTTGACCATTTTGTACATTAATTAATTGTCCTCCAGCATTTAGTTGAAGTACTGTATTATCTATATTTATCTCTGGAATTTCTCCTAATGAAGGATTCATTGCACTAAAACATCCTAAAGCATCTTCTAGAGAAAGAGAAAATGTTGCATATCCACCACCTTCTGTTATCTGAATACTATTAGAAGTTGGAATAACTGGAGAAGAAGAATAATAAATTGGTTCTGTAAGAGTTATTCCAGAATTTGTATTTTTTAATATTAATGGTATTTCTATATTTGTTTGTACATTACTTATATTATATTGTATCTCAATTAGGAGAGAAGATGGAACTGCTTGTAATCCAGAAGGTAATTTAAGTTGTAATGCTTGTAAAGGATATGTAATTACAGTAATAGACTTTGATGATGGATTATATATAGGAGTTTGAGGAGTAAATGAACCAGAAGATGGAGATATATTTCCATAGGTAGCTATTTGATATGTTACTGTTAATTGATTATTAGATTCAGTATATATAGAATTTGTATATGACATTGGTAATGTATATGATAATCCTAAATTTGGATTATAGAATAACATAGATGGAGATTGTATAGTTATTTGTACATTTCCTGCCTGATTTATTGCCCACGATGGTTGTGTGAATTGAACTGTACTTCCAGAACTTCCTCCGCTTCCAGTATTAATATTTACTGTTGGACATGAAGAAAAATAAAATAGGGTTGTTCCTAAAAGAAAAATTGGTAATATAGATAATACTTTATTTGTCTTCATATTTAATTTTTCTATTTAATAAAATATAAACATTTCTATGAAGATGTATAATAATTTATAGTAGCAGAAGATGACAGCAAATAATTATAACTAATATTTGAAATAATTGTTACTGTTGTATATCCTTGGAAACTGGAACCTGGTTGCATACATAAAGGTATTGCTAAAATTAACAATTGTCCATTATTTTGTAATATTTTCAAAAAATCTGAATTTACATATATATTACAATTATTATTATTGCATGATATTTCATATTCTCGATTATTTCCAAAAGAATAAGAATTAGTACATTGATTTCCATTTAAATATTCTAAATTAATTTGTGACGGATCATAAATAAATGAAAGGGTCCATGAATTAATCTTTTTTATCCCATTAATAGAATCTAAACTAATAAATATTACATCATATGCAGTTTGATTATTTTCTAATAAAACAGGATATCCACTTTCTTTTCCTGCTCTTCCAATTTCTATATATGGTAAATTATAAACTCCATTATAGATTCCAACATCGTATCCAGATGGATTTATTTTTAGGTATGTATAAATATTTTCATTATTAGCATTCGCATATGCAGCAATTGTAGCACTTACTGCCAAGAAATTATATTTAGTACTACTCATAACATCATTTATAATAGCTTTAATATTATTATCTATAGTAAAGCCTAATGATAAAATAGAATTACAATTAGACGTATTTATTTGAAATGATGGAATTTGACATACTACTGTTTGAACTTGAAAAGGACTAGATATTGATGTTGAAGATGGTTGAACATTAGAAGTAGTTGGAAAATCTATAAAACATCCATTAAGTAATGAAGGATAACTACTATTACATATAAATTCTACTTGATTATTTTGTATTTCATTTGCAGGTAAAGAATATTCAAATTCATATTCTACTTCTGTTTGGGTAGTATTTCCATCTTTTTCTATTAAACCTGGTAGAGACTGTAATGGTTGTAAATTTATGGTATAAGAATAAACCTGTTGATTTGCAGGTTCTGTTTGCATTAATTGTTTTTCTGCATATTGCTCAGGATTTGATAGAATATTATAAACTGCTTGCAAAGATCCGTAAAATCCATTGAATAAATTTTCTCCAGCTTGAATAATACTAGAACTTCCTGGATTGTACATATATACTTCAACTGCTTGTATAATTCTTCCCCCATAAAAGTAAAAGAGAATACCAATAGCTACCAATATAAATAGAAGAAAGACAGCACCAGCACCACTCTTTTTTCTCATTTTATGATATTTGTAAATATGAAATATATAAATATCCTGTTGGCCTTATTTCTAAAATATTTTCAGGTAATAAGCAATTAGAAATATTGATTGCATATACAGATTGCTCAGAATTTACATAATAAACACAGTTATTATTTAATATCATAGTTCCTTCTCCTTTACTTACTATAACTTCTAGCAAATTATTTTCTATATTATTTGGAAATAATATAAAAAATAAATGTTGATTAGATTGTAAATATAATTGATTAATATTAACTGGATATGAAGATATTAATTCAATATTATTTTCCCCAATATTCAAATATGGTGTTAAATAAAATAAACCAGAACATGAAGAAAGAGGTATGGATAAATTATTTACTATTAATTCCACATCTTGAGGATAATATGGACAAAAATCATAGTACATATATGCATTTCCAGAAACATAATAATAAGAGAAAGATAAAGAATTTTGTTGTAAATAGGTTATTTCTAAATTATTTATTTCTCCAAATCCATTAAATATTATACTATCTGGTACAAATTCTATTTTTAATCCATTCTCTCCATATATTAAATATGAAGAAGGAATAAATATACTAAATTGTCCGTTTTGACATCCAGAATAGATTTCTTGACCATTAATGTATATGTCAAAATATCCATTACTGCATGAAAAAATTGCTGTTAAATTAACTCCCAATGAATTATTAGAAAAATAAAAATAGTATTCCTTACTTATCTTACCATAAAATATATTAGATTGAAATTTTGAATTTCCTAAATAAATTATATATGATGGAATATAATTTCCTATAGTATAATTATTAGCAATATAATAATAAATAGAAGAAGTCGATAATTCAATATTTTCATATTGATATTGTTGAGATATCTGTGTAGTTATTTGACTTGTTTGCATTGAAATATTTGTTTGATTTAGTATTTCTTGAAGGAGCTGTTGTTTAGAAGGAACTGGTAATAGAATCCAATATATTAATAAAGCAAGACCTAATAGTACAAAAAATAAACCTACTGCCATTGTTTGATATCTTCTTTTCATATATTATATAGACATATCTGAAAATTTATATTTTATATCTTAACTTTCCTATAATACCAAATTTATTTATTAATTCATAATTCTGTATATTTTCATTTACAAAATAGATTTCTGAATTTATTTTATCTAATATCTCAAATAATTCTAATAATTTATTAATATTTTCTTCTTTCATTTTTTTAAAAAATTCTTCAGTAATTAATACATATTCTATATTCCCATATAATGCATTTTTATATACTTCTTCAAATCCAAACGCAATTAAATTTTTTTGGATTAAATATAATATTTCATCCATTAATTTATTTAATTCAAATATTTCAATATTTTTTAATGTATCATAATATTCCTTTCTTCTAATAAATTCATAAATTCCATTTACACCACCATTTGATACTTTAAATGTCAATATTTTTTCTACATTTGCTTTTTCCTTTATATATTCATAAAATTCTTCAGGATAGAATGCCGGGCCAATAATACATAAATATTTTAATTTATATTCATTTATTATATTTAATATTTCAGAATATATCTTTTTTCTTTTAGATTCTTCTTCAGGATCTCCTTTACTTATATTTATTTCTTCTTCCTTTAATATTTTTACCCCATTATTAATTATTCCAACTGCAATTTCATTATTATCTAAAGAAACAACAAAAATTTGATTTTTTCTTTTTTTAGATTTTTCCAATATTTTTAATTCATAACTTTTTATCCCATCTTTTTTATATAATTTAAATTCGCTTCCAACTTTTATATCAAATGTATGATAATGTCCAACAACTTCCTTATCTGCTTCCAATATTTTTCCAGATACTCTTAATGAATTTCCATATTGAGAAAATTTTATATCTTCTACTTCTATTTTTATCTTTACTTTTATTTTCTCTTTTTCATTTTCAAATTTTATTACCCTATAATCTTCCCCTTCAATTATATCTCCAGGATTTATTATTTTATACAAATATATTAAATCTTCATCTAGTTCAGCATTAATTTTGATTGTTTTTTTGTCTATTATATTATATTTCATATTATTAATAATATTAAGGCAAAGAATATTGGTGGAACAAATGGAGCTCCTTCATATACATTAAATTCTATTTTATTATATTTAGATACCTTCTTTAAAACTTCAATTTCTTCTTTTGATAAACCTTTCCTTCCTTTGAATATTTTATTTTGAAATATATGAAAAGATAATAGTATTATTATAATTGAAAATATAAAGAACTTAAGAGAGATTATATAAAAAATAATTGGTAAAATAGAGATAATTATTAATAAAATTTTATTATATATTTTTTCCTTCTTAAATCTTAAAATATATTTTTCTTTTCTTTCTACATCAAAATATTTTAATAATAAATTCATATCTTCTTCTTCTATTTTTTCTAACTCAATATTATCTTCAATCCAATCCCCCTCAACAAGCTCTTCTGCTTTTCTCCTAAATGTTAATTTTTCCCTTAATTCTTTTTCAAATATTCTAAAGATAAAATATGAAATATATAAAAATATTAAAGAAATAAATAGATAAAGAATTGAATAGGAGAAAAAGAAATTATAAATAAAGTAAATAGAAAGCAAAATAATTATTATATCTAAAATAGATAAATAGAAATATTTATTATTATTCTTATAAAATATTTTTGCCCCTTCAAGATTATGAAATATAAATCCAAAAAGAAATAAATAAAAGAAGAATAAAAATAGACTATTTAGAGAAAAATATGATAATAATAAGAAAATAGAGAAAAATACATATAGATCCCCAATTGCTAATAATCTTAGAGAATATAAAATTATAAAAAGTAGAAGAATAAAATAAGAAAATAAAATATTTTGAGGATAATATCCTAAATAAATTAAAAAAAGAAAGTAAAATATATTAAAAATAAATAAAGAATAAATAATGATATCATCAACAGATTTATATTTTATATCCTGATAAGAAGATATTCCTAAAATAATAGAATCGACAATTAGCATTGGAATTATTTCATACATATAAAGTTAAAAAAATAAATTCTTATAAACTATTATGATGATGTGGACACCCCCTGAAAAATGATGATTGGAGTAGCTGCTGATTTTTAAATTTCTAAAAATCATATTTTATTATGCCATTAATAATTCCTTCATCAGAATATAGCAAGAGAAGAAAAATATTAGAATTGGATAAAAAAATAAAAGAAGCTAGAGAAAAAAGTAAGGGAAAAGTAAATGTTATATTAAAAAAAGAAGTTGATTTGAGTAATTCAAATGATGCTGTAAAATTAATTTCTATGTTATATAGATTAGAAGAAGAAGGATACTTTGATGAATTATATATTATAAAACAAAATCAATTATTAGATTTTATAGATATATTAAATGAAGAAAATATAAAAGATATACCAAAAGAAAAAATATTAAAATTATATAATATTATTGATAAAATGATCAATATTATTGAAAAATTAAAGAATATTCATTAAGATCTAGTACTTATTCTTCTTTCATATAATTCCCTTTTTATATTCTCTATATCATTCTCTAATTCTTTAATCTTTTCAACTTCTCCAACAATATAATCAAAGTTCGTTAATTGTAAAACATTTTCTATTCTTTTTATTCTATTTTCCATTTTTTCATAATCTGCTAATACTGTTTCTACAATATCTTTTGAATCCAATATTTCATATTTCAAATCATTTAGCTCATTTCTAAGATTTCCCATTTTACTTTCTAATTCATTCATTTTATTTTCAAATTCTTTTACCTTTTCTATATCTTGTGTTTTATTTTTTATATCATTTACAATATTTTGAAGATCTTCAAATAATGTATACATACCATTTAATCTATTTTCAAAATTAACATATTTATTATACAATTCTTCTGCTATCTTTATATTTTTAATATTTTTTATATCTTCTTCTTTTATTTCTAATAAATAACTCATTTCTCCAATTTTTTTATCAAAATCTTTATCTATTTTCTTATATTTTTCTTCTAATTCTTCTATTTTATTGTTTATTTGAAATAGTTCCTTTTCTTTTATTTCTGATACATCTTCTAACAATTTATTATATTGTATTAAATCTGAGGATATTTTTTCTAATGTTTTTGAAACAGCTTCAGTAACCTTATTTATTTCTTGTTTTATTTTTTCAAATTCTTCTTTATTTACATAATTATTATTTATTTCTTCTAATTTATTATCTATTTGTGATATTTTTTCTTTTTCTTCTTCGAATTCTTTAATTTTTTCTTCAGAATTTGATACTTTTGTTAATAAATCATTTATTTCTCCTTCCAATTTATTTAATTTAGATTTTATATCTACTAAATATGAATAATCAACAAAATTTTTCTGATTATTTTCTAATACATCTACTTTTAATTTGATATCTTGTATATATCTTATTTTTTCTAATACATCTTCATTTAAATATGATTTATAATTATCTAATGATTTTTTAACTTCTTCTAATTCTTCTCTTAATCCATCTAATTGATCATAAAATTCTGTTTTTTCTACATATTTATTTAATGCCTTATTTAGTTCTATTAGCTTATCATTAAACTTTTTTACATAGGTATAGAACTCCTCTATTATATTAAAATTTTCTTTTATATCCATATATAAACTATCAACCTATATCTTTATTAATTTTATATCTTTTCTTTTATCATATCTTTCTTTATCTCTTCTATATTTTTTGATAACAAATCTACCCTAAGTTCTAGGTTATAAACTCTTTTTTTAATATCCTCAATATCATTCAGTTTTTGATCTATATTAAGAAGTAAGTACTTTAATTCTTCTAATATTTCTTTATAATCTTTCTTTTTATCTTCCAAAAGCATTTTTAATTTAAAATACTTATCTTTTAATTCTAAATTTAATCTTTTATTTTTTTCTAATTCTTCTTTTAAATTTTTTATCTTTTTCTCTAACTCATCTAATATTTTTTCATATTCCTCTATCTCATCCATTATTTAAAGAATGATAAAATATTTTTTTGTACCTTTCCAATATTTTCTATATGTATATTTAATGCCCTTAATATAGATTCTACTGCAGGTATTATTTGTTTATTTATATAATAATCTGGATCATATTCATTATCTTTTACTTCATCCACTAATCTTACTTTATCAGATATCTTTTCTCCTCCTCTTACAATAATATATTCTACAATAAATCCTTTTCCAACATTATATCCTCTTTCTTTATATTTCTTTGCAGCAATTACATGAGGAGCTGTTACTTCATATTCAGATAATTCTTTCCTTAATTGTTCCCTTAAAATAAATTTTTCTTTTGGATATACATGATTCTTTATTTTATTTATTACATCAGAAAGATATTGGTTTATTTCATTTATTTTTCCTTCTAATGCTAATCTTATTACATTTTCCTGTACTTCTCCAGCAATATCTGACCAATCTCTTCTTACAACTTCAAATCCTCTCAATTTTATACTTTCATCTTCAGATAATAACGCATATTTCTTTCTAGCACCTCCTTCTCCAGATCTTTTTTCAACAAAGATTCCAGATATATAATAATCTTCAAATTCCATTTCTAATGGTTTTGGTAAAATAGAATTTATTTCTTCTAATAATTTCAATGCATCTTCTTTATTATTTACAATTACAAAAATTGAATCTGTATCTCCATATAATACTTTATATCCTTTCTTTTCAATAAATTCTTTTACTTCTGTTATATGTTTCCTTCCTAAAGCAGTAACTGACGATGCACATTCCAAACAATACCATCTAGAATTTGGAAATCCTAAATATCCATATGTAGAATTAATTATATATTTTAATGCAATTTGCCTACTATCTAGTATTTTATATTCTTCACTATTTTTATCCATATTTTTCATTTTTTTCTTTATTTCAGCTCTTTCTTCAAATATTTTTTCTAATATTGTAGAAATAAATCCTTTTTTCTTTTTACAAAACCATACTTCAATTTTTCCTAAACTTGTTTCAGCAATTATTTTATCCTTTTTACATTCTTCATGTTCACATTTTAATGTATCTGGAGAAATATTATATCTAATAATTATTGATGGATATAGAGACCTAAAATCATATACTGCAATATTTTTATATAATCCAGGTTTTGGTTCTAATACAATTGCTCCAGCATATGTTATTTTTCTCCTTTCTTCAACTTCTTCAGGTTTTGGTCTATTTGGTATTATTTCATTAAATTCCCTTGCCTTTTTAATTAAATAATTTTCTACTAATATTCCATATGTACTTCCAGATAATTCATATAATGTTATTCCAACCAATCTTGAAATTTCAATTAAAATATTTTCAAAATATTTATATAATCTAAAAGTTAAATCAACATCTTTTTGATTATATTTTATTAAATAATTAAAATCTTTTGTATTATAAATTATATCTGTCATTTTATTAATATCCATATCCATTTTTCCTTCTCCCAATATTTCTTTTGCAACTTCATCTAATGAATAAGTTTCTGAATTTAATTGAGGAGCAAATAATATTGATACAATATCATATAAATCTACATGTTGTATTCCAGTAATTTTATATTTTTTATCTTCTTCTCTTTTCTTTGTATATATAATTCCTTTTCCATCCCATCCAAAATTAAAATTAAATCCTAATTTTTTTGCTCTTTCATATAAGAAATAAAAATCAAAATTATTTGAATTATATCCTACAATTACATCTGGATCTATTTCTTTTATTATATCATTAAACTTTTTTAATAATTCTAATTCATTATTTACTTTTATCCCAATTTCTGCATTTCCACTCCAATATATTGAATAATAATTTTTTCCATCATATATTGAAACTAAATAAATTGGTACTTTATCTGGAGAAGGAATTGCTTGTTCAGATACAGTTTCAATATCTATTGCAACAACTTTTAAATTATATTTTCCATCAACTTTTCCATTATTTTTTTTAAATTTATAATAGTCAATATCTCCTTTTTTTATTAATTCTAAATCTAAATCATACCAATCTAATGGATATATATTATTATCTATCTGGAATTTTTTAATAATTAGTATATCTCCTTCTTTTTTTCCAACTAATTTACCTTCTTCTTTTAATTTATCTGCAAATTGTTTTATTTTATCATAATCATCCTGGTTTAAATATACTTTAATTACAGTATATTCTTTTCCAATAAAATTCTTTTTTTCAATTTCATATTTCTTTACATATTTTTCTTCTTTTAATTTATTTTCTATTTCATTTAAATATTTTTCATCTTTTAATATTAAATATACATAATATGGTTGATCATATTCAATTCTTACCTTTTTTCCATTTTCATCTCTTCCATAAATATATACTTTTTCTTTATCATGATCAAAATCTATAACAAATACTTTCATAAAAAATAATTATATTTTATAAATTAAAACCTATCCTTTTATTACAGCAATTGGTCTTAATCTTACAATTATTTTTGAAATACCAAGATCTTGTGTTACTTTTGCAACTTCATCAACATTTTTATATGCTTCTGGTACTTCTTCAACTACTCCTTCTTTTGTTGTAGATTTTACCAATATTCCTTTTTCTTCTAAATTTCTTATTATATTACCATAATTAAATTGTCTTCTAGCAGCAGCTCTAGATAAATTTCTTCCAGCTCCATGTGCTGAAGATCCAAATGATAATTCCATTGATCCATCCAATCCTAATAAAACATATGATGCAGTACCCATAGAACCTGGAATTAATACAGGTTGTCCTATTTTTCTATATTCTTCTACCAATTCTTCAGATCCTGAAGGAAATGCTCTTGTAGCACCTTTTCTATGTACAATTACTTTTTTCTTTTTTCCATCTATTTTATGTTCCTCAATTTTTGCAATATTATGCGCAACATCATATATAACATTTAATCCAATATCTTCTGCAGGATGATTATATACTTTTTCAAATGACTTTCTTACCCAATATGTTATTATTTGTCTATTATTCCATGCAAAATTTGCTGCAGCACTCATAGATTTCCAGTATCTTTGTCCATCTTCAGATTGAAATGGTAAATATACTAATTCTCTATCTGGTAACTTATTTATTATATCCCTATATTTTTTCATTCCTAAATCAATATAATCTGATGCTATTTGATGACCAAATCCTCTAGATCCTGTATGTATTAATATTGTAACTTGTCCTTCTTCCTCAATTCCCATTATTTTTGCAATTTCAGGATCAAATATTTTATCTACTACTTGTATTTCCAAAAAATGATTTCCAGATCCTAATGTTCCCAATTGATCAATTCCTCTTCTTATTGCCAAATCTGATACATATTCAATTGATGCATCCTTTAATCTTCCATAAGATTCTACATGATTTAAATCTTCTTTCCATGCATATCCTTCTCTATAACTCCAATCCAATCCTTCCTCTACAGCTTCTCTAAATTGTCCAGGTGATAATAAAATTTTTCCTGTTTCTCCAACACCAGCAGGAACATTTCTAAATATTTCATCAACTATTTGCTTTAACTTCGGTTTAATTTCTTCATATTTTAAATTTGTTCTTAATAATCTAACTCCACAATTTATATCATATCCTATTCCACCAGGAGAAATTATTCCTTCATTTATATCAAATGCTGCAACACCACCTACAGGAAATCCATAACCTTCATGTCCATCAGGCATTATAACTGCATATTTTTGTATTCCAGGTAATGTTGCTACATTTCTTCCTTGTATTAATGTTTTATCTTGTTTCATTTTTTCTATTAAATTATCACTAGCATAAATCCTTACTGGTACATTCATATTATCTTCTTTTGGTATTTCATATATATTTTCAGATATTTTTCTTAATTTTATTTCCATATAAAATATTTCCTATTTAACCTTTAAAGTATAATTTAAGAAGAAAATTGAAATACTTAAAATTAAAAATGAAATAATTAATCCATATTGTAATGAAATAATATATAATAATAAAGAACCAATTGCTCCTCCTATATTTCTAAAGAAATATATATTTCCAAACTTTTGTGGATAATAATTTATTATATAATTATCAAAGAAATATTGAAACATTGTCCATGAAAATGCTGCTAAAATAAATAATAATGTTAATATTATAGCACTTATTGTTTTATTTGATAATAACAAAATCATTATAATAAATAAAACAATTCCCATTAATAACCTAGATATTATTCCAATTTTTATATTCTTGAAACTAATACTTCTTTTATATATTCTATATAAAATTGATGAATAAATACCATTAATAAATAATAAGGATGGATAAATAAATGATAAAGAGAATAAATTAACTGAATATACTAATGAAGACCAAATCAATGAAAAACCTATTAAAACAAATAAATTATATAATTCTAAAAATCCTATCTTTATTTTCTTTATATTTATTGGAAATATTAATCCTTCATAAAATGGATGTAAAGATCCAAATTTTTCAATATTACCTTCTGCTATAGAAAATAATTTATCTATCTTTTCTAGTAAATTTATTTCATATTTTTCTGTAAATAAAAATAGATAAATATTCCTTGAAAGAATAATAATAATTGAAATTAAAAATAATATTGCAACTAAATATAGATTATAAAAAATTGATAAAATTAATGAAGAAAATTGGAGAATTATTGATCCAAAAGTCCAATAAATATTAAAGTAAAAATTCAATTGAACATCTTTATAATATAATAAAAAGGAAAAGTATGTTGAATAATATGTAAAATTAAATAAGAAATATGAAAGAATAAATAAAATTGGATTTGGAATTAATAGGAAAAATATTGATAAAAAAGGACCAATTACCCCAATCATTGAAATAGTTAAATAATTTTTTTCATTTATTTTCAAATTTCCAAAAAATACAGAACTAATTAGGGAAGAAATATAAGATATTGCAACTAAAGAAAAATATATTGATGAAGGAAAATTAAAATATGATGGATAAATAAAATATAAACTATTTAAGAAACTTCCAAATAAGTTATTTGCTATTAATATTATCTTTTCCTTATAGTTCATTTGAATATTTCTCTAAATTTCTTCTTTAATATTTCACTTAATGCTACCCCAACTGCTATTGATATTGATATTACAATTCCTACAAATAATATAACAAAAAGATATAATAGTACTGGAGATAATAAATTAAGATAACTTAGTATTAAAATTAATACAAAGAACAAAACAATAAATTTAATAAATGCTAATAAATATTCTTTATATTTTAAATTATCTAATAAAGGTTCTAATGAAGATTTTATTAATATTTCCATCATTGCAAATGATAAAATCATTAACAAAATTATTAATAATAGATAATTCAAAATCTGGAATATTATTTTTCCTATGAATGATAAATATGGAATTATATAAAATGCATAACCAAAAAAGTAAAAATATATAAAGAATTTAATTATATTGATTAAAATTTGTGTAAGAGAGATATTTTGTAATACTCCTTTTTCATGTAACCAATTATCTAATCCCAAAATTTTATTTAGAATTATTTTTAATATAAATGCCACCAATTTACCAATAAAGTATCCTATAATAATTATCACAACAAAAATTACTAGTAATTTTAATGAATCATAAGAGAATATTTGAGATAAAATTAAAGATAATGATTCGATCATATCAAAATATAAATTTTGATTATTTATAAAACTAGCCCCGCGGGGATTCGAACCCCGGTCACAGGGACCAAAACCCTGCATCCTAGACCACTAGACGACGGGGCTATTTATAAAATATTTTATTCTAAGAAATTTTATTAATTTATCTTAAACTATTTAGCTATTAGTTTGAGTATATTTTATTTATATCTTAATTAAAAATCTATATAAAAACCTTTATATCATTTCAACATTTCACATAATTTTTCTTTTCTTCATTTAATATCTTTTAATTTATCTTTTCTTTTCATAAAAAATCTTTATATGTCTTTTTATATATAATAGCAATATCCATTTAAATTTTAAATTGTTTTATTTATTTATATTAAGAGAATTTTTTTATTTAAAAATATTTAATAATATTTTTTACAATGATTAAATTAAGATGAATAATGAAGAAATGTTAAAATTCTTTAATCTAAAAAATAACCCATTTAAATTAGAAGTAATTTTAGAAACATTTGTAGGATATAATTTAGAAAGAGAAAAATTAATTAATGCAATAAATAATAAAGAAAAGATAATATTAGTTTCTGGCCCTACAGGTGCTGGAAAAACTACATTATTATTATGGACATTTAATAATTTAGATAAAAAGAATAAAATATATATTTATAGACCTTTTAATGAAAAAGAAGAATTAGAAAAATATATAAAGGCTGGATTTTCTTTTTTTGAAAAAATAATATATAAATTTAAACAATTTAATCTATTAGATTATCTAAATAAAAAAGAAATGATAATTTTTATTGATGAAGCAACATTTTTTAATAATGATATAATTGAATGGATAAAAATATTATCTGATCAAACAAAATGTACATTTATTTTAGCAGGATTACCAGAATTTGAAGAAAAATTAATAAAAGAACATAGAACATTATATGAAAGAATTCTAACAAAAATATATTTAAAATCTTTAGATCCTGAAAGTGGAAAATTATTAATTAAGAAAAGATTAGAATTAGCAGGAAATCCTGGTTTATTTACAGATGATGCAATTGAAGAAATATATCATTTATCTGGAGGATTACCAAGAGAAATATTAAAATATTCATATGAATCATTATTAATTGCATATAGAGAAAGAAAAAATATAATTGATAGAGAAATAATTGAAAAAATATATGAAAATAAAAAACCACCTACAGATATATTAAAATTAACTGAAAAACAAAGATACATTATTGAATTATTAACAAAATATGGACCAAAAGGAGTTAATGAATTATTAAAGTTATTTAAAGAGAGATATTCTGATACAACAATACATTCATTGTCTAATATATTAAAAAGAATGGTTGAAGCAAAACTATTAGTAAGAACAAAGGTTAAGAGTAAATTTATTTATGATGTTGTACCTGCAATAAGAGATTACTTTATAAGAGAAATAAATAAATGAAATGCTCTTTTTGTAATAATAATGCAATATATAAGGATAGTGATGGAAATTATTATTGTAAAGAACATTTTATAAAATATTTTGAAGAAAAAGCAATTAATACAATTGAAAGATTTAAATTAATTAAACCTGGAGAAAGAATTGGAGTTGGAGTATCTGGAGGAAAAGATTCAAATGCATTGTTATATTTTCTAAATAAATACAAGGATTATTTTAATATAGAAGTATATGGAATACATATTGATGAAGGAATTGCAGGATATAGAGATAAAGATACAAAAAAATTATTAGAATTAGCTCAAAAATATAATTGGAATATTAAAATATATAAATTTACTGATTATTTTAAAATAAGATTAGATAATGCTGTAAAAATAACAAAAAAATATAGAGCATGTACAATTTGTGGAGTATGGAGAAGATGGTTAATGTGGAAAGCTGCAAAGGATTTAAATTTAGATAAATTTGCAACTGCACATAATATAAATGATGAAGTACAAACAATTTTAATGAATTTCTTTGAAGGAAATTTAAAAGATTTATTAAAAGAAGGACCTTTTGTTGGAATAATTGAGGAAGATTTTATTCCTAGAATAAAACCATTTTATTTTAATAGGGAAAAGGAAAATTTATTATATTCTGTTATAAATAATTTGGAACCACCATATGGAGAATGTCCATTTATTAGAGGACAATTTAGGGATATTGTTAGGGCAAAATTATATGAAGTAGAAAATAAATATAATAAATTCCATGAGAATTTTATTAATAATTTCTTACCAATTTTATTAAAGGCAAAGGAAGAATATAAAATGAAAAATAAGGTAAAATTAAAGAAATGTAAAATTTGTGGTTATCCTACTACAAGAGATATATGTAGAGCCTGTGAAATAAAAATTCAATTAAATTTAAATTAAATTTAAAAAATTTATTGAAAAATAAAAGAAATGGATATTGATATAACAAAGGAATCTGTTTATATTTTATTATTATTATTTTCTTTAGAAACATCATTAGATTTAGCTTCTTTTATTTTTTATCCATCAATATTTCCAGAATATATAAATTTAGAAGCTGAAATATTTTTATCAATTATTCTTATTTTTTCCATTATTTCTTTACATTTAATAAATAAAGATAATTTATATGGATATATAATTTCTTTTGTTTTATCAATCTTAATTTTATATTCCGGATTTACATTATATCAAAATAATATAATTGATATTGCAGTAAGAAATGTTGCATCAAATTATGGAATATTTCCAAATCCACTAATATTATTCTGGGGTATTTTTCTATTTTCTCTAAGTTTAAGAAAAATAATTAAAAAATTAAAACTTCTTTAATTTGGCTATAATTTCTATTTGTTGTGCATGTCCCAAAAATACTTGCCTACAACATGCTCTCTCTAATCCTAATTCATCTAATGCTTCTTTTTGTGACTTACCTTGATTTAATAATTCTATATATTTTTCCCATAAATGACCAATTGGTTTTCCACATGTAAAGCATCTAATTGGTACGATCATTCTAATGATATTTATAAATTATTTTTATAAATTATGCATTTGCAATTATTTGTATTATATCTCTATGTTTTAATACATAATCTCTTCCTAAGAATTTCTTTGTTCTAACATCAATTGCCTTTACAAAATTTTTTGCAAGATCTGTATGTATTTTTGCTGCAAAATCAATTACTGTACTTTCTGGAGGTAATAGAAAACAATCAGGTAATATTCTTCCTTCTTTATCTGCTAAAGAATCAATACCTCCAGGAAATACTGCAACATATTTTAATACATCAAATACTGTAATATCTAATAAATTTTGAACTCCTGTTGTTTTAAATTCTTTAAATATATTATTTTCAATAAATTCTAATGCTTTCTTTTCTTTTTCATTTAATTCTCCTTTTATTTCAAAACTTCCTTCCCCAGGTATATAATATATTTTTCCTTGTCTATCCAATTCTTTTAATATTAATTCTGCATAACCTGATGTTGGAATAATAATTTTATCAGGAAATTTTTCTTTTAATCTTTCCAAATTTTTCTTTGCAATATCAATATTTATATCAACTCTATTAGCTGCAATAACGATTGGTTTTGATATTTTTCTTATTTTTGATGATAATTCAAATAATTTCTTATCATCATTTATTATATCATAATCTTCATTAGAAATATTTAATTCTCTAAATGCTTTTTCTATATGATATTGTTTTACATTTAATCCAGAAATTAATTTTGCTAATTCTTTATCCAATTCTAAATGTTGTAACTTTATCTTATTTATATTTTTTTCCAGATTTTTCTTTATTATATTAAAAAACCACCAATTGATTTCATCTTCATACCATTGTATATCATTTATCGGATCATAATTTCCAGGTCCTGTATATTGTCCTTCTTCATTTGTAGATCCAGAAATATCTACTACATGAATTAATGCATCTGCTTGTCTTACATCATCTAAGAATTTATTTCCCAAACCTCTCCCTTCATGTGCTCCGGGTACCAATCCTGCAATATCAATTATTTCAATCGGTACAAATCTATATTTTCCTTTAATATATCCATACCTTGGATTAGATTGAACTCCAAATTCTGGTCCAACATCTTCTACCCTTACATATCCAACTCCTTTATTTGGTTCAATTGTAGTAAATGGATAATTTGCTATTGCAACATCTTGTAATGTTATTGCCTTAAACATCGTTGATTTTCCAACATTTGGCTTACCTGTTAATCCAATTAGCATTAAAATATTTTTATTGGAAATTTTATAGAACTATCTTTTAATTTTAAATTTTATGTATATTAGCGATATACAAGTATTGAATAATAAAATAGATGAAATAAATTGTTTTGAAGATATAAGAAAATTAATAAATGAAGATTATGTTTCTGCTTCTTATATTTCAATAAATATAAATGGGGAAGCTTCTACAATAGAGAAAAAAGATCTTTTCCCACTAATATATGGTTACCCTTCTGTCATTGATATAATAGATATAGAATTAGCTAAAAGTATGGGTTTAAAACTAAGAGAAGAGACATTAGATTATATTTTATATATTAATGAAGAAAGAGAAGAAATAAAAAAGATAATGATATCATTAAAAAAACCAGATAATTCTTCAGATGATTTTGAAATAAGGGTTGCAAGTAGGAGAAATGATTTTTATGTGAATAATAGAACAAAGCTACCAGAAGCTATAGTATTAAAAAAAGATGAAGAATATTCAAAAAAATTAGTAAATACAAGATATTATGATGAAATATTTGATAAAGAATTTTTAGAAAGAGAAAATAAAAGATTAAAATACGAAAATTATTTTGTTTTACCATCTTCTTTATTATTGCCAATATTAAAAATAATGAAAAATAATTTTCCAGAGATTCTATATGTAAGTAGACCATTTAATATGAGAGATATTCCTGTAAACTTTTCCATAATTTATGGATATAGAGATTATTATGTTCCTTTAGCTTTAAATGATAGTTATATGAATTTTTTAGTATTAACAGATTTTGTAAAGAAACCAACAACAGAATTTTATATTATAGGAATAAAAGATTGGAAAAAAGAATTTAATAAAGAAGAAAAAATATTTGTTAGTATTAAAAAAGATGAATTTATATATAGAATAAAGAATTCTATTGAATTAATATTAAAAAATATATTAGATACAGGATTAGTATATTCTGATATTTTATTTTATCAATATGTACCAGATGAAGAAAAAAATACATCAATTTTAATTGATATAGGATCTCCATTTTATATTCCAACAAATGTTAAAAAAATGAAAAGATTGATTTTAAATTCATTAAAAGATTTGATTTATAGTTTTAGTGAAAGTAGAATAATAAATTATCATTGCAAAGAAAATAATGAATATATAGAATGTGATAATAGAAATAATTATGATTCATCTCTACTGGACAAATATTTAAAAGAATTAATACCTGAAGATCTACTTAGATATATAGAAATCAGTAAACCAGATTTTGAAAAACTTATAAAAATCGTTAAAGCAAATAATATAGATTATTTAGAAAATATAATAGATTTATTAAATTCTAATGAAGAAAAATATAAAGAAAGACAGGAACTATTAAAAGAATATTCATTAAAAATAATTGAATTATATAAAAAATCTTATTTAAATTAACAAAATCAAAAATATAAAAGATTACTTATAAACTCTTCCTCTATAGTTTATCTTTGTTATTCTAATAATCTTATTTTCATAATCTATTTGAAAAATAATCCTTATTTCCCAATCCTTAGCCTATAAAAATTATCTCCATAACCTTCTAATTTTTTAATATCATGGTTTTTAAATATTATAAATGTTGAGTCATCTTCATTATTTGAATTATCGTTTAAATCATCTAAGATTTCCTTAAATTTTTTCATTA
>JBMFJD010000009.1:27396-35048 GCA_049974095.1 Nanopusillaceae archaeon | reverse complement strand
GTCTGCTAATTGTAATTGTATTTGCATGAATTGTTCTCCTGGATATAAGTATCCTGCTGTTTGTTCTGTATTAGTGTTTGCAACTACTTGTAATTGTATTTGTAATTGTCCTCCATTTGGTATTTCAACTACTCCATTTGGTACAGATATTGTGTATGTTCCTGATCCTGATCCTAATGGTAAGTTAGAGTTTAATGCATTATATACTACACCATTGTATAATGTTTGTCCATTTGCTGTTATTGTTAATGATACTTGTTGTATTCCGTCATTTGACATGTTTAATCCTATTAATTTAATACCTGTAATTCTTAATGATCCACCGCTTACGAATCCAACGTATCCTCCTGTTAATGATGCTCCGAATTGGTTAGAGTTTACTCCTAATGAAACTGTTGTAATATTTGGTACTAGTGATCCAACTGGTTCCAATGTTATTTGGTTTAATTGTACTATCTTTCCTGTTAATACATCTTGTGCTTGTACTTGTATTAAAGATGGTAACAAGTCTTGTATTGTTGAATATGGGTATAATTGAACACATTGTTGTTCAGATGATGCTGAGAATAATGAATTAAATCCTGTCGATAATGTGTATAATTCTGTCCAGTATCCTGGTGCTGTTACAATTAAATATTCTGTTGATGTTTGATTTCCTGATGGAATTGTTACTTGTAATGTAGCATTACCTTGTGTTCCTGTAACTGCTGTTGGTGTTTGTCCTAATACCATAGATGATGCTAAACTCCATACTTGTGATTGTCCCCAGTAATATGGTTGTGTGCTAAATGCATATATGTTAGCACCTTGTACTGGATTATTGTTTACTGAATTTAATACTTTTGCTACTTCACTTACTGCTTGTCCTGACAGTCCGTATACCTGTGATAGTATTGGACCACAGGCTACTGATACTGGTGCCGATGGCTTTACTCCCGTATATGACATGTATGCTATACCCCCTATTAATAACAAAAATAGTGCTGCTAATATATACTCTGTCTGCTTTGTCATTGCCATATATATTTATTACTCATAGATATTTATAATAAAAACTACAATACAGGGAACGTACTAGCAAAAAATTTATAAAGTCTCCATATCATCAAATACCTTCTTACTTAATAATAATAATATTATTTCTATAGTAGACGCCAAACCAATTAGAACACCAATATATCTAAATAACTCTTGTTTTATCAATAATAGAGATAATAGATATATACCTGTAGAAGTAAATATTGAGATAATTAATAAAATATTGATATATTTTACTTCCTTAGCCTTAGATTTCATTAATAGTTTACCAGTAAATGTTTTCTTTATATCAACAATACCTTCTTTATTTAAAGTCCATAGTACATCATAAACCCTTTTTCCATATTGTTCCTTTATATCTTTAATAGATTCTATTGTATGTATTTTATTATCAGAGATTCTTTTTAATATAGTTCTCGCTACCTTATCTCCAATATAATAATATTTATTTCCTACCTTTACTATCATCTGTGAAATGCAAGGAATAAAACAATTAGTCCAGCCGCAAGTACAATCAATATAATATATGGATTGGTATACGATACAGATATAGGCATTGTAATACTCTCATATGAACATCCATTTATATATATCTCACCAGATATTGGCCCTTTTATATATATATTAATGCCAATGGTTTGTCCCGGATCTATTAAAGTACTTTGTGGACTAACAGAAATTGATCTACTTAAAGATACAGGCACAGCTATTTGTATTTGTATAGGACTGTTTCCTACATTTTTAATATATAATGTATAATTAACAGGTTGACCAGAAAGTGTTTGTATATCTATACTTGTTGCAGATAATTGACATGAACCAATAGCTGTCTGTGCACCAGATAATATGAACGGTAATATTGACTTAATCTCGATATTGTTTGTTCCTTGATTTAAAGAATATATTACAAAGTAAGGAGCTACAGATGTTAATCCTGAAGTATCAGCACTAACCTGCACTCCATTTACATAAACGTTGGTTTGAACTGCCTGTGAAAAATATTTAACTTGTGGTATACTAATAGGTACCTGAATATTAATATTGTTTAAATTACAATTAGATGTTACTTGTGTAGTACAATCCAATATAGATTCTGAACTATTTTGGGGATTTGTATATTCACTACAACTCCAATTTCCACCACCTAAGAAACAATTTTGTATAATATTAAACAAAACATTTGCATTTGGTTGACCATTAACTTGTACATCTACGGTAGATAAAGAATTAACAGGTAGAGAAATGATTTGAGATGAAGATAATGTTAATGACTGTATTAACATACCATTTAAAAGTATGTTTGCAGTTGGATATGGTAAATTATAAGATCCATATATATCATAATTAACTCCTCCACCACCAGTACCAGAAGATATAGTTAGGACATAGTTACCAGTACTATTAATTATTAGTCTAGAATTATAGATACATGTTGGACTACAGTATAAAGGATAATTACCACCAGTTATCGATGCACCAGATGGGTATTGACCATTAGATTGTATACCTTGTAAAGAACCATATATTAGTATATTTGTAGCTGTAGATGGTATAGAGACTTGTTGAGTTATTTGACTATTTGGAGACACATATCCAGATATATTAATATTATATATAGGCTCTGTAACATTTACAAAAGAGAGATAAGATGTTTGTATATTTCCAATACCTGGTAAAGATATAGTAAATATATTATCTCCTGAAGATAAAGGATAAGTACCATAACATTGGTATTGTATTTCGCTACCAACATTTACACTATTTGCTAAAAAGGAACATTGTATATTAAATGAATGAAGGGATGATATATTAACTACAATAATAGGAAGAATGAATCCTAATAACAACAATGATACAAGAATATACTCAATTTTAACTCTCATTATATATTATTGTATTTAGAATATAATAACATAACCATGTGCCCCTGCCAGAGCTACCAAGAAATTAACTGTAAAGTGTACTATATCCCAGGTCCATGTATTATCATTCGAAAATGATAGCAATGCTCCAAAGAAGAAGAAAGTAAATACAGATGCTGCTACTTGTATTACATTATATAATGTTCCTCCAACCATCGTTACTGAGATATAGATATATAAATGCCACATCATTGCAACAAATGCAACAAATATTGCTGCTAATAATATAGATCCTGATATATCTCTCTCTGTTAGCTCATATTTCATACCAAATCCTAATGTACCTATGAAAAACATATTCTCTACTAAACCCTGTACACCTAGTACGATTGCAAATGGTAATGCTGTTGCAATAGTAGCTAATTGTGGAAATCCATTACTGAATAACCCAAATAAATATGCTATAGAATATACAAGAATAAATACTATTGCCCAGAATAATTGAGTCTTACTAAATAATTTTGAATATGTTGGAGCATATGATTTATCTAATAATGCGGATGCTACATAATATAGCATTGCAATTGTAGCAAGTATAATATAATATAGATAGATTTGTTGTGTTTCTTGTAATTGTACAATTACCTGTACAGGATATCCATGTTGTACTATTGCAGCTACAAGATACCATGCATATGCTAATATTGTAACTACAACAATATACTTAAATAAATCTATAGATAAACCTATTACTCTGTTTCTTTCCATCTTTCTAATAATTTAGCAACCATCTTTTTAGCCATTTCAGGCTTACTTTTTCTTATAACCTCATAATAGTGTTGTACTGCCATAGATTTTTCTACTTTAGAAACTGGTAATCCTAAGAATTTAGCAACATTCCTCATATAATTTTTTTGTAATTTCTCTGTTTCAAAACCTAATCTAATTCTTTTTTCAACAAATTTTGCAGCCTCTTCCTTTAATTTCTTATCTACCATAATGGCAATATATATTTATATAATATATAAGCCCCAATAATTGCCGGTACAATAGATAGACCAATAAATAATGGACTCATTGTTGACAGTATTGCATATATTATTGGTGTTGTCAATGCTAATTCTGTTCCAGAGAAGAACAAGGTCTTTGATCTAAATAAATATCCGAGTATTGCAAATATTATACCTAGAATTGGTAATGAATATAATGTATTTTGATTTGCAATTGCATATGCTGTTCCAATAAATTGTAAGTAATCAGGCGATATATTTACAGGTACAGTATTAGATGTTGCAATATCACCTGCTGGATCTGTACATACAGCATATATAGGATATGTACCAGTAGGAGCATTTGGTATTATTGATGCATATGGTAATGAGTTATCTAATCTGACGGTTGTATTAAGTGGTTCTATTGTACAGTTTACTGGATAATATTTAGATACTGCCATTGCAGTTACCATTAATCCTTTGGGTGTTTCAGATACATTAATACTTGGTAACAATAGTGGTACATATGAAGAAGTACCACTAGCTGAATTTGTAATACTACTATTTGTAGATATTACAGACACGCCAGATACTCCATATATAAATGGCATAGACAAACCAGATATATCATATATATATCCACTAATAGTAAATGATCCAGTTGGTAAAGGTATTTGTATTATTGCAGATGTTCCAGATAATGTTTGATCATATGTATTAGTAGTATTACCAACAGTAATATTATATGTTATGCTAGCTAATCCAACATCTGATGATACATTAAGTATTAAGTATCCATTTGATATATTTACAGAATTAATCATTGGTGGTAAATAATTATAGATTATTGTAAATGGAATTGTTTCTGCAGTATAATTTGAACTACATGTAATAAATAGGTTATATTCTCCTGGAGAGAATGAAAATGCAATAGTATTATTTGTATTATTATATAATGTAGCTTTCATATTGATTATTCCACTACTTGATGTTATAATACATGATGTATATCGCTCTAATGGATGAGAATAATATATACTTATTACTTGTGGAGATGAATGGAATATAGATACATTAGATGGATATATTATAATAGTATATGGAGGATATGGAACAATACTTACAGGTACCGGTGGGAATATAGAACATAAACCAGAATAATCACATGCTTTTACATATATAGAATAATTACCTAAGGTTAAATTAACTGGAGTACATGCATATACAGTTTGATTAAAGTATGTATTATTAAATAGATATATTGTTTGTCCTAAACTATTTACATAATATCCATATACATTTGTTACTACAATTTGATCTGAAACATTATAACAAATATTAGTTAATAATCCATTATAATTAGTAGATGGAGCAGTAACTGAATATATAGTAGGCGGTTGAGTTGCTTGTATTGTTGCAAATATACTTTGTATTGGATATGTATCAAAGAATTGAGGAGAATATACTTGTGCATATACTGCATATGTTTGTCCCGGTATTGCAGGACTACTATATATTAAGGATTGAGTATCATCAGAAATATTTACATAGAATTGACTCTGAGTAGTTGTACTATTCATAACCCATCCTTGTTGTACAGTACCAAGTAATGTTATATTTTGTCCCCATCCTGATGGATATGCATATACATATAGATTACCATTAGTTACATTATATGATAAAGATAGTGTTGGTCCATTTAGACTTATACTTTGTGTAGAGAATAAACTTCCAGCTAAGTAGAAACTAACATTAAATACATATGGATATGTTGTATATGCACATTGAACAATAAAAGATGTATTAAATATTTGTCCAGGCAACATTTCAGGTATATTAATAGTTGGTGTTGGAGTATAACATGCTACAGGAGTTATTAAAGATACTTGTCCAGGAGCACAGATATTATTGGTACATGTTGTAGAAATATTAATATAGAATGGTATAGATGGAACAGTAGATGGATATGTTATATAAGTAAAGTTATACTCTCCATTTGCAATTGTCATATAGAATGATACACTAGCATTTGTAGAATTATATTGATTTGATGCAGATACAGATAATGTATAGAATCCAGATTGTATACCAGTAACATTTATTGAATTAGTACATATACCATTATATATTACACTTACACTATTATATAATGTCATATTACAACTATTTATTGGAAGTGTAGAGTTTATTATAACAATTGGTTGTAATATTTGATTATTTGGTAATATTGCAACTGTAGAGTTTTGTTGTGGGAATTGTATATTTATTGATATAGGAGCAGATATGTTTGTAGCATTGGTTATATTTAATAGTACACTCATAGAAACCATAGGTTCAGGTGATATATATGGTCTAAAGTATCCAGTAATGTAAGAGAGTGGAATAATATTGGAGGATTTTACAGGTATATTATATAATGGATAATAACCATTAGATGTAACTCCATATAATCCTGTTGCATTCATACCAGAAATACCAAATATCTCACCAGCACCACCTATAGGAGGTCTATTAAATATTAAATTAAGATAATATCCATATAACCAGAATATAGGTGTTGGTAAATTAATATTTATACTAGACCAGGAGTTTACTTTAGTGGTATAATTTTGTTGAACAGCAATGAATTGTTCAGGACCAACACTAGTACTTGGTAAATATGATGATAAGTAATAACCAATATTTACACCGGATAGAGTATATTTACCTTTATTTACTGGTATAGAAATACTTGTAATTTCATATGGTACAAGATAATAATTACTATTAGAACAATAATCATTCACTTGGTATAGGAAAGGAGTTAATACCCATTGTTCATATCCATATTCACTACCAGGTACATCAGAAAATACTGTATCTTTTATTATATCAACATCATTATATGTATTAGATATCTTGTGTGTTCCATATGTAAATACATTTGACATATTATTAACAATAGTAGATGTATTTGGATATGTTAACAATAAATATACATTTGTATAATTATTTGCGGGTATAGAAGGTATATTTACCCAAATTGTACCGGGTAAGTAATATACACCATTACTAGAAATAGTAACATTTGCAGATGGTATTATAATTTGATATGATAGATAATTACTTGTTGAATTACTAGTAGCAAATATTAATATATTATTTGTACTATTTTGTACTATATAATTTGTTATATCAAATATCTGATCTGTCGTATTTGCTGGTTGTTGAGAATTATAACTAAAGTTCCATGGATTACTATTATATACATATTGACCATTTACCCATACTGCATATTCAGGTCCACTTGTATTTACCTCTAACCATATAGGATATGCATAACCATTGAGATTTAGACTAATAGATGCATAGGAATCCTGAGAAGATCCAGTCCATACATTATTTCCCCACCAAGAACCATTAACAGTAGATAAGCTAACGGGAATTGTTGGATTATTAGATAAGGGCATATTTGTATTACCAAAACCAATAGATGAGCTTACAGATATATAACCACATGTTTGAACAAAATAAGGTAATTCCTGTCCGTTCTGTTGAAATATTAAGTTAGTACATGTAGGATTTAAATATCCATTAGTCATTAAAGTTTGGGTATTGTTTAATGTAATTAAGATAGGATAATTATAAAGGTTAGAATTAACATTATTTTGTATAGTAATTACAGAATAATTAGTATATGGATAATTTTGAGAGAAGATAGATTTAACTAAAAATAGAGATAATAAAAGTACAACAAAAAATCTAGCCTTTTTCATGACTA
>JBMFJD010000009.1:0-27386 GCA_049974095.1 Nanopusillaceae archaeon | reverse complement strand
ACCAAATATTAACCACCACCACCATGGCCTTATATCTACTGTTTGTTCTATATCACCGTTTGTTGCATTTACATACATTTGTTCTCCTATTACTACATGTTTTGGTATAAATCCTAATAACATTGCTGTAGCATTCTCTGTTGTTTCTAGTTCAAATGTATCATTATCAACTGGTTCTATTGTAATATTTTGTGTTAGATTTACTCCATATGTATTTACATAATGCTCTATAAATTTCTCTGTTATTCCTGTCATATTTTCATAAACAACCATACTAATATATGTTACTCTATTTTCATGTATAAACTCTACTACAGTTTCATTTGTTCCATTCTCTGTAACAGTCATTTCTCCATGGAATACTATATTAAAATTGCCATGTTTTGTCTTTACTACCAATGTCCCGTTTGATGTCATAAATGGTAGGTTAACATATCCATTAGATATTACTAAGCTATTAGTTCCTACTGGTGGTATATTATATATACCAACTAGTTGTGCTTGTAATCCTTGAGAAAATATTGGAACTGCTGCCAGTACCCCCATCAATGGTATCATAGCCAAAATTTTTCTATCCATTAATAATATATTTAATATTCATTTTTATGTATTATTTGTTTAATATATTTGAAACAAATACTTATATGTGTTTCATTTAAATATATCTTATGGACAAGAAAGAAAGAAAATTCAAGAATATCACAACGACAATACCATATGATGTATATGAGGATATAAAAAGAAGAAATCTAAAGCTATCATATCTTATATTATTAGGTTATGATGTAATAACAAAGATGTCAAATAAATCAAATAATTTTAACTTAGAGAACGAGATAAAAGAGATAAAAGAAAAGCTAGATAAAATACTTAATATTTTAGAGTCTAATATTAATAAATAAGGTAGCCATCTCTCTATTCATGAATTCTTCTTTTAATATATCATACATTTTTTTCATATAATTAACATATTTTATGCTTCTCTTTGGAATATCTTGTTCTTCATTTTTTTCTTTAAGTATATCATTTATTGCTTCATCTATTGTATATAATCTTAATTCATTACTTTTTTTATACATATATAATGATACTGGATATGATAGATCAAAAATTATTGGAACAGTTAAGAATTTATATAGATTACTAGCATTATACAACTTTGCCTTATTAATTAATATATTTATGCTATCAAAATTGTACACTACAAGTTTTCCAACAATCTTATTATACACATATTTATCTATTCTATTGACTATTCCTTGTTCTTCACCATAGAATATTGTCTCCTTTAATATTCTTTCACTATATACAACATCATTCTCTTGTTTTATTTCATCTCTAGGAATTAACATCGCTATAGATCTAATAAAACCATTGTCTATATCTATATACATATATGCTGTATACATATCACTATATGTATTAAATAGTGCCCTATAGTGTAAATACAACGCATACAAATACTTGTTGTCCATATATTTAAAATACGTAAAAATAATTATAAAATAATGGATAAGATCAATAAGATATATATTGCCCTATTAGTAGTAGGTTTGGTATTATTATATATAGGATACAATAGTATAACAACAAATCCTGTACTATCATTATATGCAGGTTTTATTGACTTTGCATTAGGGTTTGGTCTGTCACTATTATTATTATATTATATAGCATTATTTATAGCAAGGAGAGAACCGTTCAATCCATTATTATTATTCTTCCCATTGATTGGAGCATTAGGATACTCATTAGCTAAGAAGGCAGTAACAGGTACAACACTAGAAGTATTAGGAGCAAAAGGACCAACTGCAGCAATATCTTATATTGTACAATTATTAACAGGTCAGTATGGTACTCCAATAGAGACTATAGGAGCATGGCTAGGATTTATTATTATTGGTGCATCAATTGCATTGATATTCTATACATTAGTTAATGTTGCTTGGGGAAAAATAACATCAGATAAGGCAACAACAGTAGCAATATTGGCAGGTTTTGGTATAGCTGCAGGATTTGTTACAGGACACCTAGCAACTACTTCATTCTTATATCCGTTTGCAATATCTAGTGGACCAACAATATATATACCTACATTTATAGTATCTGCAACAATAGGATTACTTATATTATTTGCATCAGTATATATATTCTCTCAGTAAGTCCAATATCTATATCTAGGTCTCCTTGGAGATCTATGTCCTCTTCTCCTTGGTCTTACAGCATATTTAATCTTCTGTAACTTATTAGCTATTTCCTGTATAGGATATGCTAAGAAATCCCATGGTATATACCCTTTATATACTACCCTTTCTCTATACATCCCTCCAGTTAATGCTACAACATAGAAATATGCAGGAAATTCATCAACCATCCTTCTAAGATCTTTATCAGCCTTCTTTAATTCAGCAACATCATCTTTTACATCAACACCAACCTGAGCTGCCATAGATAATAAAGTATCTTCAGTTATCTTCGCAGCATCTGTACCAATACTTTCTTTTGGATATACTCTTAATAGATATTCCCAATCCCCTGCAGCTCCATATCCAGAACTTGATTCTTCTGGACTAAAGAAGTCTGGTGGAAATACAACATCATATCCTGCAGCTATAGCTAATATTTTTATTAATTTAACAATATAATATACAAAAGGTTCCCAGGTACCTATATCTAAATCATTTGTAACCTCATACATGAAGTTATCAAGATGAATAAACCCTCCAAATATAAATTCGAATGCACCTTCCCATACACCTCCAACATAATCGGTAGATACATCTACTAATACCTTAACCATTTTATCGTAATAATTATAGATATCTGGGAAATATGGTCTTATATTTTGTTCGCTCATCTTAAATATAAATACTATCTCATCTATCCAATCATGTAATCTTACTAAGAATTCCATATATGTAGTACCATTAATCGTTTCTCTCAATCTCTCTCCTGTAGCTATTAATCTTAATAATTGACCAAATGTTATATTTGACATTATATTCCTATACCTATTATATAAATCTGTAAACTCTTTTAAATATGGATCTAATTTTGCTTTTCTATCTTTTCTAGCTCTAGTATATGCAGATACAAATACACCAAGAAATCTTCCAACAGCCTCTAATGGTATAACTTCTATATTAGAACTTGGAAATGCCTCTTTCCATATTCTAGTAAATTCATTTTGAAAATCATTAATCAATTTATCCCTAAATTCTCTTAACAATCCTAACAATCCATCTCTTTTTTTATAATCATCTATTAAATCTCTAGCACTCATGCTAATACAAATGCAATAGCAGATAATAATGCCAGAGACAGGTCCATATATAATAATGTACTATATGTTATGCTAGCAAACATTAGCCCCGTCATTCCCAATGTAATTACAAAGAGCAAGAGTGCTGCAATAGGTATTGCCATTTTTCCTATTCTATTGTATAGTGCATAGATAAAATATATGTAAAATAGTATTAGTATAACATAAGGTACTAGAATATCTGAAGGCGATACTTTATACTGTGCCATATAATATAATAGGTTATCATAAAATTTAGTTATTATAATAAAATTATATGTTGATAATAGATGAGATGTCACATTTGTATTAACTACTGTTGTATTATTTACTACAGTAACAAATGTTTGTGGTATATATACTGGTACATAATATGAGAATGCTACTAAGTAAGATACAACCAATATAATAGTTAGAAGAGAAAACCTAGGTATAAACGATGATAGTATATTTCTAATAATAAGAGAAAATAATAGAAATGCAACTAAAAGGAATACAATTGCTACTACAGCAGATATACTAAAATTATGAAATACATTAGAAAAAGAAGTTATAGTACCTTGTAAAGAAGTTACATTTACAGGTAATGGGCTCATCTCTCCAATAAAGTACCTATTCTTTCTAAAGCCCTTATAGTAGATTCCGTACCTATAGGGTACTTATATTGAACCTCATATGCTCTATTATATATTACCCTATATGCATTTTCAACATTAGATGATATTATCCTATCATATATTCCAGTTAATTCAGGTACAGGTAATCTATTAGTTTTATATAATGTCATTTCTCTATCATATCTCATTAAAAAAGCAATTTGCATATCTGCAAGTACAGGATCTATCTTTGTACCAACAGCATATGTTTTAGTCAATGGATTATAAAATAATGGTTCCTTAGTAGTTATATTGGATAAAGCATAATGCTCATTGGAAAAATCTAATTTAACCCTAAATTGATATTGAAAGCCCGGAAATTGAATTAACCTACTATTAGCATACATACAGAAAGGACACCACTTAGCAAACTTAGTTATCCACATTTTATCTTCTTATAAATTTAGATAATTTTTTAGCCAGATCTGGATACTTATATAGCATTTCCGTAATCTTATATGTAAATAGATCTATCTCTGTTGGCTTCTTATCTAATATAACATTTAGTTTATCTGTTAGATCTCTAAAACCATAAGATAAGTACTTTCTCCTATTTATTGGTGTATCTCTATCAACACCCAAGAACTCTATTTTCTTTGTAATAGGATTTATCTCATATAAGTATAATAATCTATTAAATTCGTTATTTCCATATATTCCTACCCATGATTCTACAAATGGATCTGGCACAGATACAAAGAATCTAAGCACCATAGAATTGTAAGAATAATTCCACTAAATCTGGATGAGCCTTTACTAATCTATTTGTAGACTTCCTAAATAGGTTAGGATCTATACTTATATAGTTTATTTCATTGCCTGAAGGATCCTTCTCTGTGCTTACCACAATAAATAGGTCCATATTATATTCTTTACATTTACCCCATATAGAGTTTATTATCTTCATCAGATCTTGTTTGCTTACAGATAATGTTGCTGCAAGGTCATCTTCAGATACAGATAACTTAGGATAAAATGCTCCCCTTTGTATCAATGTAGTAATCAATTCTACCTCCTTATCAGTGAATATCGGAGTTGGTTTAATTAATGGTCTTTCATATATCGATGATATATATTCAAGTTTTACATCAGTAGCTGCTTTTGATAATTCTTCAGATGGTACTTCAGGTTGCTCTTGAGAAGCAGCTAGTTCTTCCATAGATCTTGTTACCTCTTTTACTTTCTTTGCAACAGATGCTTTCTGTTCTATTAATGTCCTTATATAATTTCTCTTATATAATACATATGATAATACATCATCTATTGGTCTAAAGAATACTTCTTCAAAGAAAGATATTAGATCACCAAAATATGATAAAGCCTGAGATACAGCTAAAATCCTTGGCGATTCTCCTCTAGCTCTAACTAACAATGTTTCTAATATCGCCTGTATATAGTTTTGAATAACAGTAACCTGTAAATTTATTATCTCTGCTACTTTCTCTGCCATCTCTTTTTTATTGGGATCCCTAAATAATATATATGATACAACATAATCTATAGCAGTAGCTCTAATTATATCAATCCAATTTCCTCTTTTTATTAATTCTTCCAATTCTTCATTTTCATATAATTGTTTCATCTTATCTAATAGCACTATTGAATCTAGATATCTATGATATAGACCTGTTGATATTAAAAATCTATATTTATCAGGATTCTCATATATTAAATCTCTAATCGCTTTAGTATATAACGTCATCCTTGAGTACCTTGTTCAGGCTGATTTTGTGGGGCTTGTTCTGGAGGGACTGATGGAGGTGCTTGTAATGCAGATCTTATTTGAGCTAAATCTGCAGATAATTGTCTTAATCTATCAATAATCTCATTTTGTATAGATATTATCCTCTCTGGTGCTAATGAAGATTCTAATGTCTTTAATCTTTCTGAATATTGTGTTAATATATCTTGTAAATGTTCTGATTTTGATCTTTCTTGAGCTACATCTAATTGCATAGTTGTAGATGATTCTACTGCTGCTAATGTAGTAGGTACTAGTACATTCTTCAAATCTTTCATGTTCTTTTCAAATAAATTTAATGCGGTTGTACTTACAGAATCTGATACAGATCTATATACCTTCTCTATTTGATTTTGTAAAGATACCATCTCAGCATTTACCTTAGTAGATTCTAAATCATTTAATACCTTATTTATTTGTGTTTGTAGCTCTGCAACAATCTTCTCTACGGGTTCCCCTCCATATAATCTATTAAGATATACTGATGGAACCTTTACCACATTACCATTAGGATCTTTATATACTAATAATGTTATAGAATCTGGTAATTGTGATGCTAAATTCTCTGGATGAAATATAGCATCCCATAAAGATCCAAATGGGGGGGTCATAATAAATTGTTTACCAGCCTTTATTACAAATGCTATACCACCATCTGGATGAATAACAATATCATATAATCTACCTAACCTCTGCATAGTTATATCATATACTACCGGAGGTTTTCTAAATGGTAATGCACCTGCTGCTCTAGCTTTCCTTAGTAAATCATATAATGATAATGGTAATTTTCCAGTTTCTTTTTCTTCTTTATATAATTCTTCTAATATCTTAGCAAACTGTTTTGCCTGTATATCTGTTAATTGTGATTCTAATTCCTTTAATTTTTGTTCATATAGTATCTTATCTTGTCTTTCTTTTAATAATTGTTCTGTAAGAATCCTTAATTGTTCATCTCTTGGTAATTGAGATACATCTATCTTTATCTCTTTTTTATCAGATACCCTTCTACTTAATTTATACTTTAAATAATTATAGAAATATGATATAGTATATTTATATGCATCTATTAATGATTTAAAAGGATTAGATATCTTCCTCATAGTTTCTTAGATTCTTCTACAATTTGTTTAGCCAATTCAGATACATCTTTATGTCCTTTCTTATATATTATTATTGATATTAATGTAAATATCAAGAATCCTATTATAAGATACCATATATTAGATAATATAAATTCGTTTATATTAAATGAAGATACCTGTGTTGGAATAATTGGGGGTAATATTGTTATAGTATATGTTGCCTCATTTTGTAATGGAGCATCTAATACTAAATAATATGTATCATTAGTAAAGTTATAGAATAAGAATCCTGTACCTGTTGCTAATATTGTCTTAGTACCATTAACATAAGTATATAATTGCAATTGTGCTTGGCTAGCAAATGTACCTGTAGTAGTAATATTATATTGACCTGGAGTACTTGGTAAATTATTAACCTGTACAGGTATATATCCATATAATGTTATATTAGTTAATGTATATCCTGGAGCAGATATTGCAATATTATTTGATCCCTCCTGTATTGTAAATGTCTGTTGATTAACTGGTTGATTATCATAATATATTACAACACCATATACTGGTTGAAGTGTTTGACAATCATATATGGATTTTATAGTAACCTGTGTCCCATCCTGATAAAATGTTTGATTATTATATTGTTGTCCTTGTGGAGACAAAATATAACATAATGGTCTTGGTGGTATCTGTTGACATGTAAAGAATGGAACAAATCCTTGATCATATGCATATATACAATATGTTTGTCCTGGATATACCTGTATTGGGTATAAATATGTTAATGCTTGTCCACCTGGTCCTATAACCATAATATTGACTCCAGACAAATATATTTGTTCTCCGTTATATATAGTATATGCTCCACCAATAAACAGATAATTACCAACTATAGAATAGTTAACATATAATGGTAACCCTTGACTCGTTATCTGGAGTGTTGTTTGATTTGTTTGAGATGTCTGAGATGTTTGCTGAGATAATTGGGAAATAACTGTTAAAGTAACACTTGTTTGTACATTATATACTTGATTATTTGCCTCAACAGAGTATGCTATATTGAATGTATATTGACCAGGTTGCATACCTGCAGTATTAATATATAATACACCAGATGCTACTTGACCAGGTTGAAGTGTACCAAATGCCCCTTGTATATTTGCATTTTGTGGAGGTAATCCTTGTATAACTACAGATAAAACAGTAACATTATAAGGAGATGTATCAACTAGCCCTATTGGATATTGATATGTTTGATTTGGATATAATGTTAAGTATATTGTTGAGTATATTGGAGTAACAGGCACTCCTGTATAATTTGTAGGTGGTGGTGTGGTTGTAGTTGGGGGTGTGGTTGTAGTAGTTGTGGTAGTAGTATTTTGTGTTGATGTTGTGGTAGTAGTTGTTGACTGTAAGTTTATCGACAACGCATATGTATAATTATATGTTATAGTACTATTAGTAGCATTAGAAAATCCTGCAAATAAGAATGTTATTACTGAAGATCCTGATGATGTAACAGACATTTCGAATGGAGTAGTACCAACAGGTATTGTAGTATTAGTAGTAAATGATGACCCGCTTCCAATATACGTACCCGCTTGATATATTGCTGCTGGAATACCATTGTATTCTATTGTTAAATTAAATGGAATCTCCGTATTATAAATATTAAAATATACGAAAGGACTACTTGGATTTATATTACATAAATAAGCATTAGGAGCTGATTGAATACAATTTGGAAATGTTATTGCTGGCTGTGAATTTACTGAATATAAGAAAAAGGTTATTAATAATACTGTTATTATTTTAACACCTATTTTTCTAATCAAACCTTTTATATCAAACACTTCATTTTTCATAAAATATGAATATAAAAAACACTTATAAATATTTATTGAATCTCCTGTACTATTTTCTCTGTAACATTTACTGGTATGTATCCATATAACAACATAATATAATCATTATCGTATCTTATAGGATTTACAATAACATCCAGTGTTCTTAGAGTATCATTTATTGCAGTAATATTTCCTGATGGAAATACTAAAAAGTATGCTGGTGTTCCCAACATATGAGTCCCTACGAGTATCTCATAATTGGTTAGTATATATTGATAAGACTGATTATTATTGAAACATTGGATTACATAACTTGGAGAATTATTATATGCATATGTAAAGTTTTCAATAATTTTCATTAGCTGATCATACGTTATACTATTATAACATCCTATCAATAAAGAATCGTTATCTGATGATACAGGTCTTAATATTACTGTAAAATTATTCTTCATGTATATTGGTAAATCATAAGCTAAAAACAAGATTGAATATGGATCTTCTGGAGAGAAATATACTGTAATTATTTTATCACCTCCAGGTATATATGTATTACCTGTTGCCGCTATTTCATATAATATTTTATATTCATTAACAGAATTCCTATGAGTTATCACAAATAAGAGTACAGATATTGCTATAAGTGCAGATAAAGAAATAGCAATAATACTTTTCCTATCCATAAAAATACGTATTAGACAAATATTTATAAGTGTTATGTACGGCACTAGATACCTTCACCTTTACATTACATACTATACTTTAATTTTTACTTGTATCCTCATACTTACAGTCATTATATCCTAATATAATATTAACCTAAGGGTATATAACTGTTGCTATTGCTTTTAATGTAAATGGGTATGAATATATAACAACTATTGAGTATGTAATCAATATCGCATAAATGATATATCTTAATTTCATTCTTTTATAATAACCCTACCAAATCCGAATTTTCTTAACCTTCCAATACGAACAACAATATCTGGTTCTATTTTAGAATCAAATGTTATAGAGAATAAAGAACCTGGTAGTATTGCTTCATAAGCAACTACAATCTTTGCATTATCATAATATAATAAGTGTACCCCTAAAGATACATTAATTGGTTTAATATCCTCTATCTTTGCCTTAATTTTATGTTCTTTTTCTAAAGTAAATACTATACCTCTTGAAAATAATGCAATATAATCTATCCAATTAACATAATCATCTTTTGTCTTTATAGAATCTATATTAAAATGCTTTCTTGGAAATAAATATCCAAGCTTTACATACCCTAATCTTAATAATTCTTTCTCTATGGCATCTTTTTTCTTCTCATAAATTTCCTTTAGTACAACGTCTCTACCTTTTTCTTCCATCTCTTTTTCATATCCAGTAAGATCTTCTGCTGTTAACTTAATCTTAGATACTACCCTAAAATCTGAAAAATCTATTTTAGTAAAAACCCTAAAGCTAAAATAATCGTTTGATAAACCTGACAATATTGGAGATAAAACTTCTAATTTGTATTCCATACTATATATTACTGACAAATATTTATAAGTGTTTTCGCTACAGGTATAATTATATAGTATTTACCAGATACTTCAGTAATAATACCAAGATACTTCATTATATATATTATATCCTGATTATTTTGGATATCTGTATCATTTATTAACTCTAAGTAATTATTGCTATTTACATATTTAATTAAAAATTCCCTAATTTTCTTAATATTCTCATCATTTAGCATACTAAATAATTTGTTTAATTCTACTCCATCATCTAAATATATATCATAAGGAATACAAACCATTATTATATTTAATCCTACCTTGAGATGTTAGCTCATTCAAAACCCTCTCAATCATTATATATAGATTTATACCACTCTTAACTATCATCTTATCCCTCATATTCTCAATAGCCTTTCTTATCTCTATTATTGTTTTCGGACCTGTTCTTAATATTTCATATATTAGTTCCTCAATATCTCTTTTAGTAGATATTACTCTCTTCTGTTGCTGTACATTAACGTATCTGTCATATATAAACTTAATATAATCTTTATATAAATCCAATACATCCTTTGCCTTTACATCTGTTACAACAAATGGTAATAAATGCATTACACTATAATATCCTATTGCATATCTGATATCATCTAACTCTATTCTATTCCTCTTATTTAATATAGCAAACAATTTCGATAATTTATTTATTGTTGTTTTCTTATATGCAAGTATATCACTATATTGACTATATACTCTACCTATCCTCTCAACCTCTGAATAAAATATATTCTCAAAGTTTTTATCATATACCTTTATTGATCTTGATAGATGTTTAATGAAATTAAATATGTTTGAAATATTCCTTTCACTTACTTCAAACTTAAAATCAATAATATATGGTACAATAAAGTCTATCTTATCAAAGAATGTTAAGAAAGATCTTGATAATGAATTATAGAATGAGTCAAATGATGTAAAATCTACAGCCCTCATTCCATATGAATATTTAAATAACATTACCAGATTTATCTCATGATTCAATAACATAGCATTTATCTTATATCTAATACCTGCAGGCAAATCTTGTACATTCATCAATACAGGATTTTCAATATCTAGTATATTTTCTACTGATGCACTATTGTATCTACTATATGATTCAAATATTAATGGAACATATTTCTGATTTATATCAACATATAATACTGTAAATTTATCCATCTGTTGAAACATTAGTGGTAATGATATAACCAGATCCTCAATCTTACTTGCATTTAGCATATATCTTATCTTATCATCAATATTTAGGTTAAAGAAAGATATTATTTCATCATAATTATATGTCCTCTTATCTTCAATTAATAATCCAACAGCATAGAATAATCTATTAATTCTTGTCTCTTTTAATTCAGATTTATATGGAGAAATATCCATTATTATTAACTTATAATCTGTATCCAATTTTTTCATAAAATCATATAGATCTGTATCTACAATTATATTCATCTTACCATATTCATCATATAATATAATCATCTTATCTGAATATATGAAATCTGTAAATCCAACAATCTTAGATATCTGTCCCTTCATAGAACATATAGGACATACAATTGGAGGGTATTTCTTCCATGTTATTATATAATGACCTGCTGAACATACAACCCTTCTTAGATATATAGAATGATCCCTTACACTAGCATCCTTAACAGGTACCTCATATAGATTATATTTTGACTTTAATATATTATATATAGGATTATTTCTATCCCTTACTATGAAGAATATCAATGGTTTATTTGAGGATATCTTTACATTACCAGATAGCAATTGTATAATAGCACCTGTATCTAATATATCCAAAGAATTCTGTAAATTAAGTAAAGCATTTGTTATAGTTGAAAATGGTACTAATGTTTTTGGTAAATTAAAATAATCATTAGTAACAGATGATATTATATTATTATATTGATCTAAATCTATAATTAATGAGTTATTATAGTATAAGCCTACAACTACATCATATGGGTTATTATTATATACAAAATTATATGGATCCCTATTAGTCAATATCTTGTATATCATATCCGAATAATCTATTTACTACTTTAATAAAGAATTTTTCGGCCTCTTCAATATATTCATCTTTTACTACATTATCTTTATATGATCTGGCTATTGCTTTTGCTAATCTTAATATAGTCATTAATCTTCTATCTGATAAATATACACCAGATGTAGGTAATGCTATATTTAATTTACCTAAATCAAATATACCAATATCTGGATTTATACTCCTTACTTCATTCAAATATTTTACTAATTCATCATTATTAAATACATAATTCTCCGTTGCTATTTTATCTATATTTTGAGTTCTTAATACAAATATTAAATCAAACCTGTCAACAACTGTTGGAGGTAAATCTATCTGTTCAATAATATCTTTACCTTTAAATACCCCATGTTTTGGATTTGCAGCAGCAAGTACAGCAAGATTTACATCATATTTTACCATCTTACCAGCTTTAGCAATAGTAACAGATAGCTCTTCTAATAATTCATTCATCCTTTCTCTTACAGTTTTATTTGCTTTTGTTATCTCATCTATACATAATATACCATTTACTAAAGATACAACACCCTGCTGTACATTATACATACTAGTATATCCTATCAAACCTGCAATTGTTAGATTTTCCCCGTTTACATATTTATTTCCGGGTATCATACTTACATATTTTAACATATGAGATTTCCCAGTACCAGGTTCTCCTAATAATAATATATGTATAGAATCTCTAAAGAAAGGTGTCTTTCCTATAGAGATTAATTGATATGCAACAGCTTGTCTAATATATTTGTAAACATTCCCCTTTAGTGATGGGAATAGACCATTCACTAAATCTTGGAAATCCATAATACATATTTACAAACAAATACTTATATGTGTTTAATTAAAAATTATTTTAGAAAAACTATTGCGGTACATATTGTAGATATATACCTGTTGAAGCAAAAGCGCCACAAAAAGTACAAACACCTGATGAATCACCATGTTTTACATCTACTATTTCATTCCATTGATATGGATTTAATCCTTGACCCAACTCTAACATTCTTAGATCATATAATATATCTCCTCCATTAATAGATAATGTTTGTGTCTGACCTGTGGATGGATTTTCTACTGTTACATAACCACCAAAATTAGGTCCAGTTCCTACTGACATAAATCCAACTAATACTGGATATTGTGGATTAAAGGTTACATAAAGATATCTTGTTATATTAACACCACCAAGAACTATACAACCATTTGCACAAGATGAATAATAAAGTGATTGTGCATATGGATATTGATAAGATAGATAAGAGTTTGGTTGATAATTAGCTCCGAATCCTCCAGTATCTGAACACCATCCACCATCGAAGTTACTTGTTGTAGCATAAGGTAAAGAACTAACACTTGGACATTGTGGCATACTTTGTGAATTAAATAGTGATTCAAAAGATAAATAGTATGGAGATGGATACAATATATATACAAAATATGGAGTACTACTTACACCTAATACACCAATACGATTGTTTAATAAGATATCAAAAGTATTTGGCAATCCTGTAACATTATCATATGAAGCAGGTACTATAAAATATGATATTTCATATCCTACCTGTGAACCAGAAGTAGAATTATATACTATAGCCATTGCTGGATATGCAAAGTCACATTGAGTTACAGATATATTATTTGTTATAAATGGATCATAAGTTTTACAATATTGTAATTGTTGTTGTAATATAGATTGTGGAATAGTTACTTGAATAAATTGTAAAGTAGCATTTTGAGATACATTTACCTGATATACTAACTCTGTTGAATATAATGGTATCTGTGTTTGAGTTCCTCCTATTGTTGATAATGCACCCATTGGCCATTGTGGTTGTTGGGAGAATATACTAAATCCAATTATTGCAAATATAATTGGTAAAATGTACCTTAATTTGAATCTCATATTAGTAAATATTAATATACATATTTAAAAGGATATAGTATAAAAAAATTGGACTATGTTTGTGGTGTATAGAGTAAGTAAAAACCTGGTAGAGCTGAACCAGCATATTCACAACTATACCAACAATAAACTGCAGGATGAGATGCGCTTAAACTTACATTTACTATTTCGTTCCATTGATCTGGATCTAATCCATTTTGTTGTTCTAATATTCTTAGATCATATAATACTCCTCCATTAATAGATAATGTTTGTGTCTGACTTGTAGATGGATTTTCTACTGTTACAGATCCACTATCTGAACAACCACTAGCACAATATGCTCTTTGATATCCAACTAATACTGGATATTGTGGATTAAAGGTTACATAAAGGTATCTTGTTATGGTAAAGCTTCCACCACCTGTAGTAGTAATTGCTTGTCCCCATGGTTTTGAATATCCTGGGAAACTTGCACCACCATTACTTCCACACCATCCACCATCGAAGTTACTTGTTGTAGCATAAGGTAAAGAACTAACACTTGGACATGATGGTATGCTGTTAGTTGTCACTGATGCAAGTGACATATAGTATGGACCTCCGTAGTAAACATATATATAGTAAGTACCTGCAGATAATGTTCCAACATAATTATTAATAAAGATTTGGAAGGTTTGTGGTAAACCTGTTACATTATCATAACTTAAAACATCCATATAGTATGGGATCTCATATGAATTGCCATTTGCCATAGATGGTGGATTAGAGTATGGATTATTATAAACTACAGCAATACTTGGGTATGCATATGCACATTGTAATACAGATATATTATTTGCTATAAATGAATCATATGTTTTACAATATTGTAATTCTTGTTGTAATATAGATTGTGGAATAGTTATCTGTACGTATTGCAAAGATGTACCTGGTGTTATATTTACCTGATATACTAATTGTGTCATATATAATGGTATTGTCACAGATTGACCACTAGGTGTATTAAAACTAACAGTTTGCCATATTGGTGGTTGAGAAAATATACTAAATCCTAATATACTAAATATAATTGGTAAGATATACTTGAATCTCATATTAGTAAATATTAATATACATATTTAAAAGGATATAGTACTAAAAAATTGAATTATGTTTGTGGTGTATATATTAAGAAGAAACCATTTATCCATCCAAATACTAAGTTAATGTCTACTATTTCATTCCATTGATATAGATTTAATCCATTTTGTTGTTCCAATAATCTTAGATCATATAATACTCCTCCATTAATAGACAACGTTGCTGTTTGACCTGTAGATGGATTTTCTACTGTAACTGATCCACTGGAAGACGTTAATTCAACTAATACTGGATATTGAGGATTAAATTTTACAAATAGATATCTCTCTGTATTAGAACCTGTATTATATCCTTGTCCCCATGGATATGAATAAAATATTCCACCACCAGCACCACACCATCCACCATCAAAGTCTGATGGAGTAGCATATTGTATTGTACCTAAACTAGGACATGATGGTATTTTATTACTTGTCATTGATGCATATGGAAAGTAGTAAGGACCCCCGTAGTAAACATATACAAAGTATAAACCTGGATTTAAAGCACCTATGTGATTATTCAAATAGATTTGGAAGGTTTGTGGTAAACCTGTTACATTATCATAACTCATAATAATCATGTTATATGGAATCTCATATGCATTATTTGGCGTAGATCCAGAAATAGTATAAACTATCACTATACTTGGATAAGCAAAAGCACATTGTAATAAGGATATATTATTTGATATGAATGGATCATAAGTTTTACAATATTGTAATTGTTGTTGTAAAATAGATTGTGGAATAGTTACTTGAATAAATTGTGCTGATGTGTTTTGAGATACATTCAATTGATATACTAATTGTGTCATATATATAGGTAATGTAACTTGTCCACCGTTAGGGCTACCAAAAGTAACAAATTGCCATTGTGGTTGTTGGGAGAATATACTAAATGCAAATACACCTAATATAAGAGGTAAGATATACTTTACTCTCATATTAGTAAATATTAATATACATATTTAAAAGGGTATAGTATAAAAAAATTGAACTATTATAATACATTGTACAAACCTGGTTCCGGTTCATATATATCCCCACTATATTTTAATAGCGAAATGAGATCCTTAAGTTCTGTTTGTGATATATCTAAACCATATTTATCTTTTAGATAATTATATATGTCATTGAAAGTAACTCCCTTACCATATGTTTTATTTAGTTGCTCAATTACCTCCTTTACTAATTTTGATCTGTTCTTTGCACTACTTTTTACTCCAGTTTCAACAACTCCAAAATCTAACTGTGTAGCATTACCAACCATGCTATATATACTATTTGATATTATTTCCCATGCATAATCTACATCTTCTTTTGTAACAACATTACTCAACCTGGCTTTAGCAATTGCAATTGCTAATCTTTCTATTGTTCCCAATTGTCTTTTAGTTATTGGAAATGTATCTTTTGTTTTATCTCTTAGATCTGCATATAATTTTGCAATATATGTTTCTGCTTCATCACTTATTTCTGGATTTATTGACCTTGCATATGCTATATATTTCAATATAAAGTCTTTACTAAAGTATGAATTATCAACTTTATTTTTTCCCAATATTTCTTTTGCCTCTAAAATATCCTGTTCTTTGTTTGGTATATCTCTTAATACAAATATTAAATCAAACCTGGATAACATTGTTGGTTCTATATCTATCTGGTTTATTAACTCTCTATTTGGATCCCATCTTCCATATTTTGGATTCGATGCTGCCAATACTGCTGCATTTGCTCTTAATGTAACATGTACACTTGCTTTATCAATTGTTGCAGTTCCATGTTCCATTGCCTCATTTAACGATTTTATATCATCTGGAGATAACTTATTTACTTCATCAACACATAATAATCCTCCAGATGCTGATGGCAATATACCAACTTCTAATACCCATTTACCCTCCTCAGATTTAGTAACTGTACCCAACAAACCTGCTTTTGTTAAAGAAGTAGCTACAGCATATCTAGATTTAGGTATTAGTTTTGAAACTGTTCTCAATAATGTGGATTTACCTGTACCTGGATCTCCTAATAATAATATATTTATATGTAATCTATCTGCTAATAAATCAATTTCTTTTTGTTGACTAACAGACATTGCTTGTAATAATACAGCTCTTTTAATATATTTATATTGATCTCCTTTTATATTTGGCAACATAGATTCTGCAATCATATCAATTATATTGTATCCAGATCCTCTTACAGTATTTACAATCTCTTTTATATCTTCATCCTTTAATTCTATCTCTTCTACTGTTTTATCTAAAGGTTCGATACCAACAACTTCTAAATAAGATTCTATCTCTTTACCATTAAATATCCTTCTAGTAATACCAACCAAACCAATTCTTGCAGATGGTATACTATACAAATCCATTGCCTTACCAAATATATATGCCTCAACAAACTTTACATTTTTTCCTTCATCTTTTGGTATATCACTTATTGTTAACTTATATGCATCTGTTGCAATAATTTTCTCAACAACGAATTGACCTTCAGATGATCCACATAATGGGCAAGCATTTATCTTATTTTTTAATATGTTCTTCAAACCTTTATTATGAGGAATATCATTTTCAACCAAAAATGTACCTCCACATAATGAATGTCTAACAACAAAGAATACTGGAATATCATTTATATATGTTATAGAATCCACAAATCCCTTTAAAACAACAACATCGTCACTATCTGACTCTAAAAATTCTTTTGTAGTTTTTGTAAATTTTTCTGGAATATTTTTTATATATATTGGAAGATCCCAAGTAATTTTCAATTCTTCATTTACATAATGTGGTAATAAATACTTTATTATACCCCCAGATTTCTTAAAAGCATCTCTTAACCCTATAGAAGATAAGAATTTGTATAAATCATCAAAATTTACAATAGTATATCCAGGATCTTCTAATTTAAAGAAATTTTCCAAAGCTTGACGTTTAACCTTTTTAAAATCTTCATTTATTTTTAGATCCCACTCATCATTTATCCCTATATTTGTTAATGTTTGTTGTGCCTTCTGTTTCAAAAAGTTTATATACATTTCTTTCAATTTATCTGGTATATATACCTCTCTGGTATGTAGTGGTATAACTCCTCCACTAAAAACAATTTTTTCTTTTTTCTCTTTTTCTGCCATATATTTGTATTACCAAAAATCCTTTTAATATTTAACCTGCTACATTTAATTAATATATATTTGCTTTTATATAATATGTCTGAGTATTAGCAATACCCTCTTTCTTTTTCCAGTTGTAGTTGTAACTTGCTTTTCTATTATCTCATAACCTTTTTCTGAGTAAACATTTTTAATGAAGTGAACTAGTATGTTATTTATTATATCATCATTTGTATATGCAATTAAAATATATCCGTCTGTTCTTATTTTAAAGTCTAACTCGTATAACTCTACTCTAATATTGTCTTCTAAAGCCTTAAGAAATATATATAATGTCCCATTGTAGATATAAGATATAGTAGGATCAAGATTTTTCATTTCATTATCAACAATGTCTAAATACCCTTTTGCTGTCTCAGAGGATACTTCGAACATCTGCATTACCTGAGATTTTGATATTTTTGTTTTTGTATATGGAGAAATTATCAAATTACCTTTGGTTAGGAGATAATATAGTGCATCAGCTAAATACAGTATAAATTTCTCTTTTTTCGATAATTGATTAGCGTATTCGGTTATTAAAGATGTATTCTTTCTATAAAATAATAGATTACCTAAATCTATCTCTAGTTCATCCATCTTATACTGTTATTACAATAGCGTATCTCATTAGGCCGTCTTTTTTATAATCGATTTTATATAATTTATGTGTTAATTTAAATTCCTTTTCTAATACAATTCCTACAAATTTATTAGGTACAGAATAATCTGTATATCTATATATAAAAGATCCTTCTTGATCTAATAATTTTTTAGCCATCTCTATTGTTGTATCAATATCTCGTTTTATTTTATTAATATCTATATTCAAAGCCCGGACCTTTTTTTCAACCTTTTTTCCAGAACCATTATTATTTTTTTCAACCTTTTCGTCATCAAAATAAGCATATTCTTTATTCGATGATTTATCAACAAACAAATAATACAGGTCATCCAAATATTCTCTGGAAGCTCTTTCTGTAATATGATACATTATTGATATTTCTAATAAATTAATTACAGCTTTCGATATATCCTTATAAGTACCATCCTCAAAAAGCTTTTCTATTACTTTGAACGCATCTTTTAGAAATTTACCTCTCTTTCTAAAACTAATAGCATATGGTGGTACCCCACCATAAAGATCACGTATTCCTTGTACTATCCTATAGATGTTTTCCATAAAATATATTATTTTAGATAACTTTAAAGGAATTTCTATATCCCATTATAGAACTTTCTACATGACTTTATAAATTTTTATGAATGTAACATGTATCCCTTATGGAAAGTGTTATTTATATATTTTGGAATGTATTTATAAAATTAAAGGCCATCATTTTCACCTGATTTTTTTAATTTGTAAAAAATTGCAAAAAAGGAGGTATAAGTTCAACCCCGTAATTATTTCTTACTCAAAAGTGATAACACATGTGTTAACTATTTGCTAATATAAAAACGATTATATATTATGCATTGTACTTAATATTTATAAATTTTTCTTTATATGTGTTTTTATGTGTTATATGTGTTTATATGTGTACACATAATAATATGTGTAATTTTTACTACTACCACTGTACAGTAGTTGTTTATATTAATTATTATTAATAATTATTTATTATTAAAAAATAATAATTAATAATAATAATAAATTATTTAAATTATTATGTTATTATTTATTATTAATAAGTGATAACATCTCTTTTTTGCCATATTATTAGCTATTTATATTTTTTAAATATATATTATTTCTATATTATCTTCTTTTTTATAGATATATTTATAAATATATATACATATCTACTACTTAGTAATAATAATAACATATACACATAATAATACATATAACAAATATAAATATGTGAACACATAAAAACAAATATTATACATATTAACACATATTATAAAAAATTTATAAATTTTTACTACATTGTATATTGCATATATTTTAAAAAGATATGATATAATATACAATTTTACTACTTTTGAGTAAGAAATAATTACGGGGTATACTCTTACCCCTTATTTTTCTTTTTCAAAAAAAATAAAAAATATCAATCCAATTATAAGGCGTAAACATTTATAAACTCATTCAAAACATACAGCTATGATTTTCAAACGTTCCATAGGTTTTATATATAGCTTCCTAACATATAGACCTAACAACATGCAAAAATCGGTAATAACTTTCATAATATATATATTTAGAAAAACTAGTTTTTTACCATGCCACTATAAAACACATATAAATATTTGTTATACTATATATTATAATGGTACAAGTAAGTAAAGTAATAAACACAATTATCGGAATATTAGTAATTACAGTAATATATATTTTGGTAAGAGTATTAATGAGCCAGAGCCTGACAGCATTAGCATTATCCTCAACAAGTAGCGCATTTTCATATGCGGCAGTACTCACATTAACGATATTGACACTAGTATTAGTAATCATGGCAAGGTATATGCCAAAATCAAGATTAATAGTAGGAACTCTAATAATAATATTTCTATTATTTGCCCTATTATTTGCAGTATTAACTGGTTCAATAATGTCAATAATTAGTATTATAATAGGACTAATAGTAGTGCTGATTGCTTACGTAGAAACTAAAGATATATATCTATCTTCATTATTCGGAGCATTCTCATACGGTTTATTCTTCATAATATTTCTACTAATAGCACTAGTAATATACTCAAAATATAAAGATAGAGAAAAATTAATATCAAAAATAGAGCTATTACTAATAATACAGATATCTATATCACTACTCTTCTTAGTATTATTAATTATAATAGTAGCAAATAACCCAACAGGAATATTAAATAGCTAATTAACATGACCCTTTTTGGTCTTCCTATATCTGTATCTTTACCAAATCTATCTTATTTTTCAATATATAATGCTTGTAATATAAATGGTCTAGGTTGTTACTCATCGCTTGTAGATTTATATGCTACAGAATATTCTGGATTAATTTATTTACCAGTAGGAATAGCAGATTATGGTATTGCATTAATAAACGATAAAGTGTATCAATATTCATATAATACTGATGAGGTAGTAGGATTTGTATATCTAAAATACTTCGATACAAAACCAGAACCTGGTCCTTTATGCGCATCAGAATATGAAAATGCAGGAACTGTACAACTAAATGGTGTTGTAGCAATTAATTCAAATTATGGACGTACATACTATTTATGGGCGCAAAATGTTCTTGATTTTAATAATGAAGATCTTAGTTATGAATTTGTTAATAATATCTGGGATGCTAATAAATATGATAACGTATTAGAGAACTATCCAGTATATGGTAGAGGTATTATAAAAACATACTTCTCTTTCCCACATACAACAAAATTTTATGTATATTCAACAGATAGTTATGATCTAATATACCCAATTGCTGTATATTTAATAATGAAAGTATATATAAATAATAACTCTTATCCAGTAATTCAATTCGGGTATTCATTAGATGGAAATAATACAATCTGGTATGATAATGTAACTGTTGAAGTACCTTCCGTATCTGCATATTTTCAAGTTTCTCCATCATACACCCCAGATTACACAGTAAAAAATCTGGAATTAGTAATAGGAGGACCAGGAAACAGCGAATGTATATATGCAGATAAAATAGATGGATATCTGGCTTTACTATATAATAACAACGGTAACTTATCAACAGCCCCATATGTATTTAATTACGGACTAAATACTGCAGAAGAATCTACAAACATTAACCCATTATTAGTATCATCAACAGAAGCATATTTATCCACAGGTTACTTTTATCCAGGTTACTTAGGCAGTAAAAATATATCATATTATACAGTAACAATATATAACCCAATAACAAAAGAATATGAAACAGAAACATCCCCAATAATTCTATACAAAGTATACAATTTTACACCAATTATAACAGTACCTGGTGGTTACTATAAATTAATGGGTATATATGTAAACAACATTCTCCACCCAAGTTCATCAATACCATTACTAATAGACAAAAATTATACAATAAATCTAAATTACAAACTATATTATTTTGTTGATCTTACCATACCTGGTGGCAAATATTTTGTAAATAATAAACAATATATTGGTGAAAATACAATTACTGTAGAAAATGGAACAACACTAACAATATACCTAAACAAATACTATTACTATAATAATCTGAGATATGAATGTCCAGGACAGGTAAATATAACAGTATCTGGTCCAGAAAATATCCAATTATTAAACTATTGTATACCAGAATACTATGTACAAATAAATTCTAAATTACCAATAAATATAACAATAGGAAGTATTACAATAACAAATATAACATCATATTCAGATTACATACCTGTAAACCAAACAATATACATACATAAATCTGTAATAATAAAAGACCGTTTCTTTTACTATAATATATATACAATAGACCCAGAAAACATAACTGTAAATCAACCAATACAAATATCATTATATCCAACAAAAACAATAAAACTAAATTATATAACAATCACAGGTACAGTATCTGGTATCTTAGTATCAATACCTACCTCAATAATATTTATAAAGAAACGTAGAAAGAAAAAGAAAAAATTGAATAAACAATAAATATATTTCAATATTTTTGAAAACTAGTTCTTTAAATTAGTAGATCAATATATCAAATATGGTAGAAAGGTATGTTATAGATGGTCCTCTATATACAAAATATGTAGTAGGTAAAATGTTTGAAAGATCAAATACATTAACCTGTAATTTTGAGAAAGAAGAAAGGTGGCATAATGTTTATACATGTGAAACTAGTGATGGTAGAAAATTTGAATTTTCCGATGGAGCAATAAAATTAATTAGTAAATATACAGGAAATGAATTTAACCAAGATCAAAAACAAATTACCATATATAATAGAAATCAAAAACTAAATGAATTAGTAAAAGAACTAGAAAAATTATGTAATAATCCAGATAACGTATGTTATGTAGCACCAAATATTACAGTAATAGATAAGGGTTCACCAAGAAATTTATTTGCAGTTGTTAGATTTTACAAAATAGATAAAAATGATGAATTTAATAGACTAATAATAAATCATTTATATGACCTAAATGCAAAAGTATTATATGATATCAAAATAACACATTTCATTCCATATCCATATGATCTTATAATAGGAAAAAACATAATTAACTCTTTTGGTTTTAATAGAATAGATGCAGGTGAAGATATAGCATTACATGTAAAATATAAAGTAGGATCCCATACATATGAAGATATACAAGAACCAACAAACGAATATATAACATATCCAAATGGGGTAAGAGAAAGGGTATTCGAAGAATACAATATAATAGATGGAAAAAAGATACAAAGAGGAGAAGATATGGCATTATATCATATGTGGGATGAGGTACGTAGTAGAACAATAGATTTCGCAGACTTCTATGAGTCATTAAAGAAAATAGAAGATTATGAATCTGGTAATCTATATATAATACCATATGTTGTAGAAGAATTTGAAGGATACCCAGAAATATATCTAAGATCTATAGCAAATGCAAAAATATTAACTGATAATAAAGATCTATTAATGCCTATGGCAGTATCAATTGGTGAAGAACAACCAAAAAATATATACTTATATAATGTTTAGTTCAGGAAATATAAAACAATCTTTTTTAAATAACTATAACAATAAGTAATATATGACAGATACATATATAATAGATTCATCAACATATTCCCTATACGTAATAGGAAAAATATTTGAAAATTCAAATGAAATGAAATGCAAATTTGAAACAAGAAGAGCAAGTTATAACTTTTATACATGTGAAACCGGAGATGGTAAAAAATTTAGATTTACAGATGCATCATTAAGGGCAATTAGTAGAAATACAGGTAATGATTTTACCCCAGGTTCCGATTATTATACTTTCTATAATAGAAACCTAAGATTAAAAGAATTAGTAAAAGAATTAGAGGATACCTGTAGTAAAAACGTATGTTATATAACACCAGATGTTGGTATATCAATAGGTAATACAATGAAAAACCTATACGTATCTGCCAGATATGATGGTTATGTATCAATGGAAGAAAATGATGATTGGAATTTACTAATTACATCATTAATAACGAATTTACATGCAAAAGTATTATGGGATGATAAATTCATACTTTGGTTATCAAGAAAAGAATTTACAAGTGTAAGAGATGAATTAATTAGAATATTTGGTGAAAATCATATATATAATGGTAGTTATATAGAATTAGACCTTAAATATAAAATAGGTGTTGATAAGGTAGAATATGTAATGAAACCATGGGACTTCTATATATCCTTTAATAATAAAAGAATAGACCAAGAACCAGAAAACAGATATGTATATGATGCATGGAAATACGTAATACTAAACACAGGTCTATTTATGTCAGATATAAGAGAAGCATCTAAGGGTATGAGATATTACACAATGGGAGAAGGTGTTAAAAAATTCTATGAGGGTCAAGGATTAATTGATATGTATTTAAGATCTGTAGTAAACGCAAAAGTATTTACAGAAGATAAAGATTTACAAAAACCATTAATAATAATCTTTGGACAAACAGAATAAAAAAACCTTCTAGGTTGTTTTTAACAGATTCGGCTTTTTGAAAGCCACATCCCTCAAGGCTCCTAGGTTTGTTTTAACAGATCCCCCTTATCGGGTTCATTAAAGCTCCTAGCTTACTTTAAACGGATCTATTTTTACGTTTCCTTCAATACTTCTAGTTTTTCTTTAAACGATATATAATAAATATACTCAATTTTTATAAACCTAATATAACACATAAAAACAAATATTTAAAAACATTTTTATCGATAAAATATATTATGGGAAGGGTAAGTAAAGAAGAAGTTGAACAACATGTAGATAATTTATTAAAAGAGGTAGATCAGAAAGGGGTACTACACCTATCAATACCTGAGGTAGTAAGGCACGAACAGGTAAGTAGAACAGTAGCACAAGTAATATACTATAAACTATTAGATAGGGTAATAGGCAATTCAGATAAATATATAATAAATAAAGTAGGATCGCTATATATAATAATGAGGAGAGATGTACAATTAAATCTAAACAAAAATTTCTATCAAGGTATAATATTCTCATTATCACTATTAGGCAAGATTAATAAAAGTACAACAGTACAATTAATTAATAATATGAAAGAATTAGGCTTACCAATAGACTTAAAAGACTTAATATCAGATAATGAATTATTATTACAAATCCTACAAAACCAGTATGAGCAAAGACAACCAACACAGTAAGTATAAGAAAATAGAGGAGGTATTTAACGATCTCTTAAGATTTTTTTACTTAACCTCTGATGTAGCTATAGGTGATAGAGGTATATATTTAACAGTAAATTACCCAGATACATTGGTATTCCCATATCAGGAAATTAACCAAATGTTGAAAGAGCATGAAGGTAAAGAAGTGGCAGGTTATAAATGGATAATAGATTATGATGTACTATTAGATGAAAATGGTATGCCAGTAATGGTAAATGGGGAACCTGTAGAGGATACTGATAAACCAACAGATATATGGTTATATATAGGTGCTGATGATTATACCCCCGTACTCAAACTATTCATTGATTTCTTTACAAATAAAATAAATAAGGAGGATAAAATTAAAATAATTGATAGATCAGCCCCAATAGACTTTTATCATAATATTGTATCATATACATATTTAGATAAATCAATAGTACTAAAACACCTAACAAACATACAAAATGAATTTATAAAGTTAACTAATGATTAACATGTGTCAAACACATGTTTATAAATACTAAAGATAATATAATATTATGGACGTACTAAAATACATATTGCTGAAGAAGATAGCAAAAGAGGGGGACTATGTAGAGGTAAGTGGATATGAGAGAAATATAAAGGAATTATTTAAAAAAATGTATAGCGAGGGTTTAGTAGAGATAAGTGTATCAAATAGACATATGTATGTAAGAATAACTGAAGATGGAAAACAATATATCACAGATTTTGAAAATAGTAAAGCAGATATAAATGATATAGATTTAACAATATTAGATGATAATGATAGAGATAAATTCATAATAGGATTAAAAAACAAACTATGGATATTAGTAGTAGGTAGTTCAGGTATTGGAAAATCATTCCTATTGGAAGAAATTTCAAGATTACAAAGATACATATATACAGTAGGAAGTACAACAAAGAAGAATGAATTACTATTTTATAAATCTGTAGCAAAACCATACGGCTTTGGTATACTAATAGATGAATTGGATAAAATGGCTAGGGCAGTACAAGATGCATTAATAGATGTATATAATGAGGGTGTCCAAGTTATAGGTGTAGCAAATGATATAACAAAAATACCAAAGTATATACTAGATAGATTTGATTTAAGATTTGAAATAAAAATGGACCCAAATAAATATAAAGAGATCTTACGGAAGGTAGGAGTAATATTACCTGATGAAAAATATGAAAAACTATTTACTGATGGTGTAAGCATAAGGAAAGCAATAAGGTTATATAATTCAGGTTTACTTTAATTTTTTAAAAAATTATTCTAAAAAAGTAATATATACATTTTTCATATCCTTTATTCCCATCAAACTTTCAACCTTTCCACTCTTACTTATAACAAATAATACTTTCTTATAATCCTTAACCCATTCTTTTTCTACTATCTCATGTACTCCATCAGTTAATATTATCAAATAACTATTTCTCTTATTCCTTACTAACTCATTAGCTTTATTAAAGAATTCCTTTATTATTGTACCCCCATAACCTACCCTATCTTTCAATTCTTTCAATATTTTATTATTCCATCCATTCTCTACCTTAACCACTCTCTCAACCTTATCATCCCATAATACTATTTTCCCATTTACCTTTACA
>JBMFJD010000008.1:0-50576 GCA_049974095.1 Nanopusillaceae archaeon | reverse complement strand
CATTTTGTCCATTTGAATCAATATAATTATATAAATTAGAATTATTTGGAATATAAATTAATTGTTGGAATGGAGAAGGAGTAGGAATATTTTGAGAATTGTATATTGTTATTGGAACATAGTATTGTACAGGTACATTATTTATTAGTATGCATTCTTCATTTCCTAAGGATTCTAAGCAAAAGTATAATGTATCATTATAATAATTGTAATCTGCAATTAAATTTTGACCTGAATAAATTATACTATTGTTAGAAGAAGTATTAAGATTGGTTCCAAATTCAGGAATATTATACACATCATAATATATTTTTTCTAAATTAATTGGACAAATATTACCATTAGAAATATAAACCTGTATAGTACTTCCATTTAAATTTGCATTTGAAATATTTAATAAATTAATAGTAATTCCTGTTAAAATTTTCTGCAAATATATTGAACTAATTTTTCCAGATAGACATCTATAGTAGTTTAAGTAATCAAAATTAATTGTTGAAAATATATTATTTAGATTCCCTAAATATTCTTTATTAATTGTAAATATACTTTGAGGATAAAATATTATCTGATAATAGTTATTCCCTGATTGCTGAAAATCAATATTAAAATTAGGATTATATACTTCATAACCATTGAAAATACAATAACCATTTTGAGATAAACTAATAGAATAATTATTTACTATTTCAAATGTTACAAAATTATTTGAGGGATAAGAAGGTAAAAAATCGAAATCTTCATCTATAACAATTACATGGGTTGAATTAAAATAATTTGGAATTTGTAATAAATTATAAGAACAATTATAATAAACTGTAAATGGAATTAATGTAGATCCATATAAATTAATAATATTTTGATATATATAATTTCCATATTCTAATTTATATATCTCTCCATATTGAGGATAAAAATGCTGATAAAATTCTGATTCTTGAGAAATTGTATTTAAATTTGATAAAAAATAAAATAAAATTAATAATAAAACTACAATTGTATATAGATATAATTGACTACGAGCCATATACAGTAAATTTTGAAAATCCTAGGCCATATGGAAATACTGCACTACTAGCATATTTATAATTAATAGGTACTGGATTTACATTAAAATATGACCAGAAATTATATTGATTACTTGGTATTAGTTCAAAAGAATAATAAGTAGGTATTGGATAACAATATGAAATATTTATATTTGATGATTGGATTTGATCTTGATAATTTGGAGGAATCGTATATTCTACTATTAATTGATCATAAGGAGAAATAGAAGAGTATAATTGAGGATTATTATATGCCTGCAAATTATAATTTTGATTACTAGAATATAAAATTCCTGTTGATGGATTATAATTCTTTCCATAATATATAACTACAGGATCGTATTGTTCAAAATCTCCAGTATAATATATATTTTCTAATTGATTCAATGACAAATCTTTATTATAAAATGCTATTACATAAATATCTCCTAAAAAAGTACATTCTGGTGGATATGATATTGGATGACTTCCTAAATAAATTGTTTCATTTGGTGCAGAATATAAATTTAAAGGACCTAACTGCCATCCATCATAACCAATAATTTGCCCATAATATAATCCTGTTTGATTTATAAATCCACCATAAAACTGTCCATTGGTATTATTATATTCCCAGAATACAAAAATCCATTGATTTAATGGTAATGTATAATTTGGTAAATATCCCACACCATTACTTTCATCAATCCCCAAATAATATTGACTATTATTTGGTAAAATAATTTGCCTAAAAGTAGAACCTTTATAATCTGGAACATTAGAAGTATGATGTAATGTACTTATATAATTTTCTCCTCCCCAACATGAAGATGAATTATAACTATTTATATAAATCCATGCAGCAACAGTTATTGGAACATTTCCAGATAATTGTGGAGGATAGTACGAAGAATTTGTTAAATTAAAGAATTGATTATAACTTGTAAATGATATAACATTTGAATTATCAAAACATTGAGAATAAACATATAATGTTTCCCAACTAAATGGAGAAAAAGAAAAAGAAACCTGTTGAGCAGGTAGATTATTAACTAATTGATAGTTATCGAAATTCAAATAATTATAAGTTATATTTTCTGCTCTAAATAAAATAATTATTGAAGAACTATATCCTGGAGGTAAGTTAAATGAAATATTTACAATTGGTATTGTTCCAGAATTTGTTATTATATAAGAAATATTTAGATAACCAATACTTATTGGATAAGAGTTTATATCATATGCAAAAAAAGAATAAGGATCTATAGTTTGATTTATCATATTTGATATATTTAAAAATAAAGAGATATTAGAAGAATTATAAACATTCACCAAGACTTCATACCAATCTAGAGAAGAAGAAAAATTTGCACATATATCATAATTTTTGTTATATACAAAGAAAAAGTTCTCATAAACATTTTGCACTTGTTGCGTATAATAAATACCCTCTAAATTTGGAAATGGAAATAAAAATTCATAACATGAATAGTTACCCAGATTATAAAAGTTTATTGGATAATAAAAACTCATTTTTAAATAATATGATGAAAATTCACCAGAAAACATCCAATAATATAAATAGGATAATACATCAAATTGATTTGTTTGTAAATATGATAAGAATTCGTTATTATATGTACTTCCTAAGCCACTATACAATATATATTTTTTATTAAAAGAATTAATATAAGAAGACGGAGATGATGGAAATTTTAAAGTAGTAAAATATACAAGTATTAAAGATATAACAAGTATTATTTCAATAAGATAATTAAAAGTTCTCATATACCTTATTGGATAAAAAATAAGTTTATATATTTTTTTAAAAAATATTAGAAATGGACCTGCTAACAAAGATTCTAACATTTGTAGAAAAAAACTACAAAAAATTTATTATTGTAACAATAGTATTGTTTATTATTTTTATAGGGACTATATTATTTAATTATTTGAGGAATGGATATATTTTAAATAAATCAATTGATATATCTGGAGGATATATTACAATGATAAATAATAATTATCATATCACAAATCAAGAAATAAATAATGTTTTATATAAGATAAATGTAACAAATTATATAATATATAATACTCCAAGCATAACTTATATAGAATCTGGAGAAAAAATAAATACATCAGAACTAATTTATCTATTTAATTCATATTATAATATTCCATTATCTTCTCAAGATATTTCTGTACAACAATATAGTTCTATAGTTGGAAATATAATATTTAATCAATTTGTAGAGTTTGTATTTATCACAATGGTTTTAGTAGGACTTATAATATTTATTGCATTTAGAGTATCAAATGTAACATTAAATATTATGTCAACAATTGCTTTTGATATTTTAGGATTATTAGCAATATTATCTACAATAAAATACCCAATAGGAGCAAATGGTTTTATTGCAATGTTAATGATTCTAGGTTTTGCAATAGATAATAATGTAGTTTTATCAACAAATATTGTAAAAGAAAAGGAAAAACCATTTATTGAAAAAGTAAAGATGTCTTTTAGAGTTGGTATGTTAATGGAATTAATCGCTTTATATACTTTGATAATATTATATTTATTTGTTCCTGTACCATCTGTAAGAGAATTTTCAATAGTTTTGTTTATTGCAATTATTCTAGATCTATTATATTATCTTATAGGAAATATCCCAATATATAAATATTTTGAGAGTAAAAAAGAAAGCTAGACATCTACAACCAATTCTGTTGTCCAATAAGTTTTCATTATTTTTGTAATATTTATATCATGCAATGTAACAGCTTTTACTTCCTTTTTAAATCCATGTTTTTCTTTATCATATTTTTCTCCATAAACCTCAAACCTGCACATCCACTTATATTTTTTACTTTCAATTCTTATTCTTTTTAAATTCTTTACTCTTATATCTCTTATAGCAAGTTTTTCTTTATAAAATACATCTTCTAAACATATTTTTGCAACTTTATATATTATTTCCAATATATCTTTTCCTTCAATTACAAATTCTTTTAATTCTTTTTTCTCAACTTTTTCATTATCGTATATTATATTTACCATCCCAAGAACTAAAGCTTCAATTGCTCTTTTTGGCGTATTTCCATAACCAATAATTTCTATATCTGCAGTGTGATCCTCATATTCATACTCTCTTAAAACAGTCATAATTTATTATTTTAAAATATTTTTATATTTTTAAAATTCAGAAGACCGACAATTCATCATTTTATCAGAATTATTTTTCTCATCATAATTAAATAGAGTTATAAGAATTTTTAATAATATTTAATTATGGAGATTTTAGATATAAAAATACCAGATAATGCAAAAAGATTTCAAGTATATTCTACAGCATTTAGAGAAATGGAAAAAATACCAAAAAGATATACTTGTGAAGGAGAAGACATATCTTTTCCTATTGTAATAGAAAATTTACTAGAAGAAACAAAAAGTCTATTATTAATTGTAGAAGACCCTGATGCACCAATTGGAATATTTAGGCATTGGATAGCATATATAAATAAACCAATAAAATATATTCCAGAAAATGTTAAAAAAGATAGAATTGCAAAAATAGAAGAAGCAGAAATAATACAAGGAAAAAATGATTTTGGAAAAACTGGATATAATGGGCCATGTCCACCAAAAGGACATGGAAAACATAGATATTATGTTATTATTTTAGCATTAGGAAGAGAATTAAACATCGAAGGTATTATATTTGAAGACTTTATGAAAAATATCAAAGAAGAAGATATAATTGGCTATGGATATACAATTGGCATTTATGAAAGATAATTTTTTTAATATTTTTATAATGTAAGTAATAATGGAAAACGTAAATAAAGAAGAAATTAATGGTATAATAAAAGATTTATGGAATAAAGGGTCTACTCCCTCATTAATAGGAAAAAGAATAAAAGAAGAATTTAGAATAAAAGTAAGGGATATAACTGGAAAAAAATTAACAAGATATGCAAAAGAATTAGGATTAAAATTAGAAATACCGGAAGAGTTAATATATTTATTTAAAAAAGTAAATAGAATGGTTAAGCATCTAGAAACAAATAAAAAAGATATTGTAACAAAAAAAGCTTTAGAAGAATTAGAAAATAGAATAAGATCATTAATAAAATATTATAAAAAGAAGGGAAAATTACCAGAATCATTTGAATATAGTAGAGATATAGCAAAGATGTATGGATCTATATGAACAATAGGTTTTTATCTTATTTAGAAGAAGTTTCTGAAAAAATAAATAAATCTTTAGAAAGTAATGAAAATTTTTTGATAATTTCTTCGTTAAATCCTGATGGTTTATCTTCTTCAATTCTATTATTAAATTATTTATATAAAAAGAGTGCAGAATTACATTTAACATATTTAGATTATATTAAAAAAGGACAGATAAATGAACTATTTAATGGGGAAAATTCATATGAATATAATAATATTATTTTTTTAGATAATGGATCATTATTTTCTGAAGATATAATAAAGTTAAATAAAGAAGCAAAGAAAAGGATATATATTATTGATCATCATTTTATAGGTGCAAAAGATTTAGAATTAAATAATGTAATAAATATTAATCCAAATTTATTTAATATAGATGGAATAAAAGAGATTTCTACATCAAATATTATATATTATTTAGTAAAAATGATATATCCACATGCAAGAGAATTATTATATTTATCTTTAGTTGGAAATCTTTATGATTCGTCAAATATAAATAAAGAAATACTAAAAGAATTGCAAGATAATGAAATAATTTCTATTGTATCTGGAATTAATTTGCCAGGTATTTTTACAAAACCTTTATATAAATCTTTGAGTTCATCATTTAATTTTTATATACCAAACATAACCGGAAGCGATGAAAAAGCATTGACAATATTAAAAGAATTAAATATAAATGATAAGGGAATAGCAAATATAAATTATTCAGATCTATCAGAAGATGATTTGAAAAAATTAGTTAGTAATATAATAAAAATAAAATTAAAGAATAATTTACAAAGAACAGAAGATCTAATAGGAGAAATTTATAAAATAAATAAAAATGGAGAAATAGGGGACTTATTAGAATTGTTATATTCTATAGAAGGAATAATTGAAAGTAATAAAAAAGATGGAATATTATATTTCTTAAAAAAATATCCAATAGATATAATAAAAGATTCTGAAAGTTATTTGAGAAGCAATTTTTCAAAATTATTATATGAAATTATTGAGGGGAAAATTGAAATTAAAGATGAAAATGGATTAAAGATAATAAATATAGAAAAAAATTATGGAAACTGTTATTTTTTACCATCATTAATTGATCTATTAATTAAAGAAAAAATAATTGAAGGAAAAGCTATTGTTGTATTTTATAAGATTAATGAAAATATGTATAGAGGAATAATTAAAACTACAAGAGAAGAAAATAAAAAAATAATAAATAATATAATTAAAAAATTATTCGAGAACAATTTAATTTATTATTCTACCTTCGATAATTTTGGAGGATTTATAATTGATAAAAATAATTATGATGAATTTTTGAAAAATCTAAAAATAAATTTAAGACAAGAAAATATTATATAATTCCTTTTTCTTTTAATCTTTTATATCCCTCCCTTAATATTTTCCTAAATAAATTTCTTTTATTTAACCCTCCTAATACTAAAGAGGCTTTTCTAATACTTTTCTTTTCTATTAATAAGTTTAATAATTTTCTATGTTTTTCTGTTAATTTATCATCATATTGTAATATTAATTTTGCCAATTCTATTATATCTACTTTTTTACTACCCCATGCAAATTCTTCAGATGAAATTTTTTCTTTAAATATTTCTATAGGCTCAAATTCTATTATTGCAACTTCCTTATTTAGATCTATATTTTTATATATTCTTTTTAGATCTTCAAGCAACTCTTCCTTATTTTTATACCCATCCCTTTGTGCTTCTTCATCAGTTATTTGATATAATTTTTTTGTATAAATATTTTTTACTTTAAATTTTCCAATGACCTTTCCTCCTGCATGTAAAATAAATATATCTCCTATCCTTAAGTTCGCCTTACTTAATCTTATTGTTATACTTTTCTTCCCACTTATTATATCTTCTACATATTTTCCCAAAAATTGTAAATGCTTCATTAACTTTCAACTGGAGAGGGTAATGATATATGTGTTTTTATTTTATATGCAGATGCTCTACCGTGCTTATATGCTCCATATACTAAAAATATTGCAATTAGTGCTGCAACTATTATTAATACTATAAATATTCCTTGAGAATTTCTATCTTCTGAAGAAAAGAATCCTTTAACTGTATTTAATGCATATGAAAATCCTTGAATATAGGTATATATATCCCATATTGTTGCAATACTATTATATATTGCAATTGCTATATTCCAAAAACCTTTTGTTTTATATGCAACAATTATACTATTTACAGTTATAACTAATCCAAATAATATTATTAAAAATCCAAATACTAAGAAAGAGAATGATAATAAACTAGCTAATGTATAATAATTAATATAACCTAAGTAATATGCAATCAATGATAATATTCCAAGATTTCCATATGTAGCACCAGCAAATGATAATACTAATGCTGAATATGCAACCATTCTTGGCCAATCTTCATTTATATTTTCAATTTTCATTATTTCTAATGACTTTCCAGCATTATATGCATTCCAAACTGAAATTAATATATCAAATATCAATATTATTACAGATAATATTAATCCAAAACCCATAGTATATTAAATTTAAAGATTTATTTAAAAATTATTTTTATATTTCAAAGGATTTCAAATAATTATGGATATAATAAGTACTATTTTTTTATTAGCATCCGCATGGTTAAATATATTTATTAATACATTAATTAATTTAAAGATAGTTTGGATTACTTATCCTGTATATATTGCATGGTTTTCTATGGAGTTTTTTGTAGAAAGAAAAGGTATACATTTTAGTCATGCAGTAGCAAATAGTATTATATTTTCCTGGGTTTCTATAGATTGGTTAAGAGAATTATATGAACATAATCAAATATATAGCATAGATAAATTATTTATTACTTTATTTTTCTTATTTATATCATTATTTACATTATTTTCTGCATTTAAAAGATGGAGAATTGCAAAAATAATCGGAAAAACTGAATTTTTTGCATATTTCCAAATAATGTTAACTCCATTTATTTATGATATTGTAGAATTTAACTATATAAATATATTATCATTATTTGTTTTCTTTCCATTTCTTTATTTAATAGTTTACCTATTAGATAGGTATATACCAGAAATTTCTGAGGAAGAAGAGAAGAAACAATATGAAAATATAGATAATTTTGCAGAAGAAAATTTGCAATATTCCCAAAATTATAACTATTCTGGTTATAATAATTATTATAGCTCTAACTACCCCAATAATTTATATTATAGAAGATAGCCCCGGCCGGGACTTGAACCCGGGACCTGTGGATTACGAGTCCACCGCTCTACCAACTGAGCTACCGGGGCTATATATTTTTTAAATATATACATATATTTTTACATTACATGGATTTTTCCTTTGTTGGAGAAAATATAAAAAATGCAAAAGAGGATATATTAATTGTAGCAGATTCTGATTTAGATGGAAAAATGTCATTAAGTTTAATGAAATTAATTTTAGAAAAATTAAATAAAAAATATAATGAATATTTTAGATTAAAGGGAGAAAATAATAGGGATTTAATAAGAATTTTAGATGGAATTATATTAAACAATAATATAAATACAATTATATTTCTTGATACACCAATGGAAGATAAAAATTTAATTAATTTTGCGAAAAGATACAAAGATAAAAAGATAATTTATATAGATCATCATAAAAGGTCTGTACCACAAAATTTACCAAAAAATTTAATATACTTTGATGTAAGAGCATTATTTAAATTAGAAATATGTACTACTAGTATTGTATATAGGATCGGAAAAATATTATTTAATGATTTTTCAAAATATTCTTTGTTAGCATCAATTGGAGCAATTGGAGATTTTATGTTAGAAAATGATAAAGAACTACTAGATGATTTAATAAATAATTATGGAAGCTTTTATAATGGAAAATATTTTACTATTCCATATATAATTTATTTTTATCTTTTCTTAATTGCTCATCCATATGAAATATCTGAAAATATTGATAAAGCATTAAACATTGAGGAATTTATAAAAGGATTTAATTTAAAAAAATTGAGCAAAGTTGCTATGAAATATTATAATTATTTAATAGATTCCGAAAAAATATATGAATCCAATAAATTATTAGTATTAAAAGCAAAATCTTCAGGTACCTTATCTACATTTTTATCAGCATTCTATTTAGATAAATTAATAGTAGTATTATCATTAAAAGAAGGATTTTTTGGAAAAATATTTAAAGGAAAGAAAAGAAGATATGGCGTTTCTTTGAGATATCAAAATGGAAAAATAGATCTAGGATTAATTATGAAAGAATTTGCAGAAAAATATGGAATAAATGGTGGAGGACATCCAAAGGCTGCTGGAGGATTGATATATGAAAAAGATATAAATAATCTAATAAAATTTCTGGAGGAAAAATTAAGTGAGAAGAATTAAATTCTATATTTTTGCAATTAAAAGAATAATAAAGAAAATATTGAATAAATTATAATCTTCTTCCTCTCTTTCCTCCCTTTCTTCTACAATGATCGTGTGGAATTGGTGTTACATCTTCTACAACACCTACTTTTAATCCTGATGTTATTAATGTCTTAATTGCAAATTGTGCAGATGGAGTTGGAACCCATGGACCATTATGTCCACCTGGTGCTCTTACTCTAACATGAACAGCTGTAATTCCCCTTTCCAATGCCTTTTGTGCTACAAGTTTTGCAGCTAAAATTGCTGCTGTTGGTGTTCCTTCCAATCTTTGAGCTAATACAACCATTCCACCAGATCCTACAGCAACTGTTTCTGAACCAGTAATATCAGTAATATGAACAATTGTATTATTTTTATTTGAATATATCCATGCAATACCCCATCTTTCTTTTTCTGCCATAAAAAGAAAAATAAAAAATAATTTTATAAGAGTTAAGAATTAGAAATCTATATGCCGCCGTAGCTCAGGGGTTAGAGCGCCTGGCTCATAACCAAAAGATATCGATGAGTTTTGTGAGAAACCAGGAGGTCCGGGGTTCGAATCCCCGCGGCGGCATAAAAATTATGAACAATTAAGATATATTATTCTCAATATTTTATAATCTATATTATTTTCTCGTATTAGAGAATCATATTTTAAATAATAAAGGTTTTTTATGTATTGAAAATGCAACATTATATATTTCAGTATTATTTATTTTTGTTTTATAATTCAATGAATGATGAGAATGACCATGAAAAGCAATTAATATTTTATCTGAATACTTTCTTAATAAATCTTCTAGATCTTTTGAATATAAAGACCACAAAGGAGCTGGATCGCCAAAGACTGTTTCTTTTGTTAATCCATAATGAGAAAATAATATTATTTTCTTATCTAATTTTTTAATTATTTCTTCCAATCTATTTATGTATATTTTTTTCAAATTTTCTATATTCGCAATTTTCCATGTTCTATCAGTAAATCCTTCAAATCCTAATAAATAGTAGTTTCCTGTATCATAATATTCATAATCTAGCCAAATAATAAATGGATATTCCTTTTTATAGAATTCTTTATTTTTTTCTCCTTCAGGAAAAAAAGATGCTTCATTATTACCAAACGTTGCAAATATTTTAATATCTCCAAATTTTTCTTTTATCATAAAATATAGTTTCTTTAAATAAATATGCTCTTTATTATCTATTATATCTCCACATAATATTATTATATCTATTTTTTCATTAATTTCTTTTAAACTATTATAGAAATCTTTTAAATATGCAGGTAAATGAAGATCTGACGTTACAAAAATATTCATAAAAAATAAATATATAAAAGCTTTTATATATTTATTATAATTAAAAATAATGGAGATAGAAGTAGAACTATTAAGACCTGTAAATCCAACAGGAAGGAGTTTTATAACATATATATATGGAGCAGTTGCTGCAAAAGAAAGAGAAATAATTGAAAAATATAAAAAAGAATTTACCAGATTAATGCAAAGATTAGGATTTAAAATTGAAGAAACAATTGGAACAAACAAGTTAATAACAGGTACAATTGTTCTTGTAGTTGATGATAATACAAAAGAGCCAAAAAGTACATATACAAAAGAAATAAAGGTATGGAATATTGGAAAAGAATATAATGAAAAGATAGAAGTAACTTTATAAATTATAAAGTTTCTATCTTTTTTATGGATCCCTTAAAGAATGCATATGAACATGATAAAAAATTAAATGTGGAGGAAATAAAAATAATAGAATATATAAAAAAAGATTTTGAAAGATTAAAGAATGCTATTAATGAAATGGAAGCATTACTAGAAGAACTAGAAGATTTTAATATAAAAGAACTAGATAAACCATTATTAAAAGAAGATGAATACAAAATTTTAATAAAGACATTTGAAACACAAAAATTATTAAATAATAGTATTATGGATATAACTCAAGATTTATTAAAATATAAAATGCTATTAGATGGCGAAATTTTCTGAATAAATATATATTTTTCTATCAATTCTATATCCTATTCTATTTAAAAATAAATTTGAAATATAGATATTTGTTTTTAAATGATCTGTAAATTCGTATGTTGAATATTTTCCATTTAATAATAATAAAAATGGAACTAAATTGTCTGCTAAATTTAAATCAACAGATACATTATTTTCTAATACCTTTATAAATTTTTCTTCTGCTTCTTTTCCAACAATTTCTGATGATTTTCCCTTTTCCCCAAGAGAATCAGATCCAAAATAATATTCTCCTTTTTTACCAACAATTGTAATTACTGCACCTGTAGATAAAGATTCTACATATTCAATATTCTTTTTTATTTTAATTTCTGGATATTTATAAAACAATTTTATTGCAGAATTTATCATCCTTTCAGCAACATTTCTTTCCTTTAAATCTTTCGAAGCAACTGAATAAATATATATTTCTTCAGGGTATTCTTCGGAAATATCTATTTCTTTTATATTTCCTATATCTTTCAAAAAAGAATTTATATCTTTATAATCTTCTAAATGATATTTTGGGTATATTTCTAATTTTATTTCTCCATTTCCTTTTGGATAGAATCCCCTTCTAACTACTTCTAATTTTGTTTTCCCAAAAATATTATAATATGGTAATAGAACATATCTAAAATAATCTATAGACGGAGAATTCTTTACATCAGTTCCTCCAATAATTTTTATTTTTATCTTATCTTTTGAGAATAATAATGGTAATAAAATACCTTGTAATAATAATGTAATAGAACCTGCTGTTCCAATATTTTCTTTATATATTCCAGGATTTATTTTTCCAGGCTTAAAATATAATTCTTCAGATCCAATTTTTATTTCGTTTGTTTCAGCATTTATTATTTTCTTTAATAATAATATTGTATGTAAATGTTGATTTTTTAATCCTGGAGGATTTCTATTTTTTCTAATATTTTTTATATAAATCTCTTGATTAAAAATTATTGATAAAAATAAAGATGTTCTTAGAATTTGCCCTCCTCCTTCTCCATATGATCCATCTATTTCAACCATCTAGAAACATGATACTTTTTTGCTATTTCTTGTGGCAATCCTAGAACAAAATCGTAAAAATTCTCCATAATAATTATTCCTCTACCTCCAACATTTGGAACATCATACGATCCTATTAAGAATAAATATCTATCTTCTGTTTCTAAACATGGAATAATTCTATTAATTGTAGCAATAAATGTTTTTTCTCCTATTCCTTCCTCAAAGTTATTTATAGAAATATTATCATTTTGTTCAGATGAATCCATTTTTATACAATAATTTAATAAATAACTTCCAACCTTTTCATCCAGGTTTTCTCCATTCCTTATTGTTCTACTTTCTAATCTATTTTCTCCATATGTATCTACTATCATTACCTCACCATATATAGAAAATAGCTTTTTATTTTGATAGATAAAGAAATCTTTCACACCTAATGCCCTTCTACTAGTTAGATCATAAAATAGTAAACCATATTGAGATCTTTCTATTATTTTAGGTTTTATTACTATCCTTTTTTCTTCTTTTGAAGAAAAAGCTTCCTTTAAGTTGTTATAATTATTGATATAAGTTAGAAACGGAAGATCTACATAAGAAGAAGTCTCAATAGGTAACTCTAAAGAAATTTTCTTAACATTTAAATTTTTATCTGTTTCCAACAATAATAAGCTAATTCCATAAATTTCTAAAGATATATTTTCCTTAGGATCTAGCTCTTTGCTTTCCTTTTCCTTTAATATTTCATCCAAATTATTGTAGCTTCTTATATTATATATATTATTATCTGTATCCACCATTTAATAACAATTTCCAGATTTCTTTATAAATCTTCAAAATAAGATGAATAGATATGATTTTAGCATTAGACTACGATGGAACTCTTGTAGATAGTTATACAATTGTTCCTTCAATATATGAAAGAATAAGGGAAGATCTAAATTTAAATGAAGGCTTTGTAGATGCTATGCTAATGGTAGAAGAATTAGGAGATTATTTTGGAATTTTTGATAGAGGAAAATGGATAAGATTTATAATAAGAGATAACCCAGATTATATAATTAATTTATATTGGAAAATAAGAACAGAAAATCAAATAATATTACCTGGAACAATTGAATTTTTAGAAAAATATAAAGATAAAATAGATTTATATTTAGTTACCTCTGTAGATGATACAAAAGAAATAAAATTAAAAAGAATAAAGAAAACAGGATTAGATAAATATTTTAATGAAATATTAATTTATGGAGATGAAGAACTCAAAACAATTAATGATGCTTTAGAATATTTAAATGATCTTGGAAAATTAGAAGGATATATTGATGATAAAAATACAAATTTATATAAAATAATTGAGAAGAAATTAAAAATAAAATTATTCAAAAAAATATATTATCCTCCATATCCATTAAAATTAGCATGGAATTATCCAGAATTAAATATTCCAAAAATATTAAATTTATTTGAGTTAAAACAATATATAAATATAGAATGATAATAAAATTGGAAAACATAACAAAAATATATAAATTAGGAGATTATGAAATAAAAGCATTAGATAATATAAATTTAGAAATAAAAGAAGGAGAACTTGTATCAATAATGGGACCATCTGGATCTGGTAAATCTACTTTATTATCAATAATTGGATTATTAGATAGACCAACATATGGAAAAGTATATTTATTTAGAGAAGATGTATCAAAATTTCCGGATAATAAATTGTCTGAAATAAGAAATAAAAAAATTGGATTTGTATTTCAACAATTTTATTTATTTAATTATTTAAATGCATTAGAAAATGTTATTGTACCTTCGATGATTTATGGAAAAAGTAGTATAGAAAAAGCTAGAGAAATATTAAAAAAATTAGGATTAGAAGATAGATTATATCATTATCCAAACCAATTATCTGGAGGACAACAACAAAGAGTTGCAATTGCAAGAGCATTAATAAATGATCCAGAATTAATATTAGCAGATGAACCTACTGGAAATCTAGATGAAAAATCATCAAATGATGTTATAGAAATATTTAAAAGATTAAATAAAGAAGATCAAAAGACAATAATAATTGTAACACATAATCCAAAGATTGCAGAACAAACAGACAGAGTTGTTGTATTAAGATCTGGAAAAATATTATCGTATGATGCAACAATTGAGGAAGCATTAGAACTATTGAAATGATTTATAAAAATATTCTTTATATTTTATAGAAATGAGAAAGATTTTACTATTTGTTTCCCTAATATTTTTTATAAAAAGTATATTATCATTACAAGTTAGTATTACAAAGATATTACCTCAAGTAGTAAATAGCAATAATTATATAGATCTTAATGTTTGTTTAACAAATAATGACAATCAGGGAGATAATTTAATAAATCTAAATATTTATTATCCATATTGTGTATTTTCAAATATAACCTCCTTATCATTAAATTATTTATCTCCAGGTAATACATATTGTTTCCCATTAGAAATATATGAAAATTGCCCTCAAGGATTTTATAATATAATTATTAATGGAACATATGAAAATAACAATGGATTAAATTATTTTTCACAATTTTATTCATTAATTGTTCAAAATATACCATATATTACTATTCCAGAATATTTTTACTTAAATAATTATTATGGAGCAATTGCAAATTTATCAATTAATTTAACAGATAATGGAGAAGAAATTTATAATTTATTAATTTATTCTAATTATTCTACATGTTTATTACAACCATCTTCAATATATTTTTCAAATTTTTCAGGATCAAAAATAATTAGTTTTAATTTAATAATACCAACAAATTATGCAAATAATTATTGTACAATACCATTAAATATTCAATTTCAAGATTCATTAGGAAATAATTATAACTATTTACAAACAATAAACGTTCCAATTATTCCACAAAATAATAAAATAGAAATTTTATATAATGTTTCTTATTTAAATATTGGAGAAAATAGAATAAATATTACATTGTATAACCCTACAAACTCTATTATTAAAGATATATCATTGCAATTCTTACAAAGTAACTTATCTATAATAAATAGTTTTATTTTTATTCCATATTTAAATCCTGGACAAAGTATGAATGTACCAATAAATGTCATAGTTCCAAACAATGTTTTCGGAATTCAATATATACCTTTTATAATTACATACTATTCTAATTCTATTCAATATAATTTACAAGGAAATATTGTAGAAAATATAAATTCATATCCTGAATTAACATTATCAGGATACTATTCTTCAGGAGCTATAACATTTAATATATTTAATTATGGTAATTCTCCAGCATATAATTTATATGTTAATGCATATTGTAGCAATTGTATTTTAACACCAAATCAAGGATATATAGGAGAATTGGATCCTGGAAATTCAAATTCCGTTATATTTACAATAAATAATGAAAATAGAAATTCAACAGTATATTTAACATTATATTATACAGATGTGTATGGAAATAAATATGTAGATCAATATAATTTTACATTAGAAGAATTAGGATATATGGGAATAGAAATAAAGAATAATCAAAGTAATATTTTTGGAATATTTATCTTTATTTTAATTATTGGAGGATTAACCTATTATTTAATTAAAAGGAGGAAGAAATGAGAATAATAGATTATTTATCTTTAATATATAAATATTTAAGAACAAAAAAAGTTAGAACTTTTCTAACATCTTTAGGAATAACAATTGGTGTTGCAACAATTTTTGTATTAATTTCTTTATCTCAGGGTCTACAAAATTATATACAAAATGAATTAAATACAATTGGAAATAAGATAATATATTTATATCCTGGAGAAAAGGTTGGATTTGAAAATAATATAAATGGACTTTTATCTAATAACTTTATTGAAAATATTGAAAGATTAACTGGAGTAGAATTAGTAATTCCAGCATTATTTACTACAACAATATTTAATTATAATAATCAACAAGCCGGAGCATATGTTTTAGTAGTAAATACAAAATATTATAATTATTTAAGTTATATGGATTATAAAATATATAAAGGAACTCTAATTTCAAACAATTATCAATGCCAAGTAGATTTAGGATATAATATTGCAATGAAATCCATACCAAATGAACAAATAAATGTAGGAGATTATATAAATATTTTTGGAGAAAAATGCGAAGTAATTGGAATATTTCAACAGACAGGTTCTCCATTATTAGATAATACAATAATTTTTCCAGAAGGATATTATAAGAAAATATTTGGAAATATTAACTATAATTATTTAATAATTATTGTAAACAATTTCAATTTAGCATATAATTCTTTAGAAAATTATATAAATAATTTAAAAGGTCAACATTATATAATTGTTACTGCTCAATCAATTGAAAAAACAATAAATCAAATTTTAGGAGGATTAACATTATTCTCCTTAATTATAGCATCTGTTTCTATTGTTATTTCTGCAATAAATATATTAAATACTATGTATACTTCTATTTTAGAAAGATATAAAGAAATTGGATTATTAAAAGCATTAGGTATGAAAAATTATCAAGTTCTATTATTATTTTTATTAGAATCTGGAATTATTGGATTAATTGGTGGAATATTTGGAATAATTACTGGTTTTATTTTTTCATATATTGTAGGTTTTTCATTTGCATATTTCGGATATAGTTCAATTTCCCCATATATTAGTATCCAATTAATTTTATTATCATTATTATTCCCATTTTTTATAGGAATGATTTCTGGAATTATTCCTGCATATAAAGCATCAAAAATAAGTCCTGTAGAAGCATTAAAATATGAATAATTATAAATATCTCTTTATCTCTGCTTTTGTAAATCTATCATCAATAAAAAATATTTTTACTTGATCATCAGGAAATCTAATTGCTCTTCCAATTACTTGTTTTATATTTATATCCTTTAATATTTCTGCAAATTCTTTATAATCTAAATCATTATCCTTTATCAATTTATTAATTAAAATTGATGCATTTGGTGGAGGAGGATATGGTTTTCCAACAATTACAATTACTTTTAATAATGATCTATTATCTCTTATCAATTGAATCCCTTCGATAAATCTTGATCTTGCATAAGTAAATATTATATCTTTATCAGTTTCCAATATTTTATTTAATGATTTTTCTCCATCATCTAAAAATATTTTTTCTTTTATATCTAATTTTTCATATATTTCTTTCATAAAAGAATAGGAAGGAAACATAAATAATTGATATTTTTCTAAATTATTTGCAATAAATTTTATATCTCCAATTAAATTTTCAATATTTCTTTCATCTTTTCTTAATGAATATCTTGAAGAAAAATTATATATTACTTCATAATCTTTCTTTCCATATTTTATATCTACTTTTATATATTCAACATTTTTTATTTTATACAATTTAATAAAATCTTCTTTTGTAAAATTACTTCCAGACATTAAAATTACTGATTTATAATTATCAAATGCTTTTATTATTTCTTCAAACTTTGTTATATATCCTTCCAATTTAAATAAATTAAATATCCAGAAAATATTTGAGTCACTTAATGAATAATATAATTTCAATATTTTATTTATATTCCATCTTTTTTTAGGTAATTCTAATCTATTTTTTGATAGATATCTTTTATATGTTTCCCAATAAAATGATAAATTATCCAATAATTTTTCATAAGAATTAAATACTTCTTTTAATTTTTCTTTATCAATATATATTTCCTTTGATGTTTTTTCCATTCTTTCTTTTATTAACATTATATCTCTTGTATTAAATTTTTTTGCAATAACATTTTCTATAAATGATAATAAATCATCTGAAAATTTAATTAATTCCTCCCTCAAATATTTATAATCCCCTTCAGGTATTCCTAATGCATTTTTTAATATTTCCAATTCTCTTATTGAATCTTGAAATAATAAATTTTCTTCTTTTCTTTTTCCAAAACTTTTTTCTAAATATTTTCTAAAAGAGATAGATATTGGATTAATAAGTGTTGTTAATAAATTATGTGATTCATCCATTATTAAAAAATCTGGTTCTCCATCTAATGCTAATATTTCATTTAAATATTGATTAAATACATATGGATATGTAGAAATATATATTTTCGAATCAATTTTCTTAAATGATTGATATATACATTTTACTTCTTTATTTTCTTTCATTTTTTTATTTTCAATCTTTGCTAATTTAATAAAATCATATTTTAATTTTTTTAATCTTCTATATAATATTTCTGGCTCATATAAAGATTTTCTATATATACAATCTGCGCATACAATTTCTTCTCCAGATAAATTTGAATTATAAAATAATGGACATGTCTTCTTTTTATTTGGAAATACTTTTAATATTGTTTTTATTTTTTCAGAATCTTCTAAATATCTTTTTATTTCTTCAGTAGTTCTTACCGCAATATGTGTTATAAAATCATATTTTGATAAATAATCTGAAATAGTCAATGCAATTATTGTTTTACCAGATCCTGTTGGAGAATCTAACAAAATAAATTTTTTACCTTGATTAATATAAGTTAGAATTTTTTCTACAACATCAATTTGAAATGATCTATTTTTTAATATCGGATAATAATTTTCTATCATTATAAAATATTATAAGATTTTGAGATAATAAGAATTATATTGTAAGGGGCGGTAGCTCAGACCGGGAGAGCGTCCGGCTGAAGACCGGAAGGTCGTGGGTTCAAATCCCACCCGCCCCACTTTAGAATAAAAGATAATATAACTAAATATATCTTTTTATTATCCTCATTATTGTTTTATAGATAAACATTATCCATTTAAATAATCCTAATACATGCCTTATAAGCTTCTCTAAATGATAATATAGAAATAGTATTGCTAAAAAAAATAGAAACTAATCCTGCGTACATAGATGGTACCATAGGAAGCAAATAATGAATAATTACATAGAAAATAGAAGATAAGACACTAGCTCTAACTATATGATAGAGTGGTCTTTTTATTAAATTTAATATATCTCTGATTGCTTTTTCTATTTCCCTTTCTACCCTTCTTATTTTTCTTTTCGAGTATGTTTTCATAATGATATTATCTATTCAGGATTTAAAAATAACCCCACATTGAAAATTTTTGGTAAAAAAGTGCGGGGGAGGGGATTTGAACCCCTGGCGGGCCTTAACCCATCGGGTCTCTTACCAGTCGGTCTTAAGCCCGACCCCTTTGACCGCTCGGGCACCCCCGCGTATTTTTATTTTATAATAATTTGTCTTTTAAAATTTTTTCATTATAATTAGAAAAATGGTAACAATATACAAAAAATTAGGATTATCAATATATCAAGGAAAAGATTTAAGAAAAGAAAATGGTAGAATTAAAACTCCAAATAGTAAAAAAAGAAAAGCGCATTATGGTAGATATCCAATTAAAACTAGATTATCTGAAACTAATGATGAATTAAGATATATTGTAAGAGTTAAAGGTGGAAACTATAAAGTAAAACTAAAAGAAGCATTATATGCAAATGTTTTAAATCCAGATACAAGAGAAATAAAGAAAGTAAAAATATTAGAAGTAATTAAAAATCCAAATGATAAAAATCTTGATAGAGAAAAAATTATAACAAAAAATACAATAATAAATACTGAAATAGGAAAAGCAGTAGTAATATCAAGACCAGGGCAAGACGGAGTTATTAACGCAATATTATTAAAACAATAATTTTTAAATAAAGGAAAAATAAATTTATAAAATCTTTTTGTATATTCATACCTTATGGATATAGTAAGACCTTTAGATGTAATAACACAATCAAAAGGAAAAGAAATAATAGTAGAAATGAAGAATGGTAAACAATATAGAGGTAAATTAGTAGCATCGGATGTTCATCCTAATATGGTATTAGAAGATGTAACTGAATTGGACACAAATAAAAAATTACCTTGGATATTTCTAAGAGGAGATAATATATCAGTAATAAAACCTGCAGAATAAAAAATTAGATAAGATCTTCTTCAGATACAACAATATAATCTCCAATTGCTTTAACAGCAACAAAGGGTACTAAAAATCCATCTTTTGTTTTTTCTAATCCTAATCTTTCAGCATTTTCAGTAGGATTTTTTAAAATCATATTTAATACTTCTCCACTCTTTTCTTCAAACTGTAAATCTACAACTTCTCCCAACTTCCTTCCTTTATCAGTAACTACTGATCTATTTATTAAAGATGAAGCTTCATATCTTTCCATATAAAAATATACAAAATATGAAATTATAAAGTTTTATACATCCCTAATACCCTCTTCAGTTATCTTAAATACTGCCTCTCTCTCTGGTAAATGTGGTGCATCAATTAATCTTGCAATCCTTGTCCTCTCTTTACCCTTTCTTAAAAATATTCTATACGTTATTGCATGAGCTAAAACATGTCCACCAACTGCTTGTTGATCTAATGAAAAATATCCTTCTGGCTTTGCCATAACCTGATTTGTAACATATACTGAAATATTATAAACAGTAGCCAACTTTAATAAATCCCTTAAATGTTGATTTAATTTTTGTTGTCTTTCTGCTAAATTACTTCTTCCAATATATTCTGCTCTAAAGTGTGCAGTAATAGAATCTATTACTAATAACCTAATATTTTTACCTTCATGTATTAAACTTGGTATTCTCTTTACAATATTTATTTGATGATCAGAATTATATGCTCTAATAAATAATATGTTTTTTAATACAGAATCTGGATCTAATCCTGCCCCCTTTGCCATTTGTACAATTCTCTCAGGTCTAAATGTACCTTCGGTATCAATATATACTGCCTGAGCGGGTTTATCTGGTTCGCTTAATCCTCCTTTATCTTTTGTTAATTGAACATTTACTGCTAATTGATGACCCAATTGAGTTTTTCCAGATCCAAATTCACCAAAAGCTTCTACTAAAGATTGAGTTTCAACTCCACCACCCAATAAATCATCCAATGCTTTAGATCCTGTAGTTATTCTTTCTATTACTTGTCTTGTATTAAAATAATCATATGCTGTTTTAAATCCGTGTCCTACAATATCTTGAGCCATTTCTACTAATTTCTTTGCAGTTTCTTCTCCTAATCCAACTTTTTCAACTAACTCATGAACAGAAGACATTGCTAAATCTTCTATTGTAAATATACCAGCATCTCTCAATTTTTGTGCAGTTTTTGGACCTACTCCAGGTAAGTCTTCTAAACTTTTAATTTCTTCTTTTTCCTCATCCGCCATTAAAATTATATAAAATCAAGGTTTATATTCTTATATATTTATAAATTCTTTCATTAATATCTCTTTTATTTTATTTTCATCAAGAGAAAAATATTTTAGATAATTTATTTCTTCCTTACTTAATCTTAATACTTTTGATCCATGAAATCCTCTTGATTTATTGTTTCTAACATCCAATATTGGTAATAAAATCGATATTCCATTTTCTTCTAACAATATCTGATTTAATTTTCCTTCAGAATTTTCAGAATCTTTATCAATAAATATTTTTGATATCAAAACTATTTTCTTCTTATTATATATTTTTTCTAAAAATTCACCATTACTATTTCCTTTTATATTATAAAAGTTATAAAAATATAAATATGAATTGTTATCAATCAGAAATTCTATTTTTACATTACCAGAAATATTAAATTCATTATATATCATTGCTTTTTCATTATTATTTATTTTTATCCTTAATTTGCAATTTTCTAAATTAAAAACATTATAATATATTTTATTTTCTAATTTTATTTCCAAAAAATTATCATTATTAAATTTATATTCCTTTTCTATTATTTCATATTTTTCAAATTCTTTTTCAAAATATTTTCTAAATATATTTTTAAAAAATTGTAAATCCATATTTTTCTATTTTTTCTAATATTTCTTTTCCTCCTTCATATTTTATTTCTCCATTTAATAAAATTATTACTCTATCGATATTTAATTCTTTTACAAATTTTATATTATGAGATATTAATATTATTATTTTTCCTTCTTTTTTCATTTTTTCTAGATATTCTTTTAATATATCTAAAAATTCTATATCTGCTCCAGAATCTATTTCATCAAAAATATTTATTTTTCTATTTAGTAATATTGATAATAATAAAGAAAATTTCTTCTTTTCTCCACCAGATAAATTATAATTTATTCCTCTTTCTAAAAAATCTTCTGGCAATCCTAATTCTTTTCCCAATTTTTTTATTTTATCCTCATCATAATTTCCCAATATATTCATCAATAATATTTTTGTTCTTATATTTTCAATTTCTATAGGATTCTGAAATGAATAAAATATATTTTTTGAAATATTTTCTGTTTTTTCATTTGTTATATCTTTTCCATCTAAAATAATTTCTCCCTCTTTTTTTATATTTTCATCATTCAATATTGCCCTACATAATGTTGTTTTTCCAGATCCATTTGGACCAAAAATTAAATATAATTTTCCATAATCAAAAGACAAACTTATATTATTCAATATTTTTCTTCCATTTGAATATACATTTAATTTTTTTATTTCAAGCATTAAAATAATTTATTAAAAAAATTTATATAACTATGTTATAATTGTCTTGAAGATCTAAAAGAAGGTGTTAATCCCCTTAATGCCCTTTTTCTATTTTTCTTCAATAATAACCAAGAATATTCTTCTCTAGAATACACATTTGGATTATTTGGATCTGCTAATATTACTTCAAACCATTTATATTTTCCATCTTCTTCAACATAATATGATCCCAATACTTCCATATTTGGATATTTTCTTTGTGCTCTTTGTTCTGCAACTGATTGTAATGGTATATCTAAAGATCTATAGAAATAATAACTTTTTGTCTTTACATGTCTTGGCATATCTTTTCTTTTTCTCCATCCCTTCTTTACTCTTACCCTAACAATAATGATACCATTTATTGGCTTCCATCCTAATTTTCTTGCTTTATCTAATCTTGTAGGTCTCTCAATTCTAACAATTTCTGGTTCTCTTCTCCATTTTATTAATCTTTCTCTTATAAATTTCTTTATCTTTTCATCTTTGAATCTATTTTTCCATATTTTTGAAATATAACTATAAAAAGATTTCATTGCTTATTTTCTTGATTTTGATTTTGTTTATTTTCCTCTTTTTCTTCCTTTTCTAATTCCTTTTCAATTTCCTTTAATTCCTTTTCTATTTTTTTATCCTCATATCCTACCCACAATAATATTAATCCTAATATTAATAATACAGGTCCTATCAATCCTTTTATAATTAATATTACTTCTCCTAACCAATACCATACTAATCCTACTCCTATTAGAAATAATATTAATCCTAATCCTGCTTCTTTTATCCAATCCTTCATTTAATATTAACTATAAATAACTTTTTTAAATATAATAGATATGCATGAAATTTTGGAAGAACTAAAAAATTTAATTAATCAAATACCAAAGGGCAAAATAAGTACATTCAAAATATTATCTGAATACCTAGGATCTACATATTCAATAAAATTTATTTTGCAATATTATAAAAAAATAAATGCTCCATGGTGGAGAGTAGTAAATGAAAATGGAATAGTAAAAGATTTGAAACAAAAAGAATTATTAATAAAAGAGGGTGTAATAATTAATGGTAATAAAATAGATTTAGATAAATATTTATTTAAAGATTTTTTTGTTAAAGAAAAAATATTGGAAAAATACAGAAAAATACAAGAAGAATTAGCTAAAAAAATAATATTGGAAAATGGATTTAAAGAAATAATTTATATTGGAGGAGTAGATTTAAGTTATAAAGATGATTTTGGATATATTGTTTATGTTATTTTAGATAAAGAATTAAATTTAATTAATAAATATATTTTTAAAGAAAAAATTGAATTTCCATATATTCCATCATTTTTAGCATTTAGAGAAGGAGAACCAATTATAAAGACATTTAATAAAATAAAAGAAAAAATAGATATTTTGTTTGTAAATGGACATGGAATATCTCATCCTGTAAAAATGGGACTTGCATCATATGTAGGAGTAATATTAAATATACCAACAATAGGAATTACAAAATCTTTATTAACTGGAAAAATAATTGACAATAAAATAATAATAGATAATGAAGTAAGAGGATATATAATTGAAAAGGAAAATAAAAAAATATATGCTTCTCCAGGAAATTTAATATCATTAGAAAAAAGTAAAGAATTAGCAGAAAAATATTGGATTAAGGGAAATTATCCAGAGCCAATTAGATTAGCAGACGAAATAAGTAAAAAAATTAAATATAAGGTATAATTTCTTTTAATATTTCCCTTATACCTTCTATTTTAGTATACATTGTAGGTAAAGCATTATTTACTATATATTGGACACTTGATTGTAAAATATAAAATGATTTAGGATCATGAAAAATATAATAATAAACTGAAAGAGAAATTACATAACCAAGAGTATTAAAAAGATAGATTTTCTTTAATTTATTTTTATCCTCTGGAAAATACCATTTTAAAGTATTTAACAAAAAATTTTTTAGAGTAGGATATTTATTTAATATATTATCTAACCTATTTTCTATTTTCTCTTTTATATTCATTCTCTAAATGCTTGTACTATTATTTTCTCTCCAACATCCCATACTAAAACTTTTTGTCCTTCTTGTATTTTTCCTTTTAAATTTTCATCAATTACTTTTGCATCAAATGTTTCATAATTATCTAGATTCATTACTGTATATGTATCATCAGATACCTTTGCTATTACTTGTCCCCTTATTTTATTTATAATAGGTACTTCTATTGGATCCTGGGTAGGTTTTACTAATTCTGTAGTCTTTCCAGAAATTAATGATCTTATTACAATTCTTGCCTTAGCAGATCCATGTTTTCCTGTCTTTGCAGTTTCCATTTCTAATACTTCCCATACTTCATTATTGTACCATACATATGATCCTTTCTTTAAATCAATTACTTTTTTTACCTGTATTTCTGGCATTTTATTATATATTTTTTAAATATTTAAATAATTATTTAGAAAAATGGAAGTAGAATATTTAAAAAATAATATACCTTTGTACAAAATATATTTGAAAGGTACAGATAGTATTGGTATAGGTATAGTATTTAATATTGGATCTATATATGAAGAAAAGGAAAAAAGAGGTATATCTCATTTCTTAGAACATATGATGTTTAAATCAAATGAAAAATATAGCACAGAACAAATAGATTATGGATTAGAATTAAATGGAGGAATATCAAATGCATATACTTCCCAAGATATTACCGTATTCTTAGTAGAAACAATTCCAGAAGGATTTGAAAAAATATTAGATATATTATATTATGCAATAATAAATAAAAAATATAAAGAGGATGAATTCGAAAAAGAAAAGAAAGTAATATTATCAGAAATATTAAGATATGAAAATGATCCTGAAGATTTACTAAATATAAATATTTCAAAATCTTTATTTGGAAATTCTGATCTAGGAGATCCAATTGGGGGAACAAAGGAAACAATAAACAATATATATAAGGAAGATATTGAAGAATTTAAAGAAAGATATTATAATCCAGATAATATGTCAATAATTGTGGAAGGAAATTTTAATGATTATCATATTAAAAAAATAAAAGAATATTTTGAAAAAATTGAAGGAAATAGTGATAAAAAGAAAAATCCAAGTATAGATAACGGAAATGATATAATAATAAAGAAGAAGGAAATAAAAGATCAAATTTATTTTTCTCTATCAACATATTTTGATATAAATGATATATTTTATTTAGAAGCCTTAGAAAGTTTATTATCTGGAGGAGTTTCATCAAAAATATTTCAAATATTTAGAAATAAATATGGTATAGGATATACACAATCATTAAACAGTTGGTCCATTTATAATTATTCTATACTTTCTTTATTAATACCTGGTTTCGATATAAATAAAGAAAAACTATTGGATGAAGCAATAAATTATTTTATAGATAAATATGAAGAATATGTTGATAAAGAATATATTGATGGAAGAATTAAAAGAGAAAAATTCCTATTTTTGACAAAAGTAAAAAATAATATATTTAGAAGACTATTTGAAGAAGCAATATATATTATAAAATTTGGAAAAAGTTTAGAAGAAATTGAAAATGAAGAAGAAAAAATAATAAAAGAAAAATATAATGAATTAGGAAAATATTTAAAAGAATTAAATAAAGGAAGAAAAGTATTTATATATCCTGAAAATAATGATGAAAGAAATTAATTTAGAAAACGGAATAAAAATAATTGTAGATAAATTACCTATAGATATAATAGGAATTGCTCTATTATTTAATATAGGATCTATATATGAAGATAAAGAATATAGAGGAATAACAAATTTTGAAAATAGAATTATGTTTAGATCTGGCAATAAAAAACATATATTGAAAACATTGGGGGATAATGGAAGTACTTATATAATTCGTACAGAAGAATCTAAGAGTGTTTTTGTAATTCAAACTATTAAAGAAAAATTCAAAGATATTATAGATATATTATATAATTGTATAATAAATTTGCAGTTTGAGAATAATGAAATAGAAAATTTAAAATTAGAAATGTTGAACATTATTGAAAAAACTAATGCTAATGGATTTAGTAAATTAATGAATTTAATACCAACATCTGTATATGGATACTCAGATTATGGAGAACAAATTATAGGATATGAAAATACAATAAAAAATATCAATGAAAAAATATTGGAAGAATATAAAAGAAAATATTATACTCCAGATAATTTAATAATATTTTTAGAAGGGAATGTAGATGAGGATGATATAAATTTATTGATAAATTATTTTTCAAAAATTGAAGGAAAAAGGGAAAAAATAAAAAATCCAAGTAAGGATAAAGGTACAAATATAACTGATTATACTTCAAGACCAGATTTTACTTATTATGCTTCTTCAATAAATATAGATGCAAAGAAATTTCCTGAATATGATCCTTTAATATTTTTATTTACCTTCGGAAGAGATACACTGTTAAAGAATATATTAGTTAAAAAATATAATATTTCTTTTAATGCTGCTATAAGATTTTTAATATATTATGATGATGAAATAATATTGAGTTTTTATTTAGAGAGAATAAACGGAAACAGAATATATCAATTAAATAAAGCTATAGAAGAATTTTTAAATGAAATAAAAAGTATAGACGAAAAATATATCAAAAAAATTACATATAATTTTATATTGGATAATTATAAAGTAAAATTTAATTTATCAGAAAGATTATTTGAAGATCCATTGGTATTATATCCATATACAGGTAAATTATTTGAAGATTATAATAAAGAATTAATAAATAGAATGATGAATATAAAAAGTAAAGATATTGATGAATTTTCAAAAATAGTAGAAAAAGTTGTATATGATGGGAATTATGTTGTAATAAATCCTTTAGATAAAGGTATGTTTATATAATATGGATGTAGAGAAAATAATTAAAGGAGTAAAAGAAACATTAAATGAAAGCGATATTAATGAAAAACTTGCATCTCCATATATATGGGAAAAATATAAAGATCCTTTTAAAGTATTAATTACAATTTTATTATCTATTAGAGTAAGAGAAGAAAAAACATTAGAAGTATCTGAAAGATTATTTAATAAATTTAAAAAATTAGAAGATTTTAAAAAAGCATCTTTGGAAGAAATAAAAAATACAATAAAAGATATAGGATTATATAATAATAAAGCGAAATGGATAAAGGAAATAGCAAATTTATGGGATTATAATAAATATTGCGATGAAGAATATATCAGATCTTTACCTGGAGTTGGGAGAAAAGTTGCAAATGTATATTTAATAATCGTATGTAATAAAAATTATATTGCTGTAGATACTCATGTTCATAGGATATTTAATAGAATAGGAATTGTAAAAACAAAAAGCCCTGAAGAGACTGAAAAAGAATTATATAGAATTATTCCTGAAAAATATTGGAAAGATATTAATTTTACTTTTGTAATTTTTGGAAGAAATATTTGCAAACCTATAAATCCAAGATGTAATATTTGTAAAATAAAAAATATATGCAATTATGGAAAAACTATTGAGGTGGAATAGATATTTTTAGTAAATTTGCATGTTCATCAGTTATATTTTCTTCTTTAAACTTTTCTAATTTTACAATATCTTCAATTTTTACTTTATTGAAAAAGAATTTCTTGTTTTGAGCATCTGCAGTAAATAATCTTATTTCTGGTAATGATTTTAAATATTCTTTTAATTTATTATCTGACAATATATCTGATAATTGCTTTGTTGCTAACCATGTTCTTACATGTATTGCCAATGCTTTTTTATAATTATTTTTCATTAATTTTTCAATTGTTTTCTTTGTAATTTCTGATACATGCGATAATTTTTGCTCTCCTCCATATGCAATAAACAATATATCTGGATCATATTTTATTATTTCTTTTACTATTTCTTCCAATTTATTTTCATCATATAAAAATACTGAAGCACTATAATCTTTATACATTCCTGTAGATAAAAATGAAGAAACTACAGAACTTGCCATTGATGAACAAATTCTATCTGGATATGTTATTATAGCCAGTTTTTTATATCCTTCAAATAAATTTTTTCCAACCAAGTATCCAGTCAATCCTCTTAAATAAATTTCTTGATCTAAAGAAGCTCTACTTGCTACATCCATAACTATGTTATTATAATAATATTTAAAAATCTAAAATAAAAGAAAGAAAAAGGATTTTGAAAGCCTTTACAATTTCTTAAATATAGCACCTACTGCTAATTGTATATCTTCTCTTTTTACTGTTGTTCTTTTTCCATGTGTTGCCAATGATACTGCTTCTTTTGCAATTTCAAAAGCTATATCCTCTAATTGTTGTTTTAAGAATCTTATTGCTTTATCTGATACTCTTGTTACTCCAGCTTGTTCACCCTTTTGTTTCAAGATCCTTTCTACTACAGCCATTGGAATTCCTCTTTCTCCTCTTGCCATAAAAATATATATTATAATTGAATTTATAAAACTTTTCTTATTTTCCTTTTAAGGAACCAAATTATTATATATAGACTACTCATGACCATACCAAATGATATTTTTCTAATACCCATAACATGTACCTCATATATTATACCTATTATAATAAATTACCCCAAAAATGTATTTATGGGAGAAGTATTAAAAAATAAGATTATTCTCTTGGAGCTAATACAAATCCGAATCTAAATTTGTCAGTGGATTTATAATCAATCCAAATTGGTTTTCCTGTATCAAATCTAAATGTTAATGTATCTGATATTTTTGCTACTTTTGATAATTTATATAAATAATCAATAGAATATCTTGATAATGCTTTTGAAGGAACTTCCATAGATAATACACTTTCATCTTGCGGAGTAAGATCAATTCTCATATCTTTTAATTCTCCTTCTGCAACAAAAGATACCTTTGGTCCATCTGGATCTGCAATAACTTTTATTTCATCTGCAACAACCTTTGCAGAGTCTATTATATCATAAAATGATTTAGAATCCATTTCAACTTTTACTGGTAATTCTAGATTTGGTAACTCCATAAAAGATCCTTCAGATTCTATTAATGGTAATGTAAATACTTTCCTTGCCTTACTTTTTATTTCTAATACAAATTTATTTTTTTCCTTATCTATTTCCCAACTTACTTGATCTTTTAATTTTACTTTTGTCAATATTTTCTTTAGATCTTCTAGATTTATTGTAAATTTTTCTTCTTCATTTACATCATATTCTGTAAACATATTTGGATACATATCTAATAATATTACTGCTACATTTGCTGGATCCAATGAAGATAGAAATATTCCATCCTTATTTGCTTTGAATGTTCCTTCTGATAAGAAACTCACTATAGCTGGCATTATATTTTTTAATTCTTTAGCTTGAGGAAAAGTCACTTTCATAAATAATATTTTTGAAAAAATTTAATAAAGATATCTAAAATGCTTTACCTTGGAAATATCCAATTAGAAATCCTGCTAATAAAATAATTATTTCATTTAAAGGATATTGTTGAAAAAGGGATATAAATTCGTAAAATGCCCCAAAGAAATTATGATATACAAGTACAGAATATGCTACCAAAATAATAACTATTAATATTATAGATAATATTAATGCAGAACCTTTACCCATTGTTTGACTCTTCATATATTATTTAGAAATATTTTTATTTAAAAATATTTTATATATAAATCTTCCAGAATATTTATCTAAATATTCATTATAATTTCCACATTTGGGAGAATATATACATCTGGGACATCCATCCAAGCATTTACAAGAAAATAAAGATTTAACAGATTTTTTGATTAATTTTTCAATATTATTAAATAATATTTCCGCTAATCCGACACCAGATTCATATCCTTCATATATAAATATTGTTGGTTTATTTGTTTGAGAATGAATAGGATAAGAATAACCACCTAGTTCTTGGGAATCTATATATGTAACAATTGGAGATATTTTTATTATATTATGTTCTATTGCATGTAATCCAGATTTAAATGAAGATTGATAATCTACTATTTTTTTAATTAAAAATATCAATTTTTTGTCTTTTATTTTATAATTTCTTTCCAGATATTCTTCAATTATTTCTTTTATTTTTTTAGATGCCAATCCTCTATATTTATCATAGAAATAATCCTTATTTATTGTAGATGCAAAATTATATATCTCTCCTATTTCAATATTATAAATTTTTTCCTTTAAATATTTTTCCAATTTTTCCTTAAAATAATTAATATATAAATCTTCTGCTTTTTTATATTCTTCTGGTATAACAATCCATATTGCCTTTGTATTGAATTCATGTACAATACTTCTATCATAATAATTTATATTTTGCAAATATTCTTCTCCAGATTTATATTTTTCTATATATCCAATATATTCTTTCCTTACCTTTATTTCACCTAAATATATTTCCCAATCATTTACATTTTTCTTATCTATAGTATTTATTATTTTTACATCTTCATAATAAATTGGTTGTGTTTCAATATATGGAACTTCAGGTCTAAAAAATACAAATGTTATATTATTAATTGTATAATAATCTGTTATTCTAATTGTTTTTCCTGCAGAATAATATACCATACCAGGTAATAGATATTCGTAAAATGCATATTCATCTACTTCTTCTAATATTTTTCTATTTCCCTTTAACATATTTATTATTCTTATTAAACTTTCTTTTTTCTTTATTCTTCTTATCATTTCTTCCTCCTCTTTATTTAAATCAACAATATAATATATTTTATCAGAAATATTTCTCAATCCAGAATAAATTACTTGATTGTTTAATTTATAATATTCTTTTCCAAATAATGGATCTTTTATTTTTTTAACAATTCCATTATTTTCCAATTCTTTTAAATATTTTTTCTCTATATCATTTAATATATTTTCATCTATTCTTCCAAATTCATTTATTAAATATAATAAATGTTTTTTTACAATTTTTTCATTATCTAAATTTAATGGAATATTATCCAATTTATTTTTCTCTATTCTATCAAAAAATTCTTTTATATTTGTTGAATAATAAAAATCTAGTGCATCTTTTTTAAACACCATTATATTTAATCCGTCAGATATTCTTCCAGATCTTCCAAATCTTTGTATTACTGAAGAAATACCATCTCTAGGTATTCCATAATTTAATACAGATTTTATTTCTCCAATATCTATTCCTAATTCTAATGCAGATGTTGTAATTAAAATTAAATATTCATTATTCTTAAATTTTTCTTCAATTTCTTTTCTTTTTTCTCTTAAATAACTTGCTTTATATGTATATATTTTATTTTCTTTATCTATATCTGTTATATTAAATTTTAATAATTCAACCCCTTTCTTTGATTCAATAAATACTAAAGATTTTATATTATTTTCTAACAATATCCTTACAGCTCTTTTTAATATTAATCTTGAGTTTGAATGCTTTGGATCTATTGCAATAATATATCTTTTGTATCTTTTACTATAATCTTTATCTATTAATTCAAAATCTAGATTAAACATCTTTTTTGCAAATTCTATTGGATTTTTTAATGTTGCAGATAATGTTAATATTTTAAAATTATTATTTTTATAGAAATATTTCAATAATCTTATTAATCTTCTAAATGTATATGCAGAATTTGTTCCAAATACCCCTCTATATGAATGCAATTCATCTACTACAATTAGATCCAAATTTTTAAAGAAATAAAATAATTTATCATGATTTTTTAATAAATATAAATGTAAATTATCTATCGTAGTTAATATTAAATTTGGTCTTTCCCTTATTATTTTTTCTTTTTCACTATATGTTAAATCTCCTAAAATAAATTTCATTTTTATATTTAATTTTTTACCTGAAAAATTTTCAAAATCTTTTATTAGTTGATCAAATTTTTCATATTGATCATATAATAATGCCCTTAATGGATATATTAATAGAAATGTTTTGTTTGGATATGATAAAATATTATCAATAATATACAATCTAAATATATGAGACTTACCAGATGCTGTAGGGGTTGTTACAATTACATTTTTATTATTATATAATAAATTTAATCCTTCTACTTGATGTTTATATAATTTAAAATTTATTGAATTTAAATAATCATTTAATTCTTTATTTTTAAATTTAAAATCTTCAAAGATTGGATCTTTATTTTCAATTAATTTAATACCAACAATATGATCTTTAAATTCTTCAACAAATTTATTTTTAATATCATCAATATTCATAATTATTTTTAATTATTTATTTTTATTTGCTTTTCCTCCAACCTATAATTTTCCATTAATAAAGAAAAAATAGAATTTAAATTTTGAAATATGAAAATATAAAATGAAATATTTTTCCAAACTTGCAGAAATAATGGAAAAAGTTGAAAAGATAAATGAAAAATCATTAAAAGTTGATGTTTTATCTAGATTTATAAAAGAATTAGATAAGGATGAATTAAAAATAACTATTTGGTTAATATTGGGAAATCTTGAAGAAGAATGGATTGAAAGAAAATTAAATGTATCTGTTGGAACAATTGTAAGAGTATTAGAAAATCTGGGAGTAAATAAAAAAGAGTTATCTAATTTATATAAAAATACTGGAGATTTAGGAGAAGCTGTAAAAGTAATATACCAAAAAGGAGAAATAAAAATAAATAAATGGTTTTCAAAAAAATATACTATAATTGATATATATAATGAATTAAAAAAATTGGAAAAATTGGAAGGGGAAGGATCTAGAGAAAAAAGAATATTATATTTAGAAGGTATATATAAAAATTTAGATCCTCTAGAGGCAAAATTATTAACAAGAATATTACAAGGAGATATGAGATATGGAGTTTTAGAAGGAACAATTGAGGATTGCTTATCTTATATTTATAATATACCTGATGATAAAATAAAAATTGCACACGCAATAATTGGAGATATTGGAGTTTTAGCAGAATATTTATATGAAAAGAAAAATATTGAAGGTATAAATATTAGATTGTTTCACCCATTTAAACCAATGTTAGCAGAAAAAGCAAATAATTTTAGAGAAGTGTTTGATAATTTCTCTCCTGCAGCATTTGAATTTAAATTTGATGGAATAAGAGCACAAATACATAAAAAAGATAATGAAATAAAGATATTTACTAGAAGATTAAAAGATGTAACAAATTCTTTTCCAGATATTGTAAAATTAATTTTAGAAAATATAAAAGAAAAAGAAGTTGTAGTTGAAGGAGAAATTGTTGGATGGGATTATAATAAAAATCTACCATTGCCATTTCAAGAAATTGTAAAAAGAATAAAAAGAGAACATGAAATTGAAAAATATATAAAAGAAATACCTGCAAGATTATTTTTATTTGATATTATATATCTTAATGGAGAATTATTAATAAATAAACCATATGAAGAAAGAAGAAAAATATTGGAAAAGATAAGGAGAAGTATAGATTTAGTTCCAGGAATAATAACAAATAAAGAAGAAGAAGCAAGAAAATTTTTTGAAGAATCAATAAATATGAAAAATGAAGGATTAGTTGCAAAGAAATTAGATTCAATATATATACCTGGAAAAAGAGATAAAACATGGTTAAAAATAAAAGGACATTTAGAACCATTAGATTTGGTAATAATTGGAGGAGAATGGGGGCATAGTAGAAGAAAAAATTTTATTTCAGATTTATATTTAGCTGCAAGAGATAAAAATACTGGAGAATTTTTAATGGTAACAAAAACATTCAAAGGATTATCTGATAAAGAATATGAACAATTGACAAAGGAATTATTAAAATATAAAATAAAAGAAGAGGGAAGAATTGTATGGTTTAAACCAAAAATAGTTGTAGAAGTAATATATGATGAAATACAAAAAAGCCCAAAATATAAATCTGGATTTGCATTAAGATTTGCAAGAGTAAATAGAATAAGATGGGATAAAAGTGAAAAAGATACAGATACTATACAAAGGATAAAAGAATTATATGAAAAACAAAGAAAAGAAGAAATATGAACAAAAATATAAAAATATTATATATATTTAGAATAATTAGAAGTTTTATTTCAGGATATGTTACAGTATTTTTAAGTTTATTTTTATTTAATATCCTAAAATTACCTTTATTATATATAGGAATCTTATTTTCAATTGGCGCATTATCTCAAGCGTTATTGTCATTTCTTATAGGATATATTGGAGATAAATATGATAAAATAAAATTACTTATATTTATTTCATTTTTATATCCAATCTCTTTAATTATATTTTACCTCTTTTACTCAAACATATATTTACTATCTTTATCATTTATTTTAGGTGGATTTGGAACTGTTGGAACATTAGCTGGAGGAGGAGTTGGAGCAACTGTAACACCAATAATTAATTCTTTAATTCCATATTATGTGAAAGAAGATAGAGAAAAAGTATATTCTAACTTTATTATATTATCTGGGCTTTCCGGCTCTCTAGGAGCATTATTATTATTATTTAATTATAAATTTGATATAATATTTGGAATAATTATTTTAACAATTTCTACATTATTATTGTTTAAATTAGAAAAAATAGAAAATAAAGAAGAAGAAATAAGCGAAAAAATTGTAAGAAATGAAAAAGAAATTAGTAAATTAATAATAATTGCTGGATTTTTAAATGGAGCTGGAGTAGGAGTAATATATAATTTTATTCCAATAATATTTAATCATTATTTAGGATTAACAAAAGATATAATAAGTATTATTTATACTATAATTGGTTTATTATCAACATTATCTATTTATTTAGTTGAAAAATATATTAAATGGTCTATATATGATAAAATAATTATTTTTAGATCTATTTCAATGATATTTTTAATATTAACATTATTATTTGTATTTCTTTCAAATATTATTTTATCAATAATATCATTATCTGGTTTTATTATATTTAGAGTTATATCAATACCTGCACAACAAGAACTAATTTCTGAAAATACACATAAATATATGACAGAAACATTTGGGGCAAATCAATCTTTAAGAATATTTGGATCTTTTATATTTCAATCTATAGGAGGATATTTATTATCAATAACAATATTTTTACCCTTTATTTTTTCTCTACTTTTTAATACATTAAACATTTTAATTTATTCAAAAATAAAGAAAGAAAGTTTAAATAAATAGTGGGCCCGGGGGGATTCGAACCCCCGACCTCCCGGTTATCAGCCGGGCGCTCTAGCCTCTGAGCCACGGGCCCAGATGAAGAATAATTTTATTTAATCCTTTATAAAAATTTTTTCAATAATTATTTAATGGATTTAATTAGTCAAGTGTTATTAAAGATCTATGGGACAATAGGAAAACCTCTTTTAGAATTTATTGTACAATCTCCAATATATTTTGCAGATTTTATAATATTTTTAATATTTTTAATAATAGGATATATAATTGCAAAAATATCTGTATTTATATTAAGAATTATTTTTGGATATATAAAATTAGATAGATTAACTGAAAAATATCCAAGTTTATTTTTTGGAAAAAAGGTCTCTCAAATAATTCTAGATCTAACCAAATATTATATAATTCTATATTTTATAATAATTGGTATAATAACAGATTTTCCAAATCTTTATTTCTTATTTGGAATATTAAATACAATATATATTGCACTAATAATTGTTTTAGTTGGAGTTGGAATTGGAGAAGGAATTTCAATATTATTTAATGCGAAACAAAATGCAAGAATGTTTATAAAAGGATTATTTATATATATTTTCTTAACAATTGCATTATCATATGTTGGATTTAATTCTACTATATTAGTAGATACATTATATTATTTACTAATTTCTGCAGCAATAGCATTTGGAATTGTTGCTGGAATATTAATAGCAATAGAATATAAAGATATAATATTAAAATTAATAAAATGAAGACATGTGAATTATGCGGAAAAAAGACTGATAAATTATATAAAGTGCTAATTGAGGGAACAATATTATATGTTTGTGAGGATTGTAAAAAATATGGAAAAATAGTTGATGAAAAAGGAAATATAATTGAAAATAAAAAAATAGAGATAAAAGATATCGTTGGAGAAATAGTTGATGAAAATTATAATAAAATATTAATAAAATATAGAGAAGAACATAATTTGAAACAAGAAGATATGGCAAAATTGTTAGGAATTAAGGAAAATTTATATAGGGCAATTGAAAATAAGAAAATAATACCTGATTTAAATTTAGCAAAGAAAATTGAAAAAATATTGGGAATAAAAATTACTAGGAAAGAAGTATTAACCGAAAAATTAAATGAAAATAAAAAACCAGATTATGTTACTGTTGGAGATATTTTAGAATTCGAAGAATGAATATTTTTGATATATTGTATATTTTCTCAGAATCATTTATATTAAATGCTTTTCCATTATTTGGATCTCCCTTTACTATATTATCATTACCAATATTAATTATAGAAGGAATAAATTTCCAAAATATGATTATTATTTCAATAATATTGGGAATTGGTGCTGCAACAGGAAAATTATTTATGTATTTATTAGGTATTTTATTATCAAAACCTTTAAGATATAATAGAAATCTAATTTTTATTAAAAAAATATCAAAAAGTAAATATTTTATTATATTATTCTTCTTCTTTACAATTTTACCTTTTTTTCCAATAGATGATCTGTTTTTTCTTTCATTTGGGATTGAAAAAACAGGAATAATAAAATATTATGTTACAACAATAATTGGAAAAATAATAAAATCTTTTGCAGAAATTTACATAGAAATATATTTATTGAAAAAAATAAGTTATATTATAAATATCAATTTGTTTTATTTATCAATTTATTCATCTATTTTGTTTCTAATTTTAAGTATAATATTTTTTAAAGTAGATTGGGAAAAATATATTAATAGATGGTTATTAAAGAAGAAATCAGGATTGTAGGAATTGATGATGGATATTTTGATAGAAATAAAGATAGAGAATCTTTAATAGTTGGAGTAATAATGAGGGGACATAAGCAAATTGATGGAATATTATCTAATAAAATAGAAATTGATGGATTTGATGTAAATGATAAAATAATTGAAATGATAAAAAGAACAAAACATTATGATCAAATAAAAATTATTATAACAAATGGAATTTCTTTTGCAGGTTTTAATCTACTAGATTTTGAATATTTATATGAAAATCTTAATTTGCCAATAATTTCTGTTGTTAGAAAAAAGCCAAATTTGGAAAAATTTATTGAAGCAGCAAAAAATACAAAAGATTGGGAAAAAAGAATTGAAATAATAAAAAGATATCCTGAACCAAAATATATTGAAACAAAATATGGAAAATTATATTTCCAATATTATGGAATAGATTATAATGAAGTAATAGAAATAATAAAATTGACTTCTGTATATTCAAGAATACCAGAACCTGTTAGGGTTGCACATTTAATTGCAATGGGAGTAACAAAAGGATACTCGAAAGGTAAACCATAAAAATATTTTACATAAATTTTCTTTATGGATATAAAATCAATATTAAAAGATTGGAGAATAATGTTATTTTTTATTATTTTATTAGTTGCATTAGGATACAGTATATTTGCAATAAATAATAATAAAATAGAAGTATTAAGTAGCCCTGTATTACCAAATGGAACATATATTTATTCAATAAATGGATGTACTGCAAATTCTTTATCTTCATATTATTCATGCTTATATCAAAATATTAATTCTTCATTTTTAACAATTAGTACTAGTGAAGGAAATATTGTTCTACAACCATATCAATATAATTATTTATTAAATGAGACAAGTATTACACAAATTTCATATATTTCATATGGAATTGACATTGCTGGGGGATATTTATTAATATTAAATTCTTCAGAACCTTTAACTCCACAACAGCTAACAATTGCTTCTCAAGTTATTGAAAATAGGCTAAATTCTTTTGGAGTAAAATCTATAAATATTTATCCAACATCTACAGGATATATTATTGTTGAATTGCCATATTCTGAAGGATATTTAATTCCTTATATAATACAACAAGGAAACTTTTATGCAAAAATTGATAATCAAACAGTATTTACAGGATCTGAAGTAAAACCATTATTTGGAGGACAATATTCTGGACTATTAGGATGCTCTCCTTCAGTAAGTCAATATGTATGTCAATACTATTTTACATTAATTTTATCTCCAGAAGCTGCACAGAGATTTGCAGAATTAACCCAAAATTTATCTATAGTATTTCAATCGGGAGGTGCATATTTAAGTGAACCAATTGTATTTTATCTAGATAATAAAAATGTATCCACATTATTAATTGCTGCAGATTTAAAAGGACAGGCTGCACAACAGGTTTCTATTCAAGTATCTGGAGTTGGAAATACAAGGGCACAAGCACAATATAATGCATACCAAAATGCGTATAATTTATATATTATTTTAGAAAATGGTCAATTACCTTCAAAGTTTAATATTGTACAAGAATCAGAAATTCCACCAATATTTGGTCAATATATATTAAAATCATTAGAATTTTCAATACTATTAGTATTTGCAGGAATAATTGCAGTATTATTCCCAGTTTATAGAAAAATAAGGGTACCTTTATTAATTACATTAACATTAATATCTGAATTTGCAATTGCATTTGCAATTGGAATTGCCATGCATCAAACATATGATATTCCAGCATTTATTGGTATTATATTTGGAACTGCTACAGGAATTGATGATCAATTAGTTGCTACAGAAGAAATATTAAGAGCAAAATATTCAAATGAAAAGAAAGAAGTTAATATAATGGATAGGGCAATTAAAAAAGCGATGTTTATTATTTTATTAGCAATTATATTAGAAGCATTGGCAGTATTTCCAGCATTTGTTGCGGGTTTGGCATTATATAGAGGATTTGCTGTAATGGTAATTATTACTGTAGGTATTGGATATCTATTAACAAGACCTGCATTTATTAATTTAGCAAAAAATCTACTTTAATTTTTTGTAATAATCTCTCATTTTTATAGCATCTTCTTCAATATTTGGAGATTCTGATATAACAATTCCTTTTACATTAAATTCTTTTAATAATTTTAATATATCTTTCCATGGCATATCTGATTCTTCCAAATTACAATGAGTTCCTTTTTTATCTAATAATATTCCTGACATATGTATATGCATATTTTCTAATGCTTCCTTTCCCAATTCATTTTCAATTTTTTCTAATATTTCCCTAAAATATTCTATATCATTTCTTTCATTTCTATATCTTAAATGAGCAAAATCTATTGCAGGTAATACATTTTCAATTTCTTGTGATAATTTTATTACTTCTTCTACTTCTCCAAATTTTTTCTTCATTTCCATTGTTTCTGGTCTTACATATATATCAATATTTTCATCTTTTAATTTTTCAATTACTATCTTTAAATTTTCTTTTATTTTATTGTATGTCTCTTCATTAGAATTTTTTAAATACCAACCTGGATGAAATACTACAGAATATCCACCAGATAAATATGTTATCTTTGCAGCATTATATAGCATATCTATAGATTTTTTTACTTTACTTTCCTCTTCTGCATTCAAATTAATATAATATGGTGCATGAGCTGTTAAAATAAATTCCTTATCTGATAAATATTCCTTTATTTGATTTGCAACATCCTCCTTTAATTTTACTCCATAAGTAAATTCCATTTCTAATCCATCCAAATTTAATTCTTCATATGTATATTTTATCCCATTAAATGTATCTCTTTTTGGTGAAGATAATGGTACTCCTGCTGGACCAAAATGTAATTTCTTTGGTTTTATCATTATTATATTTTATACTTAATTTTTATTATACTTTCCTAAATAATACTGAAAATTCTGTATGAACAATTTCTTTATTTCTAGGTCTTAAAACCTTTCCTTTTTCATATTTCCATTTCCTAACAAAATTTTCATATATTCCAACTAATAAAAATTTATCATTTGAATCTAATAATTTTAATACTGAAGTTATATTTGGCAAAAATGAAACTAAATATCCTCCAGGTTTTAATGATTCATATGCATAATTTAATATATTCCATGGATTAGGTATATCTAATATTATTAAATCTATATCTTTTTCATCGATTCCTTTATTTATATCTTTTAGTTTTAATTCAACATAATCCAATAATTTTAATTTTTCCAGATTTCTTTTTGCAATATTATAAAAATCTTCTCTTATTTCATATGAATATACTTTCCCATTTGGTTTTATAGAATTCGCTAAATATGAAGTTAAAATTCCTGAACCAGTTCCTCCTTCAACAATTCTCATTCCTTGAGATATATTTACTAATGAATATAGTAATCCAATATCTTTTTCATGTATTGATTGAGGCCCTCTTTTTAAATATCTAATTAAATCATTAAAATTATCTTCTAGTATTAAAAATTCTTCCCCTAAATGTGATTTTATTATGCTACCAGGTTCTTTATTTAAATCTTCTTTTTTTATTATTCCAAAATTTGTATTAAAATCTTTATCGCTATTTTCTATATAAAATTTTTTTCCAGTTTTTCTATGTATCAATATCATATTAATAATTTAATTCCTGTTAATATTATATCTGTTGCTATTGCTAATAAGATCAATCCTCCCAATTTATTTAATATGATTAAATTTTTCTTTCCAAATTTTTCTAAAATAAATGTGCTATTGTATATAATTAAATAGGAAATTAAAAATGCTAGAGACATTGTTATAAATAAATAAAATATATTTAAACTTTCTGAAACATAAATTAATGTTGTTGTAATTACCCCAGGTCCCGTTATTAATGGAACTGCTAAAGGTGTTGCAATAATATTTTCTAATTCTTCTCCATGATTTTTTATATTTACATGAGATGGTATATCTTTTGCCAATATTTCAAATGCTATATAAAATAAAAATATTCCTCCAGCAATCCTAAAATCAATTAAATTTATTCCAATTACTTCTAAAAATGGTTTTCCAAATAAAAATATAATAAACCAAATAATATATGCAATTAAAAATGATTTATTTATTGCATACCTTTTTTGATTTATATTTAATTCTAATGAATCAAATATAGATTCAAAAACAAAAATATTTGGAATTGTTCCTAATATAATAAACATTGTAACAAGTATTCCAATATATTGTTCTATCATAAATATAATAGATTTTTAAGGATATTTAAAAATGAAATTTGAATGGAAGAAAAAAGTGGTTTAGAGATAGATATCATAGATAGATTAAAAGTTTTGGAAAAAATGAAAGAAAAGGGATATAACCCATATCCATATGAATTTGATAAGACAAATGATATAAAGGAAATTGCAAATTCTCCTGATAAGTTTATTGATAAGTATGTTAAAATTGCCGGAAGAGTATATTCTATTAGAAGACATGGAGGTATAATTTTTTATGATTTAAAAGAAGAAGGATATAAAATACAGGTAGTAACTAAAAAAGATTTAACAAAAAATTTTGATGATGTAGCAGAATTTATACAAAGAGGAGACATCATAGGAGTATATGGAAAAGTCGGAAAAACAAAAGCAGGAGAATTATCTGTATTTGCAGAAGATTGGATAATATTAACAAAAGCGTTAATTTCTTTACCAGATCAATGGTATGGATTTGGTGATGTAGAAGAGAGGTATAGAAAAAGATATTTAGATCTATTAATGAATGATGATGTGAGAAAAATATTTGAAATAAGATTTAAAGTATTAAATTATATTAGAAAATATTTTGAAAATTTAGAGTATATAGAAGTACAAACCCCAATCTTACAACCAATATATGGAGGAGCAAATGCAAAACCATTTATTACATATGTAAATGATTTAAAAGAAAATTGGTATTTAAGAATTGCACCAGAGTTGTATTTGAAAAGATTTATGGTTGGAGGATTTAACAAAGTATTTGAAATTGCTGTAGATTTTAGGAATGAATCTATTGATGTAACACATAATCCTGAATTTACAATGCTTGAAGCATATGAGGCATATGCAAATAGAGATAAAATGATGGAAATTATAGAAAATTTAGTATATGGAATTGCAAAAGATGTAATTGGGAAAGAATATATTGAATATAATGGTAAAAAAATATCATTAAAACCACCTTGGAAAAGAATAACAATGAAAGATGCATTAAAAGAATATGCAGGAATTGATGTGGATAAATTGTCTGATGATGAAATAAAAGAATTATTAGTAAAATATAATGTACAATTGGAATTAAAAGAATTTAATAGAGGATTAGCAATTACTGCATTATTTGAAGAATTGGTTGAAGATAAATTAATTGAACCTACATATATTATTGAACATCCGAAAGAATCCACTCCATTATGTAAAATAAGTAGGAAAGATCCTTCATTAGTTGAAAGAGCAGAAGGATATATTTTAGGAGTTGAAATTGCAAATATATATTCTGAATTAAATGATCCAATATTACAAAATAAATTATTATTAGAACAGGCTAGAATGAGAGAACTAGGATTTGAGGAAGCACATTTATATGATCAAGATTTTGTAGAAGCATTAATGTATGGAATGCCTCCAGCAGGTGGATTGGGATTAGGAATTGATAGAGTAATTATGTTATTATTAGGAATAAATAGTATAAAAGAAGTAATACCATTCCCAATGGTTAAGAAGAAAACCGAAAGTGAAGCAGTAAAAATATTGACTAAATATACAATAGAAAATCCTATTGTAAAAGGATATGAAAAATATTAGTTTATAAATTTTTATATATTTTTTATATTAATGTTAAAATTAATTAGATATTATTATGAGTATTTAAAAAAAATCCAATATTATCACTAAGATTCTTTATTGCGAATAAAATATTACATAAACCTGTAAAACATAGGGGAATAAATTTTTATGATAGGGCTGGATATTTTCTTTTATTAAATCCTGAAAGAATAGAAAAAATAGAAAAACTAAATGACAATGAATATATTATTATAGTAAAAGATTTAGGAAAATTCTATATTAAAAATGATATTTGGCCAGTATTATATTATTTACAAAATGAATATGAAATATTAGATGTAAAAGATAAAGTAGTATTAGATATAGGAGCATATGTAGGAGATTCTTCAATATATTTTATTAGAAAAGGAGCTAGGAAAGTATATGTATATGAAGCAGTAAAAGATTTCTATGAGATTTTATTAAAAAATATAGAATTAAATGATTTACAAGATAAGATTATTCCAATAAATAAAGGGATAGATTGTAATAAAGGAGAAAATTACATAAAAATTAATATAAATAATCGCGGAGAGTCTGGTTCAGAGTATGGAAATTATAAGATAGAATTAACTTCTATTAAAGATGTATTTGAGGAAATATATAATAAAGAAGAAGAATTTGTTACTAAAATGGATTGTGAGGGATGTGAATATTCATTATTATGTTTACCAGATGAAGTATTGAAATATTCTAGAGAATATATTATTGAAATACATGGATCTCCTCAGGTATTAATTTCTAAATTTTTGAGAAATGGGTATAAAATGAAGATAGTTAAAAAAGATAGTTGGTATTTGGGAGTATATTATTTTTATAGATAATTTTTAGAGCATGACTAGAATCAAAATAAATTAAGGGATATATACTCTAGTTATTTATATTTAGACATAATTATTAGATCTACATTTAGATATTATATGAAATTTTTTAGCTTTCAAGAACTTATTGGTAGAATGATAAAAAATATTTATCAATCTTATATAAATTATAATATCTTATGACTAAATTGGGTATATATGGTACTGTTTATAATTCTGCAGATACTGTTAGACAAACAATAGAAGATTTAAAGAAAAAATTAAAATATGATTTTATAATTTCTGTATGCGACAATTATTCTAGAGACGGTACTTATGAAATATTAAAAGAATATGATTTTGTAGATGTATTTCAAAAGAGATCTTCTAGAGGATTAGGAAGACAATATGCACTAGAGCATTTAATTAAAAATTATCCAGATGTCGACTTTATATTTTATATTGATTTTGATTTAATATTTTTTGAAAAAATAAATGATTTGATTAAAGGATTAATAAATATATATCAAGAGGGAAGTTTTTACGGACATTTTGCATCATACGATACTTATAAAGAACTATTAAAGAAAGTTAAATGGAGAGATATGATTGTCGCTGAAGATTTTATGTTTGATCTAGATATAATAAGGGCAGGATTTAAATTATATAATGTACTTTTACCTTTTGCAATAAATCAAGAAAGAGAACACAGAGAAAGAAAATATACATCTGGTGGATTAAAATATATTAAAAGAATGTTTAATATTTATTTCAGAGATACTTTATCTATAAAAATAATTAGTAATATTGTTAGATTTGAAGAAATAAAAAGTCCTACTACAATATTATATGAACATACAGAGGATATTATATTACCACCTGAGATAGGATTAGAAAAAGATTATTTTCTTTCAATGTTTAAATTTAATGATGCTTTTTGGAATTTATTAAAGAAAAAATTACAGTTATATTATGATGAATTATATATGTATAAATTTAGAAGCAAATCAAAAATTAGCTATTATGTTATATTATTTTATAATTATGAAAAAATAAAAGAGTATGTAAAAAATTTTGTAAAGGTTAATAATATAGATTTTGATGAAAATAAAATAAAAAAAATAAAATTAAGATGAAATCAATAATATTTTTATCATCATATAAATTAACAACTTATGGAGGTACAGAAGTTTGGATATATAAAATGGCGAATTTCTTAGCAGAAAAAGGTTATGACGTAACAGTAATATCATCTAACAGAATCCTTGATAAAGAAAGAATAAAATTAATTGACATATTAAAAGATAAAAAATTTGATTATATAATAAGCAATAGAGAATTTTTTAATATAAGCGCTCTTAAAGAATTATTAGAAAGCGAAAGAGATATACCATTATATACTTCTGATAATTTTGCGCTAAAATTATCAATATATTTTGATTTAATTAGATTTCATAGAATAATTTTTGGAAGTCATGCTATTTCAACAAAACCAGAATTTAAAGTAGTTAGATATAAATATATATTAACAAAATATTTATTAAAAGAATTTAATAGAAGGGAAAAACTATATTTTCACGTATTGAATTCTGCTCAAAAATTAATGTACGAAAAATTGGGTATGAAAAATGTATATCTGCTTCCAAATTTCATAGAAACAAAATATTATCCATTTCCTAAAGAAAATAATGAATTTATAGTATTATTCTTAGCGCGTTTTTCCCTTCATAAAGGTATAGATATCTTACCTAAAATCATTAATAATGTTTTATCAAAGAATAAAGAAATAAAATTTGTTATAGTAGGATCTGGAGAAAAATATTATGAAAACATTATTAAGGAATTAGAAAATAAATATCCCTCAAATATAAAATATCTAGGATTTATAAGTGAAGAGGAAAAAAGAAGAATTATATCAAAGGCTTCGATATATCTATTACCATCGAGATATGAAACTGGAGTGCCTACATTAGCCATTGGAGAAGCTATTGTATCTGGATTACCTTTTATAGGATCTAATATCATAGCATTTAGAGATTTATTAAAATATGATAAGAAATTTGGATATATTGTAAAAGATTATGATCCTAAAGCTTTTGCAAATAAAATATTAGAGATATATGATTTTTGGAAAAATAACTCTAAAGAATACTTTGAATCAAGAAAATATATATCAAAGAGAGCTAGAGAATTATTTGATATAGAAAAAATAGGAAATCAATTTATTCAAACATTTTTAAAATAATGATTATTATTATAAAACTATGAAAGATATTTTAGCTTCTGTTGTTTTAGTAGATTACAAAAGAAAGATTTTTATTAAGGATGCTATAGCTTCTATATTAAATCAAAAAGGAATAGATCCAAAAAATATAGAATTAATAGTAGTAAAAAATTACGAAGATAAAGAAATAGATAATTATATAAAAAATAATTTTATACATAACAAAATAATAAACCTGCAAGAAAATAATGAAACAAGAAGAATAGGATACAAATTAGGAATAGGCATCGAAAATACGTCATCAAATATAATATTCTTATTAGAAGATGATGATATGTTTACAGAAAATAAAATTGCAAGAATATTAGATATTTCAAAAAGTATAAAACTTAAGAATTATGCTATTCATAATGCAAAAATTTATATTAATGAAAATAAAGAGATAATATATAAAGAAAGTAAAAAAGAATTTAAAAAAGAAGATGGAAATGTAAGTAGTTACACATTAGTTGTTGATAATGAAACAAAAAAAGAACTATCTAATATGATAAAAAATATAGATATTAAAGCTGATCTATTTTTATATCTTTATTTTAAGTATAAAAGAGCCTATATAAAATTATTTGAACATTTAACAAAATTTAGAATTCATCAATTCAATACTTCTGTAGATTTTAATATAGATATTGTTAAAAGATCATTAAAAGATTTAGAATATATGGAGAAATATTATAAAAATAATAAAATATTTAAAATTAGTATGTTTTCTACAAAGATAATATTAAATCTATTTGATAATGGAAATTATAAAATAGAATATAGTTTTGATATGAGATTTAAAGAATTAATAAAATATTTAATGTATAAGTTTATGAGAAATAAGCTGAAAGAATATTATAAGAAGAGATATAAAAATTTATTATAAGAATATAAAAAATTTTGAATATTAAGAAGATCAAATCTAAATGATTTGATAGAAAACGACAATAAAAAATTAAAAATTTGATCTAAATAACATATCAAATTTAAAAATTTGTAAATATGTTTTACATTAAGATAGCACTATATAAAATTATTCATAAAAATAAATAACAAATTCAAATTTTATGGACATACTATTATTCCATCCATGGTTAAAATCAAGGGGAGGAGCAGAAAGATTAATATATGAATACCAAAAAAGATCTAAAAATAATATAACAATATTAACTTGGAATTACATTGAAGAGAAAACTTTTGATTTTAAGAACATTATATATTTATTTGATAAAAAATATGAAAGATTATTTAGAGGATATTTAATAAGAGGCGGATTTTCTTTATTAACAAATTTAATTAAATTGCCAAAGGATATTGAAGAAAATTATGATTTATTTTTAATTTCATCAGGTGGAATAGGAGAATTAATATTATTAAAAAATAACTTAAAAATTCCGAAAGTAATATATTCTCACACTATTTTAAGAGCAAGTTATTATTGGGATATTTTATGGAACTTGAAATACAGATTTAATAGACCATATATTTTACCATATAAAACTGCTGTTATAGTATATAATCATTTAGAAAAGAGAGCTTGGAAAAGAATAGATTATGCAATATTTAATTCTGAATTATCAAAAAAGAGAGCATTAGATAAAAAATTAATAAGCGAAAATAAAACATATATTATAAATCCAGGAGCAGATCTTAATAATTTCTATAATAAAGATCCTGAAGATTATTTCTTATATGTAGCAAGAATAGGACTTGCAAAGAGACAACATTTATTAATAAAATCATTTGCAAAATTTATTAAAAAATATCCAGAATATAAATTGTATTTAGCAGGATCATTAGAAAATATAAAATATTATAATAAATTAATAAAGCTAATAAAATTATACAAATTGGAAAAAAATGTAAAAATATTTTTAAATGTAGATGATAAAAAATTGAGAGAATTATATTCAAAATGCTTAGCATTTATCCATATACCATTTATGGAGGATTTTGGGATAGTTCCTTTAGAGGCGATGGCTTCTGGAAAATATGTTATTTCTACATATGCAGGAAATTATGAAATATTAAAAGATGCTCCAGGAATATATTGGATAGAGGAAAAAATATATGAAGAAAAAATGGTAGAAGAAATATATAAAGCTTTAGAGTATTTTATTAAAAATAGAGATGAATTAATAGAAAAAGGGAAAGAAAATATGAATTATATAAAAAATAAAGATTTTTCCTGGGATAATTTTGCAAGAAAAATGGATAAAAAATTAGAAGAAATATATAAAGAATATGTATAAAATATATTTACAATTTCCTTGGAAGTTTGTAGATTCTCAATATTATAGAAACTTAATTAATTATCCACCTGACGGTTACATATTTTTAAATAAAATCGGAAAAGATAAAGGATTAATAACCAACCCCAAAAAATTTTCATATTATGTTAAAATAAAAGAGATAGGAAGGAAAACACTGCAAAAATTAGATATCTCTTTTCCAATAGTAAAAATCAATAAATATAATGTAGAATTAATTCATTGTGCAAGATGTTTTTCATTAAGAAATAATTATATAGTAGATGCAGAATATTATCAATCCCTTACATATGATCAAGGAAAGGCATCTAATAGTAAATATACAATAAATATAATAAAAAAGATTCTAGAAAAAGATAATTGCAAAAAAATATTACCTTGGACATATGCATCATATTATTCTTTCCCAAAAGAAATAAGAGAAGATCCAAAAATAAAGGATAAATTTGAAGTATTATATCCAGCAGTACCTGAACCAAAAATTAAAAAAATAAAACATGAAAAATTGACAATATTATTTATAGGAAGATATTTTTATGCAAAAGGAGGCCATTATGCTTTATTATTATTCAAAAAATTAAAAGAAAAATATGATATAGAAACAATATTAATCTCTTATACTATTCCAGATAATTTAAAGAACAAATATGAAAAATATGGAATAAAAATATACAAATTTGTATCTGCAGAGGATTTATATAATAAGATATATCCATCTACGGATATTTTATTTTATCCGGGATTTTCAGATTCTTTTGGATTTGCATTTATAGAAGCATTATCTTATGGAATACCAATTATAACATATGATAACTTATCGAGAAAAGAAATAGTAGAGAATGAAAAAGAAGGATTTATTATAGAAAACAATTGGAAAAATCCAATAAATAAGATATATGAAGATTTATTAAATAAATTTTATGAAAAAACTATAGAGTTAATAGAAAATCCTTCTTTATTAAAAGAACTTTCTAAAAATGCATATAAAAAATATAAAGAAAAATTCTCAATAGAAGTAAGAAATAAAAAATTAAAAAAGATATATGAAGAAGCTATAGAAAATTAAGATCTTCCAATTCCAATCTTTTTCAATAATATTTTAATATTATCATTTACAACAAAAATAAAGAACAAA
>JBMFJD010000007.1:0-57718 GCA_049974095.1 Nanopusillaceae archaeon | reverse complement strand
TACAGTATTTGAACCTGCAAATCCAGGATTACCTGTAATAGATGTATTATCATCAAATGTAACAATACAAAATATTAATATTAATACAAATTTATTTGCAGTAAGATTAGAAAATGGAACATTGAATTTAATAAATGATAATATAAATTCTGGATTATTTGGAGTACAGGTTACAAATCCATCAACATTAAATATATATAATACAACAATAAATGGAAATATTGGTTCAATATATGCTCCAGGTTCTATACAGAATTCAACAATTAATAATGCAAATATAAAATCTTCAGTATGGGGAATATATATTAATAATCCATATAATGTAATAATAAATAGTTCAAATATAAATGGACAAATATTTGGAATAGATTTAGAAGGAAATGCATTAAACAATTATATAGTAAATAACAATATACAGTCAAATATATTTGGAATAAAAATAAATAATGGAAATGGTAACTATATATTAAATAGCTATATAAACTCAAATATATTTGGAATATATTTAACATCTTCAGGAAATACAATAAATAATGTAACAATAAATGTAGGACAAGTATTTGGATTATATGTAACTCAACCAAATAATGTAAGTAATGTAATAACAAATGGAGGAATATTTGGAGTATATTTAACAGGAAATGCTACAAATATTTCTATATATAATTCACAATTGGGTGCAGATATATTTGGACAAGGAATTATATATAATTTAACAACATCTACAGGAAGTATAATATATCAATATAATGGACAAGGAATGATAAATTCTGTAAATAGTATTATATCTTCAGCAAATGTAAATGGATTACAATATAATTATGTAGCAGGAATATCGTTAATTGGATCTCCACAAGCAAATATTACATTCTTATATAATAATCCAAGTGTTGCAAGTTATATAGTAGAAAAAATAGTTGCAGGAATGGGAAGTGTTATTTCTACAAATGAAACATTTGTTCCTTCTGGCTTTGGAAATTATGAACTATTTTATTCATAAACTTTTTTATCTTTCCTCTAATTTTTATTTATGATATGTAAACATTTTCCAAAATGTGGTGGATGTCAAATACAAAATCTATCTTATGATAAACAAATAGAATATAAAGTAAATAAAATAATTGAAATATTTAAAAGGGAACTCGATGAAATAATAAAATCTCCCAAAATATTTTATTATAGAAATAGAATGGATTATGCGGTAGGATATAATTATGAAGTTGGATTAAAAGAATATGGAAAATGGTATTCATATGTAGATATATTTGAATGTTTATTACAATCTCCAGAATCAAATATAATTAGAAATAAATTTAGAGAATTTATAAAAAATAAAAATTTGGAACCTTGGAATGTAAAAGAAAATAAAGGATTTGTAAGGTATATTGTAATAAGAGAAGGAAAATTTACAAATGAAAGAATGGTAAATATAATAACTTATAAAACTGAAAATATTGAATATTATAAAAAATTATTCTTAGAATTTTATTATGAAATAAAAGAATATACAAATTCGTTCTATTGGACAACAAATGATAAAATTTCTGATGTTTCATATGGAGATATAAATTATAATTTAGCTGGAGAAAAATATATTAAGGAAAAAGCATTGGATAATTTTTATTATGTTTCCTCAAATAGTTTCTATCAACCAAATAGTTATACTGCAGAAATATTATTGAAATATGTAAGAGAATTTACAGAGCCAAAAGAAAAAGAAGTAATATATGATTTATATTCTGGAGCAGGATTTTATACAATTGAAATTGGTAAATATTCGGATTATGTATTTGGAATAGATAATAATAGAGAAAATCAAGAAATGTTTGAATTAAATAAAAAAATAAATGAAGTAAAAGGTCTAAAATTTTTATTATCAAATGTAGAAAATTTGGAAAAAATATCTGCTGATAAAATAATAATTGATCCACCAAGACCAGGAATACATAAAAGGGCAATAAAGAAAATATTACAATCTAATGCAAAAAGAATAGTTTATGTATCTTGTTATCCTGAAACACAAAAAAGAGATGTTGATATTTTAATAAATAAGGGAGGATACAAATTGGATAATTTAATTTTTATAGATCAATTCCCGCATACTTATCATATTGAAACAATTGCTATATTAAATAGATAACCACTATCCGGTAAAATTTATAATAATCAAACATACTAATCTATTATATGGAAAGAGCACAGTTCGGTTTGTCAACATTAATAATATTAATAGCAATAATAGTAACAGCAGCAGTAGCAGCAGGAGTAATAATATATACAACAAGTGCTTTACAATCAAAAGCATTACAAACTGGAGCTCAAGCACAGCAAAGAATTACTACAGGAATGCAACCTACACAAGTATTTGGATACCAATATGATCCATCTACAGGTCAATTAAATAATTATTTACAAGAAATAACAGTATTTGCTCCAGTAGTAACATTAATGCCAGGTTCTGGTCCAATAAACCTTGAAGATATAAATATATTGTTAACAGATAGTAATGGAGATGTATTTTCATACTCACCTTCACAATATGAGCCTACATCAATATATGGAGTATTAGAAGGAGGAAGTTATGTAGTAACAGGATTTATGTTTGGCAATCAAGTAAATGTACAAAATATAACAATAAATAATGCACAAATATGTCAAACATTAAATAATGTAACAACACCATATGTATATGTTAACTTTAGTTATGTAAATGGAACATTAACATCATGTACAATTGGATTAAACTCATCAATTATAGGATATCCATTATCATTAAATCAAGTATTCCAAATATTACAAGATATGAATGAAGTAGGAATACAAGATCCATATGCAATAATAGGATTAGCAGTAAATCAAGAAAGTGTATATTTAACAAATGGGGAATTATATGAAATAATGTTATACTTAACAAAACCATTAGTACCAAATGAGAATTATAATTTACAAATAACACCAATAAACGGATATGAAGCACAATATGGAGGGGCAATACCAACTGTTCTAGCACAATCTGTTGTTTCTTTAGGAGGTAGCTAAAAATTTAAATTTTATTTTTTGTAATTTTTATTATATGCCGCCGTAGCTCAGTTGGTAGAGCGGCGGACTTGTAATCCGCAGGTCCGGGGTTCAAGTCCCCGCGGCGGCATTTATAAAGAAATTTTTCATTATTTTTCTTATGAAAAGAATTTTGTATAAAAATGGAGTATTTATGGATAATGATAAAATAATTTTCTTTTATGATGCTTTATATTTATTAGAAAAAGGAGAAATAGAAGTATATAATGAAAAAGGAGAAAAAATAGATATAAATTATTTTCTAAAAGATGAAAAAATAAATTTATATTATTATTTCTATAAATATTTTAAAGAAAAGGGATATATTGTTGGAACAGGATTAAAATTTGGAGGAGTATTTAGAATATATGAAAAAATTAGAGAACATTCTAAATGGATAGTAATACCAATAAAAATTAATGAAAAAATTGATACATATGATTTTTTATCAAAAAATAGGGTTGCACATAGTACTAGGAAAAGAATATTGTATTGTATAAAAGATAGAGAAAATATATTTTTAGAAATAAGATGGAAAAAGTTATAGTAAAAGAAATAAATGGAAAATTTTATGCGGAAAAAGATTTTTATGATAAAATCGGAAGAATAGGAAAATTAGAAGATAAATATATATTATTAGAACCCGAAGAAGTTTTATATGGATTAAAGAAAGGATGGTTAGAATTAGAGAATATAAAGAATTTTGTAGATTTTATTAAAAATTATAAAGAAAAAATAAATATAAAAAAATATTATATATTTGAAGATTTAAGAAATAAAGGATATTATGTTGGAATATATAATGATTTAGTTATTTTATTTAAAGATTGGAAAAAGGATAAAATAGAATATTATATTTATCCAATATTTGAAAACGAATTTATTGATTTTTCTATATTGTTAAATATAATGAATGAAAATAAAGAAAATAAAATATTGTTAGGAATAATAGATATAGAAAACAATATAGTTTATTATGAAATAAATAGAATAAATTTATAAGATTATTTATTTCTAAATATTTAATGGAAAAAGATCATGTAGAAATAGGGGATGAATTGGATATTTTAGTAAGGCATGATAGAAGAATAGAAAAGTTAAATAAAAATTTTGGAGATTTATTAGGAAAAGGATTACAATTATTTTCTTTGGGAGGAGGAATTACATACAATTTGTTATCACAAATACTTACAGATTTTCATATTAAGAGAGGATATTATTTAGTTAGATCACCTTTAGTTACAAATACAGAATTATATAAAATTTCTGGACATTTATCATATTATAAACAAAATATGTATATTTTTAATATAGAAAATGAAGAATATGCTATAAAACCAATGAATTGTCCTCATCATATTCTAATTTTTATAAATATATTAGAAAAATATAGAAAAATTAAATTACCATTTAGAATATTTGAATTGGGAAATGTCCATAGATATGAACCATCTGGAAGTGTATATGGATTATTAAGGGTTAGATCATTTACTCAGGATGATTCTCATGTATTTATAACACCAGATTTATTGGAAAAAGAAATAGAAAAATTATTGGATGAAATGATTTTATTATATGATAAATTGTTTGGTATTGATTTAAAAAGATCGGAATTTAAAGTAAGATTAAGTTTGCATGATCCAAATAAAATGAATGAATATTCTGGAAACAAAGATGATTGGGAATATGTAGAAAATATAATGAGAAATGTAATGAATAAATTAGCAAATAAATATGGATTCTCAATATATGAAGGAATAGGAGAAGCTGCATTTTATGGTCCAAAATATGATTTTACATTAAAAATTGGAGAAAAAGAATGGCAATTAGGTACTATACAATTAGATTTTAATTTACCAAGGAATTTTAAATTAATAGATCTAGTAAAAGATTATTTTGGAATTGATAATTTATATATAATACATAGAGCATATCTAGGATCTGTAGAAAGGTTTATTGGAGCATATTTAGAATCATTTAAAGGAAGATTACCATTTGTTTTAAATCCAATACAAGTTGCAATAATAAAAATAAATACTGGAAATAAAGAAAAAGATAATAAAATAAATGAATATGGAGATAAATTGTATGAAGAATTAAAAAATAGAGAAATAAGAGTTGTAAAAATAAATTCTACAAAGGTAGAATTATCAAATATTACTAGAATATTAGAATCTATATATAAACCTTCAATAACTGTATATATTGGAGAAAAAGAAGTAAATGAAAATATTTATTCTGTAAGATATTATAATTTGGAGAAAAAGAATATTGAAGATAAAAGATTAGATATTGAAGGAATATATAATTTAATAGAAGAAATGGAGAAAGGAGTATATGAAATAAATAATAAAAAATATAGATTATTTGAAGATTTTAATTTTATATTTGAATGAAAAAAATAGATGAAGGCTGGCATTCTGAAATTTTTTTAACAGATAGAAATACAATAATAAAGAAATTTAAAGAAAATTTAAGGAAAAATTATGAAAAAGAGAAATATTTTTTATTATTTTTAAAAGATTATGGTTTTGTTCCTAAAATAATAAATTATGATGATGAAAAAATGGAAATTGAGATGGAATATATTAATGGGATGAAATTCAAAGATTTAGATATAAAAGAAAAAATAAAATATATAGAAAAAATATTAGATATATTATTTACTTTAGATAAATTAAAAATTGAGAAAGAAGAAATGCAAAGGCCATTTGATCATATTATAATAAAGGATAATAAAATATATTTAATTGATTGGGAAAGATCTAGAATAAAAGATAATCCTTCTAATTTAACTCAATTTATTCAATATTTAATTAAAGATAAAATTATACCTTTTAATAAAGAAATAATTGATTTATTAAAAGAATATAAGAAAAATTATTCTGATGAAATATTTAATAAATTAAAAGAAAAAATAAAAGGATATAGTGATAATAATATTTAAGCCCCCGTGGTGTAGTTGGCAGCATACGGGACTGTCGATCCCGTGGTCCCGGGTTCAAGTCCCGGCGGGGGCGCTATAATTGATTTAAGATATATTTTTTAGCAAATTCATTGGCAAAATTTAATCTTTCTTCATTATTAAAATTATTTATATATCCATAAAAGTTTCCTGCATTCCAATAATCTCCAGCTCCAGTTAAAATCTTTGGTTCTACTTTATTTATTTTGATATATTTATCTGAAGGTAACGAATAAACAAAATCTGGAGAATGAATATCTAAATTTTCAATATTTAACAAAGAATATATTTTCTTTGCCAAATCTTTTATATCGGAATAATCTATTTTTAGAAAATCTCCCAAAAATTTTAATTCGTAATCATTTAAACTTAATACCCATATTTTTCTTTCTTTTAATATTTCAATTAATTTATTTAAATTCTCTATATTCACTGATGGATCTCCAATATCTAAATATATTTTTCCTTTATTTATATCTAAAATATATTCTAATAATTCATTTGATTTTTTATTGTTGTTCCAATTTCCAAAGAAAATATATTTTGCTTTTTTTATTATTTTTTCATATTTTTTTATATCATCTTTTCCTATTTGTATTCCCTTAGGATCTGTTATCATGACTCTATCTTCTCCTTCCAAACTTATAGTAATAGATATATCTTTATATATTGGTATAAATCTTATTTTTAATTTATTTTCTTTTATATATTCTCTTAAAATTAATTCAGATATTTTATTACATCCTACAATTAATATATTTTCAATATTTAATTTTGATAATGCTATAGAAAAATTAGAGGCATTTCCTCCAATTTTTAATATTGTATTTTGATTAATATTTCCAGTTTTTTTATTTATATCAATTCTTTTTGTTATTATATCAAGAAATAGATCTGGAAGTGATATTATTGTATGCTTTTTCATAAATAATGTATGCTATTAAAACATTAAATATGTTTCCAAGAATTGCAGATGCAACTGCTCCATATAATTTAAATCTTGATATTAATATTAAGTCTAAAATAATTGATAAAATTGATGAAGTAACTGCATAAATTGAATAATATTTTTCATATCCAGATCTATATAAAATTAAGGAAAATATACTAAAGGATTGTATAATTAAAATTATTCCAACGTATTTTAATAGTTCTGCAGATAAAATGTATGATGGACCAAAGAATAAAGTAATTAAATATGGAGAGATTAGTATTAGCAAACCATATAAAATTATATTTATTATTAATTGTATCCCTACTATTTTATATACCCTATTTTTTATTTTTTCTTTTTCCCATCTTAAAATTCTTGGTAATGTAATTCCAAAAATTGAAAAAACAGAAGAGATAGTACCTGTAATTATTAAAGCATTATAAAAATATCCTACATCTTTAAATGTTGTAAATATTCTTAATATTTGTATATCTATTGCAGAATAAAAATTGAATAATAAAGGAGGTAAACTAATATAAAAAATTGAAGATAAATATTTCTTAAATACTTGTTTGCTTATTTTTTCTTTAAAGAAATTTAAGAAATCTGGATATTTTCTTATAATCATAAAAATAATTGTTAAATCAAATAATAGATATGCTAGCAATAAACCAAATATAAATCCATCTTTCCTATATAAAAATGAAAGAAATAAAACAAAAGAGAACTTTAATATTGCTTCTAAAATATATAAATTTCTAGCCTCTTTTATTCTAAGATAGGAATAAAGAATAGAAAATCCTATTCCATCCAATGCTATTAAAATAGAAATAATTAGTGCTAAAAAAACATATATAGATGAATAAGAATAAAATATATTATTTAACAATCCTGGAAGTAAGATAAAAATTATAATTAATGAAATAAGAGAAAATAATAATTTAATATATATATCAATTTTTAAATATTTTTTTTGTTCATCTCTTTTTTCTATATTTTCACTAATATATTTTTCTAAAATAATATTTGATGATCCAATAAAACCAGAAAAAAGTAAAATAAAATTATATATTGTTACATATGTTCCATAGAACTCTGGTGTTAAAATTCTGGCTAATAATATTACTAATAAAAATGTAATAAGTTTATATGATAATAATCCAATTTTTTCATTTATATAATCTTTTATGAATTTTCTTTTTAATAATTTATCTAAAATAAAAAAAGATTTTTTTAAGAAAATATAAAAATTAATAAAAAATACATAAAGTAAATTCTTTATTTTATAATTACTTTCAATATATTTTCTTTTGTTTATGAAATACTCTAGAAGAAAGTTTTCATATAATCTTATATTTTTTCCAAGAACAACAAATGGATTAATTAGTGAAATATCAAATATCCTATTTTTAAATATTATTATATTATTTTTTTCTATTTTTTCAATATTATTTTTTATTTCTTTTAAGTTGAGATTTAATTCATTATAAATCAATATTATTTTATCATCGAATTTTATCTTTCTTATATCTTTTTCATTTTCTACTAAATAAAATTTTGCATTTATTATTTTTTTTATCTTTAAAATATAATCCCTATTTTCTTTTTTGGTTATACAAATTAATTCTATATTATTCTTTTTACAGAAACTATCTAATATAGACAAATTATAAAGTAATTTTTCTTTATTTTTCTTTAAAAAAATATAAACTAATTTAACCATATATAAATGCTATTATTGTTATTACTATTTGTAATAATAATATTGTCAAAACTACAGATTTTTCTGTTGCTCTTCCAAATATTTTCTTGTCTAATTTTATTGCTAAATGTGTAACACTATAAGATTTGTTATATGGTTCATTTAATTCATTTTTTTCGTTTGGTATTCCGAAATTCTCCTTATATGCATGATTTAATAATCCTCTAATAAATAATATCAATTCTAAGAAATACAATGCAAATAATATTACTCCAAATTGTTCAATATTTCCCAATATTACTAATGTTCCAAATAGTGCTCCTATTCCATATGTAAAGGAATTTCCTGGGAATACTTTTGCAGGATACCAGTTAAATATTAAAAATGCAATAATTGAGAATATAGAAATTAATGCAATTTCTGCTAAATAGTATTGTCCTAATAAAAATAGTTCTAAACCTGATGATCCAATTAATATTATTCCCATAGATGCTTCTAATCCATTATATCCTGCTAACATATTAAAACCATTTGAAGCACCCATTATTGCAATTGGGACAATTAATAATGGATACAATATACCAAAATTAACTTGTCCTATAAATGGAAAATTCATTGTTGGTGTTCCTGCTGATATTATCATTAAAGGTAATGCTAAAATAAATGATAACAAAGGTTTTTCCCATGGTTTCAATCCTCTTTTCCATCCTAAAATATCATCAAATAGTCCTAATATAGTAACTAAAGATAATGTAGTTAATATTGCAAATACTTGTACAAGATCTTCTGTCGTATGAAATATATATACTTTTAACCCTACATACAATAAAATTCCAAATATTATTCCTATTATTGAATATAATCCTCCTATTTCTGCAATTTCTGGTTTATTATATTTATTCATATCTTTTCCAACATATCCTTCTTTATGTGCAATTGGTATCCATTTTTTTACTAAATAATATGTTATAAAAAAAGAAATTAATAAAGGTAATAAAGCAATTAAATAATTTTCATACATCATAAAAGTTAGAATATGGTTTTAAATTGTATATTTTTGCACATTCATTTATTTGTTCTAAATTTGTTGCTAGATATAAACAATATAAGTAATCTGGTACTGTAAAGTTTTCTGGAAAATTAATTTTCCATACTTTTGCTGGAGTAGCATCATTATATATTACTGGAGGTAATCCATATTGCTGATTTGTATAATATATTAAGTTAAATGTTCCATTATAATCATTATTTAAGAAATATAATTGTACCCAGTCATATTCTGTTGCTTTTTGAGAAATGAAATATGCATATAAAAATTCTCCTAATGGATTATTTTGAGAAAGTAAATATATTATTGGAGTTACATATAATAATCCTCCATAAGTTGCATTATTAAATGTTATTAATACACCATCTAATTCAATATACTTTAAAGTTAATTTATATTCTTGATTTGTTACTGGATAATATATATATACATATGCATTTTCTAAATTATCAGGATTAATATTATTTACATTTAGAGATACATATATTCCATTTTGAGTAACTATTGGCTGATTAAATAATAATTGGGCTGCAACAATATAACCGCAACTATTTTGATTTATTATTCCTAAATTTTGGACATATATACATCTTGGTATTACAGTTCCATTAATATTTAAATCTTGATCTAATGGTTCTTGACCGAAGTAAAATAGACTATTATTTTGAGCAAATATATAATATCCATCATAATAAATGGAAGGAATATTTAAGCCTGGATTTTGTTGTGATCCAGAAGCAAACTGCGATATCCATGATTCTTTATCATAACTCTCATTAGAACCTAAAAATTGAAATGCAAATGATTTTCCAATATCTGTTGGATCTATATATAAATATGCAGGTCTTAAATAATTCATATTGTATAATTTTTCTAATAATTTTATATCTTCTTTAGATAAATTAAATTGTTCTATTGATTCTGGAGATCCATTAAATGTATATAATAAATTTATCCAATTATCATATCCCAATGAATTTTTTAATTCTTCAATTTCTTTTATCTCAGTTTCATTAAATCCTAAATCTTTATATAAATAATTATAAAATATAGAATTTTCATTAAATGATTCTAATGTCTTAAATGTTTGATAATTATAGTCAGCATGTACATAAAATAGTTGCAAAGTTTGTGTAATGTTATCTGAAGATAATCCATACCTTCCCATTAAATGATTCCAATATGGGAAGTTATTTGCTCCATTTATCCATGCTGCTCTATTTCCTAAAACATATATATAATATCCATAATCCCACCAAGAATTTATTATTGAATTAGAAGAAGTATTTTGGTTTATCCAATTAAATGCTAGTATTTCATATAATGGTGTCCCACCAGTATATAAAGGTGTGAAATAGTTTAAAATATATCCAGGGGCGCCATATATATTATTAAAAGCAATTGATATTCCAAAAATTGATAAAATAATTATACTATATTTTAATACATTAAAATTAATATCTTTATTTTCTTTCTCTTCAATAACAAATATATATATTATATATCCAATTAAGAAAAATAGTGGGAGCAAAATTAGGAAAATCTTAGTTAGAATAAATAATGAAATTGAAGATATAGATGATAATGTAAGAATAAGTAAATTTATAGATTCTCCAATATTTGTTTTCATCTTCTCATAATATTCTTTAAATAAATCAAAAACTTTTATACCATATCCATATAATAACGGTAAAGAAAATCCAGCATAATATATTAATCTATATATATATTTTCCGACAATAATTGTTAAGAAACTTAGAGATAAGGCAAAAATCTCTTTGTCGGTTAAATTTCTATTATTGATAACAATATATGGTAAGATAAATAAGAAGAATAAGATCCAAGATAAGAATATACTAATAAATTGGCCACTTATTACAATATCTGAAAATACAATAAAATGCATTGCTATAGATAATGTCCATACTTCAAATATAGATTCTAAAGAATATTTCTTTTCATTTTTTCCAATAGATAACATTACTATTGTAAATATAATTAAATAAGTAATTATTAATGCTATATTAGAAGTTAATATAATTTCGGATGCTGATAATAAAAATATAAATATATATTCTGCAAATAAATATTTCTTTGGTTTTTCTTTATTAAATATTAAATATCCAAGACCTAAGTATGTAAATATAACTCCTACAGATCCAAATAAACTAAAGTAATATGATGCTGGAGTTGGTTGAAATTCTGCAATAGTAGATCCCATCCTAGATGCTGTAAATGGATTTATTAAAAATTTATCTAATACTTTTTGTAAAAGCATTGGTAAAGATGATATAAGTATTATAATAAATAATAAAATTCTCTTTGAAACTTCACTGTCTTTTATTATTTTTCCAATAGTTAAAACATTCAATTTTTCAAATATTTTTGTATTCTTTATTATATCATATATATATAAAATAATTAAGGATGACTCGAATAATAAATTGTGAGAGGATAAAAATAAATAATAACTTAATTCATTATCTAATATTCCTGTAAATCCTATATATGGTAAATAGAAGTAAGCTTCTTTATAATCTCTATTATAAAAGAATCTTATTAATAATGTTAATCCAAATATCATTGGTATAATAATCCACCCTCCCCAACCTTTTCTAGCTAGCGCAGTAGAAAATACTAATAATGTTAAATAATATTCTTTTGTTCCTTTAAATACTGGATATAGAAATAGAAGAATAAAAAAGAATAAGAATAGTTCTAATGTTAGATATAAATCCGGATTTATTAATAATGATGTCTTATAAAATATTATTAAGGTAATTAGCGAATATAATATCAATGAGTATCTTTTATATTTATTATTTTCACTTTTGGCATCTAAATATTTTAATATTAAGTAAAAAGATAAGACAATAAATATAATAGCACCAAGTTCTGTATCAAATAATACTAACCTTGATGTTAAAAATGGATTTATAGCAAAAATTATTGAAGATAATAGAGCAAGATATTTATCATTTAAGATGTTTTTAGAAAGGAAGTAAAATATTATTGCTGATATTGCTGGTACAAGTGCATTTGTAAAATCTGCAGATAACCAAGTGGGAATTGTAGCTGCAGGATGTACTCCTAATAAAGATAAAAAGAAAAGAGTTTGAGATGGAAAGTTTGTAAAAATAATATATGATAAATAAGAAAAATATATTACTAAATCTTTATTATCATATATAAATGGTAATGGATAATTTAGATGATACGTTATTGTTGAAACAATATGATTATATATTAGGGATTCAAAATATTTAAAGAATAAATAAGCATCTGGACCAACTAAATTATAATTTCCCAAAGTATTCATCAATAAACCCTTTGTACCCAATGTAAATAAAAATACAAATATTATTATTAGTATCTCTATTAAATGTTCCTTTTTTAGTCTTAAGAAGTTCATTTGTAAATAATTAAATAAAAAGTTTAAAAAATATTTTATAACATTTAAATAAATGCCAAAAAAAGTTACGACAAAAACATCTGAAGAAGGTATTAAACATGCTGAAGATAATGTTATAAAAGAAAATATAGTAACGTGGGGAAAAGCATATAGAGCAGAAATTGTTGATGTTGTTGGAAGGACAGGTATGAGAGGGGAGGCAACTCATGTTATAGTAAGGATAGTTGATGGACCTGATGCTGGAAAGATATTAAGAAGAAATGCTATAGGACCTATTAGAAAGGGAGATATTATTTTATTAAGGGAAACAGAAATATCTGCTATGCCAATTGAAAAGAAAGACTAAAATGGTAGTAAAAAATAGATGTATATATTGCGGAAGAGAAATAGAACCTGGTACAGGATTTATGTATGTATTAAATGATGGTAAAATATTACATTTTTGTAGTAGAAAATGTTATAGAAACTGGGAAATGAAGAGAGATAATAGAGGATTGAAGTGGACATTGTATTATAATAAGGGATGAATGGAAAAAGTTTAATACAAAAAACCCTAGTAGTAATAAAGCCAGATAGTGTAAAAAGAGGAATTGTTGGAGAAATAATTTCAAGATTTGAAAGAGCAGGATTAAAAATATTAGGATTAAAAATGATAAAATTGACTAAAAAACAAGCAGAAGAATTTTATTATGCTGATGATAAATGGTTAGAAAGTGTAGGAAATAAAACATTAACAAGATATAAAGAAATGGGATTAGATCCTGTAAAAGAATTTGGAACAGATGATCAGAAGCAAATAGGAAAAATAATAAGAGGATGGTTAATAGATTTTATTACTTCAGGTCCTGTTGTTGCAATTGTTTTAGAAGGAGTTAATGCTGTTGAAGTTGTTAGGAAAATAGTTGGTCCTACAGAACCATTAAAAGCGCCGCCAGGTACTATAAGAGGAGATTATGCGCATGTATCAATTGCATATGCAAATTGGAATAAAATAGTATTAAGGAATGTTGTTCATGCTTCTGAGACAGAAAAAGATGCAATGAGGGAAATATTTATTCTATTTAATTTAGAAGAAATATACAATTATGAAAGAAATATTGAGGAGGTCATCTATTAAAGATAAATTTATTGTTTTTTTAATAATATTTACTCTTTCTCTTATAATAATTTCAATAATATATAGATATCTATTTTATCCAATATATAAATTAGAATTTCCTTATGTAGAAAATATAACATCAAATGGTACAGAAATAATAAAGTACTATGAATTAAATATAACAGGATCTGATTTATTACAGATTTCTCTCAATGGAATATTAAAAAATGAAAAATTAAATTTTTCTGATCCAAACGAATCTATAAAATTTATATATTTTGTAGATAATTATATTTTGAATAATTCTATAATTAGAGCAAATTATGAATTATATTATGAACAATTGAGTGAGATATATCCTCAATATTCATTTATTTTTTGTCTCCAAAATTCTTGTGGAGCGTTTACATTTACAGAAAATGGTATAACAAATATACCTATAAGTTATATCAATAATATGAATACAACATTAATAATATATATAAGTTCCTCTATAGCAAATGAAATAGAAGATGGATTGAAGAATGAGAATTTGGATATTATAAAAATAATAAAGGATGGACTAAAGAATGGAAATATAATGGTATATAATACACAACAAGTTGTTAAAAATATATTATATTTGTATTCTATTAGAAAATAGTTATGTCTCAAATGGATTCATAGATTTTAACAATATAACAAATAATATTGTTCCTAAAGGTAATAATAATAATATACTCATTAATTGTAATGATTCTATATATGCACTATTTGTTCCAGCAATAGAACCCATTAATGTTGTTAAAATTATTACAAATATTATACCAACAACTATTAATGTAATATATATTTCTAGGAAGATTTGTAAATTATTTGAATATTCAATTATTTTTCTTTTATATTCTTCTGCCAATCTTCTTGCTTGTTCATATAAATATTTTTCTAAATCTCCACCTTCTACGATTATTGATCTTATTCCTTCTAATATAGAAGACCATTCTCTTGAAGGAGAATATTCTGCTTTTCTCTTTAAAGCTAATGGTAAAGATAAACCTAAAGTATCTACATAATATATTATTTCTTCAGCTTCTTTTTTTATTTCTGAAAATTCATTATATTTCGATAATAATTCAAATATAGATTTTGGATTTACGCCGGAAGAAGCTAAAGATGCCATATATAGTACAGCATAATATAATGAATTATTTATTTTCCTTTCTCTTTCACTTTTAACTAGTTTTGGATAATTTCTAAAGAAAAATAATCCAAAGAAAAATCCTAAGAATCCAAAAAATATTGAGAAAATTAAAGGAATAAATATATTAAATTGGCCAATTACTTTTATTAATAAAATTAATAATATAAAAAAAGAAAAAATTGCAAATGAAAAACCAATAGATATTGAGTATAATTTAGCATCTTTAATATAATCTGAAATACTTTTTTTTATTCCAGCAGCTAATATATCTTTTTCTATTCCTTCAAAAAAATTATCAATAAATCCACTCATATATTTAAATATTGAGATTATAAAATAAAAGTATAATGCCTGCTAATATATACGAGACAAACAAAGAAAATATACAAAAAAATATATTTTTAACAAAAATTATAACCCAATTATCTAATGTATCAGATCCTTTACATTATAAGCAAGTATATTTATTTGGAAAATATATTAAAGAGGAAAAATTAGTTTTAATTCTTTCTATAATTTTATCATCTATAATTGGAATATTTGGAATTATATTTAAACTTTATTTAAACTATATTTCATTATCGATTTTAATATTAGCAGTTTATATGATTGGAGGATTACCATATTTGTTTTATAAATATATTGAGGACAAAATAAATGAAAGTATTTTAGATAATTATCCATACTTTTTATCATATTTATCTGAAAGTTTAGCATCCGGAATGACGCTCTTAGATGCATTGAATTATGTTAGTTCAACAGATCTCGGATATCTAAATATTTTTATAAGGAAATTATATAGCTGGATAAAGTGGGGAATGCCATTTGAAAAATCTTTCTCATTATTTAATAAATATTTTGAAGATTTACTTAGTATAAAAATGATTAATTATGTAATTTTAGAAACATATATTGGTGGAGGAGATATTTCTAAAGTACTAAAAAGATTATATGAGGATTTAGAAGGTACTAGAGAACTGGAAAAATTAAAGAGATCATATGTTTCTCAACAAATAATGGTATTATATACTATATATATAATATTCATTGGTCTATCTATTGCAATATTAGATACTTTGCAACCATTAATAAATAGTCAATTAATGGCAGCATCTTTACATTCTTCATTTAATTTCTTTTCATATTCTATTAATTATGGATGGTTAAAGTTTATAACATCAATCTCAATTTTATTTGTTGGCGTCTCTACAGCAATAATAATGGGAATTGCAGAATCAAGTAAAATAAGATCCTCTGTAAAGCATTTAGCAGCAAATTCTTTTATTGGTTTATTATCAATAATTATTTTTATTTTACCAGTTTCTGTTAATTTTACTTTAAATGTGTATCCACAGACAGCATATGTATATTCTCCAGTAAATATTCAAATTTATGCATCTGTAGATGCTCAACCGTTAAGTAATATTCCAATTACTATTATGATTGTGGGAAATAATTATTATAAACAATTCTTTGAAAATTTACAAAATGGTTATTATTCTATGTCAATAACATTTAACAATACAGGGGAATATATTATTAGTGCAGTAATGAAGTATGAAGGAAGAATATATACACAAAAGCAACAAATAAATGTAACAATATGAAGGGTCAAAGCTGGATTGAAGTATTAATAACGTTATCTATATTTATTTATGTTTTTATATATTTATTTAATGGTTTAATAAAAGGAATAAATTATTACTCTATCGGTATAAGTGAGCTATTATCTTATCAAAAATTATATTTAGCATCTTTTTATTTTTCGAAATATCCTAATAATACAATAGTTTATAATTATATTAATGTTCCTTTTTCATATTCTTTAACACCTTCTGTAGTTTTTGTACAATCCCAACCATATTATTGCAATGATTGTATAGAAATCTATTATAATATATATAATGGAGAAATAAATATTATACAAAATGCTCCGGTTAATTTATCTTCATATATTTCTTTTTTTGTATTTAGCAATAATGCTAATTTATCCAAAAATTATAGTAATTCATATATATCTTGTACATCTTATTATAGTATCTCAATATATGGTTTGCAATATAGAAGTTTAAAATACTGTAATTCATATATTTATGGAAATGGATCGATAAATATAACAACAAATGATAATATTTTATTTGTAACAAATTATTTATCTTTATTAAAATTATATAATGGAAATAAGTTAATAGCATCTCCTAGAATTGTTACTTTAACAACAGCACCTACTGCTTCATTATATTATTTTCAATATATAAATGATTCTATAGATTACATAGATTTATATACATAAATTAAAAATATTTTTTCCTATAAATTTTTATGGACGAGTTAATAGCAATAATATTGGCAGGTGGGTTTGCTAGAAGATTTAGGCCATTATCAGATTACATACCAAAGCCATTGTTCCCAGTTGGTGGAGTACCAGTAATAAATTATAATATAGAAAAAATAATGGAATTAAATGTATCTTCAATAATAATTTCTATTAATAAAAGATTTGAAAATGATTTTAGATATTGGTTATATTCATTAAGGTCATTTTATCCTGAAGATTATATAAGTAAAATACATTTATCTATAGAACCCTCTACATCAGAAGAAACAAAATTAGGAGCAATTGGAGGATTAAATTATACAATACAAGAATATAACATTAATAGTGATATTTTAATTGTTTTAGGAGATAATATATTTAATTTTAATCTATTAAAAGTTGTTTCTTTAGGAAAAAGAGAAAGAAAGACTGTTATTGCATCTTATGATATAAAAGATATAGAAGAAGCTAGAAGATTTGGTGTACTAAATTTGGAAAACAATATAATAAAAGATTTTGAAGAAAAACCTGAAAAACCAAAGAGTACAATTATATCTACAGGTATATATCTTGCTCCTAAGGAAAAGATAAAATTATTAGAGGAATATATGAAAAGCCCAAATAGTAAAGATTCTATAGGAAAATTATTTGAATGGATGATAAAAGAAAAGAAAGAAACAATACTTACTTATGTTTACAATGAAGGATTTTGGTTTGATATAGGAACACCAGAAACATATGCTAAAGCAGAAGAATATATATTAAAACAAGGTTTATATAGAAGGTGGATGTGGCCATAAAATTTATAATAAGTTATTCTAAAATTATTGAAATATTGGGCCCGTAGCTCAGTATGGTAGAGCGTCGGGCTTTTAACCCGAAGGTCGGGGGTTCGAATCCCCCCGGGCCCGGGTTCTTTATAAAGATATTTTAAATATTGAATCTTATGGATTATGCTATAGAAGTAAATAATATTGTTAAAAAGTATAAAGATATTGTTGCTTTGAAAGGAATCTCTTTTAATGTAAAAAGAGGAGAAATATTTGGAATACTAGGTCCAAATGGGGCTGGAAAAACTACATTAATTTCAATATTATCTACAATTATAAAACCTACATCTGGTAGTGCAAAGGTAAATGGATATGATATTATAAAAGAACAACAAAAAGTAAGGGAATCTATTGGAATTGTTTTTCAAGATCAGTCTTTGGATAATAGATTAACAGTTAAGGAAAATTTATATATTGGCGCTTCTTTATATAATATTCCTAAAAATAAAAGAGAAGAAAAGATAAATGAAATGCTAGAATTTTTTGAATTAAAAGAAGTAGAAAATAAATTGGTAAAATATCTATCTGGGGGAATGAGAAGAAAAGTAGAAATTGCAAGAGCATTGTTATCAGATCCAAAAGTTTTGTTTTTAGATGAACCGACGGTTGGATTAGATCCTGATATTAGATATATGTTATGGAATTATATTAAAAAATTGGTAAAAGAATATAATGTTACTGTTTTTATTGCTACTCATTATATGGAAGAGGCGGAGGAGTTATGTGATAGAGTTGCAATAATTGATAAAGGAGAGATAAAAATAATAGGAGAACCTGAGGAATTAAAGAAGAATTTAGAAGGTGATATTATTGTAGTAAAGACAAAAGATAATATAGATATAAAGTCTGATTATCTAAAAAATGTAAAGAAAGTAGAAGAAGGATATGTATTAACTGTGAAAGATTCTGAAAAATTTTTAGGAGAATTATTTGATTATGTAAAGAATAAAAATATCAAAATAGAAAGTGTAAGTATTAGAAAGCCAACTTTAGGCGAAGTATTTCTATACTATACTGGTAAAGAATTAAAATGATAAATTTAGATCAAATATACTGGATGTGGAGGAGAGATATAATAAAATATTTAAGAGATAAATTAAGATTGATATCTTCTTTATTCCAACCTTTATTATTGTTTTTTGTTATGGGTTTAGGATTTAGTTTTATTAAAATAGGAAATCTAAATTATTTATATTTCTTATTTCCAGGTATTGTTGGAATATCTGTTATAGGATTAAGTATTATGTCTGGAATATCATTAATATGGGATAAAGAATTTGGTGTATTTAAACTATTTCAGGTATCTCCTTCTTCAAGATTTTCAGTATTTTTAGGAAAATCACTTGGAGGAGCAACAATTGGAACAATACAAGGAATTATAATTTTAATTTTTTCATTTTTAATAAAATTTTATTTATCCCCATTATCTTTTCTTCTCTCAATAATTATATTATTTTTGATTTCTTTAGGAGTATCTTCTTTAGGATTATTGATCGGAATAATAATTGATACATTTGAAGGATTCGGAGCAATATCTTCTTTTTTAATTTTTCCACTGATGTTTTTATCTGGAGCATTTTATCCATTGAATAATATTCCAAAGATATTATATTATATTACATTGATTGATCCATTAACATATGGAATAGATCTATTAAGATATGTAGCAATTGGTTTTTCTTATTTACCTATTTATTTAGATATAATTGTATTAATTTTGTTCGATATATTATTTTTATCTTTAGGGGCTATTGAAATAAATAGAAAATATCAATAATTATTTAATAAATTTTATTATACTGTCTTTTTTAATTGTTTCTTCAATATTATATTTCTTCATATACTCATCATATGCATTTTTATCATATTTTTCTAATAAATTTTTTATATCTTCTACTAAATTTAATAATTCCTCTTTATTAAAATTTTTCTTCACAATTAATTTCAAAAAATTTAATTGCTTAGTTGCTTTATCTTTATCTTCTTTTCCAATCTTATAAAAATATAAAATATCTGAAATTTTTAAATATACATCTTTTTCATTGTTTAATTCTCTATGTTCAGGATGAGATATTTCCATATTTTCTTATTAATTTATTTTCTAATAAATATATCAATGGCAATAAGGTCTCCAATAATTGTTGTACTTGGTCATGTTGGCGCTGGAAAAACATCATTATTAGATAGAATTAGAAATACATCTTTTGCTAGTAAAGAAGCTGGTCAAATGACTCAACATATTGGTGCAACGGAAGTACCTATAAATGTTATAAAGGAATTAGCAGAGCCTTTATTTAATATATTTAAATTTGAGTTAAAAATTCCTTCTTTATTATTTATTGATACACCAGGTCATGAAGTATTTAGTAATTTAAGGAAAAGAGGAGGATCTGTATCAGATTTTGCAGTAATTGTAGTAGATATATTAGAAGGATTTCAAAAACAAACATATGAAGCAATAGAAATATGTAAACAATTTAAAGTGCCTTTTTTAATTGCATTAAATAAAATAGATAAAATAGATGGATGGAAATCTTATGAAAATAAGCCTTTTTTAGAAGTAATAAAGTATCAGGATCAAAAAGTATTAAACAAATTGGATGAATATATATATAATATTGTTTCAAAATTATATGAATTGGGATTTGATTCTGAAAGATATGATAGAGTAAAAGATTTTAGAAAACAGGTTGCAATTATTCCTTTATCTGCAAGAACAGGAGAAGGAATTCCTGATCTATTATTAATTATTGCAGGATTAGTACAAAGATATTTAGAAGAAAAATTAAAAATAAATGTTGAAGGAAAAGGAATAGGTGTTATATTGGAAAGAAAAGAAGAAAAAGGTATTGGAAATGTTATAGATGTAATATTGTATGATGGAAAAATAAGAAAAGGAGATAAAACTGCATTTTTATCAAAAAATGGTATAAAAACAACAAAAGTTAGGGGTATTTTCAGGCCCGCCCCTTTAACAGATATTAGATTTGCAAAAACAAAATTTGTTGAAGTAGAAGAAGCATATGCAGCATCTGGAATTAGAATATTAGGAGAAGGATTGGAAGATGCTTTGCCAGGTTCTACAATATATGTATATGAAAATGAAGATGAATTAAAAGATATAGAGAATAAATTAAAATCTGATGTAAGTGAAATAATATTTAAAAGTGATAAAGAGGGGATTGTTGTAAAAGCAGATACATTAGGGTCTCTAGAAGTATTAGTAAAGATGTTAAGAGAAAGGAATGTTCCAATAAAGAAAGCAGATATTGGAGATATAGATAAAGAAGATATAGATATTGCATTATCTATGAGAGAGAAAAATATTGCGTATTCAGTTATTATAGGATTTAATGTAAAGATTGATAAAAATATTGAAAATTATGCAAAATCTTCAAATGTAAAAATAATTATATCTGATATAGTATATAATTTAGTTGAACAAATAGATAATTATGTTAAAGAGGCATTGTATAATAAAGAAAAAATATTAGAATCTTTACCTCCATTAGGAAAAATACAAATATTACAGGGAAATATATTTAGAAGGTCAAATCCTGCAATTGTTGGTATTGAAGTATTAGGGGGAAAAATAAGGAAAGATGCATATTTAATAAATGAAGAAGGGAAAATAATAGGAAGAATATTAGCAATACAATATGAAAAAAAGAATATTGAAGAAGCAGTAAAAGGAGATAAAGTTGCTATATCAATAGATGATGCTATTGTCGGGAGAAATGTATTTGAGGGGGATATTTTATATACATTTATTACGGAAAATGATTATAGGGCATTTAAAAATTATAAAGATATATTAACAAATGAACAAAAAGAGATATTAAAAGAAATAGCAAATATAATGAGAAAAAATAATCCAGCTTGGGGTTTATGATTTTTTATAAACTTTTATAAATTTTTTATGATATTCGTCATTTGCATTTTCTAATACACTTTCAGCTTTTGCTAATTTTATAATTTCTTCTATTTCAAAAAATTCCTTTAATATGCTCTCTATATTTTCTTTATTTATTTCTATTTCATTATTAGGTAACTTAGAAAATACAATATTTAATACATCCTCTGTTGGCACTTTTAAAAATAATACCGGTTCTAATTCTATCTTTGTATGTAGATCAAATTTTTTATTAGAAAAGAAAATAAAAGATAATGGATAATATCCATACAATGTTTGAGGAACAAAACCAAAATAAAATGGAAAATCTATTTTATAGTTAATAAAACTCTTTATATTATCTTCAAAATCTATTATATTTAAAGAATTTTTTCCTGGGGTGTTTGTTATTATTCCATAGAATTTTTTGGGAAACTCATTATGTTGATCCAAATGTAGAAACTCTTTCATTATTTATTTTAAAATATTGGCATATAAAAATCTTTTGATAAAAATTAAAAATATTTTTGCAATAAAAATAAAATGGCTACTAAGAGAAAGGAAATAATATTTAAGGTTATAGTATCAGATCCAAAGACTGGAAAATCTATACAAGTAGAAACAAAAGAAGAATCTTTAATTGGAAAAAAGATAGGAGATATTATTGATGGAGCTATAATTAATTTAGAAGGATATAAATTAAAAATAACTGGAGGATCTGGATTTGAAGGCGCTCCAATGGTTGAATATGTTGAGGGAATGAATAAAAAATATGTTTGGTGGGATCTAAATAAAAAAGTTAGGGTTAAGAGATTAGTTAGAGGAAATACAATTTCTCCAGAGATTGTACAAATAAATACAGTAATACAGGAGTATGGAAATAAGGATTTTAATCAAATATATGAAGAATTTAAATCTACAAAACAACAGCAGCAACAAAATAAATGATAATTTCTTTAGGAATAGAATCTACTGCTCATACATATTCTATAGGAATTGTTGATGAAAATGGTACAATATATTCTAATGAAAGAATAATATATAAAAGTGAGAAAGGAGGAATACATCCAAGAGAAGCTGCAGAATTACATTCTAGGGAGGCAATAAATATACTAAAAAATTCTGTTTGGAAAGCAGGTTTTATCTTTAAGAAAATAAATTATAAATATTATATTACTGATGCATTAAATGAAATAAAAAATAAATTAGAAAATGTAGAAGAAAAATTTAATGATCAACCTTGGAATAGAAATAGATATTTATTATATGATAATAAAAGAATATGGATTGAAAATAATAAGATAAAAAGCGACGATAAAAATTTAGAAGAAGAATTAAATAATTATATAAATAATTTAAATGAATTTGAAAATAAAATAAATTTAATATCTTATTCTGCAGGACCAGGTTTATACCCGACATTAATACAAGCATATTTTTCTGCAAATTTATTTTCAAGAAAATTTAATGCTGAAAAAATTGGAGTAAATCATTTAATTGCACATGTTGAGATTGTTAAATTATATAATAAATTTGAAGACCCATTAGTTTTATTAGTTTCTGGAGCAAATACTATGTTATTATCATTTGAAGGAAATAAATATAGAATAATTGGTGAAACATTAGATATTGGTGTTGGAAATTTTTTAGATAAAGTTGGAAGATTATTAAATATTGGTTTTCCTGCAGGTCCAAAAATTGAAGAATATGCAAAAAAAGGAAATAAATTAATTAAGTTACCATATGGAGTAAAGGGAATGGATATTCAATTAGGGGGAATTTATACATATATTAAAAATTTAATTAAAAAGGAAAATTTTTCTATTGAGGATCTATCATATTCTATACAAGAATATGTTTTTTCGATGTTGGCAGAAGTATCTGAAAGAGCTTTGGCATTATTAAATAAAAAGGAGTTTGGATTAACTGGAGGAGTTGCTGTAAATAAAAGATTACAAGAAATATTGAAAAATATGTGTGAAGAAAGAAATGTAAAATTTGGAACTGTTCCATTAGATTTAGGAAATGATAATGGTGCAATGATTGCATGGACAGGAATTGTATGGTATAAAAAAGGTATAAATATAATTGATGGAATAAATCCATATTGGAGACCTGAGGAGATTGAGTATAAGATTTAAATATCATGAGTACAATGATATATTATAATGGCTCGTATTGAAGAAGTTGTTGAATTAATAAAATTAAGGAGCCAAGCAAGAAAAGGAAATTTAGGAAATAATACAAAGGCAATAAGGAATTTGAGAAAGAAAATGGCCAAAGAAAAGTTATCTATGGAATGAAAAAGAAATTATTTTCTGGACTTCCAACTGATATAGAGAATACGACAAAAGAAATAGAGAAGGAGTTTCAGAAAATAATTGTAAGGGCAGAGAAAAGGAGTTATGGAAAAATTGTTACAATAATTGAGGGAATTGATCCTTCTATTGCAAAAGAAACATTAAAAAATTTAAAACAAAAGCTAGGATGCGGAGGAACGTATAAGGATAATTTAATAGAATTGCAAGGAGATCATAGAGAAAAAATAAAGAAATTATTGGTAGACTTAGGATATAAAGAAGAAAATATAGAAGTATCTAATGAAATTGAATAAGAATTTTTTATCTTTTGAATATATAGGATTAAATGTAGAAGTATATAAAAGTAAGATTAAATCTTTAGAGGGAATATATGGAGAAATAATTGATGAGACGAAGAATGTTTTTTATGTTAAAACTGGAGATAGCATAAAAATCGTTCCAAAAAATGTTTCTAAATTTATTTTTTATTATAATGATTATATTATTTTTTTAGATGGAAAGTTAATAAATCAAAGACCTTGGGATAGATTAAAATTAAAAATTAAGAAGAAGTTGTAAATTAGATTTATATATTACAATGTATGTTAATCTTATATGATGAAAAGATCTGTATCTCCACTGATTGCAACAATTATATTAATTGCTCTAACAGTTGCTTTAGGTGCTATTATAGTTGGATGGGCAAGAGGATATGTTAGAGGTCAAGTTTCAAATTTAGGTGCTCAATTAGAATATTTAAGTTCCTCATGTAATTCGAGTGTTCAAATAAGTGTAGGTGGTAAGCCTATAAATGTAACGTCTCTTAATTTAACAGTTAGTAATACAGGTTCTGTTGATATTTATCCACAATCCTTATCTGTAGAAATAAATACACTTTCTGGAGAGACTATAAAATGTCCATATGATTATCATACACAGAATATACAATATTTGGATTGTATATTATATAATATTACAGATATTTCTTCTTCCTCAATACAATATATTTCTCCAGGAAATATATCTATAATTGATATTTATGTTAATAATTCGGTAAGTAGTTTGACCGGAGCAACAATTTATATACTCTATGGAGGAAATCAGATTGCGTCAGAAACTATTAATTGTTAATACGTTAGTGTAACAAATATAAAAAAGTAGTAGATTTTAAAGAAAAAAGTAATTTACAGAATACTGAATACTGTAGTGTTTCTATTAGTTTAAATAATTTATATATAAAAATAGGAGGTACTAATGGAGATACTGATATATGTAATTATAATGTAAGTGGAGCTTCTTGTAGTTTTATACAAAATGCTGGATATCCTAGTAGTATAAATCCATCGAATTATACTCAGATTGTTTTACAAGTTGCTAATTATTCATCGGTTTATAATGGGTTGGCTGGAGCAACTGTAAATCTTTATTCATTATCTTTCAATAATTTAATTACATTTATACCAGCAGGTCCCCCAGCTCCTGTAATTAATATGTTCTTCATAATATTAATAGATTTTCTAAATTTATTTTAAACATTTATTAAAATTTGAAAACATAAAATTATATTTATGGAGATAAAATCTGCTAAAGCAAGAGTTGTATTAAATTCTAGAGGTGATCCTACTTTAGAAATTGAAATAAATGGATATTCAGAAGCTGCTCCTGAAGGTGCAAGTAAAGGATCTAATGAAGTTCCATATTTAGATTCTCAAAAAGCTGCAGAACTATTTAATAAGGAATTGGTAGATTTTGTAAAAACATTTGATATACAATCATTAGATGATTTAAGGGCATTTGAAGAAGAATTTGAAACAATTGGAGGAATAAAAAGATATGGAGGAAATACATTGATTGCATTGGAATACGCAATTTTAAGAGCATGGTCAAATTATGAAGGAAGGCCAATTTATGAATTTTTTAATAAAAATCCAAAAATGAATATTAGAATATTAGCAAATGTTGTTGGGGGTGGTGCTCATGCAAAAGGAAAAAGTACAAATATACAGGAATTTTTAATTTCTCCGGATACAGATAATTTACCTTTAGCAATATATGTTGCATCTTATATACATAAATTATTGGGAAAAAGATTGGAATTATTGGATGATAAATTTTTATATGGAAGAAATGATGAGGGAGCATGGGTTACTTCTTTAGAAGATGAAACAGTATTTAATATAATTAGAATGGTATTTGATGAAATAAAAGAAGATTACAATTTAAAAGTAAATTTGGGAATTGATATGGCAGCAACTCAATTATATAAAAATAATTCATATAATTATAGAAATAAAATATTTTCTAGAGAAGAACAAATAAAATATGTATTATCATTAATTGAATTATATGATCTATTTTATGTAGAAGATCCATTATATGAGGATGATTTTGAAGGATTTGCGGAAATAAATAATAAAACAAAAGCATTAATAGTTGGAGATGATTTGACTGTTACAAATATTGAAAGAATAAAGAAAGCATTAGTATATAAATCTGTAAAGGGAGTAATAATAAAACCAAATCAAATAGGATCTATTGTAAAAGCATATGATGCAGTAAAATTATGTAAAGAAAATGAATTAATTCCTATATTATCTCATAGATCTGGAGAAACAGAAAGTAATATATTAGCAAATTTGACAGTTGGATTTGAAGTTCCATATGTAAAATTTGGAATTGTTAATGGAGAAAGAATTACAAAATTAAATGAATTAATTAGGATATATGAGAGATTAAACAAATAATTTAAACCATTTTTTATAATCTTCTGGTACTTCTATTAGATTTAAATTAATTAATGCATCTAATATGCCCCAAATATAGTTTTCTAATTCAAATGCTTTTACATATTCCTTATTTTCATAAAAATATTTCATATCTTTATAATAAGATAATAAAAATTCTTCAAATCTTTTATCCTTAAAAATTATCTTTTCAAATATTTTATTTAATTTTTCATATTCTCTATTTAGATAATAAAAGAATTCTTCTATATTTATTTCCATTTATTAAGTTTATTTTAAATTTTAATAAATGAATCTTATTGATATATTATCGAAGTTCAATATAGATGAGATATTATATTTTGAAGAAAATTATGATAAACAATATATATATTTAAAGAAATTATATGAAAATTTAAAGGATAAAAACTTGTTTTTAAAATTAATTTTAATTAATTCTCTTTTATCTTTTCAATTATCATATAAAGGAGAAAAATTTTGGGAAATATTTTCTAAGTTTTTTTCAGAAAATCATTCAAATATATGTGGAGATTTTATAGTATTTTTAGAAAAATATAATAGTAGATTTCTAGAAATAAAGATTAAAAGATTGAAAAAAATATGTGATTGGATAAAAAACAAAGATTTAATCAGTTATAAGGATAGGTTAATAGAATTAAATAAAGAATTAGCTAAAGTAATGGGACAAAAGGAAAATGATAAAACTATAGTATTTTCTATTAAAATTTTTGGATACGGATTAAGGATAATTGGATATAAAATAATTTTTCCATTTGAAATATTTATTCCTATAGATAACAGAATAGGAAAAATTAATAAAGACAAGGAATTTTGGATAAAATTATCTAAAAAAGTAAATATACCTTTATTACATATAGATTCTATAATATGGATAACAATGGGAATGGATAAAGAAGAAATAGAAAAAATAGAGGAAAAAGAGTTAAGAGAAAAAATTATTGAATTAAAAGAATATTTAGATAATATTATTAATAATTAATAATCCGTCCATTATATATAATATATCTCTGGATATTCTGTTTTCATCTACTAATTTGCTATAGAAAGAACTCTCTATTTTTCCATCTCCTAGTATAATCTTATCTGAAGGAGATAATAAGAAAGGTTTATCTTTTATTTCAAATTCTTCATCTTTCTTTAAGTTATATCCTAGATATATTACTTTGTTAAAACCAAAAATTCTTTCTTTATTGTTTATTTGATTAAAATCATATATATATAAATTAATATTGCTGTCTAATAACTTTATTTTATTATCCTCAAATAATATCCTTGCCTCCCATTTTTTCTTATAATCATTATACATATTAGAAGAAACCTGTTTATTATACTCTAATATCATTTGATTTTTTTCTTTCCTGATTTTTAATTCTCCGCTTTCTACTTCAATTTTTATTCCAATACCATATACCTCCATTTATTATTATACAATTTCCTAACATAAAAATTTATATTAAATTTTTGCTACATTATATTTAATTATATGCCGCCGTAGCTCAGTGGTAGAGCATCCGGCTGTTAACCGGAGGGTCGTGGGTTCAAATCCCACCGGCGGCGCTATTTTGTTGATATAAGATATCTCTATTTGCTTCTAATAATTTGTTTTCAATGTTTAAATAATCTGCAGCAGATAAAAATTTAGCTCCATAATTTTCTCCGATTTCATTTAGATTTTCTAATATTTTAAAATAATCTTTTGATCTTGCCATATGATGATCAATTATTATTTTATCTACTTTTGTATTTTCTAATAACTTTACAATATTTGAATAAAATATGTCATTTAAATTATTATCCCATTTTGGATGATAAAATGGAGGGCCAGATAAAATTATATAATCTGGATTTTTTTCAATTATATAATTTAGTGTTTGGTCATTTAATATTCCTTGAATATCAGATCCAAAAAATAAAGATTTGTTTTTATATTCAATATAAGGAGCTATTAAAAATCCAAGAGGAGAATTTTCTTCGCCATGAAATAATGAGGGAGAAATTTCTATATATGTATTATTTATTTCAAATTTTTTATTATCTCCAAAGATAATTTCATTATTATTTTTTAAATTTCCTATTACTCTTTTTCCTCTATTTTTTTGTGAGTTATTTATTTTATCGTTTATATTCTTTAAAATTATTTTTTTATTATATAATATTTTAAAATGCTTCTCTTCAGGTCTTGGACAATGATCCCAATGATAGTGAGTAATAATTATTAGATCTATATCTTTTGATAATTCTATTATCTCATCTTTCTTTTTATCCATTTCTTCTAATTCAATTGGATGTGGTTTAAAACCATATCTTCTAGGTCCAATTGCAATAGAAGGATCAATAAATATATTAATATCTGTTTTAACAATTGTAGCCATTGATCTTGTAGAAAAGGAATCAAAAGCAATAGGTATTATTATCATAAAAAAATATTTAAGAAAAAATTAATAAACTGCTTTTCCTAACTCTTTTATAAATTCTTTTTCATTATGTTCAAATGTTCCAGTTATTTTATTTGGATTTATTCCATATATTTTTATATTATTATCTTTTTCTATCTCAAATATATCCTATATAATTGTATTTTCCTTCTATTATATTGATTATCTCATTTACAAATATTTTTCCCACCATTTTCTTTTATTACTCCAGTATATTCATTCCAATATATACCATCTTTAATTGACCAATGAGAAATTCCATATATTTTTCTTTTCCTCATATATCAATATTACATCTCTTTTATCTAATAATTTCTTTATATAATTCTCATTATTTAATTTATATTCATTTTATATCATTATATGTTGCTTCTCTTATATTATTTGAAGAATATAACATACTTATATGTATTAGTAAAATTTACTTTTAAACCTAACTTCTTGAAGAAATTATATATAATTTAATCGTTTAGCTGTTTTTTCATCTAAATAATATGCTTCTATTCCTTCTTTTCTTAATTTTTCAGACATATATTTTGATAATATTCCATTTTTACATATTAATAAATATTTTTTCCCCTTTTCAAATTTATAATTTGAAAAATCTTCAGATTTTACTATTATTAAATTTTCTTTATTTGGTAAGATTAAATTATATTCCTTTATTTCAATATTTTCAATTTTATTTATTTTTTCTATTTCTTTTTCAAAATCTATATCTATTTTTTTAAATTCTTCTATAACAATTTCATATTTTGGCTTTGTTTTTGAATGCTTTTCTATTTCACAAATTTCTGGAGCTCTTATATCATATATTCCAATCTTCTTCGATAATTCAATTATCTCATCTTTATTAAATCCAATTAATGGTCTAAATATTGGAAAATTAATTATTTTATTTAATACTTTTAAAGAATGAATTGTTTGAGATGAGACTTGCCCTAAAGATTCTCCAGTTATTATTGCATCATAATTATATTTCTTTGCAAATTCTTCTGCAATTTTATAAATTATTGCTTTAAATAATATTTGTCTATATCCTTCTCTTACATTAAATAATTTTTCGATATCCAAATTATATACAAATAAATTAGAATCTGGAAAATATTCTTTTAATTTTTCATAAACTCTATATATATATTGTAAATATGTATCCCCTGCAAGATTTATAAATAAAAAATCAATATTCATTCCTCTTTTTCCTATCATATAACTTGCAACAGAAGAATCAGATCCTCCGGAGAATAATAATAATCCTTTACCTTCTGATCCCAATGGAAAGCCTCCAGATCCAGATATTTTTTTATCATAAAAAAATGTATAGTCTTTATGTATTTCAATAAATAGTTCTTTTTCAGGATTTTTTACATCAACTTTTAAATTATATTTCTTTACTATTTCTTCTCCTATAATTTTATTTATTTCTATTGATTTATATGGAAAATTTTTATCAATTCTTTTTGTAGAAATCTTAAAAGTTCCATTAAAATTCTTAAAAAATTCTAATGAATATTTTATTATGTTTTCTAAAGAAGTTTCAAAATAAAAAGAAGGATAAATATTTTTTATTCCAAATATTTTTTGCAATATATTTCTCCATTCATCTTTATAATCCCATATAATTATTCTTCCTCTTCTATTTTCAATTTTGTTAAATTTTATTCTTCTTTCTATATCATCAATTAATAGATTAATTAGTTTCTTTTTTACATTTTCAGATTTAATCCAAATTTCATCTACACCAATTAGTATTGAGTTATACATAAAATAAATTTTAATATTAAATTCAATAAATTATTATGTTAATACTATATTCAAGATATTTGAGATATCATAATAGCAAAAGTCATATTGAAAACAATAAAAGGGTAAAAATAATTGAAAAAGTAATTAGAAAAAATTATGAAAAAATAGGAAAAGTTAGAAAAGATATATTTAGATATATTCATTTAGCACATACATGGAAATATATTAGGGAAATAAAAAGGGTATGGAAATATTCTTATAAGAATAATAAAATTCTTTATATTGACGAAGATACATACATTTCTCCATTATCATTTTTTTCTATATTAAAATCTATTGAAGGAGTATTAGAAAGTATTGAAAGAAATGAAAAATATATTTTTATTCCTACAAGACCACCAGGTCATCATTCTGGGAAAAATGGAATTGTAAATTTTACTAGAGGGTTTTGTATATTTAATAATGTAGCAGTTGGGGCAATTTATGCTAGAAAAAAATATAAAAATGTATTAATATTGGATATAGATATTCATCATGGTAACGGAACTCAAGAAATAATTGAAAATAAAAGAAATATATATTATATTTCTACTCATGCAAAAAATATTTATCCTTTTTCAGGTTTAGAATCTGGAAATAATTATTTTAATTTTCCTTTGAATCCTGGAATTTCAGATAATGAATATATAAATTTATTTAAAGAAAAGATTATTCCTTTAATTGAAAATATAAATCCAGAAATTATTTTTGTTTCTTTAGGTTTTGATATGCATAAAGAAGATCCATTATCTGTCTTTAATATTACATTAAAATCATATGAATTTGTTTTTGATTATTTAAAAAAACACAATAAAGTTATTTTTGTTCTAGAAGGGGGTTATAATATAAAAGTAATATTTAATGGTATAAAAATACTATTAAAAAATTATGGTTGAATTCTATCTAGGTTTCTCCATTTCATCATTTCAAACGGAAGGATATTATGATAGCCAGGATTGGTATTATTTTATAAAAAATAAAAAATTACCAGAAATTGAAAATGCAAATGAATTATGGGAAAAATATGAGGAAATAATTCCTATATTAAAAGACTTAAATGTAAATTCATTTAGATTTTCTGTAGATTGGGCTAGGATTTATCCAGAAAAAGATAAAATTAATTATAAGAATCTAAAAAGATATATGATATTTACAAAAAAATTAATTGATAATAATATAGAACCTTTTATAACATTGTGGCATTATGTAAATCCATTATGGTTTTTTAATTTGGGGGGATGGGAAAATGAAGAAAACATATATTATTTTATAGATTTTTCAGAAACAATAATAAATAATTTTTCTTCTATAGGTGTTAAATATTTTATCTCATTTAATGAACCATGGGTATATATCCTTTCTTCATATATATCAGGAAAATGGCCTCCATTTAAAAAGATAAAATCAATTAGCGATCTTTCTGTTGCTTTAAATGTATTAAATAATATAATGAAAGCTAATAAAGAAATATACAAAATTGCAAAAGAAAAAGATGTATATTTAATATACACAGAAAATCTATCATTTGTAAAATTACCACTTTTTTCCTTATTCAAAGCATTTATATTAAATAATATAAGGTTAATATTTCCAGAAGAAGCGGATTTTTATGGTATAAATTACTATGGAATATATGAAAATGAAGAAAAAAGTGAGAAAAGAAAGGCAAAATTTAATGTTAGTATGCTAAAGAAAGTATTAGATATTTTAGACAAACCAGTTTTTATAACTGAAAATGGTATTAATACAGAAGATGAATATTTAAGAGTTAGATTAATTAAAAGATATCTCTATTTTTTCGTAAAAAATAGAAAAAAATATAATATAAAGGGATACTTTATTTGGAGTTTAATGGATAATTATGAATGGGATTATGGATATAATGCTAAATTTGGTATATTAAATAGAAATTTATCTAAAAAAGATTCATATTATGAGATAAAAGATTTGTTTTATAAATTAAATAAGAAGCTTAATATATCCTAAGAATGGAATTCTTAATATACCTATCCCTAAAATTCTATCTGGAGGCATATCTTCTTCATCTTCAAAAATTATAGGCCCAGGGTTATTATCTCCCATAATTATAAAGTTTGTATTATTATAACCAATAATTCTATGAAAAATATCTTCATTTCTAAATATATTTATTCCTTTATATAATATAACATCTCCAATTCTTAAGTAATTTTGATTTATTGGAAAAATTATTATAACATCTCCAACATATAACCCATTTGGATAAGGAAAAGAATAAAATTGATTTAAAGTAATATTATATTGCGAATATTTAGAAATAGAAAAATAAGAATGTTCCATGCTCGGAGATACAATTACTGAAAACAATGGTGGATAAATGAAATATAAAATTATATAAATAAATATAGAGAATAAAATAAACAAAATATCACTTAAAATATCATTACCAAAAAAAGTATATACAAAGAATTCTTTTATTTTTTTAATCATATACTCTCCAAGTATATCCGCAGTGTATACATCTATAAAACTTTGTTTCTCCTTCGTCTCCAGCTCTTGTTTGTATGGACCAGAAATATGCTCCCTTTTGACCACATTTTGGACAGACTATTTCATTATCTATTGGATATAGCTTATATTCTTGTTCTATTACAGTTATCTCAGATGACTTATTTACTTTTTCATTAAATACAGCAATATTATCGTCTTTTATTTTCTCTTTATATCCACATTTTGGACAGACTAAATAATCCCCTTCTTTTTTCATTAATGCTCCACATTTTGGACAGAATTTCATATAAAAGCATATATTTATATAGAAACTTTTATAAACCTTCTGTCTTCTTATTTATATTCATAAATATAGCAAATATCTCAAAGAAGGCAATAGATAAAATTAATGAAAATTCTGGAAACATAGAATTTACAATATTATCTACATATTTTTCTATTGTTTCATTATAATAATTTATATATTCATCTACAGCTTGAGTAGAATATTGTATAAATGTTTGATTAACATTATCCTGATTTTTTAATAATATACTTAATCCTTCTAAATCATTATTATTATATAAAATATTTTCTGCTTCATAATATCCAGACATATATATATTACTTAACTGATATTGTGCTCCCATCATCAAATTTTTTAAATTGGAAGTTATTGTTTTTTCTACGCTTTGATATATTGCATCCTTTAAAGGGGAAACTAATATAGGATTGTATAGAACAATAAAATAAATTATAATAAAATAAAGAATACTTGATAGAAAACTATGTTCGTACTTAAAATATTTTAAAATAAAGAAAATTGAAAATGTTAAATATATATTGAATATATTTTTAAATAATACAAAGCCAAGCAAAAGATAAAAAATTCCTAAAAGTATATATATTTCCTTCCTTTCTACTTCTCTTGAAAAATAGGATCCCAAAATAAATAAAATAGTAAATAGAATTGTAAATATATATAGAAGAATCTCCTCTTTATTTAGAAAAATAAAAGAAAAAGCATATGACATAAAAGGAATAAAATAAAGATAAATATAATATAAAAAGACTGAAGATATTATATACATACTAAATGATAGAATTTCATTCTTCATTAGAAGAAATTCTTGAAAATATTTAAAAAAATTAATAAAAAGAAAATATGATGGATATTTATCCAATTATACTAGGTGTTATACAAGGAATAACAGAATGGTTACCTATAAGTAGCAAAACACAGATAATGTTATCTTCATTATTTTTATTAAAAATAAATCTATCGATTGCATATACTTTTGGCTTATTTATGGAAATTGGTACAATTTTTGCTGCTTTTATATATTTCTTACCAGAAATAATAGATATATTCAAAGATATTAAGATGTTGTCTTATATAATAATTGCTATATTAGTTACAGGTCTTGTTGGAGCTCCTCTATATTTTATTTCAAAAATATTATTGGAAGGTACTTATAATCTAGGATTACCAATGTTAATACTAGGAATTATATTAATAGCAGATGGAATATACATATATTATAGTAGAAATAAAATAAAAATGAAAGAAAGAAAAGATTTAAGATTAAGAGATATATTAATTATTGGAATTGCACAAGGATTAGCTGCTCTTCCTGGTGTTAGTAGATCTGGTATGACAATTTCTACAATGTTATTATTAAATTATGATCCAAAAGATGCATTTTCTTTTTCTTATATATTATATATTCCAGCAGCTCTTGGCGCATTCTTTTTAACTATTTTATTTTCTGGAAAATCATTATCAGTAATCTATAGTTCATTATCATTATCTGGATTAATATTAGCAATAGTTACATCTTTTATAGTCGGGATTTTTTCTATAGATTTATTATTAAAGTTTGCTAAAAAAGAGAAGATATATATCATAAATTACTTCTTAGGAGCAATAGCAATAATATTTTCAATTATTTCCTTTTTGCTATAAATTTATATTTTTATAAATTTTTGTTTATTATATTATTAATGGTATGGAAAAGGATGCTTCTTCTTCTCTTTTTATTGTTTTTAGCTTTTAAGGTATATACAGAACAACCAATAGTTGGATATCCGCAAACTATTAATAATCAAATAAATCTTACAAATCCATCAAGTTATGCAGAATATTTGATTAAAATATATAATCCAACAAATTACTATTATTATTATATTTTCTCTCCATTATCTTCTCAATGGTATTTTATTTTTGGAGAAAATAATTCTCAATTAAGTGGATATATATATCCTGGAGAAATATTAAATATAACAATATATTTAAGACCATTAGCATTAGTTAATCAAATACCACAAGTTGTTTTATATTTACAAAATCAAAATATTACGTCCCAATATTATTCTTTTGTAATACAATTTACTCCAGTAATATATTATAATCAAGTTATTCCAAAAGAAAATATAACAGAGGTATTGCCTTTAATATCATCTTTTCAATTATCTAATATAGAAGTTACTCAAAATAGTTATTTATATTTATTGGGAATAATAAATAATCCAAATAACTTTTCAGAAAATGTTTCTATTAGTTTAATCACAGATTTCGGATTCGAAAAAAATTATACAGAAATTGCCCAACCAGGAGTAAATATATATCAAATGCTAATTTATATACCAAATAATGTAACTTTAGGAGAGCATTATATTTATGTATATGAAAATAATGAAAGCTATGAATTAAACTTTACAGTAATAAAATTAGAGACTACTCCAAATATAAATGTAACATATGGAAATTATTGGTATAAAATAATAATATCTAATCCATATAACTATCCAATTAATTATACATATTATTTAAAAGAATATTTTGGAATATTTTCTATATTTAATCCAAAACCAAATTATATAATTAAAGTAAATGAATCTACATATGCTATATATAATATTTTCTTGTTACCAAAAAATAGCTTTATAATTTATGAATCATTAAATTACTATTTTGTTATTGGAATAATTATCCTAGCAATATTAGTTGCATTTGTTATCTTCTATGTATTATTTAAAGATAATATAACTATTACAAAAGAAGTATCTAGAGTAGATTTAAAGAATGAAGTAGTTGATATTGTAATTACAATAAAAAATAAAAGTATATTTCAACTAACAAATGTTACAATAACAGAATATGTAAATGAACCATTAAAGATAAAAGAATATAAAATTGCAGAACCCTCCTCTGTATATAAATCTCATAATAATTATATTATAAATTGGAAATTTGATAATATTAGAAGAAATGAAGAAATTGTACTATCATATACTGCAGAAATAAAAGATATAAAAGAATATAAAAATATAGAAATACCAAAAGTAAATATTAAGTATAAATATTTATTCTGGAATAGAAACAAGTACTCAAACGGATTAATTATTAGAGTTACTAAATAATTTACTACTTTTTAATTAATATTTATTTTTTTATTTTCTCAAATTTATATAGATAAAAATGGAAGATTTAAGAACAGGAGCTCCTATTACTTGGTGCCCAGGTTGTACAAATTTTGGAATATATACTGCATTTATGAGTGTAATTAAAGAATTAGAAAGTGAAAATAAGATTGATAGAAGAAAAATAGTATATACTTCTGGTATCGGATGTGCAGGAAAGATACATAACTATATAAATTTAAGTTCTTATAGCGGATTACATGGAAGAGCATTGACATTAGCAGTAGGAATAAAATTAGCAAATCCAGAATTAACGGTAATAACATTCCAAGGAGATGGAGATACATATAATGAAGGAATAGAGCATTTTATATCAGCATGCAAAGAAAATCCAGATATAAAATTATTTGTTCATAATAATCAGGTATTTGCATTAACTACTGCACAACATACATTTACAACAGAAACAGGTTATTACTCAAAATCATTGGGATTAAAAGTATTTGAGAAACCATTAAATCCAATTGCATTAGCATTGATATCTGGAGCAACATTTGTTGCAAGAGGATATGCATTATGGTTGGATCATTTGAAATATATAATGAAAGAAGCAATATTACATAAAGGATTTGCTTTTGTAGATATTATTCAACCATGTATTGCTCAACATGATACAAGAAGTTATTATGAATCCCATATGTATAAATTAGAAGATATTGGACATAATCCAAATAATTTTGAAGAAGCATTAAAGAGAGCATTAGAATATGATTATACATTAAGAGATGATGCAAAAATACCTGTTGGAATATTTTATAAAACAAGTAGAATTACCTTAGAAGAAGGATTGAAAACAAAAGTATTTCATAAAATTGAAAGAAAACTAAATCTTGATGTATTGAAAGAAATAAGCATATAATTAAAAATTTTTCTTAATTATATTTTTTATGTATACATATGAGATAGATCTTGAAGGAATAAAATATAATGATTTAAAGAAATTCTTAGAAGAAAAAGGAATAAAATATAATAGAAAAGAAGATAAAATGATTATATATTCAGAAGATTTTTATTTTTTATATAAATTTGACAAATTTATAAAGTGCTTAAAAGCAGGTTTTGATATAAATATTTCGAGGAATATATTATATAACGATTGGGATTTAATGGAAATTGATTTGAAACAGATTTTTGAAAAAAAGATAAATCATATTATAAGAGTTAAAGGAAGATTAATTGGAGAAAATGGAAAAGCATTAAAAGAAATATCTATGAGAACAAATTCTTATATAATTGTCAAAGATAGATATGTATATATTTTAGGTGATAATATATCATTAAAAGCTGCATATGAAGGGATAAAGAGATTGATAAGAGGAGAAAAACATGAGCATGTATATGAGTTTTTAGATAAATATATAGAAAATTTAGAAAATAAAGAGAATGAAATAAACAAATATATTAAATAAATATTTTTAAAATATAAAAAAGTATAAAAATAAATGAAGGCTGAAGAAAACATAGAGGAAGAATTGGAATTATACAAAAATTTTAAAAGAGTTTCTATTGCAGAATTCTTTGAAAGAAACAGACATTTACTTGGATTTGATAGTCCTAGGAAAGCTTTACTTATATCTGTAAAAGAGTATGTTGATAATTCTCTAGATGCATGTGAGGAATTTAGAATTTTACCAGATGTTAAAGTAAATATTGAAAAATTGGAAGAAGATATATATGAAATTACCGTTGAAGATAATGGTCCAGGTATTCCATATGATAAAGTGCCAGATATATATGGTAGTTTTCTGTTTGGTTCAAAATTTCATAGATTTGTATCTACAAGAGGAAAGCAAGGTATTGGAGCTTCTGCAGTAACATTATATGCTCAATTAACTACAAGAGATCCAATAGAGGTTATTACTAAATTAAAAAATAGAGAATATGCAATAAAATATAAAATAAAGATAGATATAAAAAATAATTCTCCAATAGTAGTAGAAAAGGAAAAAATAGAAAGCAAAAAAGAAAGTGGAACAATTATAAAGGCAAAAATAGCTGGACAATATATAAAAGGAAAACAATCTGTTGATGAATATATAAAATTAACTGCTCTAATTAATCCTCATGCTAATATAACGTATAAAAATCCTGAAGGAGAGAAATTTGTATATAAAAGAATTGTTAATGAAATACCTCAATTGAAAGAGGCAAAACCACACCCATATGGAATAGAAATTGGTTACTTTGAAAGATTATGTAAAGAAACTGATAAAAAGACTATATTAGAATTTTTAACTAAAACATTCTCTTCTGTTAGTAGAGAAAAGGCATTGGAAGTATTGAAAAAAGCAAAAATTGATTCTGATAAAGACCCGAAGGAATTATCTAATGAAGAAGTTGAAAAATTATATAAGATATTGCAACAAACAAGATTGAGAGCAATGCCTTCAAAATATATTGTTACTTTGGGAAGAGATTTATTATTAAAAAGTATGGAAAATATTTTTGATCCTGAATATATGTCTGCAATTACTAGAAGACCTGCATTATACAGAGGTATACCATTTATTGTAGAAGTAGGAATTGCATATGGAGGAAATATTAATGAATTTCAATATTATAGATTCGCAAATAGAGTTCCTTTATTATATAAACCTGGAGAAGATGCAATTACACATGCTCTAAAGAACATAAATTGGAAACATTATGGGTTTAATGTAGAAGGAGAATTCCCAAAGGATCCAATGGCAATATTAGTTCATGTAGCATCTGTATGGTTACCTTTTACTTCAGAATCAAAAGAAGCAATTGCGCCATATGATGAAATTGTAAAAGAAATAGAATTGGGAATAAAAAATGCATTAAGGGAATTATCATTATATATAAAGAAAAAGAAAGCATTAGAAACTATTGGAGATAAATATAAGAACCTTTATGGATATGGAATTGAAGTTTCGGAAAATTTATCAGAAATATTGAATATTGATCAAAAAAATATTGAAGAAAAAATAAAGGAAAGAATAAAAAAGGAATTAAATAATGATGTTTATGAAATATTGAGAAGTGTAAGAGAAGTAAGAGCTTTATTAAAAGAGGGAAAAGATGAACAAGCGAAAAATTTAATAAAGAATATGTTGAAAGATACAGTAAAAATAAATCTATTAACAGATAAAGAATTAACAAATATAATTGAAAATGTAATAAAAGAAGTAAAAGAAAAGAAAATAAAGTTAGAAGATTAATAAATATAAAGAAAGATATAAATATAATGGTAGAATATGGTGAATATTATGAGAAAATATCTGATGAAGAAATAGTAAAAAGAATAAAAGATTTAGGAGAAAAAATTTATAATGAATTCGAAAATGAAAATCCTTCTATAGAGTTTGCTGTTAGAGGTAATATTAAAAATATACAATATGATGAAAAAAAGGATTTAATATTATTAAAAGAAAAAATAGGTAAAAGAGAATTTTTAAATTTGGGCCATGTAAGAAAATTTGCTCAAACAATATTAGTTGCAAATTTAGCAAAAAGATTAGTAGAAACTGGAAAAACAGCAAGCTTAAGAGAAGTATTTTATCAATTAAAGCATACAATAAATATTCTAAATGTTGAAACATTTGAAGATCAAAGCGAATCTGATGCTGTAATTGAAGATTTAGAAAGAACAATAAGGGCAATAAGAGAACAATTTCATATAAAAGCAGAAGGAAGAGGAGCAATATATGGTGATATTGTATTAAGAGATAAAAAAAGAGGAGATGAATGGAATTGTTCAAGATTGGGAAGAGGTGGATGGAGTGTTCCATCTACAATTGAAGATATTGAAATTGTTGAAGTAAATGCAGATTTTGTATTACATGTTGAAAAGGAGGCATTATTTGATAGATTAATTGAAGAAAGATTTCCAGAAAAATATAGAGCAATATTAGTACATGGAAAAGGACAACCACCAAGAGGAGTTAGAAGATTAATACATAGATTAAGATATGAAAAGAAATTACCTGTATATATATTTACAGATGCAGATCCATGGGGATTTTATATTTATTCTGTAATTAAAAGAGGTTCTATGAAATTATCTCAATTTTCTCCACTATTGGCTACTCCAGATGCAAAATTTATTGGATTAACTGTTGACGATATAGAAGAATATGATCTATTAAAAACAAAAGCTGTAATTAAATTAAATCAAAAAGATATAAAAAGATTAAATGAATTAACGAATTATCCATGGTTTAAGAAATCTAGAGAATGGCAAAAACAATTTAAGAAAATGCTAGATTTAGGAGTAAAAGCAGAACAAGATGCATTAGCTAGACATTCATTAGAATTTGTAGCAGAGAAATATTTACCAGAAAAACTACAGCATTCGGAAAAGATGTTAAATTAGCTATCTATGTATAAATTTTATTTTTGTTTCTCTTTTTTCATTTTCACTTAATCTTTCTAATATATTTTTTAATAATCTTTCATCAACAATTCTTATTTTTCCAGTTTGTATATTTTGATATATAATTAAAACTGCTTGAGCAAATTTATCTGGGTATACAAGTTTTATATTTGTTAATCTATCTAATGCTTCTCTTGTTAAATATGGTTTTATAATTTCATATATTTGATCTATTTGATTTTCTAATTTTCTTTTAACTTCCATAAAAGATATCTTTTAAAGATTTATTTATAAACCAAATTTATGAGTGAATATAGCAATGCTAGACAATGGTCTATATTTTTTATCTTATTATTATCTTCTATACTACTAATATTGTTTTTAAAGATTGTAGGTATTTTTTTAGGGATTATACTGTTAATATATGCGTTAATTGGAATTAGAGTAATATATAATTATGAAAAAGCAGTAGTATTTACACTAGGATATTATTCTGGAGTTTTATCTGGAGGATTAATTTATATTTTACCAGGTTTTCAAAAAATAATAAAAGTAGATATGAGATTAATTAATTTTGAATTACCTGAGCAAACACTATTAACTGCAGATAATGTAAATGTAAAGGTGAAAAGCACTGTATTTTATAGAGTAATAGATCCGGGAAAAGTAATAATGAATATAAGAGATTTACCAAGTGCAATATTAAATTATGCTCAAACAAATTTGAGAGATGTATTTGGAAAATATAATTTAAATGATATATTACAAAAAAGAGAAGAAATTGGAGAAGAATTAAAGAGAATAATACAAGAAGAAACAAAAGATTGGGGGATAATAATTGAATCAATAAAAATACAAGATATAGTGGTTCCTGATGAAATATTAGCCGCATTAACACAAAAAGCAATTGCTGAAAGACAAAGAGATGCAGAAATACTAAGAGCACAGGGGTTGTCACAAGCAAAAGTAATAGAATCTCAGGGAGAATTACAGGCAGCAGAAAATTATAAAAAAGCTGCAGAAATATTAGAAGAAGCAAAATATGGTATTACATTAAGATTTTTAGAAATATTGAGAAATAGCCAAAATGAAAAAATAGTAGTAGTACCTCCTGAAATATTTGATTTATTTAAAAAGTTTGGGAATAAGTAATTTTCTGTATTATATTATATATCCTTTTTGAAAATAAAAGAAAAATTATTGAAGAATAAATAAAATAGATTAAGTAAATATAATCAGGGAAAAGTGGATAAATTGTTAATGCTGAAAAGATAAGAAAGATAATAAATTGTTTTTTAATTTTTGTATATTCAATTATTTTAATGAATTTTTTATAGAAATAATAAAATAGAAGAAAAAATAAAAAACCATATAAATAATTAATAAAAGTCAAAAAATAATAAGAAGAAGAATATAAAGATATATAAGAGATAATTAAAAGAGAAAAAAGAGAAATTGGTATAATAATAAAGTTTTTATCATTATTTATTTTATATAAGAAATAAAAAGATATAAATAAGAGAAAATTTAATAATAGACCAAAAATAAAATAAAATGATGAAGCAGGTATAAGAAGAAATATAAGATTTAATATAAAATAATATAAAATAAAAATTAAAAAATAAAATAAATTTTCAGCTATTTCAATATTTTTCTCCATGCCAATATCCTTTATATCCTTCTTTTACTTCTCCTTCTAATTTAAAAAATACTAATTGTATCCATGCCTCATTTATATTTATTTTTGCCTTAATTGGGAAATAATATGTCTGTGTAAATTCCCCTTCATATCCAGGATCAAATAAAGCAGATTCAAATTTTAATATTCCTAATCTATTAAAAGTACTTCTTGGAAATGCTATTGCAATAAAATCTTTTGGTATTTTTACCTTTGGAAATATTACATAATACAGTCCTTTATTTAATATCCAATAATCTCCTTTTGGTTTTATTTCAATAAAAGAATCTGGGATCTTTCTAAAAGATTCTTCTAATATTTTCTTTCTTTTATTTTCATCTATTGTTATTTCAAATAATTCTTCATAATCTTCTATATTTAAATTAAAAAAATATCCTCTTTTATCACCATCAATTAATATATATTTTATCTCCTTTTCTGGTATTTTATATATCTTTTTAGGTTTTATATCTATTCCTGCAGGATTTATTTTTACATATTCTTCTACAAAATTTTTTGCATTTTCTCCTAATAAAACACTCATAAACATTATTTACATCTATGAATTTATGAATTTAGAAAAATATAGAGAAGATATTATAGAATTATACAAAAAATTTATTCCTGTAAAAGCAATTTCTCCGGAAAGCAATGGAGAAGGTGAATGGGAAAGAGCTAAAGTTTTATTGGAAATAATAAAAGATTTATTTGATGATATAAAAATAATAGAGGTTTCAGATGAAAGGGTAAAAGAGAAATCTAGACCAAATATAATTGCAATAAAATATGGAAAAAACAAAAATAGAACATTTTGGATTATTGCTCATATAGATACCGTTCCAGAAGGAAGTAGAGAATTGTGGAAATATAATCCATTTAATGTTACAGTAGAGGGAAATAAAATATATGGAAGAGGAGTACAGGATAATGGAAATGGAATTGTTTTGGGTATAATATTAGCTAAGATATTAAAAGAGAACAATATTGTTCCAGAAATTAATTATGGACTAATATTAGCATCTGATGAAGAAACTGGAAGTAAATATGGTTTAAGGTATATAGTAGAGAAATATGATAATTTATTTAGAAAAGAAGATTGGATTCTTGTTCCTGATGCTGGAAGTGAAGATGGATTAGAAATAGAAATTGCTGAAAAAGGAATATTGTGGTTAAAATTCAAAGTAATCGGAAAGCAGGTTCATGCTAGTACTCCAGATCTAGGAATAAATTCTACAAAATTGGGTTCTATGTTAATATTAGAATTATATGATGCATTACACTCAAAATATAATAAGGAAAATAATTTATTTAATCCATCCAAATCTACATTTGAGCCAACAAAAGTAGAGAAAAATATAGATAATGTAAATACAATACCTGGAGAATTTGTATTTTACTATGATTGTAGGATATTACCAGATTATAATTTGAATGAAGTATATGACACTGTAAAATATATATGTAAAGAATTTGAGAGGAATTATAATTGTAAAGTTCAAATAGAGGTTGTAAATAAAGATTATCCATCAATCTTAGAAAATATAGATAATAATGAATTTCTAAATAAATTAAAAGAATTAATAAAAAAATATAAGGGAAAAGAAGCAAAAATTGTTGGTATTGGAGGTGGTACTTATGCTAAATATCTAAGAGAAAAAGGATTGAACGCAATTGTATGGAGTACATATAATGAAAGTGCACATATGCCAAATGAATATATAATAATAGATGATTTATTAAATGATATGAAAATATTATTAGAGATTCTTAAATCTTGATATTACCTATAAATAATGGTTGGAATATTTGATCTAGCAAAAGCATTCTCTGGAGCATCTTGGTTTAAAGAAATACCAAAAGAAAATATAGATTATTCAAAAGAATTAATTGAAAGTTCAAAAAAAGATTTAGATAATTCAAAAAGTGAATATAGTAAAGGAAATTATAATATGGCAATATATTATCTAGATCAATCATTATTTTCTTCTGTTAAATCATTATCTATTTTATTTTCATTATTAAAATTAAAAGATATAAAAGATAAGAAATATAATTCTTTTGAGGAATTTATAAATAAAAATAAAATGTTTAGCAAAATGAAAAAATTAATAGAACAAAATTCAAAATTCTTTGAATTATTATTAAATGAAGAAAATAAAAGACAATTTAAGAAAGATTTTGATGAATATAAGAAAAAAATAGATGAATTTTTAGATAAGATAAAAGACAAAAATGAAAGAAAAAATATTGTAAGATATAGTGAGGAAGAACTAAACAGATTATTTGAATTAAATGAAAATATAAATAAATATCAAATGTCTGAAGAAGTTTTAGAAAGTTATGTAAATTTGGCTATGAATTTATTTAGTAAATTAGGAGGACAATATAAAAGTATGGTAAATACAGGATTATTTAAATCTTTAATTAAAAAAGAATTGGGAAAAAATAAAGATAATTTAAATATATTTGGAAATATTCTGATTTTATCTGGTATATTAATGTTGCATGAAAGATCTTCAAGAGAATATGATAATGAATTAGATTTTTCTCCAAGTAATTATAATAAAGATCTAGGAATAGTAAAAATATATAATAAAATATATAATATGGTTGATGGATTAATAAAATTTGAGGAAAATTTCTTACAGGTATTAGAAAATAAAGATAAAATGAATTTATCTTAAAAATCTAATATCTACTGCAAAAGAGTTTTTATCATTTATTAGTAAAGGATTTATTTCTATTTCTTTTAAATTTTCATTTTTATATATTCCATATAATTTCATAATATCATCATATAAAATTTCTATATTTACTTTTGGTTTATTTCTATATCCTTCCAATATTTTATAAAATTTTAATTCTTTTAATCTATTCTTTAGTATTTCAATATCAAATGGTAATGATAAAATAATAAAATCTTTAATTAATTCTGTATATATTCCTCCAATTCCTACTAAACATATATCTCCAAAAGTAATATCATATTTTATCCCAATTATCATTTCAGTATAATCTCCAGTTATCTGTTCTTGGATAATTATATTCGTATTAAATTTTTCTTTAAATTTTTCAAAATAGTATTTTAACTCTGAATAGTCATTTATATTTAATCTTACTGCTCCTACATCTGTTTTATGATTTAAATCTGCTTTTACTACTAATGGAAAATTCACATGCAATGGTATTTCATTAACCCAATATTTTGAAATATTTATTCCATATTTTTGAAGTAACTCAAAACCTTCTACCAGCATTTTTTATTATAGATCTCTAAGCAATATAAATATTTAAAAAAGTATAATTATACTATTCTTTCTTATGGATCGTCGGAATGTCTTTAGATAAACTTTTGAGTTTTGAGGAATTAAGTAGTGGGAGAAAGAGAGCAGTTCTAAAGATTGGAACAGGGCTTTTGAAAAAACTAACGGAAGAATTTACTAATAGAGGATTTTATTGGCTTCTGCCAGTAGTACTAGGAAAAACTACAGATCCATTATGGCCAGATCCAGGAGCAAGTATAGAAAAAAGAATAGAAATAGAAATATATGGAGAAAAAGTAAGAACAATGCAAAGTATGATAGTACATAAACAAGTATTAATGGCAGCAGGATATGAAAAAATATTTATATTGTCTCCAAATATAAGAATAGAGAAAAGAGAAAGAGCATATACAGGAAAACATGCATATGAATTTACACAGTTAGATTTTGAAGTAGCATATGGAAAAAGGGAACAAATATTTGGATTGGTAGAAGATATATTAGTTTCTACACTAGAATATTTGAAAAGAGAATATAAAGAAGAATTTGAGAAATTGGGAATAAAATTGAGAATACCAGAAAAACCATTTAAAGTATATAAAAGGAAAGAATTGGAGGAAAAATATGGAGAAGATTGGGAAGATAAGATATCTAGAGAATCTATAGATCCAGTATGGGTTACTGATCTTCCAAGAGAATTCTATGATTTTGAAGATATTGAAAATAAAGAATGGAGGAACTATGATCTTATACTACCAGATGGATATGGAGAAGTATTATCTGGAGCAGAAAGAGAATATGATTATAATAAAATATTGTATAAAATGAAGAGAGATGGTGTAAATATAGAAAATTATAAATATTTATTAGAATTGGCAAGAGAAGGAAAACTAATTCCTTCAGCTGGTGGTGGTATTGGAGTAGAAAGATTATTAAGATGGATTACAAAGAGTGATCATATAGCACAAGTACAACCATTTCCAAGGATTCCAGGATATATTGGATATTTGTAACTATATTATTTTTAGCTCTTTTAATTTTTCTTTTTTTGGTATTCCATTTTCCCATCCTCTTTTTTCATAATATTCTTTTAATAAATCACTTATATCATAATTAAATTTCGATGGTAATTTGTCTTCTTCATATCCCAAAGATAATACATTGAAATATCTTTCTGCAGTATAAATTCTTTCAGCTGCTTTTTTAAATTCTTCTAAAGATAAGTTAAATCCTGTTATTGCATTATAGTATTCTAATAAATCTTCAAAATCTAATGCGTAAGATGAAAATATACATATTCCCAATGAATCTATTATTGCAAATAAATTCTGCATATGTATTACATAATCTACTTTTCCTTCTTTTTTCTCAGGATCTAATTTATTCAATAATATTTCATCTCTTAACATTGTTTGATTATGATCTCCTCTATTTGATGTAGCCAATGCTAATCTATATCCTATTGCAGAACCTGGATGACATAATCCAATTTCTAATCCTTTTATACTAACAGACACTTTAGGATTCCCATATTTATTTGCTAAATAAACGGATCCTTCTGCCAATTCATTTCCAATATCTTCTCTATATACAATTTTTCTTATTAATTCAATTATCTTTTCTTTATCTCCCCACTTTATATCATAATTTATTCTTTTATTTTGAACTAATTCAATAAAAGATGAAATTACATGACCTGTAGAAATCGTATCTAATCCTAATTTATCCGTTAAATTTTTTACATATATTATAAAATCTGTATCATCAATACCTAAAGATGATCCTAAAGAAACAAAACCACCCCAATATTCTGGGGCTCCTCCTTCTGCATATAATTCTTTTATTTTTGTTCTAATATATTTGTGACATCCTATTTGGCATCCCCAACAAGCTTCCTTTGGAGATTCTTTTATGTCAATTCTTTCTAAAAAATCGTTTTTTATTTTTTCAGCATCTATTTTCATATATTGGTTAAAATTATTTGAAGGAATTGCATTATGTTTTCCTATTCTTGTTATTAGCATTCCTAATGTACCATATTTTGATAAATCTTGCACTAATTCATTTTGTCTTAATTTTACTAATTTCTCTCCCATAATTTTTCTAAATTCCCCTTCATTATATATCTTTAATTTATTATTTCCTTTTACAACAATACCCTTTAATTTTTTAGATCCAAAAACTGCGCCAAATCCCAATCTTCCAGCTGCATGATATCTTTCTATATTTATTGATGCATATTTTACTAAATTTTCTCCAGCAGGTCCAATTAATAATATAGAAGATCCAGGACATTTATTTAATAAATAGTTATATGATTCTACGACATCTTTTCCCCATATATCTTTTGCGCTATTTATTTCTATATTTCCATCTATTATTGAAATATAAACAGGTTCTTCAGATTTCCCTTCAATTATTATTGCATCATATCCTGAAAATTTTAAATAAGGACCAAATTTTCCTCCTCCAACACTCCATCCTAATCTGTTTGTTAAAGGAGATTTTGATACAACTACTATTCTACCAGGAGTTGGAGCTCCAGCAATTCCTGTTAATGGACCAGAAGAAATAATTATTTTATTTTCATCAGATAAAGGATTTATTTTAGGATTAACTTCTTTTATAAAATAGTATACCCCCAAACCCCTTCCTCCAATCCATTTTTTTAAAATATTTTCATCAATTTCTTCAACAGATATTCTTTTTGTTGTTAGATTTACTCTTAAAATCTTTCCTGTATATCCATAATATTCCATTTTATTTAATTTTGTTTTTTAATATAAAAAAATAATCTAAATTATAAGTAACTTATATATTTGCTTATAAATAATAAAAATCTATAAGAAAATATGTTATCAGAAATACCAAAAGGATTCGAAAAAATAAAGGAAGGAAAGATTACAGATTCCGAATTGGCTAGAATAGGAATGATTGCAGAATTAGATGCTATAAATTTGTATGAACAATTAGCAGCATTAGCAAAAGATCCGTTATTAAAGAGAGTTTTTTTAGATATTGCAAATGAAGAAAAAACTCATTTAGGAGAATTTTTAGAAATATTGAAGAAATATGATCCAAAACAAGTAGAAGAAATTGAAAAAGGTAGTAAAGAGGTTGAAGAATTAAAAAAGAATAAATGAAAGATAAAAAGAAAATATCTTATATAATATTTAAATAATGTAATATTGATAATGTATAATCTATAGCTTCTTCGGTTCTAATTGTTTCCAATTTTTGATCTGGGCATATATTTATTGTTATATCAAATTTTTCTTTCCAATTATTTATTATATCTTCTATTCCTCTGGCAAAAGATCCAAAAACAATTGCAACTTTATCCTTTTTTTCAATTTTTATTTTCCTTATATCATCTCCATATCTTGAAGTACCAATTAAATAAAATCCTTCATTTTTTAATTTCTTTAATAATTCTTCTAATGGTTTGTTAAAATAAAAAACTTCATAACCAAAATAATATTCAGTTTCATAAGGATATAATAATTCATTTTTTAATTTATCATATATTAATATCCTAGTATTTCTAAATTTTCTTTTTACATTTACATAAAATTTCTTTTCCCCATTTGTCACAAGAAAATCATCTTTCTTTCTTTCTAATATATATACATATTCATATCTATCTCTTTCTTTATGATAATATGTATTTAATGGTAATGCTGCACCAATTTCTTCTAATTCTTTTTCAATTGGAAATGCAATTTTTCTAATATATGGAGGAGTATTTAAATATTTTAATACTTTTAATAAAAATCTTCCAAGTCCATGTGAATTAAATCTAGGATCATCATCATAATATATACCTATTTCATTTATTCCAAAGTTAGCAATTGTTCTTGCTAATTGAGATATCAAAAATATTCTTATCTTTCTATCTTTTTTCTCTCCAGTAAATGTTGAAGGTATCAAAATTGTTTTTCTCATATAATAATATTAAAAAAAGAAAATAAAAGTCCGGGCGGTGGGATTTGAACCCACGACCTGCCGGTCTCTGCGGCCATTTTAACCACTACAGCCGGCCGCTCTACCAGGGCTGAGCTACGCCCGGTATGATATTTTATATGTTGGGTAAAAATTAAAAAGATTTAAAAAAATAGTGATATATCATCATCTTCTTTTTCCATATTTGAATTATATAATAAAGACAATAATTCTTGTGTTTTCTCATCTGAATAGTAAATAGAATTATTTATGTAAGAAATGAAATCTTTTAATAAAGGTATATTGACAATATTTGCTATTTTCATCATAGGATATAATAAAGATATTAGGGAATTATTTTCACTAAAAAGCATCCCTATCTTCTTATAAATATCATTTAATAATGTTGAAATCTGATTTGCATTACCGCTTTTTATTATCTCATATTTTTCTCTTAATATTGTTGCCATATATATACCATAAGGCTTAATTCCTTTTTTTAAGAAATTTAAAAGAGATAAATAATTTATATTATATAAAAGTAATAATGAAAATGCAGATAAATAATTAATATTATCAAGATCAATATTATTTATATTCTTTATAATATTCATAATCTTTTCTTCTTTTAATTTTTCTAAATATGATGAAACTTCTTTATTTATTTTTTCATGTTGATCATTATATAATAAAGATATAGCTATAATTATTGATGCAATAATTGATGTATTTATTAATGCCATCTTATATGTTAATAATATATTATCCAAATTTTTATATCCAAGATCATTATCTACTTTTACAGGTTTATTAGATTGAGGACTTTTCTTTATTTCATTATAAACTGCATTATAAATATAATCAATTAGATTTTCTATATCTAAATTATCTACATATGATGAAATTTTTTCTTTATCTAACTTTAGGCTATTTACATCTATATCTATATCAGGAACAATTGAATTAAAGAGATTTATGCTGTTTTCTATTATTTTATCTATATTATTACTCATTAGTAATAATATTTCGAATATTTTTAAAAAAATTAAATAAATAGAAAAATATTTTTATTTATGGATATAATTGAAATAGATGAAAAAATAATTTCATTAGTATATAAAAAGAGAGAAAAAAATGTTAGAAAAAAGAATTTTGGAAATTCATTGATTATTGGAGGAAGTAAATTATATCCTACTACTCCAATTTTAGTTGCATTATCTGCATATAGGTCTGGAACAGATTGGGTTACAATTGTCTCTCCAGAATATTCTTCAACAATAATTTCATCATATAATCCAAATTTAATGGTATATCCATTAAAGGGAGAATATTTAAATAAAGAAAACATAGAAGATTTAATAAAATTATCTGAAAAAAGAGATGCAATTGAAATAGGAGGAGGATTAACTAGGAGTGATGATGTATTAAATACAATAAATGAATATTTAGAAAAAATAAAAAATTTTGTTATAATTGATGATGATGCGCTATATGCAATAGCAAAAAGAAAAGATTTGTTGAATAAAAATATTATATTAACTCCAAATTCTTATGAATTTTATATTTTATTTGGAGAAAAGATTTCTTACGATATAAATGAAAGAATAGAAAAAGTAAAGAAATATGCAAAAGAATATAATACAACAATATTATTAAAAGGACCTGTTGATGTAATATCTGATGGAGAAAGAGTAGGAATTGTAAAGAAAGGATATTATTCAAGATATATGACAAAAGAAGGATTTGGAAATACATTAGCAGGTATATTAGTTTCTACATTAATAAGAACTAAAGATTCATTTATTGCTTCTTGTTCTGCTGCTTATATAAATGGAAAAGCTGGAGAATTTGCTGCTAAAAAATATTTAGAAGGTGTATTACCTACAGATTTAATTGAAGAAATACCAAATGTTTTAAAGAAATATTTGAAAGAATTTTAAATTTAATATAAGTTATTTAATATTTCTAAAAATTTTCTTGCATTATTTAGCATATCATGATCATTATTAAAATATACATATATTTCTTCAGGATTTAAATCAATTATTTCTTTTGCAATTTCTTCCAATTCTTCTTTAGAATATTCATATAAATACCAATCTTCTCTTCCATGAAATCTAATATATATAATTCCATTTGAATTGAATATATATTTTCCTAAAGGAGAATCTATGGAAACTAAGGTTATATCTAATTCTTTAGCCCATTTTTCAATATTTTTATTTAATAAATCTTTATTCCTAAATTCTATTGCAAATTTATTGTTTATTCTATATTTATCTAAAAACTTTTCTATATTTTCTAATTTTTTAAAATTTGGAGGCATTTGAAATAAATAGAATCTTATTTTATTTTCCATTTCATTAAATAAATTATAAAATTTTTCCCAAATATTATATGATTTCTCAGATAATTTATATAAATGAGTAATTGTCTTATTTACTTTTATAGACCATATAATATTTCCTTTTTTATTCCAGGATTTTATTTGATTTCTAAATGGAAATCTATAAAAAGAAGCATTCAATTCTACAGAATTTAATCTAGAATTTTTTATATACCAATCAAATCCATCAGGATTCCAATCATAAGACCATCCAGATGTACCTACAAATATTTTCATTTTAATAATTCTTCCAATTTATTTAGGCTTTCTTCAATATTTTTATTATCTATATCAATAAATATAATATTATTGAATTTTTTCATTAATTCTTCTATTAATATTCCAGGTTCTCCATCTTTTTTATACATTTTTTCTTTCATTTCTTTTTTATCTATTTTTCTTTCTATCCAATATTCAAATATTTTATCTATATTTTCATTTTCTTTTATTCTATATGTACCATTTACTCCACAGGTAGGAGAATATTTTCTTCCAATAAATATTATTTTTTCTGGATTTAATTCTCTTATTAAATTATCTATCCAGCTAGATATTATCTTAGATATTTCCTTCATTCCTATTCTTTCATATATTTCTTTTGAAGCAGGTAATCTTGGAATAGATAAAGTTAATAATGTTTCTGGACATAAATAAGATCTAAATATAACTTTATCTTTATACTTATACATAATTTCAACAAATTTATTATATAATTTAATATTATTTTCATCTATTTCATCTTCATATCCTTTATAACTTAAATATGGGCTTAAAATACATGGAGAATATATTACAAGTATCATAAACTATAATTAAAAATAATTTAAATAAATTTATATCTCAATTAAATCTATTTTATTATCATTTATTTTTCCAATACAAACTTTATCTAAATTATATGGTTCCTTAGAAGTAAAAATTGTAATTAGATTATTTGAATGAAAACAAGGAGGAAAATGCCCTCTTATAATATATTTTACTTTATATTTTTCTATTACTTTATTTACAATATCTTCTCCAAATAAATACCCAATATCTCTCCAATAATTTGGAGAAAAACCTTTTCCTTCATATGGATCATTCCAAACAATTTCTATTTTATCTTCATAACTTAAATTATTTAGAAAGTCAATATTCCTTGGTATTCCTCCATGTAATATTATTGCAAAATCTGGAATATATAAAATAAAGGGTAAATAATTTGCAAATTCTCTATATAATTTATACAATTTTATTCCATTTTCTCCATAATTTCTATACAATATTAAAGGAAAATCATGTGGATAAAATTCTATATCAAAAAACTCATGATTTCCCCTTAATAATATTACTTTTTCTGGATTTTCTACTTTTAATTTTAATATTTTATATAATACTTCAATTTGATAATTTCCTCTATCTAAATAATCTCCAAGAAAAATTATATATTCATCATTTTCATAATATTCTAATGATTTATTTAAAGAAAAAATATCTCCATGTATATCTCCAATTATTATTGCCTTTTCAATTTCCTTTTCTATTATATCTTTATATTCATTCTTTAATATTTCTATTGCATCTTTTATTAAATCTTCTAATTCTTTATATTCAATCATAAAATACTTTTAGAATCTTCTTTTTTAGATAAATAATTACTTATTACTTCATATGCTTTTAAAGGATCTGTAATTTTCTTTAATTTTCTAGCTAATCTTGTTTCACCAATATATTCTAACCATTGAGCAATATGCCCTTCCTTTAAATGATATTCTAATGCTTTTTTATCTATATGAATTAATCTTCCAATTTCTTCCTTTAATTCTTCTACATTATGTGCAACTCCAATTACTTTGTCATATGATTTAAAATAGAAAGGTTCTTTATCCATTATATATACATCTTCATAGATATATAAAAATTATTCTTCATATATCTGACTCTAAAATAATTCTATTATTTATTATTTCATAAATATCTAATATATTCTTTAGTTCTTTTAATTTGCATTTTATGTTTGTTTCTTAGTTCTTTTAATAGCATTTTACATTATTCTTTGCAAAATAAATTAATTTTCATAAACTATTAGTCATAGTATATTAACAAATATTAGAGTGATGAATAATGAAATAAAAAATAAAAATTGAATTGAAAAATAGTTTGATAAAAGAAAAAGAAAAGAATTATTATATAATGAAATAGAGAAGAAAAATAAGAAAATAAATAAAAAAATCAAGAAATTTTTATTAATTATAAATTTTATAGATTTTATAGAACCATAAATTATATAAAAAATTATAGAAATTAATATATAAAATATTTTTTTAATTGGATTTGTTTTCATATTTTATTTTGGATAATTTCAATAAATAACTAGTATTAAACTCTCTTTTTATTAATTTATTTAATATTTTTTCAATTTCATTATTTGTACATCTAAAATTTGTTAAATAAAATCCATGTTCATTTATTTCATAAATATATTCATTCAATTTTTTTATATCTATCGATCTATCTTCTTTATAATTCTTAATTCTCAAAATTTCATTTTCTTTTAAATCTTTTAAGTATCTTAATATTTCTTTTATAGATTTTTTCTTTTCAGTCCATGACATACAATGTGTAATAATAATAAAAAATTAAAGACTTAATATTGTATATAAAATAAGTAAGTTAAGTTTTTATTAGATATATTTATTGAAAAAATTATTATTATAAGAAAAATAATTGTTAGATAAAGATTAAATAATAGTAAAATTATTTATAGAAAACAGTTTTAATTATATATAGTTTTATAAATACTTACTACTATTCTTTTTTATGACAAGCTCCGACTTCTATTCATTAATTGCTAAAAGGTATTTAGAATATTATTGTAAAGTTCCATCCATTATAGAAAAATAAAACAAAATACTTCTGTAACCCGTAAGAAATTAAATGAAAAACAACAGGTAGCAGTAGATAAAACATTTTCCTATTTTATAAAATTATTTAAGGATGTAATAGATAAAATAAAAGATAAATAGTCATATTTTATTTATGAAATATATAGAGAAATAGTTGTAAAAGGCTGTAAAAATATATATAACATAAATCATTGTGAAAACAATATAGACTATTATTTATATTATTTAATAATGGAAGATTAAACAGAAAAGATTATAGATTATGAAAATTTAGATTATATATTAATAAATCTATACAATAATTTACGTAAAGATTCAGAATTGAAAACTGTATTTAATTTATTATTAAATGATTTATCACAAAAATATTTCGAAAGACATTAATAATTTTTAGGCTTTTTATATGATACATTAAGAAAATATTATGTTGCAGAAATAATTTTTTATAAAAATATAAATTATCTAAAAATTTTTAATAATCTTTAGATAAATAATATTTCAAATTTACCCAAGGATATTCTGAAATTACTTTTAGATTTATATTATATTCCTTTGCTGTTTTTATATCCATTATATGGACATTTTCGGATTTCCTATCATAATCTATTATTTTTACAGGTACTGGAATCATAGTATTTTTATCCTTTTCTTCCGTTTTTAATACAATACCATATAAAGCACCTAAATTTTGTTCTTTTAAGAAATTATATAATGATACTATATCATACATGGATACTAAAATTCTACACACAGGTTCTCCACATGGATTAACAAGATTATTTTCCTTAAATTTAATTATGTATGATCCCTTATTTCCTGCTGGATCTTTATAATATAATTCTATGTAATCTATACACTTTTTTCTTCTAGGCATTTCTGATATATTAATAGTATATTTATCTGTTTTAATTTCTAAAGGACCTTGTTCCATTTCAATTTGTGGAACACTTATTTTAGTTATATAGTATCCATTTCTTTTTATTTCTTCTATTATATCTCTATAAAGTCTTAAATCAATATTATTTGTTCCATTTCTTGCTAGCACATTTGATATTATATAATCTAATCCCGAATTCTTATTTGAATTAATAATTGTAATATCTGGATATTGTATATCAGCGATTTCACTCATAATACTAATTTTGTAGAAACATTTAAAAAGAATTTCTATAATTGTTGCTATATAATAGCTATAACTAATTTTATTTAAATAAGATATTATACAAAAATATGCTCCTTTTTGAGTTCTAAGTTTTTGCTTCTTAACTTTAGATATTCATATATTATTTAAGATCCTCTAAAAAGCTAAATAACTAAAAATGATTATTTAAAAGATTAAATTATTTTTATAATTGTTTCAGAAGATTTAGAAATATTCCAACAATAAATAGAATTAGAATTAATTGCATATCTATTATATTTAGCATTTGATAACTAAATTAGGAAATATAATTTTCAAAAAATTTTGAAATTTACTTAATTTTATAAATAATTTACCTTTATTTTTTCTTTTTTTTTCTCAATATTAGTTGTATAATTACTAAGGATAAAATAC
>JBMFJD010000006.1:0-59894 GCA_049974095.1 Nanopusillaceae archaeon | reverse complement strand
TTTTTTTTTCCACCCGGTAGTAACAGAAAAATTTATAAATTTTTCGCTAAATGAACTTAAACCCCGGTGGTGGCACAACCCTTATAAACTTACTATAATATATATTGTTAATAATATGTTTTTTCCAATATTATATGTATATTAAAATGATTAGAATATTGGCAATATTATCGACTACTATACTACAAATCTCGATTTTATATTATACATTATGATATTATATGTTTTCTTTCAGGAGGAAAGATTTTAGTAAAGTTGTTTCCTATGGGAGGAAAAAATTCGTTCTATGTAGTGAACCAAAAATATTAATATTCGTTCAGTATGGTGAACTTATTGAATAAAAATTGGTATTGTTATGATAGAAATATTATGTATAATTGCTATTATACTAGTAGTAAATATACTGTTATAATATATCTTTTATATCATTAATTAATCTTTTACAGATTTTTGAACAATCCATTACATGTATCTATATTTGACGTTTAAAAAATATTATATATATCTTCATTCCTCTTCTTCATCAGTTAATTCCCATTCTCTTAAATATTCTTGATATTCTTCTTCATTATAATAAACATCATATATTAATCTCATAATAGTAGCTGGTGATACCTTCCTTGGAGGTACAACAGGTTCTTCATGTATCTGTACCAATCTTTTATCAAAGTTCACATGTATTGATACTGGTATATCAGGAGCTATGTCAAAGACTTCTACATCATCACGTAATACTCTATGTAATCCAAATTGTGTAACTGCATCCTCCTTTACATTATATTTTACAAATGATTCTGCATCTGCAAAACCAAGGCGCCTTTTATTTGCTAGCTCAACTTCATCTCTGCTCCAGAACCATACTATACAATCTCCGGTTTCTGGATAATACTTATACTTTTACCTGAACATTCTTAGCTATAAGACGATCCTCTATTGCATCAGCTAATCTCTTACAAACATATTCATCAGCCATAAACATATATTATCATCCCTACTTAAAATGTTAATGTTTATAATTTTTGAAATCTGCTTATCCACAGATGAAGAATATATTTTAGGTGATTTATAAACCTAATGTTTTCATTAATTCTTCTAATTCTTTCTTTTTATCTTTCTGTAATGGATTTACTTCCTGTTGTTGTCTTATATCTCTAGTCATATCTAATCCTTTTATTTCTCTTTCTGTTATTCTTGTATCGTCTTCACATTTTCTACACTCATCAATCATTTTTTAAATTTATTTTGTAATACAGTTAAGAATTCGGTTAGATGTCTTTCAGCCGCATACAGATTTCCCCTATTATCTGCAATTTCTTCTAATAGGCTTGCTATTTCTAATGGGTAATGATAATTTATTATTGCATCTTTTAGTTTGTCTGGTTCTGTATCTTTCAGTAATTTTTCATATTCTCTATCGATAATAGTATTTTTCATATTATGTAATATTTTTCTTATTGTTCTTAGGTTTGTCCTTATATTGTCTAATTTATTATATATGTAGTTGAATATTTCTTCATTATAGTTTGATTCTAATTGGTTTAATCCTATCTTTATTTCCTGTATTGTTCTATAGTATAATAGTATATATCCTCTTAGTTTATTTATTGTGTCTAGAAAATCTGGTGCTAGAGTACTTACCTTTTCTGATATCTCATGTAGATTTTCGTATATAAATTCTAGATGTTTTTCTGTACATTCTATATTTTCCTTAAATGTTCTCATTTCCATAATATTATATTATTATAACAATGCTAAAAATATTTATTTGTATGTGGGTTTTGTTTTGTGATCTATTATTACTCTATGTTCAAGTTGCGCAACATTTCATCTATAAATCTACCTTGCATTATAAAATCTTTATCCTTTACATGATCGAATTTTACACCAACAACAAAATTATACAATAGATTAAATCCTTCTCTTGAAGTATATACTTCTGCAATATATATGTTATAATCTTTTGAAAAGTATGACATTCTTAATTTTTCTTGGAATGGTCTCTGTACAAACATATCAACATATAAAGAATTATCAACAACATTAAAATTTAATTTTACTTTTGTGTAATCTGGTAATTCAATTTTAACCGAACACATACCGTCAGGAAACCAATCTCTGCTTACTACATTATATCTTCTAGATATATTATCTATAATCTTATCACAAACATATTTTTCCATAAGTTATATATATGTTTATTGTTTATAAGAATATATCAGATAGCCGTTCATATATCTATCTATATTTCTTTTAACAGAGCAAGCAATACCAATATATCAATTGCTATTAAAAGTCCAATTATGTATTTATATGGTTCGGAATATAATATACTTGGGTATAATATCACCAATATCTCAATTATACTTGTAAATAAAATAATTAATATTTGTAACATAACGTTAAATTCAATTTGCATCATATTTGACATGCTATTTTTTTATCATATAAATTTTTAATTTTATACCTAATGATTTTGTAATTAGTATCCATATTACAAAACCTAATATAGCAATAACTACTTTGTAGATTAGTCCAATATCAGATATTAATATTACTGATACTATAAATATTAATAATAATGTATAAGCTAACCAATAGAGAATACTACCTTCATATTGACCCATGTTTTTATTGTTTATTATTCTTATTTATTTGATATATAGATAAGCCCTCATTTGAGAAAACCCATAACTCTACCCTAATATTATCAGATTTAAACATTGATGCAAATTTTTCTAATTCTTTTACCTCACTACGATATATATCATCTTGCGTTTTGTATTTAGTTTTTTTAACTTGTATAAGTATAACTTCTCCCGTATCCTTGTTTATAGCTATTATATCGATTGGTGACTTAGATCCTGGTGTTCTCCATGCTATATAATTTCCCTTATCCTCAAGATATTTCTTTACTTTTCTCTCATAGTAATAACCTATCCTATAATTAGACATATAAGATGATTAAATGTAAAACTTATTAACTATATATTGTTAAAGTAGGATATCAGCAGTAAATTATATATAGTATAACATTAATTATATAATTATGGACATACCCGATGCTTGTAAAGATGTTGTAAAGAGCATAGAGAATATTAAATTGCTAAATAGAGATATTATAATAAAAAATGTAAAAGTATCTGCAACAGAATATTCTTCTAGACCAATATGCCAAATAGAATTAACAGATTCGACAACAGAATATCTTAAAAATTCAATACCTGGAGCAGAATATGTAACTTCATATATAGAATATGATCCTGTATCAAAACTTGTAAAATCAATATCATTTAATAGAATTTTACCAACCGGGTATTTTGAGATGGTAGTACCAACTCAATGTAAAGAATATTTAGATACTTACTGTGAAATAGCTGTTGATGTTGCAAAAAGTATGGTAACATTTAATGCTAGAAACATAGGCACTATAAAAGATATTAAAGAATTAATAACAGATTTTTATGGTAAATTCTAAGAGATATTGGATATTAGAATGTCCACATTGTGGTAATTTACTATTATATGATTCTGTTAGGAATGGCAAAAATAAGGTAAAACTATGCCCATATTGTGGTAAACATTTCAAGATTATAAGAGAAGATACTCCATCTTGGGAGATTATAATTGCCCAATTTGATAACCCTTCAGAAGCAAATCTATTCATTAGGAAAATGAAAACTAGTAGAATGCATAGATAACTGAACACATATAAATATTTGTTATAATATGTAATAATGGATGAGGAACTTAAAAGGTATCTTGACGAAATTAACAAAAAATTAGATGCAATATTGAATGCTTTATCTATTAAACCTGCAAGTGATGTATATGAAAAAGAACCAAGTGATATAGGAAAAGTTATAGAAGAAATAGAAAAATTAGAGGAAGAATTACTAAATGAAATTAAAGAAAAGGGATGGCAATTTATTTATAAAAGTTATTTGATTAAAAAACTAAAGGAAAAGAATCTAACTATAGAAGATTTTATTAAACACTCTAAATATTTCTACGAAAAAGAGAAAGATAAATTTTATCCAATATAATTTTATTATGGATATATTGATAGTGTACCACCATTTAAGTTAACTAGTAATCCTAATGGTGTTTGTGTATAAGTTACTCCCGATGTCGTATATAGATTTATTAATGAGTAATATGAAGGTATTTGGAAATTAACGAAGAATTTGAATACAAGATTTGGTTGTTCGAAATTAGAATATTTATCATCTGTTACAAATATGTATAATATAACTGGTATGTTTGCTCTGAACTCTGGTACTTTTATAAACATCAATGCATATGGATATCTTATATTTGGATCAACAAAGTATGGTACCATAGAAAAGCTTCCAGTTATTGGATCATATCTCATTACTATAAAGCTTTGTGATGACAAATTCATACCTAATTGATCAGATAGCTGTTTGATATTTATCAATACTGGTATTGCTGGATTACTAGAATCTCTCTTTGGAAATATGTATAGTGGTATTCCATAGATAAAAGATACAGATTTTGTATATGACAACAATTTTGGCTGTCCTATTTGATATGTATATGTACCTAATAGAGGCGCTATTCCTACTATTACTGTTTGATTAGGATTCCATGCAAATAAAAATACTAGTGTCTTGTAACTTGGATAATAATCCGTTATCTGTATTGAATATGTTTGTAGTGGTGGCTGATGCATAAATGTTATTATTGGTGTATTTCCATAATTGACATTATTTACTGTTATTGTTGGTGCATAATCTGTTATATTTGTTAGATTATTATCTTGTGTAACTAAATATGCTACTAAAAGTATTGGTAGCTGTTGTGATCCAGATACATCAACAGTTATTGATGTTGTTTTAGAGTTGTTTGTTGATGTTACACTATAATCTTTTGGTGTTATTATTAAATCGCTTTGAATAGTTTTGATATATGATGCATTATATATTGAATATACGCTTGATGAATAATTGTATAAATTATAAAATGATGTATTATATATGGTAGACACATTATTCGTATAATTATATATGTATGATACAGTAGTAATATTAGCATATAATACAGGTATATTGGAGTTATTATTTATTTTAACTCCTTTTGGTAATGTTAAATAAAAGTTGCAGTATGGTGTAGAAGTTGACCCAGCATTACAATACATTATGATCATATTATCACCTGGTCTCAAATAGCTTGATAAGTTGAAATTATTAACACTACATGGATCTGTCTGACCATATACAGTTCCAGATGACGTAATGCCACATGCAAATGTATAATTGTATACGTCATTGAAATTATTCACCCATCCTTCTACACCACCTGAAGAAGATGCCGTAATATTTATTCCACCATATTTAATAATAACGTCGTATATATTTGGATCTATAGACAGATTTAACTGAACAAAGAAAGCATTATTTCCAGATACCCACAAGTTATTATTTTCCCATGAGATTACCCCATAACTTGTATAAGGATAATCTACTGGTACATACGTTGGGGATGATGTTAAGTTAGTTACATAGTATCCAGCTGTAGCATTAATATAGTACACTTCTGAATAAATTGCTGGTAGGATAAATAACACAAACGTTAAACTTATATACTTCCTCATAAGATATATATTGAATCTCTTATATAAAAGTCTTAATATCAAAAAGTATAAAAAATGTTTAAGATCTGGATAGGAAAGATGCCTTATATCTTTCGTACCATCTTTCTCCAATACCAGGTTGTTTTACAGCTTCTTCCCAATGTTTTGCAGGTAATGATTGACAAACTACCTCTGGAGTTAACTCTAAGAATTCTGCGATTCTCTTGCAGTAGCTTTCTAATGCTTCAGGTGATCTTATTTTTTCCTCATACTTCCTTATACCAACTTCTTTTGTTACCATATTTAATATTTAATAATACAATATTAAAAGTGTTTTGTTCAAATAATCAGAACTATTCCTTAAAAGCTTCTTTTAATTTTTCTATATATCTCTGTCCATCTACACGAGCCTTATAGGTAAATAGTATATAATTCCTTACAGCTCTAGAATTAGCTACTTTATCTGGAGTTGTACCTAAAAATTTAGCAACCCCTTCAATATATCTTTTAGGTGTCTTGGGATCTGTTACTGATCTATAATAATTCAGTATTGCATCCTTTATAGATTTGACCATAAAATATAGCTTAAAAAAATAATAACTAGTATTTAACTGAGAAAGCCGCTTTTAATCCTCTTTCCCATCTATCTGCAATGTCAGGTGCTTGTACTGCCTCTTTATATCTCCTTACTGGTAGGGATCCAGATACGTCCATGCCTAAGAAAGCTCTCATTCCTGATTCATATTTGTCCCCTGCTGTCTTTATATTTTGGGCGTATTTTGCTTTGGCTTCTTGTACAGTTGTCTTTACCATATATAATAGATATATGAGGTTATATAAAAGCATATACTTTATGTTTTTTGAATTATTCAATAGATACGTATTTTATATTAATTATTGCCCAATAAATCGAATTAACACATATAAATATTTGTTATTATTTATAATTATGGAAATTGACAATATAGATGAATACTGCATGAATAGGATTACCATTGACATTGATAACTATAGAGAACTATCAGCATCATTGTTATATGCTGTAAAGGAATTTGGTAGAGAAAACATAAAACTATATAGGAGTGCTAGTGGTACTGGTTTTAGACTTGAGATTAAAGGGAAATTTACACCATTACAAAACATTTACTATAGAGTAATACTTAACGATGATCCATATAGACTTAGATATGCTCTATATAGATATCTATCTACTGGCAATCCAGAATTGTTAGATATATCATTTTTTGAAAAAGAACAGATAGGAGGCTATCACGGTAGAGTCTTAGAGATAAATATTAATGATATTATAGACGACATACTCTATGAATATATTAAAAATAATGATATAACACCAGATCATGTAAAGTTAGTAATGGATAGAATATTTACATATGTTGATAAGATTATGCTCTGGACGATAGTGATTCCATTAAAAGAAGAATATATTAAAAAAATAAAAGAAAATTTTAGGAGATACAAATTGCTAAGAGACCCATACTATGATGATAGAATAATATTCTATAAGGTATCTAGAGATAACTTAGTAAAAAAATTTGAAGATCTTGATATACCCATAATAACTTACAAATCTAAAGAAGTATCCACAAAAAATATAGATTTATCTGAAGAATACTAATTTATCTTCTTCTTATCCTTTTTATTATTTCAATTAATTGCTCTACCGAATCTTTCAGAGCAATGAACATAAATGTAAGTCCTTTTATTATATATGGTCCAAAGAATATAAACAGTATTATCAAAACTACTCCTGTTATTCCTATTATTGTTAATAGATTTGTAAAGAATTCTTTAACATGTTCTATGAATCCTATTGTTATTGTTGGTCCTGTTTGTGCAGTTTTTCCATTTACTATTATTTCATAATAATATTTTCCATCTGGTAAATTAGCACTACAAGACATTGTAGCTGTTGAGTTTGGTTTTAAACTTAGTACCTCTGAACATTTCCTTACTGTTGATGGTGGTATTAATCCGAAGAATCCTCCTGGTGTATTTATAGTTATTTCAACTGGTACTGATACATCAACTTCTCCAGCATTTGCAAATGTGACATTTACATAATAGATACCAGTTATCCATGATCCTTTTGTCACTTGAACTCCTCCTTGAGTATACCATCCTGAACTTAATATTTGTACATTTTGTTCCACATATTGCTTCTTAGTTATAACACATGCTCCACTCTCAGATTCTGGGAATTTTCCTAACCTTTGTCCATTTACATATACCACTAAGTACCAACAATCTTGATGTAGCCAAGATGATTGTCTTGGTGTAAATGTAGCACATACTGTAGTACCATTTGGCGTTATTGTATAGGTTCCTTGTTGGACTGCCCATAGATTATTCCATAATCCACCACCAATTTCTAATCCTAAAGTATTATGAGAAAATACATTCAATGTTACTTGTGCTTGCGATGGCTCATTAGCGGTTAATACAACACATGCCTGTACTGGAGATCCTTCCACTAATTGAGTTGTTTGCCTTCCGTTCTGTACGAAATAGAATGTTGATACACTATATGTAATCGATGGTTGTGCTTTTATTTGTATCGTTGGACCTGCTTCATTCTGTGCTGGATATCCAGCAATAGTCTGTACATCCTGTGGTTTATATTTATATGAATATGTTGGTATTTGATATGTTACTCCAAAGTAATATGTTCCTGCGGTTGGGAATGTTATTTGATATGTAACGTTTACAGATTGTCCTGGTGGTAGATTAATAGATGTCGTATACGTAGCATATTGTTGTTGTGATCCGAATAATCCTGTTGTATATACTGTTATTACTATAGAACCCACATAGGTACATGTTGAAGGATTAGTAAATTCTGCATATGCTACTACGCCTTGACCAACAGCTGCAGAAGTTACTACTACACCATTCTGTAGCCATGCTGTTTTTACTAGTACTGGTTGACCTGTAGTACATATTCCAGATGATGTCTGACTTTGATTGACTGTAAATGTTGCTACTAATGTCTTTGGGCCTAAATCATAATCTGTCCAGTATTGTACATTATATCTCGGAAGTACATATATAAAGAATGTTCCTGGCTGTTTTGGAACGAATGACACTGTTATATTGTAGAATTGATAAACACCTTGTGGTGTATTTGGGAAATAATAATTTACATTAGAATCTGTTGTATAACCTTGAGATCCTAGTCTATAAAATGCAACAACTTGTCCTTTAACATCTTCAATATATACATATAATGTAGGTCCATATGCTCCACCAGATAATACCTTAACATAAACAGGGAATGTTATTTGCATCTCCTGACCTACCGATCCAGGATTTGGTGATATTGTAATATTTCCTAAACTAATTATCACATCTCCTGATGATACTGTAATAGCATACTGTTGTGGTTGGATTTTAGAGGTTACATTAAATGATCCAACCATCACTGGTATTGTAGTAGCTGGAACTAATATTACTCCTACTATACCAGCATTCGTTGTAGGTACCATAGGCCATACATATACATAATATGATCCTTCCGAAGGTGGTGTAAATGATACAGTAACATTAAGCGATACTGGCACATTTGCTGCTAAAGTATAATATCCTGGTATTCCAGATACGTAATAACTTCCAAATACCGTAGTAGGTCCTCCAATATAACCATTTGGAGTTACTATCGTTGATAATACTTGCTGGCCATTGCTATCTTTAATATATACCCATAACACTATACCGGTATTATAATTTGATTTCATTTGTAATGGTATTGTTATATTTGTAGTTTGACCTGCAACAATACTTTGTGGTAATATAAGAGGTCCTAATGATGTTATCGATAAAGAGGGTGATGAATATAATGTTTGATTCTGTTGAGGTTGTGATATTTGTTGTGGTTGTAATATATATGTTATAGACTTTGACGCTAATGTTTGATCTGGAGCCCAAGCCAAATCTACTACATATTCTACTTTAATATTGTATGTACCTGGCTGTAAATTTAATGATACAGATGTTGATCCTGATATCGGTTTATTGTCAAAGTTGTATGGTATATCACATTGTGTTGATGAAAGGTCTGTTATACATGCATCCTTTCCTGTTCTAAATGCTTGTATTTGAGTTCCTTGTGGATCATATATAAATACTCTAAAGAATAGTCCCTGACCACAACCAAACATAGAAATTGGTGTACATAGATAATTATATCCTTGATAAGTATAATTAATAATTAGCTTATTGTTTGATACAGTTATATCAAAGCTATAAGATGTAGTAACTTGTATAGAATATACATTATGAGATACTAAGATAGATAGGAATATCAGTAAAAACAATTGTACTAATTTTTTGAATATAAATCTAACCATAGCATGAAGGATCTGATGTTGTTATGCAAGCCTTGTACAGTTCTCTTGCTGTAGACATTGTTAATAGGTATACTCCATTATATACACAGAGTGGTACATATATACCTCCTACAGATACGTTTTCTATTGTTCCAGGACATTCATCATATGGTAAATATGTCATAGATACGCAGAAATAATAATGTCCTATTTTGACTAATGGTAGTGTCGTATATCCATGATTTTCTGATGAATACTCTCTTAGTAATGATTGACCTAACTGTGTATTTGCGCTAATTGTATTAGTTACATAACCTATTTGACGTAATATATTTTTTAGGTATAAAGCTTCATTGGTTTGGTAATCATAATACAAAATAACTGCAGCTACATTTTTAGAACCTGTAGTAACAATTGATCCTGTATTAATATTTTGCATATTCGCGTTATTTATAACAATATCCTGTTCTGTATTAATATAGAATAGTGTACTTCCTTTTATGGATAGAAATAACATAAATCCCATACCTAGTACTAATAATAACAGTGCTGTACTTCTATCCATTATTATATATTAGTTTTAAATATATTTATACATTAGCTTCAATTTTTTTGAGATGTACTATATTTAGCCAGTTCTATCAGACTATTGATTTTATCCATTATACTGATTATTGCTTTCTTCTCTTCATCGGATAGATGATCATATAATTTACAATATCCTGGTATTAATGTTTTTTGATTTACATAAGGACATTCTTTAACAAACGGACAACTAAAAACTTTTAAACCAATATTATACGAGCCAGAATTTGAATTTGAATTAACTATATGTGGTATTATTACAGTACCAAATGAGTTACATGATACACCTAAAGGAAATACCTTCTTTATTTTTACTACTCTTTCATAACTATCACCATTTCTTCTATTTACAATAATTTTCTTCTTATCTTCTAAGGTAAATACTATACCAGAATCTTTCAATTCTTTTATAATTATAGACATTGTAGATGATGGTAAATTAAAAATTTTTCTTAACTCTGAGATAGATATGCCAGGGTTATTGTATATTACTTGTAATATGTCTATTACCATCTTAGCGTATTTGAATGTTGACTTCATGATATATTTACTATATTATATATTTGCAGGCATGTAGTTTCCGGACATATTAATGAGTTATGAGCCACCAAACATGTCTCGCCCGATATATTTTGTGTACATACATATATATTTCCATTTATATTATATATGTACAGTGTATTTTGCCCGAATTGTATCGTTGATACATTCTTTGTGCTATTAGGTTTATTATATAATGAAAAGACCAGTACCATAATCACTGATATCGTTAGTAACAATACTAATGCCAGTAGTACATATGCACGTATTGACATGTGTTTACCCATAAACTATTTTTATTATAAACATTTTTAATATTTATTTATGGGTCACAATATTGCTAAGGACATTATCAAAGATCTTAAAAATTTGTTCGAATTTTTAGAGTATGCCTTACCGTACTACCATGACAAAGCAAAATTAATAGGTATACCTATATATTCTGATATTATAGTATTTGAAGATGATCTAATGGGATTAGTAAGTCAGAATACTATAAGATTTTTATTTGATAACCAAATTGCTAGAAGAAATCCATATTATCCAAGAATTATAGAGATAGTATCAATAAATAAATTATTAGATATGATTAACGAATACAAAAGATACAAAGATCTTGAAATCAATAATAGTAAAATAACATTAAAAAATCCTTTTGATGATTTATTACAATATGTAGCACCATATGTTAAAGATTCTGGTATCATACCATTAGTAAAAAAAATAATGCTATTGCAGTTATTTTCTGATGGAGATCCTGGATTTAGATCAAGAATACACATTGCTCTGTTAGGTGATCCTGGTACTGGTAAAACATTATTATTACAATGGCAAGCTAATGTATCAGAGGGCATATATTTATCTTTAAGAACTACATCTGCTGGCTTATCTGGATCATTAAACCCAGAGGCTTTTGAAGCTTCACCTCCACCACTAATGGCTGCTAATGGTAAAATATTATGTATAGATGAAGCAGATAAAATAAATAATAGAGATCTTGATCCTTTATTATCTGCTATGGAAGAAGGTAGAGTAATACTTACAGGTGCTAGAATGCATATAGGATATGATGCTAAAGTTAGAATTATGATATCCTCTAACAGGACTAAATTTAGGCCAGAATTATTAGATAGATTTGATTTGGTAGCATCGTTTAAAACACCAACAAAAAAAGAGATTAAAGATATTGTAGGTCATGTTATAGAACATTCAAGTAACTATGAATTGTATAATAGAGGAGATGATATAATAAGATCATATATAAAATTTACAGAAGGATTTATACCGAGAATCAAAGATATTAATGGTGTAAAAAATGCCATTGGTGATATCATAGAAGAATCAAAGGAAAACAGTGTTAGAGGCTCTATAAAATGGTTAAGATTTGCATACGCATATGCAAAAATAAATAAGACACATATCACAGATAAAATAGTCTACGAAGTATATGATAAAATAGCAGATATAACTAAGATGAGATAAGTTTGTTAATTGATAATCCAATTAACCATCCACTTACATACGAAATAAACCAATCAAAACCAGTACCTATAATAAATAATGGATTAACTTGAAATAACATAAATGATAAAAATGCTGAAGAGTATATTCCAATCATTACAGCATGTAAAACATCTGGTATCTCTGTTATTCTATTCCTATATGACATATATATGCCAAATCCGAATAATATGATATCTGCAATAACTGATAATTGAAAAATAAAAATATTAGCTAACATTATTAAGACTGGCCTTGTTCACTAATATTCTGTGATTGACTTAACTTAGATGCTATTTTATATAGTTGTGCCGTAGGTATACCGAGATTGGATGATTTCTTTATTATTTCTCCTAAGTTTTCTAGCAAATCATTACATAATTTCATTCCTCCATCTCCACTGAAAGTAAATTGTGGTTCAACACCCTCAAATGTTATTTCACATTTTCTTCTAGCCATTGAAGGATCTTCAGCGCCTAACGGTAACGTACTTAGATCGTATGCATAGCAAACTAGTTTTCCCTCTTTTTTTGTACACCCCATTACGATTTTGTCATGGTATAACGCCATACTATAAATATGTATTCAACAAATATAAAGTTTTTTCTATTCTACTTTAATATATTCTACCTTATACCCTAGAGGTATATTACCTTTTGTTATAATATCATATAAAGTTGATATAAAATCTAAACTGGACTTATATATAAACAATAATGTACCGACTGGTGGTGGAATATTATAAACAATCTTTCCTGTTACCTCTTGTATTGGTATAACTTCCGTTGAATTATCGTATACTCTCAATAGAACTACATTTGTACTATTACCATAGATATATTTATGGCATATATATGAGTAATGATTATGTATTTGCTTTTTATAACATAAGATATCACCAGGGTATGACAGTGAGTTAAATACAATGGATAATGCAAAAATAATTGGTGATAGCAAAATCAATAGTAGTCCATAAACAATATTATTTTCTTCATATGTTATGATTAATGCTATTCCCAATATTATAAAAAATATTGATAAAGACAATAACAGGTATCCTATTCCAGCAGACCATAAAAATGTAGGTCTATCTAAATTAATTGAAAATCCAGGAGTATTAGAAGTAGCTAAAACAACCATCGATCCTGGTAGTATTAATGAATTTTTTGTATCTACATATGGAAATGTATAGTTAGATGATAAAGAGATACTAAATGAAGGTGATACAATTATAAAATTATATATTAGTACAGCTAAAAATATATTAATTAGTATAAATATAAAAGATAGGATTATTAAAAAATATTTTAAATTCATCTAGCCTCACGTGTTATTTACCAAATACTGACACTCCGAAATAGCTACCTACGCCCATTATAAATCCTGATAGTGACATTGTTATAAAATTGTTAATTCCTGTTCCTAATGCTGATTGTATTGCTGCAGCAGATAATGTAATTGTACCTGTTGCAGCGTATGGTGTTGGTATAAATGCTAGAAATACAGCTACAAATCCTGATACTCCTAACAAAGCTGAAACAGCTAAAATAGCCGTTAATGGTTGTGACTTTAGATATGCTGCTATTTGTGGTGCATATCTGCTCAAGACAAATCCTAATGCTACTCCTGATAATGCCAATAATATAAATCCTAGAGTGCTGCTAACTCCGAACATTGAGATTATTGCTGCTACTAGAAATACTGTAAATGCTGATGCTACAAATAACACTAGTGTTTCTTTTGCGCTTATTCTATCCAGTATAGATACCATAATAATTATTTAATATTTCATCAATAAAAATGTTAATTTCTAAAAAAATGAACCATGCTACTATCTTCTCTTTCTAAAGTAGTAGTATGCTACAGCAGAACCAATAGCTATAGCAATTAGTATTAATATGATATTAGGACCTCCTTGTGAGGTTAAAGCAGAAGCAATTGCTGCTCCTACAGAAGGTAATCCTCCTCCAACTCCTGTTGGAGGAGTTGGTGTAGGTGTTGGACCTGTTTCTGGTGTTGTAACAGCAGATGTTAATTCTACCACTTCTGAAGATGAACCTGTAAAACCAGCTGGGTCAAGAGCAAACACATATATCTCTGCTTGATCTGGATCCGGCATTATAAATGTAGCATCTACCAATTTGTTAGTTTCAAATACACCACTATATACTAAGGTTGAATTCTTTGGTGATACTACATATATCTGTACATAGGCTGTTGGATATGCACTTGATACCATAAATGAAACTGTTACATTATCTCCAACCGCAACTTTTTTAGGTACACTAATCAATTGTACAGTTGGTGGCTGTATTATATATCCTGGTTGTACACAAAGTCCTGCAACACATAGATTATTACACTGTTTCTCACCAATCTTTTCAAACAATATTGTTCCATTTTGCGCAAATATTTGATATTCTTCTATTGTATTATTTGGAGTACATACTGGTATTATCATTTTATCAAATGATTGTAGTTGATCTGGTTCTATAGATAATCCAAACATACATCTATATTTAGCTGTTTGTATAGGATACAGATTTACTGCTACTCCTTGTTGAGTTGGTGTTAACTGTTGTATTAATATTGTCATTAAATCTGGTGAACAAGACTTTCCGAATAATTGTTCTGAAACTGATACTTGACTTGCATTTATTAGATAACCTCCAAAACAGTATTGCCCTGGTGAAGCATTATAAGTCTGTATTACGGTATAATTACACATGCCTCCAACAATATCATATTTTACAAGTGCTGCTTGGGTAGGTGATAAACATACATAAGGTAAACCACATCCTTTAGGAGAGGTAACTATATAACCTGTTGTTACCATAAATCTTACCATCGTAGAATTTGTAATATTATATATATCAGTACATGTTATATTGAGTATATTTAATCCTGACTTTACTGGTATCTGTACTATTGTTATATTTCCACTAGCATACCTTCCCTCAGATACCATAACGTTATTATTATATAATCTACATAATACCTCCGGTTGTATATTGTCCCTTGGTATAAACTCTACAAATATAGTTCCATCTGGTGCATATATATTTTGTTCTTGTTGTGGATAAATTACTTCTATTGATAGTGATGGTGTTATATTTTGACCTATTGGTACACATTGTCCATATGAACATACTGCATCTGGTCCACAATCTTTTAATGTAGTTATATTTTGTATTATTTGTCCTATAGCAAGAGGATCTATCTTTGGATAATTAACACTACATGAATAATTAACATATGCTGCAGTTGTAGAGTTTATACATATCCATCCGTCTGGAGGAACATCTTTATTATTTACACATTGTCCTGGCTGTAACTTTACCAAGGAACATGTTGATGAATTATAATATGTTGGGTCTGGATATCCAGTTACTTGAGATGGTAGTTGTTCTCCACCATAGCCACAACAATATGTTCCATTATAGTATCCATTTAATGCTGAACAGAACAATTTACAAGTATTTGGGTTATATGCATATAATATATCTACAAATTTTGATAGAGTTGTTGAACTTATATTACATATTACTGATACTCTGTATATACCTTGTATTGCATTTGTCATATTTAAATACACTGTAGGCGAAACTTCTGGTCCTGTATATGTTACTGGTCCATATAATGTAATTATTGAAGATAATCCTGTTTCATTTGAACAAGGTGATAATAGATTTGCCGATATTGAACAGACCAACTGTGTTGGATATAATACATTACCAGAAAATGTAAACTTAACTGATAAATTTGTAGAACTTATTACATTGTATCCTATTGAAGTATTTGGTACAGCTCTTATTGGCTCAATATTATTTATTACCAATTGAAATGGAGCTGTAATGTATACACTTATTGATGTAGCATTTATTCCAATACATCCAGAAGAATATTGATATGCTACAATGGCTTTTATAGTGGTATTACCTCCAGCATTAATTGTTATTGGGAAATTTCTTATAGACCCAGTATAAGGTTGGGGTGGTATAGTTATATTTTGTGTATAGACTTGGTCATTAACAAGTATTATATATTGTATTGCAGATATAGATAAGTTATTATATACTGGTGCATCTTGCACTGTCAGATTAAATACTTGTCCTGAACTGAATGATGATTCATTAACTGGTGATATTATATTGACTATTGGAGCAGGACATTCATAAACCTGTTTTGATACACCTACAGGTTGTCCCAATTGATAAGAGTATATTCCTGGAGAATTACCGATAGCAATATATGATATAGTAACATTATTTCCTGTAAACTGTATAGATGGCATTGATACAAATGTTATTGGAGAAAGCATGTTGTATGGATTATTCAATATATTTGCAGATATAGCACCATCAGGAGACACAAATTGTAAAAACGTATTACCACTTGATATATCATGAATAAAAGTTAATGTATTATTTGAATATTGTGAATACCTTGAATTTAATAATCCCGTAAAGTATATATTACCTGTGTATGTATTAATACCACCAAATAATGGATAATACTGTAAATATGGATTATTTTGAATAATATAATAGTGTTTTGTTGAAGTTGTATTATAACATATATTAACTTGAGATCCTGATCCTAGCTGACCACTAATTACAGTTATATATTGATCTGGGTATATGCTATAAGAAAATAATAAAATAATACCTATTAAAGCTAATACTCTTTTAGCCATAGTTTAATACAGGATATTGATTTAATAACGTATTTGCCGGTACCATTACAGATTGCGCATATGGATATCCCATATACATATATATAGTATTGTTTCCTGGATTTATATATGGCAACAATATTGCTATTGATAATAATTTGCCTGGTTTGTATTGTAATATTGAATATGTTAATCCTTGGTATGCATAGTAGTCAGTTCCATATGTATTATTGATAAACACACGTATATCTTGTGCTGTAGGTGTACCAATAGCAGATAAGATCTGTGGATCTGTTATATTTAGTATTACAACAACATTCGATGCTGATTTAGAACCATTGTAATATATTGTTATAGGAAATTCTGCATATGAATATGCAAATGTATAATTTGTTGGCATTTGTGTGGAATTTAGCAATGGTATGTTTCCTTGTATGTATGCGGGAATTACTGTATTCATATAGTATGTATCATTAATTTGTGATACATAAGTTAATAACTGACCAGCTGTTCCATGCACTATTGGATTAGAATACCTTACTATTGCTCCATATATAGATGGTACTTGTATAGTATATGTTTTTATCGATCCTGTATTTAGATCCAATTCATATACAGTAACATTACCCAATGTATCCATGCTATAGAATAATATCTTTCCTTTGGTTGCATACTCATTGTCTATATATATTTTATTCATATTTTGCAATGATATTATTCCTTGCAGGTTATATTTTGTAACCGATACTATAGTACCAGATTGTTGCACATTTAATGAACATGCTGCCGGATTATTTGTTTGCTGTTGTGGTGTCATATTCAACGTTATATTAAATAAATATGCAACTTGATTATATGGATCAACAACAAATATCTTCTCATTAACTACAATAGAGTCTTCTATACCTGTTGCTGATACATATCCTGTATCAGATATATAAAATACTTCTGAATATGGTGATAATTGCTTTACATCCGGATTTGATATAGACACATAGCTACATTGTACTCCTGGACCAGCAAACCACCCTATTTGTTGTCCTGGATATTGTTGTCTAATAAAGTAGCCAGTTAATGGATCTACTCCAGTTATTGCAGTAGACAGTATTATTATTTTACCGTCAGCAACAATCATAACAGGCATATCTATCTTATATGGCTTTATACCATTGTATAATGCCTTATATGTACCATTTGGATAAACATAAACTGTACTTGGAGGTAGTGCAGATAGAGATTCAAACAATGGTATCACATATGGTATATACACCATCTTGTCAGTCCATGTTGTACTTCCAGGAGGTATGAAAAATAATGGGGAGAATGTTGCACTCAAATTAGAATTTGTTATTGGATTTCTTTCAGTTATTTTTTGAGATGCTGAATATGGATATACTACAAATGGTATATTAAAAGATACAGTTGGATTATATCCTGTATTTATACCAAATAAACTATTGAAATATTCTGTAGATTTGCTGTTTGCAGATAATAATTGAGACAGTTGTGAAGAACTAGATATACCAGCTACATATAGATTAGTTACAACAAATTTATAATAACTGGATACGGTTAGATAATTTGGTGGTACTAAAGGTCTAACAATAGCTTTTTGAGAATCATACATATAAATGTTTCCTAATCCATCAGCAGATAGAGACATACCAATACCAGTAGGTGATATACGTACATTATTACTATCATATATATCTATTGTATAAGAGGTTACCATGACATAACCAGAATCTGGAGCATATGCAATTATTGACGAATAAGGATTCTCATATAAGTCTGTACTAGTATGTGTCATAAAATAGTAAGATACAGTTCCAAATACATTTGTACCAATTTGGTCATCAGTAATATATAACGATGGAACTGGTTTATCAAAAATTGTTAAAGTTGTTGGGTATAATGGAGATCCTGTTGATATAAAAGTCAATCCCGGAAATGTAACTACTGGTGAATAAAATGGTATGGATTCATTGTTAATTGTTAATATGCCAGATATAAATGGTTGAGACATATAAGATATTGCTGGAGATGTCTGCTGTACGACAACTAAATTCTGTTCACTCTGTTTTTCAGTTATTCTAGTATTATGAATAGTCATACTAGGTAAAATTGTTGATAAAAATATAATACCAATTATAACGATTATTGAGTACACTAAGTACCTCATAAGATATTATTACTATGTATATATTAAAAACTTATAGTTTATTTTTCATGAATTATTATGATTGGCAAATACTTTTTTAACAACAAGATCATCAACTTGAGGATCTGTATATGCTTCTGTTCCGCTATCATATATAACCGTACATTTTGTTACATAACCAAATTCTCTAGGTAGAGTACATGCCATTATTTTTGTTTGATTTGGATAAAATATATAGGTTGGGGCTGAAACATCAAAAAACTCTAATGTACCATTATAGTATACAGCTGTTCTTATATGGTTTTTATCAAATATTAAATATATAGTCGAATCATTATATATTCCATTATTTGATATATAGAACATTGCTGTAAAAAGGTTATCATATCTGCAAATCCTTGTATTAGTAAAGTAAAAATACAACGTATCCAATACACCAGAATAATAATAAATATGATTAATATTTACCATATCCAGAGATCCTGGAGGTAGTTGTTTTACATTGATAAGTGGCTTAATAAAAGGTACTGTACGTGGATATCCAGATAATATGAATATAAACGCAAATAAAAGTAGCCCAACCAATACTCCAAATAAAAATATATTCAATTTTTCATATCTCCTATTATTTTTAGATATCTTTAGTTTTTTCTTTATGCTATCTATTTTCATAAAACATAATTAAAAAAAACATTTAAAAATATGTGTTGCCTTGTCTAACCGGTTACTACTAGCGATATTGGATTATTTTGTTGTGGATCCGCCAACAATAATTGTATCTGTAATATTGCTTCTCCTTGATTCAAATATCCTGCATTATAATTATTTGGATCAGAACTAGCATCTGCTATAACAGATACTTGAATCTGTAGTGTGGATCCTTGTTGTAATTCTACAACTCCTAAGTTTCCACCAACATTTACTGTATATGTTTTATTTTGTTGTCCATCTCCTAGTGGCAAGTTTATATTATTAGAATCATATATAACTCCTTGGTATAATGTTTGTCCGGATGATGTTATTTGTACTGATATTTGTTTTACTCCTTGATCTTGCAAATTATCTAATGTTGTAAATTTAATTCCAGTTATTCTTATTGATCCTCCATTTACGACTCCAGTATAGTATGTTTGTAATTTAGCATAGTATGCTGTACCTAAACTATATACTCCTAAAGATATGTTGCCTATTGATGGTACTAATGATCCTACTGGTGATAATTGTAAGTTTGTTAATTGATATGTTTGACCATCAATTACTTTTTGTGCTTGTACTTGTACTAGTGTTCCTAAAATATTTTGTACTGTTGAATATGGAAATAGTTGTATACATTGTTGTGCTGAAGATGCAGATACTGTTGGATTGTATCCTACAGATAATGTATACAATTCAGACCAATATCCTGGATGTTGTATTACCATATATAATGTTTCTGTTTGGTTTGGTTGTGGTAATGATACTGAAATTGAAGCATTACCTAGATCACTAACTATTGCACTAGGTACTTGTCCTGCTACCATAGATCTTATTAAGGTCCATCTTTGTTGCAAGTCCCATCCGTATGGCTGTGTATCAAATACGTATATAGAAGCTCCTGCAGCTGGTTTCTTTGTTACTGAATCAACTACTTTTACTGGTACACTTACTTGCTGACCAGCTAATCCATATACTTGTGCTAATACTGGTGCACATTGTACTTGTGCTACTGCTGCTGGTGGTGCTGATGTATAATGGAATACTGCGTAACCTACTAGCAATAGAAATACTCCTATTAATAGATACTCTGTCTGTTTGCTTCTGGCTTGGCCGTTGAATACCATAGTATATATTTATACGGAACTCGCTTATATTACTAATGCTTGTACCAACTGAGTACAATGAAAAGATTTATAAATTTTATATTACCACAGAATCGTCATATATTTTCCTCAATATGAATAATAACAATATACTAATACTTGATATGACACCAATCAACAATCCATATAATGATAAAAAATTTGAATAACTAATGATCTGATGAGCCAATATATAGATCATTGTAGATAATATGATATTTATACTAAGTAATATATCAAATATTCTAGACTTATAATAATTTCTCCTAAAGTATATCCTACCCAAATAGTTCTTTTTTATTTCGATTAATCCATATTTACTCAACAATTTTATTGTATCATAAACTTTTTTTCTGCCATATTTTTCTATCACATCTTGTAACATAGATATATTGTAATATCTTCTATCGGATAGTTTACTTAATATATCTCTAGCAACTCTATTCTGAACAAAATAATATCTATTGCTTGATTTTACAATCATACCTTTCTTACAACTATTAATCCTATTAATACCAATAAACCAATTATCATTATCAATGGTGATACTATTGATGACATATACTCAACCGAAACTGGCAACTTGTAAGGTGTTGCTGAACAACCTTCAATTATTATATATCCGTTATTACCTTCCTCAATACTAACCAATATATCTACCGTACTTCCTGGTTGTATCACTGTATCAGATGGGTATACATTTGCTTTTATTGATGATGGATATATAGAAACTTGTATTGGTACATTACCTGTATTTTTTATACTTATTGTAGTATTTACTGGTAATTGAGTAGATAATTTATATACAGTAATACTTGGAGGATAAATTAAACATACACCAGTTTGCACTTGTGCTTTTGGTATTATATAAGGTACTCTATAAGATATTTGTACTAAGTTATCACCCTGATTTATATTATAAATTACAAAGTATGGCACTAGATTGTATAATCCTCTAGTATCAGCGTTTACCCTAACCCCATTAACCGAAATTTCTATATTTTCAGCATCTCTTAGGTATTTAGAGTACTCTACATTAAATGGTATCTCAATATTAATATTTGATAATGAACAGGTTGATTGTACATTAGTTGTACATACTATTAAGGATCTAGATGAATTTAATGGATCTACAGATGCTGAACAATTCCAAAATCCACCAGTTAATGAACATTTCTGTTCTATATAGAATAGCACTTGAGCATTTGGATATCCGTCAACATTTATACTAACTGTAGATGATTTATTAATCGGTATTGGTATTGTTCTGGTATCTGATATTTGACCTGAAAATATTTCTAATCCACCAACAAATATTCTATATATTGGATTTGGCAAATTATATGATCCATATATTTTATAGTTTACACCTCCACCTCCATAACCAGAATTTACTATAAGTTGATATGAACCAGATTGGTTTATTATTAGGCCCTGATTGTATATACAAGAAGGACTACAGTATAATGGAAAATTTCCTCCAGTTATTGATGAATTAAAAGGATACTGATTGTTTGACGATATCCCTTGTAATACTCCATATATATTTATATTATATGCATTTGATGGTATATACAACTGAAGAACATTTTGCGAGTTTGGAGGTACAGTACCATTAAGGTTAACATATACTATTGGAGTCTGTACATTAATAAATGAAATATATGAACTAATTATATTGCCTGTACCAGGTAATGGAATTATAAATAGATTGTCCCCTTGGGTTAAATTATAAACACCATAACATAGATAATTTATTGAACTTCCAACATTTACAGTATTAGATTCAAATTTACATGATACTATATTTGAATGTGCTACATATATATCATATACTAATATTGGTATTATAAAACCGGATAATATCAATACTATCAAAAATATGTTTAATTTGTCACTCATATTATTATAAATCCTTTTGCTCCTAATAAGCCTGCTGCAAAATTAACCATAAAGTGCACTATATCCCATGTCCATGTATTATCATTGTCAAAGCTAATTATAGCACCAAAGAAGAAAAATATAAATACTGAGATTGCTACTTGTATTATTACAAATAAAGATGCTGCATTTACTAATAAACTAACAAACATATATAAATGCCATAGTGTTGCAATTAATCCTACCAAAATTGCAGCTAATATTGGTGATAATCTAATATCTCTTTTCTCTAGCTCATATTTAATACCGAACCCTAATGTTCCTATAAAGAATCTGTTTTCTACTAAACCCATTACACCTAATACAATCGCAAATGGTATTGCATATACTACAGTTAATATTGGTGGTATACCCATTCTTATCAATCCAGCTATATAACCAGGTATATATATTAGTATAAATATAATAGCCCATAACAATTGCTTTTTATCAAACAGTGTACGATATGTTGGTGAATATGGCTTACCGAGCAATGCTGATGTTACATAATATAGCATAGCAGTAAGAGCTAATGTTATGTAATATAGGTATATTTGTTGTTGCTCCTGTAATTGAACTATTGACTGTAGCAATGCTCCCTGTAATATTAATACTGATAGAAGATACCAAGCATAAGCTAATACTACTACAGATATTATGAATACTGCTAAATCTATACTTAATCCTATTACTCTATTTCTTTCCATAATTTTTTATTAACCAGTCAAGATATTTTTTGGCCATTTCAAACCTTCTCTCTTTTATCATTTTATAGAAATTCTGGATGGCTTCTGATTTCTCAATTTCCTCAGGAGATACTCCTAAAAATCTAGCTATATTCTTCAACCTGTTTCTATATATATATTCTGCTAACATAGAGTACCTATATTTTCTGGCAATTAGCTTTGCGGCTTCTTCTATTTTTTTATCTTTTTTATTCGAAAGCATTATATAATAAATATCTATTTAGTACATATAAGCCTGCAAGTATAACTACAACCTCTACTGCAGCAAATACTGGTTGTCCTAATATTATACCAGTATACAATGGTGCAAGCGATGCTGCCAATCCAGCACCAATTAGAATAAGTACTCTAGATCTCATTAAGTATCCAAGTAATGCAACTACACCTCCTAATAGCAGTATACTGTATATTCCATTTTGCGTTCCGACAAATGCGGATGCTCCAAACATGTAGATATCTTGAGATGTAATATTCAATACAACCATATTTGATGTAGCAATATCTCCAACACTATCCGTACAGATTGCATATACAACATATGTACCGGGGACTATATTCTGTGTAATTATTGTAGTATATGGCGCAGATGTTTGTATTAACATAGTTGTATTAAATGGATATATTGTACAATTTACAGGATAATATCTAGCTGTAACTGATGCTGTTATTTGTAGGCCTTTATGTATTACTGTAGCATTTATTGTTGGTATTAATAATGCAATATAATTAGATTGATATGATTGATATACAGTTATATTTGTAAAGTTAGTAACATTTGTAATGTTTGTTTGTGTACTTGTAATATTTGTTTGTGTGCTTGGTTTGGTAACATCTTGAGTTTGAGGCGATATCGGCTGAGCTAAGCTATATGAATATACAAATGGCACAGATAATCCAGATATATCATATACGTACCCTTCTATTGTTATCGATGATAGTGCTAAGGGTATTTGTAATATATATGATGTACCAGATAACAAAACATTATATGTATTTGTAGTATTACCAACTGTAACATTATATTGTGCATATGCTAATCCAATATTATCATATAAATACAAGTATAAAATATTATTTGTAACATTAAATCCTTCTATGATTGGTGGCATGGTATCATATATTATAACAATTGGTTTAGCTATTGCAGTATAATTTGAACTACATATAATAAACATGTTATATTCTCCTGGAGATAATGAAAATGTAATAGTATTATTTGTATTATTATATAATGTAACTTTCATATTGAACATTTCATCATTTGATGTTATAGTGCATGATGTATATTGTTCTAATGGATGGGAATAATATATACTTATTACTTGTGGAGATGAATGGAATACGGATACATTAGATGGATATATTATAATATTGTATTGAGGATATGGAATAATACTTACAGATACTGGTGGAAATATAGAACATAAACCAGAATAATCACATGCTTTCACATATATAGAATAATTACCCAGGGTTAAATTAACTGGAGTACATGCATATACAGTTTGATTAAAGTATGTACTATTAAATAAATATACTACCTGTCCCAAACCATTTATATAATATCCAGATACACTTGTTACTGCAACTTGATCTGAAACATTATAACAAATGTCCGTAGGTAATCCATTATAATTAGTAGATGGAGAAGTAACTGAATATATAGTAGGTGGTTGAGTTGCTTGTATTGTTACAAATATGCTCTGTACTGGATATGTCGCAAATAGTTGAGGATAATATACATTAGCATATACTGTGTATGTTTGTCCTGGCAATACAGGACTAGTGTATATTAATGATTGGGTATTGTCTGAAACATTTACATAGAATTGACTTTGAGTAGTTGTACTGTTTATAACCCATCCTTGCTTCACAGTAACTAGTAATGTTATATTTTGTCCCCATCCAGATGGATATGCATATACATATAATGTATCATTAGTTGTAGTATATGATAAAGATAATCTTGGTCCATCTAAGGTGAAATTATTTGTGTATACTAAATTACCAGATTGATATACGTTAACATTAAAATTGTAAGGACTGGATGAATATGCACATTGAACAATGAATGATGTACTAAATACTTGTCCAGGCAATAATTGTGTTATATCAACAGTTGATATAGGAGTATAACATACTGGTGGAACTGTTAATTGTATCTTACCAGCAGCACATATATTACCAGTACATGTTGTTGATACATTTACATAAAATGGTGTAGATGGAACATTAGGTGGATAAGAAACATAAAAGAATCCGTATGTTCCATTTGCAAATGTTAAATAAAATGTTACACTAGCATTTGTTGAATTATATTGGTTTGATGCTGATACTAGTAATGTATAGTATCCTGGAGATGCCCCAGTAACATTTATTGAATTTGTACATACACCATCATAGATTACATTTGTACCACCATATAGAGTCATATTACAGATAGTTATTGGAACAATAGAATTTATTGTAACTACTGGTTGTATTACTGGATTATCTGGCATTACTACAACTGTAGAATTTTGCTGTGGATATTGTATACTTATAGATATTGGATAACTTACATTAAGTACAGTATTTATAGATACTGAAGGTGGTGGATAAACATATTTTCTAAAATAACCAGTAATTGTAGAAGATGGTAAATAATTTGCAGAACTTACAGGTATACCATATAGTGGGTAATTTCCTAAAGAAGAAAAACCATATAATTCTAAAGCATTCATTCCACTTATAACGTATATCCTTCCACATCCTCCTGGCGCTCTATTAAATATTATGTTCAATATATATCCATCTAACCAGAATATTGGAGTTTGTAAACCTATTCTAACAGTAGAATATGAAGGTATATAGTAAGAAGCATTTTGACTGACAGTAACAAATTGTCTAAGACTCATACTACTTGGCATATATGTTGTCAAATAGTAAAATATATTTACTCCACTAATTGTACATCCTGCATTATATGTTGATACTGAAATATTATTTATTGTATATGGTGTAATAAAGTATGAAGTATTTGTACTATAATCATTTACAATGTATAATGTAGGATTTAATACCCACTGAGCATATACATATGCACCTTGATAGGTAAAAAAGGCATCTGTAGTTGTAGATGTACTAGTATGTGTATTTGATATAGGATATGATCCGTAAATAAATACATTAGATAAATTATTCGTAATCGTTGATATATTTGGATATGTAAAGAGCATATACAGAGTAGTATAATTGTTAGCAGGTATTGATGATACATTTACCCAAATTGTACCAGGTAAGTAATATACACCATCTTGAGTTATAGTAACATTTGCAGATGGTATTATTATTCTGAATGTTAATGTATTATTTGTAGTATTACTAGTAGCGAATATTAATATATTATTTATACCATTTTGTACTATAAAATTAGTTATATCAAATAATTGATCTGTCATATTTGCTAGTTGTTGAGAATTATATGTAAAATTCCACGGATTACTATTGTATAAATATTTACCATTCACCCATATTGCATATTCAGGTCCACTTGTATTTACCTCTAACCATACAGGATAAACATAACCTTTAATATCCAATGTTATGTAAACATATTCATTTAGGGCTGATCCTGTCCATGTATTATTATACCACCAAGATCCGTTTATAGGAGATAGAGTTGCAGGAATAGATGGATAATCTTTTAGCAATATTGTAGAATTGCTGAATCCTGTAGATGTATTTACAGATATATAACCACATGTTTGAACAAAATAAGGTAATTGCCGTCCATTTTGTTGGAATATTAAGTTAGTACATGTAGGATTTAAATATCCATTAAGTATTAAACCTTGTGTATCGTTTATTGTAATTAAGACAGGATAATTATAAAGGTTAGAGTTAACATTGTTTTTTATAGTAATTATAGAATAATTAGTATATGGATATTCTTGAGAAAAGATAGATTTAACTAAAAATAGAGATAATAAAAATACAAGTAATAATCTAACCTTTTTCATTGTTCAGTCTTATATCCAAATACTAAGAACCACCACCATGGCCTTATATATACTACTTTCTCTACATTTCCATTAGTTGCATTTACATACATTTGTTCCCCTATTACCACACGTATTGGTATAAACCATAACAACATTGCAGTAGCATTTTGCTTTGCTTCTAATACAAATGTATCATTATCAACTGGTCTTATTGTAATGTTTTGTGTTAGATTTACTCCATATGTATGTACAAAGTGCTCAAAGAATTTTTCTGTTATCTTTGTCATATTCTCGTATACAGCTATATTGATATATGTTACTCTATTTTCATGTACAAACTTTACTACTGTCATATTTGTTCCCTCTTGAGTTACTGTCATCTCTCCATGAAATACCATATTAAAGTTTCCATGCTTTGTTTCTACTACTAGTGTTCCATTTGTTGTCATAAATGGTAGATCAACATGACCATTAGAAATTGTTAACTTATTTGACCCTACTTGTATGCTATATACTCCTACTAGTTTCGCCTCTACATATTCGGAAAATATTGGTATTGATAGTGCCATGATTAATAAAAGCGCTGCTAATATTTTTTTTACCATAAATATATATTTCGATATTTATTTTTATGTATTCTTAGTTTAACATTATTGATACAAATATTTATATGTGTTTCATTTAATTATATTTATATGGATAAAAGCGAAAGAAAACTTAGAAATATCACAACGACTATACCAGATGATATATACCATGATATTAAGAAAAAAAATTTAAAAATATCTCACTTGATCTTGATCGGATATGAAGTTGCATCAAAGATGTATAATAAACAAAATAATTTGAATCTTGAGGATAGATTAAAGGAGATAAGTGAAAAATTAGATAAAATATTAAACATTTTACAATCGTGCATTGGTAAACAATGAGGCTAACTTTTTATCCATAAATTCTTCTTTTAATATATCATAAATCATTTTTATGTAGTTAACATATTTAATGCTTTTCTTGTAAGCATCTTGTTCATCATTTTTTTCATTTAATATAATACTTATTGCTTCATCTATGGTAAATACTTTAAATTCTCTATATTTCTTGTACATATATAACGATACAGGATATGATAAATCAAAGATAATTGGTATAGTAATGAATCTATATAACATCCTAGATCCATATGTTATAGATTTATTAACTAGTGTTATATAATTATTGAAACCATATGTAACAATTTTTCCAACCAATTTATTATATAAATATTTATTCATTCTATCAATCAGTGCTTTCTCATCACCATAAAATATTACCTCTTTTAGTATTGTTTCTGTATATACTATGTCATTCTCCTGCTTTATTTCATCACCTGGTATCAACATTGATATAGATCTAATTGTATCTCCATCTACATCAATATACAAATACGCCGTATACATATCACTATATGTATTAAATAATGCCCTATAGTGGAGATACAACCCATATAAATATTTGTTATCCATATATTTTAAATATACAAAAACAATTATAAATAATGGACAAAATTGATAAGATATATTTAACGTTATTAATAATAAGCCTTATATTATTATATATAGGTTATAACAGTATTTTAACATATCCTACTCTTTCATTATATATCGGTTTTATAGCTTTTGCACTAGGTTTTGGTCTATCAATATTTTTAATCTATGAAGTAGCTATGTTTATATCTAAAAAAGAACCGTTCAATCCTATATTATTATTTTTCCCATTAATTGGAGCTCTTGGTTATTCATTAGCAAAGAAAGCGGTCACTGGTACAACATTAGAAGTATTGGGAGCAAAAGGTCCAACTGCAGCAATATATCAAATAATAAAATTATTAACTTTTCAATATGGTACATTTATAGAAACACTTGGTGCATGGTTAGGATTCATAATAATAGGAGCATCATTAGCATTAGTATTTTATGCAATCATCAATGCATCAGTTGGTAAAATAACATCAGAAAAAGCTGTTACAATAGCTATATTGTCAGGTTTTGGAATAGCTGCAGGATTTGTAACCGGTCATCTATCAACTACCGCATTTCTATACCCATTCACAATAACTGCAGGTCCAACAATTTATGTGCCAGTATTTATTATAACAGCTATAATTGGAGTATTATCTGCAGTAGCGTCAATATATCTATTAAATAAACGTTAGCGTCTTTTTCTTCTTCTTGGTTTTAGCGCATACCTATATTTTTCTAATTTATTGGCTATTTCATGTATTGGATATGCCAAAAAGTCCCATGGAATATATCCTCTAAATACTACTCTTTCTCTATACATTCCTCCAGTTAATGCAACTATATAGAAATATGCTGGAAATTCATCTACCATCCTTCTAAGATCTTTATCTATTTTCCTCAATTCTGCTATATCATCTTTTACATCAATACCTATCTGTGCAGCCATAGATAATAATGTATTCTCTGTAATCTTGGATGCTTCTGTACCAATACTCTCTTTTGGGTATACTGTTAAAACATATTCCCAATCTCCAACTGCACCATATCCCATTATAGATTCCTCTGGACTAAAGAAGTCTGTTGGGAATACTACATCATATCCACCAAGTATAGATAAAGTCTTTATTAGCTTTACAATATAGTATACGAAAGGTTCCCATGTACCAATTTGAAGATCATTTGTAACAGTATACATGAAATTCTCTACATGTATAAATCCACCAAATATAAACTCGAACGCTCCTTCAAATACTCCTCCAACATAGTCTGTTGATATATCCACAAGTACCTTAACCATTTTATCATAATAATTATATATATCTTGATAATATGGCCTAATATTTTGCTCATTTGTTTTAAATATATAGACTATTTCATCAATCCAATCATGTAGTTTTATTAAAAAATCCATATAAGTAGTACCATTTACTGTTTCTCTTAATCTTTCTCCAGTATCGATTAGTCTCAATAATTGACCAAATGTAATATTTTGCATTATACTTCTATATCTATTATATAAATTTGTAAATTCATTAAAATATTGCTCTAATAATGCTTTCCTATCTGCTCTAGCTCTTTGATATGCTGATATAAATATGCCATAAAATCTACCTATTGCTTCTAGTGGTATTACCTCTACCCTTGTATTCGGAAATGCCAACTTCCATATCCTGGTAAATTCATTCTGAAAATCATTAACCAACTTATCTCTAAAAGATTTTAATAATCCTAGTAGTCCATCTCTTTTTTTGTAATCCTCTATAAAATTTATAGCACTCATATTAGTACTAGTATAATCATAGATAATAAGGCCACAATTATATCTAGAAATAGTAAAGTAGTATATGTCATACTAGCGTATATTAAACCTTTAAGCCCAACAGTAGTTACAAACAACAATAGTGCTGCTATCAGTATTGCCCATTTTTTTGTCTTATCGTACAATGAATATGCAAAATATATATAAAATAGGATTAATATTACATAAGGTACTAACAAATCAGATATAGATACATTATACTGTGCCATATAGTATAATAAATTGTCATAGAATTTTGTTATTAGTATAAAATTATATGGTGACAGCAAATCTGATGTTACATTAGTATTAACTATTACTGTATTATTTGATACAACAGTAAATGTATTAGGTATATATTTTGGAACATAATATGCAAAAGCAAGCAAATATGATGACGCTAAAATAAATACTAAAAGTGATAATTTTGGTATTATACTTGATAATATATTTTTGATAACCAAAGTAAGTAATATAATGGCAGTAAATATTAACATGATTGCTACAATAAAGCCTAAACTAATATTACTTGTAATATGAGCTACTGATGATGTTATATTTTGTATATCTGTTACATTAAATGATATTGGTATTGGACTCATTTTTCTAATAAGGCACCAATCCTTTCTAAGACCTTTATAGTTGACTCATTAGCAACTGGGCTTTTATATTGTACCTCATATGCTTTAGAATATACAAGTCTATATATAGTGCTCAAATTAGAAGATATTATCCTATCATATAGTAATGTTAATTCTGGCATTGGTAATCTATTTGTCTTGAGTAATGTCATCTCTCTATCTAGTCTCATTAAAAATGATATTTGCATATCCGCTAATATTGGATCGTTTTTTATACCAACTACGTATGCTTTGATTGTTGGATTATAAAATAATGGTTCTTTTGTGCTTATATCTGTCAAGGAATAGTGTTCATATGAAAAATCTAACTTTATTCTAAATTGATATTGATATCCTGGAAATTGTACTAATCTTTTTAAGGCATACATACAGAAAGGACACCACTTTGCAAATTTAGTTATCCACATATTATTTTCTAATAAACTTGGATATTTTTTTGGCCAGTTCTGGATTTCTATATATTAGCTCCGTTATATTAAATGTAAATAGATCTATTTCTGTTGGTTTTATTTCTAATATTTTGTTTAACTTTTCTGATAGATCTCTAAATCCATAACTCATATATTTCCTTCTATTTAATGGTGTATCCTTATCCACACCTAAAAACTCTATCCTATTCGTAATTGGATCTAACTCATATAAATATAATAGTCTATTAAACTCGGTATTACCATAAATTCCTAACCAAGATTCTACAAAAGGATCCTTTACTGAAATGAAGAATCTAAGTACCATAAAACTGTAAGAATAATTCTACCAGATCTGGATGAGCCTTTATTAATCTATTTGTTGATTTTCTGAATAAATTTGGATCTATACTTATATAATTTATTTCATTGCCTGTTGGGTCCTTCTCGGTAGTTACAACAATAAATAGATCCATATTATATTCTTTACATTTTCCCCATATAGAGTTTATTATTGAAAATAACTCTTTTTTGCCTACTGATAATGTGGATGATAAATCATCATCAGATACTGATAACTTTGGATAAAACGCCCCCCTCTGTATTAATGTTGTTATTAACTCTACTTCTTTATCTGTAAATATCGGTGTTGGTTTAATTAATGGTCTTTCATATAATGATGATATATATTCTAACTTTAGATCAGTAGCTGCCTTAGATAATTCTTCAGAAGGTACTTGAGATTGCTCCTGCTCAGCAGCTAATTCCTCCATAGATTTTGTAACCTCTTTTAGTTTTCTAGCAACAGTTGCCTTTTGTTCTATTAGAGTTTTAATATAATTTCTCTTATATAATACATATGACAAAACATCATCAATTGGTCTCAAAAATATTTCTTCAAAGAATGATATAAGGTCTCCAAAATAAGATAATGCTTGTGATATTGCTAAAATTCTTGGAGATTCACCCCTAGATCTAACTAATAGAGTCTCTAGTATTGCCTGTATATGATTTTGTATAACGGTAACTTGCAAATTAATAATTTCTGCAATCTTTTCAGCTATCTCTTTTTTATTTGGATCTCTAAATAATATATATGATACAACATAATCTATAGCAGTAGCTCTTATTATATCTATCCAATTACCCCTCTTTATTAGTTCTTCTAGTTCTTCATGCTCATACAAATGTTTCATTTTCTCCAATAATACTATTGAATCTAGGTACCTATGGTACAAACCAGTAGATATAAGAAACCTATATTTATCATGATCTTCATATATTAAGTTTCTTATTGCTTTAGTATAGAGTGTCATTGTTCAGATCCTTCTTGTTTTGGACCTTGCTGCCTAGCCTCTCCCGTTTCTCCTTGTTGTATTGATGGTGGTACTTGTAAGGCAGCCCTTATTTGCGCGAGATCTGCAGATAATTGCCTCAACCTATCTATAATTTCGTTTTGTATAGATATTATTCTCTCTGGTGCAAGCGAAGATTCAAGTGTCTTTAGTCTGTCAGAATACTGTAGTAAGATATCTTGCATATGTTCTGATTTTGATCTTTCTTGAGCTACATCTAATTGCATTGTAGTTGATGCTTCTACTGCTGCTAATGTAGTAGGTATTAATATATTCTTTAGATCTTTCATATTCTTCTCGAATAGATTTAGCGCTGTTGTACTTACAGAGTCAGATACAGATCTGTATATTTTCTCTATCTTATTTTGCAATGATATCATTTCAGCATTTACTTTAGTAGATTCTAAATCGTTTAATAGTCTATTTATCTGTGACTGTAACTCAGAAATTATTTTCTCTACAGGTTCACCACCATATAATCTATTTAGATATGCTGAAGGTACCTTTAGAATATTACCATTTGGATCTTTATATACTAGTAATGTTATAGAATCTGGTAATTGTGATGCCAAATTTTCTGGATGAAATATTGCATCCCATAGTGATCCAAAAGGTGGAGTCATAATATATTGTTTACCAACCTTTATAACAAATGCAATTCCACCATCAGGATGTATAATAATATCATATAATCTGCCTAATCTCTGCATAGTTATATCATATACTACAGGTGGTTTTCTAAATGGAAGTACACCTGCTGATCTGGCTTTTCTTAATAGATCATATAATGATATTGGTAGCTTACCAGTTTCTTTTTCTTCTTTATATAGTTCTTCTAATATTTTAGCAAATTGTTTTGTTTGGATATCTGTTAGATGTGACTCTAACTCTTTTACCTTCTGTTCGTATATTATTTTTTCTTGCCTTTCTTTTAATAGCTGTTCCGTTAGTATTCTTACCTGATCATCTTTAGGTAATTGCGATATATCTATTTTAATTTCTCTTTGACCAGATACCTTTCTACTTAATTTATATTTTAAATAATTATAAAAATAAGATATTGTGTACTTATATGCATCTACTATTGTCTTAAATGGATTACCAATTTTTTTCATAGTTTTTTAGATTCTTCAACAATTTGCTTTGCTAATTCCGATACATCTTTTTGGCTCTTTTTGTACAGTATAACAGATATCAATGTAAATATTAAGAATCCTATTATTATATACCATATATTGTTGATAAAAAATTGTAATAAATCAAATGATTTCGTTTCTATTGTAGTTATTGGTGGAGTGATTATTATTGTATATGTGGTTTCATTTTGTAGTGGAGCTTCCAACACCAAATAATATGTACCATTAGTAAAGTTATAATACAAATATCCAGTACCCGTTGCTAGTGTTGTTTTTGTTCCATTAATATAAGTATATAATTCTAATCTAGCTCTGTCTTTAAAGGTACCTGTTAATGTTATATTATATTCACCAGGTGTAGTGGGAATGGTATCTACTTGTACAGTAGTATATCCATATAATGTTATGTTTGTTAATGTATATCCTGGAGCTGATATGGCTATATTGTTTACACCATCCTCAACCTTAAATGTTTGTTGATTTACTGGTTGATTGTTATAATATATCACAACACCATAGACTGGTTGAAGAGTCTGACAATCATATACAGATTTTATTGTAACTTCTTCCCCTACAAGATAATATATTTTATTATCATATTGCTGACCTTTTGGATGCAATATGTAACATAATGGTCTTGGTGGTATTTGTCGACACTCAAAATATGGTATGAATCCAGGAGCATATGCATATATACAATATGTCTGTCCAGGATATACCTGTATAGGATATAAGTATGTTAGCGCTTGTCCACCAGGTCCTATGACTAATATATTAACTCCGGATAGGTATATTTTTTGACCTTCATAAATAGTATATGCTCCACCTATGAACAGATAATTACCATTTATATTATAATCAACATATAGAGGATATGTTTTATTTTCTAAAAAAGGTGGTGTGGTTTGCTTTTGTTTATCTTGATCCATCTGTTGATACAATCCAGATACAATTGTTAGTGTAACAGTAGTTTGTGTATGATATACCTGATTATCTACCTTTACAGAATACAATATGTTAAATGTGTACTGACCAGGTTGCATCCCTGCTGTATTTATATTTAACACACCATATGCAACATCACCAGGTTGCATAGTACCAAAAGATCCTTCTATGTTAGCATTTTGAGGAGGCATACCTTGTATTATTACAGATAATACGGTAACATTACGATTAGATGTAGCTACCAGACCTATTGGATACTGATAAGTTTTATTTGGATATAATGTTAGGTATATTGTAGAATATATTGGAGTAACTGGTGTTGCAGTTACATTTTCCTGATAATATTGTTGTGTATTATTTGTTGTTACATTATTGTTAGTAGTAACATTTTGGGTTATATTTTGTGTCTGTTGCATATTTATTATCAATGTATATGTATAATCATATCTTAATGTTTCATTATTGTATTGTCCCTTAAATGAGAACGAAATTGTTGATGTACCAGGCATTGATACAGACATTTGAAAAGGAACTGTATCAACTGGTATTTTTACAGTAGACATGAATGCTGTACCACTACCTATGTAAATACCAGATTCATATAAAGCAACTGGTACACCATTATATGTTATTGTTAACTCCAGTGGTGTAATAGTATTATACACATTAAAATATACAAAAGGTTTATTAGGATCTATGTTACATACATATGATTGTTGAGATTGTTGGATACAATCTTTAAATACTATTGCTGGCTGGGAATTGATATAATTTGAAATAAACACTATAAATAATATAGCAAATAATTTTATACCCCATCTCCTAACAAAATTTTTCATGCAACATGTTTCATATTTCATAAAGTATGTTGTATAAAAAACACTTATAAATATTTATCTTATTTCGGATAATATTCGCTCGGTGATATTTGTTGGTAAATACCCATACAGTAGCATTATATATCTATCATTGTATACTACAGGATTTACATATACACCGACAGTTTTTAATGTTTCATTTATTGCAGTTATATTACCATCTTTGAAAACAATAAAGTATGCTGGAGTTCCTAGCATTCTGGTCCCTACAAATATTTCATAATTATTTAGTATATACTGTTTAGATTGATTACTATTAAAGCATTTAATTACATAATCTTCTGAATGTTCATAAGCATATGTAAAGTTAGTAAGTATGCTGAGTAGTTGATCGTAAGTAATATTTTCATAACACGATATCAACATTGACTTATCAGACATATCAATTGGCTTAAGTATAACTGTAAAATTATTTTTCAGATATTGTGGTAAATTGAAAGATATGAATAATAATGAATATATGTCGTTTGTGGAAAAATATAGAGTAAGTATTTTATCACCACCCTGTATATAAGTATGACCAGTTGTAGCGATTGCATATAGTATCTTATAACCTATATTATCTTGCGAAGTATATGATGAAAACAGTATAGCTAATACTATAGCAGATATTGTTGATATCAATAAAAGGATGTATTTTTTATCCATATTATTGTGTAATCAACAAATATTTTTAAGTGTTAAATGTGGTACTTGCAACATGATACAGTTGACAGATACATGCTACCAGGTTACACTATACAGGTAACTTTATAGAGGTGATTTACACCCATAACTTGTCACAGTCATCTTGTCCTTATATTATATTAAATTTAAGGTTTTATAATTGTTGCTATCGCATTTAGTGTAAACGGATATTGATATATTGTAAATATTGTATACAAGGCTAATATTACATAGATGATATATCTCAGCTTCATGTTTTTATTAGCACCCTACCATAACCAAATCTTTTTAATCCGCCAATATTCACAGTAATATCTGTATCTACTTTGGAATCAAATCTAACTGATAGAATTGAACCTGGTAATATAGATTCGTATGCTATAACAGATTTTATGTTATCATAGTAAAACACACTTACACCAATATTTATTTTTACTGGTTTTATCTCCTGTATTTTAACCTTTATCTTATGATCTTTTTGTAATGCGATAACCAGTCCTCTTGAGAATTCTACATGATAATCTATCCAATTTATATAATCTTCTTTTGTTTTTATGGATGATATTTCATAATGTTTTCTGGGAAATATGTATGCTAATTTTAGATACCCATTTTTAATAAATTCTTTTTCTATTGTTTCTTTTTTCTTCTCATATAATTTTTTAAGCACTGCATCTTTATCTTTTCCTTCTAGTTCTTTCTCGTATCCGGCCAAATCCTCACTAGTTAACTTTATCTTTGGTATTATTTTAAAATCAGAGAAATCAATTTTAGCAAAAATCCTAAAATCAAAATAATCATTAGATAAACCACCTATTATTGGAGTTAGTACCTCAAGTTTGTATTCCATACTCATATATTATTGACAAATATTTATAAGTGTTTTTGCTACAGGTATTATAACATAATACTTACCAGAGATTTCAGTGATAATACCAAGATATTTCATAATATATATGATATCCTGGTTATTTTGGATATCAACATCGCTTATCATCTCCAGATAATTACTGCTATTTATATATTTGCTTAAAAATTCCTTAATCTTTTTAATATTGTCATCATTCAGCATATTAAATAATTTACCCAATTCTACTCCTTCATCAAAGTATATATCATATGGAATACATACCATTGTTATATTTAATCCTACCCTGAGATGTTAGCTCATTAAGAACTCTCTCAACCATTATGTATAGATTAATACCACTTTTTATTACGAATTTGTTACGCATATTATCTATTGTTCTTCTAATTTCTATTATTGTTTTAGGACCAGTTCTCAATACTTCATATACTAATTCCTCTACATCCTTTTTAGTAGCAATAACTCTTTTTTGTTCCTGTACATTCAAATATCTATTATATATGAACTTTATATAATCTTTGTATAGGTCTAAAACATCTTTTGCCTTCATATCTGTTATTGTAAATGGTAATAGGTGTATCACACTAAAATAACCAATAGCATATCTTATATCATCAAGATCTATCCTATTCTTTTTATTCAATATGGCAAATATCTTTGATAACTTATATATAGTTTGTTTTTTATATGCAATCATTTCACTGTATTGACTATATACTCTACCCAATCTTTCAACTTCTGAATAAAACATATTATCAAAATTTCTATCATATATTTTTATAGATCTAATAGTATGTCTAATGAAACTAAATATATTATTCAAATTTTTACCAGTTGTTTCAAATTCAAAATCAACAATATATGGAACAATAAAATCTATTTTATCAAAGAAAGTTAAAAATGATCTTGACAATGAGTTATAAAATGAATCAAATGATGTAAAATCTACAACCCTAAATCCATAAGAATATTTAAATAACATGACCAGATTCATCTCATGGTTTAATAATATGTTGTTTATTTTATACCTTATACCTGCAGGTAAATCTTGTACATTCATCAATACAGGATTTTCTACTTCTGTTAGATTTTCTATAGATGCATTATTGTATTTACTATAAGACTCAAATATTAGTGGGATATATTTCTGGTTAATATCAATATATAATACTGTAAATTTATCGATTTGTTGTAACATCAATGGTAAAGATATGACCAGATCATCAACCCTACTACCATTTAACATATATCTTATCTTATCATCAATATTTAGGTTAAAGAATGTTATTATCTCATCATAATTATAGGTTCTCTTATCTTCAATTAATAGTCCGACAGCATAGAATAACCTATTTATTCTTGTTTCTTTTAATTCATGTTTATAGGGAGAAATATCCATTATTATTAACTTGTAATCTGTATCTAGTTTTTTCATAAAATCATATAGATCTGTATCTGTAATTATGTTCATCTTTCCATATTCGTCATGTAATACAATCATCTTATCAGAATATATGAAATCTGTGAATCCGACAATCTTAGATATTTGTCCTTTCATAGTACATATTGGACAAACAATTGGAGGATATTTCTTCCATGTTATTATATAGTGACCAGATGAACACACTATCCTCCTAAGATATATAGAATGATCTTTTATGCGGGCAGTCTTGAGAGATACTTCATACAGATTATATTTTGACTTCAATATATTGTATAGAGGGTTATTTCTATCCCTTACTATAAAGAATATCAATGGTTTATTTGACGATACCTTTACATTACCAGATAACAACTGTATAATAGCACCAGTATCAAGTATATCTAGAGAATTTTGCAAATTAAGTAATGCATTTAATATTGTTGAAAATGGTACTAATGTTTTTGGTAAATTAAAATAATCGTTAGTAACAGATGATATTATGTTGTTGTACTGGTCTAGATCTATGATTAAAGAATTATTGTAATATAAACCTATGACTACATCATATGGGTTATTGTTATATACAAAATTGTATGGATCTTTATTAGTCAAAATCTTGTATATCATACCCAAATAATCTATTTACTATTTTGATAAAGAATTTTTCGGCCTCTTGTATATATTCGTCCCTAATTACATTATCTTTATAGGACTTTGCTATTGCTTTTGCTAATCTTATTACAGTCATCAATCTTCTGTCAGATAAATAAACACCAGATGTTGGAAAGCCTATATTTAATTTACTCAAATCAACAGTACTAGAAGATGGATTTATCATTCTTACTTCATTAAGATATTTTACCAATTCATTATTATCAAATACATAGGTCTCGTTTGTTATTTTATCTATATTTTGTGTTTTTAATACAAATATCAAATCAAACCTGTCAATAACTGTTGGAGGTAACTCTATCTGTTCAATAATATCCTTACCTTTAAATACCCCATGCCTTGGATTTGTAGCAGCAAGTACAGCAAGATTTACATCATATTTTATCGTTTTACCAGCTTTTGTAATAGTAACAGATAATTCTTCTAATAGTTCATTCATCCTCTCCCTAACAGTTTTACTTGATTTTGTTATTTCATCTATACATAATACACCATTTACTGTTGATACAACACCCTGTTGCATGGTGTACATGCTAATATATCCAACCAAACCAGCTAGAGTAAGATTCTCACCATTTACATATTTGTTACCAGGTATCATGCTAACATATTTTAACATATGAGATTTACCAGTACCAGGTTCTCCTAAAAGTAATATATGTATAGAATCTCTAAAGAAAGGTGTTTTTCCTATAGAGATTAACTGATATGCAACAGCTTGTCTAATATATTTGTAAATATGACCTTTTAGTGATGGGAATAGACCATTCACTAGATCTTGGAAATCCATAATACATATTTTATGAACAAATATTTATATTGGTTATACTCTATGTTGCAGGTACATATTGTAGATATATACCTGTTGGATAAAAGTCAACATCATAACAAACACCTTGTGATTTAGCGCCATGTTTTACATTTATTATTAAATTCCATTGATATGGATTCAATCCTTGACCTAACTCTAACGTTCTTAAGTCATATAATACGTTTCCTGCAGGGACATATATTGTTTGAATTTGGCCTGTAGACGGATTTCCTACTGTAATATAACCACCAAAAGCAGGAGTAAATCCTGTTGACATAAATCCAATTAATACAGGATATTGAGGATCAAATTTTACATTAAAATATCTTGTTAAATTGACACCACCCACGCCAACACAACCATAACTACCCCCATGATAATAAAGCGATTGTGCATAAGGATAAACATATCCAGGAAAGGCTTCAGCATTATAAAAGCTACCAAATCCTCCAGTATCCGAACACCATCCACCATTAAAGTCTTTAGATGTAGCATAACTAGGATCTACACATTGTGGCATTGTATATGGATCAAATATTGTATCAAATGTAAGATAATATGGCGATGGATAATATACATATAAATAGTATGTACCAGGTGCTTGTGCACCAATACGATTATTTAAGAATATATCAAATGTATCTGGCAAACCAGTAGTGCTATCGTATGATACTGGTACAATAGCATATGTTACATCATGTGCTGATGTAGATCTGGTATTCGGATTATAAAGAAAAACTATTGCAGGGTATGCATGAACACATTGTTTTATGTCGCGTATATTATTTGTTATATACGAATCGTATGTTTTACAGTATTGATATTGCTGTTGTATTACTGAACTTGGTATCTTTATTCTAACAAACTGTAATGTAGTATTTTGTGGTATATCTAGCTGGTATACTAGTTGAGTTGTATAAAGTGGTAATTGTGTAGATGTTCCACTAACTGTTTTTATTGATGCTATTGGCCAGAATGGTGGTTGAGCAAATATATTAAATGTAAATATAATAAATGTAGCAAGTGCCAGATACTTCAATTTCATATTAGTAAATATTAAGATACATATTTAAAAATTTATGGTATAAAAAAATTGAACTAAAATATTGCAAGGTATAAACCCTCATCTGGTTCATATATATCTCCAGTATGTTTCAATACATTAATAATTTCTCTAAGCTCATATTGAGATATATCTAGATTATACTTTTCTTTTAGATAATTATATATATCATTAAAGGTAACACCTTTACCATACATTTTATTTAATTGTTGAATAACCTCTTTTACTAACATTGTTCTGGTTTTTGTGCTACTCCTAACTCCAGTTTCAACAACACCAAAATCCAGAACAGTAGCATTTTTACCAATAATGCTATATATACTATTTGACATTATTTCCCATGCATAATCAACATCTTCCTTTGTAACAACATTGCTTAATCTTGCTTTTGCAATAGCAATTGCCAACCTTCTTATTGTTTGTAATTGCCTTCTAGTTACTGGAAATTCTTCTTTGGTTTTATCCCTTAGATCAGCATATAATTTTGCAATATATGCTTCCGTTTCGCTAGTTAATTCTGGGTTTATTGTTCTAGCATATGCTATGTATTTTAATATAAAATCTTTATCGAATAACATCTTTTTAACTTTATTTCTTCCTAATATCTCCATAGCTTCTAATATATCTTGTTCTTTGTTTGGTATATCCCTCAATACGAATATTAAATCAAACCTTGATAACATCGTTGGTTCTATATCTATCTGGCTTATTAATTCCCTATTTGGATCCCACCTTCCATATTTTGGATTTGCCGCTGCTAATACTGCTGCATTTGCCCTTAATGTTACATGTACACCTGCCTTATCGATTGTTGCTGTTCCATGTTCCATTGCCTCATTTAACGATTTTATATCATCGAAAGATAACTTATTTGCTTCATCAATACATAATATTCCACCAGATGCGGATGGTAATGCACCAATTTCTAATACCCATTTACCCTCTTCAGATTTTGTAACTGTACCCAGTAAACCTGCCTTTGTTAAGGAAGTAGCTACAGTATATCTTGATCTAGGTATTAATTTTGCAATTGTTCTTAATAATGTAGATTTACCTGTACCTGGATCTCCTAATAACAATATATTTATATGTAATCTATCTGCTAATAAATCAATTTCTTTTTGTTGACTAACAGATATAGCCTGTAATAACACAGCTCTTTTAATATATTTGTAATGCTCTCCTTTTATATTTGGTAACATAGATTCCGCTACCATATCAATTATATCATATCCGGATTCCTTAACAATATTTTCAATCTTTCTTATATCTTCGTCTTTTAATTCTATATCTTCTACTGTTTTTTCTGTAGGTTCAATACCAATAACTTCTAAATATGCTCTTGCTTCTTTACCATCAAATACCCTCCTGGCAATACCAACCAAATTAACTCTTGTATGTTGTACACTATACATATCTATTGCACTACCAAATAGATATGCCTCAATAGATTGTATTTCTTTTCCTTCATCTTTAGGAATATCGGTTATTGTTAACTTATATGCATTTGTTGTAACAATATGCTCAACAATAAATTGGCCTTCAGGAGAGCCACACAATGGACATGAATTTACTTTAACTTTTAGTATATTCCTCAAATCTTTATTAGTTGGTATATCATTCTCAATTAAGAACCTACCTCCACACAATGAGTGTTGAATTAGAAAATATCTTGGAATACCTTCTATATATGTTATAGAATTGATAATGCCTTTCAAGATAACAATATCGTCATCATTTGATTTAAAAAATTCTTTTACAGTTTTTGTATAATTATCAGGAATATTTTTTACGAATATTGGAAGGTGCCATGTGATCTGTAGATCTTCATTCACATAATGTTGTAGTAAATATTTAATTACACTTCCTGCTTTACTAAATTCTGATCCTTTCTTTAAAGAATGTAAAAACTTATATAAATCTTCAAAATTTATAAAAGTATATTCAAAATCTTCTAATTTAAAGAAATTTTCGATAGCTTGCTTTTTAATTATCTCAAAATAGTATCTTGCTGACTGGTCAACAAGTGTAATTTGTTGGGCTTGTTGCTTCAAAAAATTTATATACATTTCTTTCAATTTATCTGGTATATAGGCCTCGAGTTGCTGTAGTGATATAATGGATCCGCTAAAAACAAATTTATCTTTTTTTCCTTTTTCCGCTGCCATATATTTGTATTACCAAAAATCTTTTTTAATATTTAATCACCATATTTAATTAATATATTTTATAATTTCTACGTACCATTATGTAAAATTTTCCACGTCCAACAGGTAAATAGTCTTCGTAGATCTTATAGTCATTGGTCATATACCTAACTTTCAAGAATTTAACCAATATATTTTTTATTATGTCCTTATCTGTATAAGTTATAAGAACAAACCCCTTCTTTCTTATTTTTTTATTTAATCTTTTCAATATTACTATAATCCTCTCAACAAATTTATCTAAATTTATGTATAATACATCATTGTCGATATATGATATATCATCGCCAAGCTTTTTCATTTCATTATTTATAAAATCCAGGTACTCTTTTGCTGTACTAGAGTCTACATCGTATACTGACATTATTTGAGATTTGCTTATTATACCTTTTGATCCTATTAGTATATATGAAAAACCTTTTTCAGCAATCTCATATAGTATCTCAGATAACGATAATGCAAGTTCTTCTTTTTTATTTAATCTACGAGGATAAAAAGTAAACATAATACCATTTATTCTATACAATTTACTACCTAAATCTATCTCAAATTCACTCATCTTATACCGTAATTATAATGATATATTTGATTAGGCCATCTTTTTTATAACTTGTTTTACATACTTTATGCGTTGGTTTAAATTCATTCTCTAATACGATTCCGATAAATTTTTCTGGTACAGAATAATCAGTATATCTATATATAAAAGATCCTTCTTGATCTAACACTTTTTTAGCCATCTCTATTGTTGTATAGATATCTTGTTTTATTTTATCAATATCTATAATTAAAGCCTGAACCTTCCTTTCATTATTATTATCAATTTTAATCTTTTCATCATCAAAATAAGCATAGTTTTTATTCGATGATTCATCAACAAACAAATAATGGAAATCTTTTAAATAATCTCTAGAAGCTCTTTCTGTAATATTATACATTATTGATATTTCTAATAAATTAATTGCAGCTTTTGATATATCTTTATAAGTACCATCTTCAAAAAGTTTCTCTAATGCTTTAAACGCATCTTTTAGAAATTTACCTCTCTTTCTAAAACTAACAGCATAGGGAGGTACTCCACTATAAAGATTGCGTATCCCTTGTACTATCCTATAGGTATTTTCCATAAAATATATTATTTCAGATAACTTTAAAAGAAATTCGCATCTTATTTTTGAACGTCTATCATGACTTTATAGAATGTACAGGTATTCCTATAGAAAGTATTTTTGTATATTTTGGAATGTATTTATAAATTTTTACGCCTCATAATTGGACTCAAATTTATCATTTATTTTTTGACCCCCCTTTCACAAAAACTTTTACCAAAAACTGCCCTTACTAAAAAGTGATAACATAGATATCAATTATTTGTTAACATAGAAATAGTTATACTATATATTGTACTTAATATTTATAAATTTTTCTATATATGTGTTTTTATGTGTTATATGTGTAAATATGTGTTATTTTTACTACTACCACTATACAGTAGTTACTTATATTTACTATTATTACTAAGTAGTTGTTATTAATAATAATAATAAATTATTATTATTATTAAAAAATTATTTAAATTATTATGTTACTATTTATTATTAATAAGTAGTGACATTTATTTTTTGACATACTTCTAGCTATATATTTTTTTTAATATATATTTTTCTATATATATTTTTTAAACATGCTATTCTATATAATATATATTTATATCGATATATTTATAAATACATTTATGTAACTACTACTTAGTAACAATAGTAACATATACACATAATAACACATATAGCAAATAACAAATATAAATATGTGAACAAATAAAAACAAATGTAACACATATTAACACATATTATAAAAAATTTATAAATTTTTTCTATATTATATATTGTATATATTCTAAACAAAACATAATATAATATACTATTTTTATCACTTCAAAGTTGGAACAGAAAGGTGATTTTCTTTTTTGTTAAGGGGGGTCCGAAATAAAAGATAAATTTTAGTCAAATTTTGAGGCGCAAACATTTATAAACTCATTCCTCTATGGCTTACCAAAATTCCCTACCTTTATACATATCTTCCTAATATACGACTTAACATGCAAAAATCGGTAATAACTTTCATAATATATATATTTAGAAAAACTAGTTTTTTACCATACCACCAAAAACACATATAAATATTTGTTTCTATATAATACTATGGCCCAGAAAAATAACCTCCTAAATACATTTATTGCAATAATATCATTTATAGCAGGATATGTTTTAGTAAAAATACTATTTAGCCAAAATATAGAATTGTCGTATACAGGTTTTCTAATAGCATATGTAGCAATGTTCTTAATGATGGTATTAACTCTAGTAGTAGTACTAGTTGCCAGATCTGCACCAGAATCAAGAAATACAGCAGGAACCCTAATATATATATTTCTAATAATAACTTTCATCTTAAGCCTATTAACTAAATCATTAATATCAATACTATCTGTTGCTATGGGACTAATAATAGCATCAATTGCTCATGCAATAACTAAAAACAATTATCTATCCTCATTATTTGGAGCATTCTCTTACGGGTTCTTATTCTTCATATTCCTAATAATAGCAATAATATTATATTTAAGAAATAAAAACAACATAGATAAAGCAATATCAAAGGTAGAATTAGTCTTAATAATACAAATATTACTTACAATAGCAATATTAGCAATAACGTTCTTTGTATGGTTAAATAATCCATTTGGAATATTCTCAGGCAAAAAATTATAATGGATCTTTTTGGTCTATCCCTATCTGTATCTCTACCTGCCATATATCCTTTTTCAATAGCACAAACATGTGTTATTAATGGTTATGGTTGTTATGACTCATTTGTACAAAATTTTAAACCAGACCCGTCCAACCCAAATTTAATCTATATGCCAATAGGAATTTCAGACTATGGTATTGCAATTAAAAATGGTGAAGCATACCAGTATTCATATATAACAAACGAAATAATTGGCTTTGTATATTTAGATTACTTACATGTCAGACCTGGTAACAAATGTAATAAAGAAAAATATTATGATGCTTCATCCATACAACTAAACGGCGTACTATTAATTAATGCTGATGATGGAAAAACATATTATCTATGGGTCCAGAATACAGTAGATATAAATAATGATAACAACTATTATAGATTAGTAAATAATATCTGGGAAATAGATAAGTATCAAACAATAGCTAAAAGTAAACTATTGTCTGGTAAAGGTAGTATGTATGGTTATCCACCTCTTCTAAGTTATACTTATGTCTACATATATTACACTAACAAATACTCATTAGCCTACCCCTTTGTAATATACTTAATTACCAATGTAACCATGTCTGGTAATTACCCAGTAATACAATTTGGATATTCAACAGATGGTAATAATATAATCTGGTATGATAATGTAACAATACAAGTACCATCAAAATCTGCATATTTCCAGGTTGCTCCACAATTAACACCAGTAGAATCACCACAAAATCTTGAATTAGTTATAGGTGGTTTAAGTGGTGAGGACTGTGTGTATGTAACTCAAGTAAGTGGGTATCTAACATTACTATACAATAACAACGGTATATTAACACCAGTCCCTTACGTATTTAACTATGGACTGTCCACAGCAGAAACATCAACAAATATCAATCCATTACCAGTATCCTCAACATCAGTATACCTAAATACTGATAATTTCCGTCCAGATTATCTAGGCAATGTACCATACAAACCATTTACAGTAACCATATATGACCCAATAACAAAAAGATATCATATAGAACAATACCCAGTAGTCCTGTACAAAATATATACTTTCCAACCAAAAATATATGTACCTGGTGGATATTATTACCTAAAAGGCATATATGTAAATAACGTATCTTACCCTGGTCCGGTTATACCATTACTAATTAATAAATCTTACACGATTAATCCAGATTATACTCTATATTATTATGTTGATCTTATCCTACCAAATGGCACATACTATATAGATGGTAAACAGTACCAGGGTAGAAATACCTTTACTGTCGAAAATGGTACAACTATAATAGTATACCTTAATAGATACTACTACTACGATGCTATAAGATATGAATGTCCTTATTTAGTATATGTACCAGTATACAGTCCAGGAACAGTCCAGTTACTAAACTATTGTGTACCAGAATACCAGGTTAACTTTACAATACCTGCCGGTGTATATTATGTAGATGGTCAAAAATACATTGGTAAAGGTACTATTTATGCTAAGAATGGTACAACATTATCTATATCATTAGAAAAATACTACTACTATAATGATCTAAGGTATGAATGTCCAAATCAAATATACATAACAACATACGGATCAAGAGAAATACAATTACTAAACTATTGTACCCCCGAATACTATGTGAAAATAGACTCTCAAATACCAATAAATATAACCATAGGAAATACAACAATAACAAATATAAAATCATATTCAGATTATTTACCCGCAGACCAGAAAATATATATCAATAAATCAGTACTGGTAGAAGACCATTTCTTTTACTATGACATATATACAATAGATCCAAAAAATATAACCATAAACAAATCAATACAAATATATCTACACTCAACAATGACCAGAGAATTCAACTATATAACAATTACATCTACAATATTTACCATCTCAGCATTAGTACTTATCCCATTAATATTAATAAAGAAAAGAAGAAAATCGAGCGAATGATAATCATGTTTCAATATTTATGAGAACTAGACATTTAAACAAAAATAGCAATAAATAATATATGACAGATACATACATAATAGACTCATCAACATATTCATTATACATAGTAGGAAAGATATTCGAAAATTCTAACGAAATGGTCTGTAGATTAGAGACCAGTAAAGTTCGTTATAACTTTTATACATGTGAAACTGGTGATGGTAAAAAATTTAGATTTACAGATGCATCATTAAGAGCAATTAGTAGAAATACAGGTAATGATTTTACCCCAGGTTCCAATTATTATATTTTCCATAATAGAAACCCAAGATTAAAAGAATTAGTAGAAGAATTAGAAGATACCTGTAGTAAAAACGTATGTTATATAACACCAGATGTTGGTGTATCAACAGGTAATACAATGAAAAACCTATACGTATCTGCCAGATATGATGGTTATGTATCAATGGAAGAAAATGATGACTGGAATCTATTAGTTACAACATCATTAACAAAATTAAACGCAAAAGTACTGTGGGATGATAAATTCATAAACTGGTTATCAAGAAAAGAATTTACAAATGTAAAAAATGAATTAATTAGAATATTTGGTGAAAATAGGGTAGAAAATGGCAGTGATATAGAATTAGACCTTAAATATAAAATAGGTGTTGACAAGGTAGAGTACGTGATGAAACCATGGGACTACTATATATTATTTAATGGTAAAAGAATAGACCAAACACCAGAAAACAAATATGTATATGAGGCATGGAAATACGTATTACTAAACACAGGTCTATTTATGTCCGATATAAGAGAAGCATCTAAAGGTATGAGATATTATACAATGGGAGAAGGTGTTAAAAAATTCTATGAAGGTCAAGGACTAATAGACATGTACTTAAGATCTATAACAAACGCAAAAGTATTTACAGAAGATAAAGATCTACAAAAACCATTAATAGTAATCTTTGGAAAAATAGAATAAAAAAACCTTCTAGGTTTTTTATAACCCGTCGGCTCTTATCGAGCCCCATCTTTCAAACCTTCTAGGTTTGTTTTAACAATCCCCCTTATCGGGTTCATCTACTCCTAGTTTACTTTAAACGGATCTATTTCCTTCAATACATTTCTTTCAATACTACTAGTTTTCTTTAAACGATATATAATAAATATACTAAATTTTCATAAATCTAACATCACACATGAAAACAAATATTTAAAAACATATTTATCGATAAAATATTTTATGGGCAGGATAAGTAAAGAAGAACTTGAACTACATGTAAATTCTCTTTTAAAAGAAGTAGATCAGAAAGGCGTACTATATCTATCAATACCAGAAATAATAAAACATGAACAGGTTAGCAGGACAGTAGCCCAGATAGTATACCACAGAGTATTAGATAGGGTAATAAACAATCTAGATAAATATGCAATAAACAAAGTAGGATCACTATACATAATAACAAGAAAAGATATCATACCAAACCTAAACAAAAATTTCCATCAAGGCATAATATTTTCATTATCCTTACTAGAAAGGATTGACAAAAGCATGACACTACAATTAATTAATAAGATGAAAGAATTAGGCTTACCAATAGATTCAAAAGATTTAATATCAGATAATGAATTATTACTACAAATCCTACAAAACCAGTATGAACAAGGACAACCAATACAACAAGTATAAGAAAATTGAAAAAGTATTTAACGATCTCTTAAAATTTTTCTATCAAACATCTGATGTATCTATAGGTGACAGAGGTATATACTTAACTGTAAACTATCCAGATACTCTAGTATTCCCATACCAAGAAATCGATCAAATGTTAAAAGAACATAAAGACAAAGAGATAGCGGGATATAAATGGATAATAGATTATGATGTATTACTAGATGAAAATGGCAGACCAGTAATTGTAAATGGTGATGTACTAGAGGACTATAACAAACCAATAAATATATGGCTATATATTGGTGCTGATGAATACACACCAGTATTAGGGTTATTTATCGATTTCTTTATGAATAAAGTAAACAAAGAGGGCAGGATTAAAATAGTTGACAGGTCTGCCCCAATAGACTTTAAGCATAACATCGTATCATTTACATATTTAGATAAATCAATAGTACTAAAACACTTAGCAAATATACAAAATGAATTTATAAAGTTAACTAATGGTTAACATGTGTCAAACACATGTTTATAAATACTAAAGACAATAATATATTATGGACGTACTAAAATACATATTGTTGAAGAAGATAGCAAAAGAAGGTGACTATGTAGAAGTAAGCGGATATGAGAGAAACATAAAAGAATTGTTCAAAAAAATGTATAGCGAAGGATTAGTAGAGATAAGCATAACAAATAGACACATGTATGTAAGAATAACTGAAGATGGAAAACAATATATTGCAGATTTTGAGAACAGTAAAGCAGACATAAATGATATAGACTTAACAATATTAGATGATAATGATAGGGACAAATTCTTAATAGGATTGAAAAACAAACTATGGATATTAATAGTAGGTGGTTCAGGTATTGGAAAATCATACCTATTAGAAGAAATATCAAGATTACAAAGATACATATTTACAGTAGGAAGTACTACAAAGAAAAATGAATTACTATTTTACAAAACCGTAGCAAAACCATATGGATTTGGTATATTAATAGATGAAATTGATAAAATGCCTAGAGCAGTACAAGATGCATTAATAGATGTATATAATGAAGGTGTTCAAGTCATAGGTGTAGCAAATGATATAACAAAAATACCAAAGTATATATTAGATAGGTTTGATTTAAAATTTGAGATAAAAATGGACCAGGATAAATATAAAAAAATTCTACAAAAAGCAGGTGTAATATTACCTGATGAAAAATATGAAAAACTATTTAGTGATGGTGTAAGCATAAGGAAAGCAATAAGGTTATACAATTCCGGTTTACTCTAATTTTTTTAAAAAAATTATTCTAAAAAAGTAATATATACATTTTTCATATCCTTTATACCCATCAGATTCTCAACCTTTCCATTCTTACTTATAACAAATACCACTTTCTTATAATCCTTAACCCATTCTCTATCTACCTTTTCATGTTCCCCATCAGTCAATATTATCAAATAACTATTTCTCTTATTCCTTACTAACTCATTAGCCTTATTAAAGAATTCCTTTATTATTGTACCCCCATAACCTACTCTATTCTTTAATTCTCTCAATATTTCATTATTCCATCCATTATCCACCTTAACCACTCTCTCAACCTTATCATCCCATAATACTATTTTCCCATTTACCTTTACATCACTCATTAAATTATATACCTCATTAATAAATTCCATATATTCATAATCACTAATACTACCACTTACATCTATACCAATTATTACATTAATACTTTCATTTTCCTTTATAACACCAGGTACATATGTCTTTAATACCCATGCTTTCTTATCCAATTTTGTTAAATCATAATCCGTAGCCAATGCCCCTATCTCACTCATTACCTGCCTTAATGCCTCTTTCCATTTAATCCTTTTTTTCCTTAACTTTATATCTAATTCCTTACTTTCAGGATTAAACATTTTACTTAATAACCTACCTTTCTCTAACATTTCCATACCCTCATTAACAATTTTCCTTATTTCCTCATCACTCATTTCCCCCAATTCCTTACTTTCATTATATTCTTTTACTATATCCCTACTAATCTCATCTAAATCCACATTAACCCCATTCTCTCTTAATATATCCTTAATTTTCTTACTAATTTCATCAAGATCATCCCCGCTTTCTAATACATCAATCATCTTATTGATCATCCCCTTAACTTTCTCATCCTCTAACATTAACTTAACAATAAAATACTCATCCTCATTAAGGAATTTTTCAACATCCCCATCAAAGTATTCCCTTACCTTATCACTCATACTTTCTAATATATCTAATGTTATAACCCCCTCTGCCATATAGTTCATTTGTTTATATAATATATGATTGATTTGTGCATCCCTAACTAAATTAAATACTAACAATAAATTTTTATCCCTCAATGCTTTAGGATCATGTACTAATAGATAATGCATTATCTCATGTGCTATTATAAACATCTTTTCTTTACTATTACATTCATCAAATTGATCAGGATTAATATATATTGTTCTTTCTCTATAATTCAACCCTGCAGGATATTGTAAACTCTTATCTTCCTTTATCCTTATCTTACTTAATATTGGTGCAAATAATGGAAAATTTTTAGCAATTACTAACTTTAATAATTCCTCATCCATCATAATTTATTTTCAAATTCTAACATTTGCCCTAACAAATTATAAACCTTACTATTTTCCTTTATTACCTTATCTAACAATATCCTAAACCTATCAACATTTTGATATTTCAAATACCTTAATGCAAATACCACTAACATTTTACTTATATCACTTAACCTATCCAATACATTATAATATTTCTCTAAACTTAACTTATCACTAATATACCTTTCCGTTATTTTCATCATAATAATAATCCTCTCATCCTCTTTTAATTCCTTTAATAATTCAATATTATCAATATACTTATCTATATCACTAAACTTTTCATATAATTCTACGAATGTAGTAAATTGTAATGCATCATTTTGTTCTAATAATCCATATGCTACCATCCTTATATAATTTATGTCCCTTTCCCCATTAATCATCTTACTTAACATTTCCAAAGATCTAGGTGTTGTTGATTGTTTCATAACATCACCAGAATAATTAATATTTCTATTATTAAACAATACCCATCCGATTACCCTATTATCTATTTTGTTATTTTTTGCATATTCTAACCATGCCTCAATATCAAATATTTCATTTGCATTAATAAATATCATTCTATTAACAAGCGGTTGTGGTAATTCTTTAGCTACATTATTACTTTCCAAATCATTACCTGCAGTTATAATTAATACATCTCCCTTTATTGTACTTTCCCCTAACTTTCTTTGAAATACTAACTCAAATAATAGACTTTGTAATGATGGCAATGTCATATTAATCTCATCAATAAACAATATCCCCATACTTTTATCATTTTCAAATACTTTCATCCATAAAGGTATTTCCCATCTTATCCCATTTTCCCCAGGTATTGGTATCACTAAATTATCCAATGATATTAAACTACCCTTTATATCTACTACTATAAAGTACTTTTCAGGATTTTCTAATATCTCTTTTTTCTCTTTTTCCGTCAATTCATGCCATATTTTTAATTCCCTACCAGTCTCCCTACTTTTCATTAATGCATATTGATACACTAAGCTACTCTTTCCTATCCCATAACTCCCAAATAATCCTATTGCTATCCTTTCCTTTCTAGCTCTCTCAAATACTTTTAACAAAGTACTTTGTTTTTCTGTCATCAAAACCTATATTATATATTATAAAAAACACATATAAACATTTGTAAAAAACTAAACTAACAATTCTATAATATTTATATTCTCAAGCCTATAAATTTCATCAGGTCCTAATAACTCTAAAATATTGTTTTCAGTATCTACTTTTTTAGTTATTATATTACTAATATCTTTATAATTTCCATTCCTTATATCTACCAAATAAAACTTATTATTTTCATAATTCCACCCTCCCTTAAAATATTTATCCTCATAAGTCATTACTAAAGCAATACCATTCTCAATTTTGAAAATCTTAATATTTTTATTGTTTAATAACCCCTCTATTTTACCTTTAATAAATTCCCTTACTTTTTTACTATATTTTAATTTTGTATCACTTAACCATCCCTCAATGTCCTTTATTTCCTTACTATAATCAATTTTCCCATTTAAATAATCCAAATATAATTTTAATTTCTTTCTTTTTTCTTTCTCTTTTTTCCTTAAATCCTCTACCTCATCTAAAATTAACTTAACATTACTATCAATAACATTTTTTATATACTTTAAATTTTCTTCCTCATTATAATTATTATATATACTCTTTAATTTCTCTAATAAATCCTTTAAATTTCTCTTATTTATCCAATAATCAACCTTTAAATATCTTAACTTTATATACTCATAATAATATTTTTCTAAATAATATATCTTATCTATATAACTCTTTGGTATATTATGCTTTTTCATTAATTCATCTATAATTTTCCTTTGATACCCTAAATTTGTATAATATACCCTTAACTTTATCTTTTTCCAATATTCCTCATATTCAACCGCTAACCCTTTTTTCCTTAACATTTCTACATAAAGCCTTATCTCTCCCATCATTTTATCTTTCCATCCCATCAAAACTATATATAAAAAACACATATAAACATTTGTAAAAAACTATATTAACAAATCCTCTAATTTTAACCTTTTTAGCATATTAAAATTATAACTACTTATTTCCTTTGTTGCCGTCTTTTCAACAAATTCATCTATCTTTTTACTAACATCAAACACCCCTTTATTCCTCAAATCAATTAAATAAAATGCATTATCTATATAAACCCATTCCCCATTTTCAAAATATTTATCGCGATAATTTACTATTAAAGCAAATCCATTTTTAATCCAAATCAAAGAAAAATTATTATCATTAATAATTTTCTTGATCCTATCCTTTATTATCTTAGTTATTCTATACTTATATTTAGTAATATAACCATTTATTATTTCATTTTCAAATTGCCTAACAACAAAATCATAATCCCCTTTCTTATCTAAAAATTTTAAATAATAATCTTCCAACTCTCTTAATTTATTCATATCATCTATATATTTATTCATAAGCCATAAATCATTTTCAAAAATATTATTTATCTCTTTTTCTAACTTATCTAAATATACTTTTTCATCAAAGTTATCATATATCCTTTTTAAATCATCCCTAACCTTTTCCAATGTTTTAACTTTTTTACTTATATATGCCTCATAAACACGTACTCTAACATAATCACTTAACAAATATCTAAAGAATCCATAATATCTTTTACTAATATTATGCTTTTTCAATAAATCATTAACATATTTCCTTTGATACTCTATATTTGTATAATATATATATAATGAATATATTACTTTCCCATCGCTTTCAATAATATATAACCCCTTATCCTTTCTTAACTTTTCTAATAATTCCTTTATTTCAAATAATACTTTATCCTTTTTTCCCATCAAAACCATATATATTATTATATTAAAACCTTATAAATGTTTATTGAAAATCATCAAAACCAAAAAACTAAATTAGCAAATCACTAACATCTACATTATTATACATATAAAACATATCATCATCCCTAAATTCATTAATATATAAATGTCTCAAATCTTTACCTATTTTTTTGCTAACATCAAACACTTTCTTATTTCTTAAATCAATTAGATAAAACTTATTATTAAAATATACTTGCTTGCCATTACTAAAATATCCTATATCTTTATATAATATTACTAAAACAAACCCTCTTTTAATCCATATAATTTTAAATTTTCTACTTTTTAATGATTTCTTAATATATCTCTTTATTTTCCCATAAATCCATGATTTATATTTTAATTCATCATTAAAAATTAAATCATCCTCAAATTTCTTTATATCATCATTATAATCAATTTTCCCATTTAAATAATCCAAATATAATTTTTCTTTCTTTAAATAATTATTTAAATGATCCAAATCATGTTTAAATTCCTCATTTATCCTATCCTCAAATTTCTTTAAATAATCATCCTCCCTAAAATTCTCATATATTTCTTTTAACTTATCCCTTAATCTTTTTAATTCATCTATTCTTTTACTTACTATATCACTAAAAATTTCAATCTTAAAACTTTTATTTAACAAATCATCAAAAAACCTATAATATTTTTCATCAATATTATATTTTCTTAATAATTCCTCTACCATTTCTTTTTGTTTTTTAACATTAGTATAATATATCCCAATCTCAAACTCAAATTTCCCCTCATTTTCATAAACATATAACCCTTTATCTTTAACTAATTTTTCTAACAAAATCCTAATTTCCCATAATAAATTATTCTTTTCACACATCAAAACAATAAAAAACTAATTTAAAAAATTCAATATATCAATATTATATAAGCTTTCTACTATATCCGTATATACCCCATATCTATCTAATATTTGTTTTGTTATATCAACATTGTACTTATCATAATACTTTTCTTTTAACATATTAGTAATATCGATATACTTTTTATTTCTCAAATCTACTAAATAAAACTTGTTTCTATAATAATTCCATCCTTGATTAAAATTTTTACTTTCATAAACCATTACTAAAACTATACCATTTTGAATTTTAAACAATCTAACATTATCATCATTTACAATTTTTCTTACTTTTTTCTTTAACAAATTCATAAAACTATAAAGCTTTTTTCTAACACGATAATCATTTAATGCATTTTCAACATTTTTTATTTCCTCATCATAATCAATTTCCTTATTCAAATACTTTAAATATTTCCTTAAAACTCTTTTTTCCTCCATTTCATTTCTAATCGCATATGCTAAATCCTCTAATAATTTATTAAATTTATCATAAATTTCTTTCCTCAATTTCTCTAAATATTTACTCTCATCATATTCATTATATAAATCTCTTAATGTATTTCTTAATTCTATCAATCTATTTAGCTTTTTTTCTATATATGTAAAATAAATATTTATCTTAATATACTCATTTAATAGATTACTAATATATTTTAAATGCCTTTTCTTTATCTTATTCTCTTCGATTACTTTCTCTAATATTTCCCTTTGCTTTTCAAAGTTTATATAGTTTATTACTAACAAAATACTGCTTTTATTTTCTTTCATATTTATCTCTAGCCCTTTTTTCCTTAGTTTATCTAAAAAAAGTTTTATCTCTCCCATTATTTTATCTTTCCTACCCATCAAAACCCTATACGTCATATATTATAAAAAAATCTTATAAACCTTTTTTATGAAAAACATGTTTATCAAAAAAATATTTAAAAAATTATCTATATATTACAAAATCAATATAATCTATATAATAAACTCCCATACTCTCATCATAAACTATAAAGCTTTTAAGATCATATGCTTTTTTCATTAATGAATTATTAATATGATCTATTAATAATAATAGATCCTCTTTAAACTTACTATAAACTCTATATATTATAAACTTATAATGTCCATTACTCATATCTATTAAATTACTTTCTTTAATTTTTATGTACATTCTACTTTTTATATCATCATATATTTTATTTAATTCATTTTCTTTTTTATCTATCTCATTCTTAATTTTTTCCAATTCTTTCATTTTTTCATCTTTTATTTTCTTTATTTCCTCCCAAATTTCTTTTAACTTATTTTCATCTTTAAAAATCCATGCTTTTTTATCCTCATCCCAAAATGCATTATTTTTAATCTTATCTTTAAATTTACTATATATTTCATAATTAATATATAATTCTAAATCATTAACTCTTATTTTTTCTATTTCATTATATTTATAATTATAATCTCTCTTTAATCTCTCTATCTCTCTCTTAACTCTCTCAATGTCCTTAATGCTTATGTTTAAAGGTTTTTCTATATTTACTTTTTTCATTAATTCATCTTTTTCTTTTTCAATTTCTAAATTTACTAAATTCACTAAATCTTTTAACACTTTTCTTATTTTCTCACTCTCATCACTACTTACTTTATACACTAACTCTATATAATCTATTAATGACTTTATGTTTAATTCCTCCCATTTTTCCTTTTCTAATTCATTTAACTTTTCATGTTTTACTTTCCCCACCATCAAAACCATTATTATAATTATTATAAAAAACACATATAAACATTTGTTATAATAACCTACATATATCTATATATTATATGAATATATAACAATCCCCCAAAATAAAAAAAAGTTTTTGAAAAAAATAAAAATTTATAAATAATCTTATTGACATAATCTTAACTAAAAAAAGAATTTTTAACAAAAATTAGAAAACTAAAAATCATTTTTATCAAAAATAAAATTTAAATATTGTAATAAAAAATTCAAATATTTCTTATTCATCAAAACATATTTATATTTAACATCAATCTTATTTTTATTTTTTTGAATTAGTATATATAATGATTTTTTGTTATTTAGATAAACTATAATATTGATTCTATACTTAACTTTATTATTATCATTAAAATAATTTTGTAATTTTCTTAACAATAACTTTTTTAATAAATTTCTTTTTTTAGAATTCAATTTTTTAACATGATGAAAATCATGATAATTAAGTTTAATGATATAATTAATTTTTATCATAATATATATATTGAAATAACAATTTATAAATAAACATGTATTTATAAATAACTTAATTGACATACTTTCCCCTTAATAATTCTTTCTTTCATACCTTTAGGTAAAGGTATACATCCCTGCCTATTGGCAGGTTATATAATAATTTAGATATAACATATTTTTAAAAAATTATGTTTTTTAAAAAACATCAAAACCGAAAAAAATTATTTATAATAAGCCTCTTCCTCTCTAATGGTTGGTGGAATATCTAACCACAATCCCATTTCTCTAGTTATGTACATTATCCAATATTTATGTACTTTATACACGTTACCACCTATAATAGCTATATCCCTCATATCAATATTCTTAAGATTTTCAATATCATCGCCTAAATATTCTAATAGATATGCTATTATTCCATCTTTTTCTAATGCTAAAACATACTCTACTCTCATAGTTTTTAGGTATTCTATCCATGCCTTTATAACTTTATCTATATCTATCCTTTTCCCCTTTAAATCAATTGGACCTAATGGAGACATTACCCCATGTATACTTTTTATCTCTTTTTTCA
>JBMFJD010000005.1:0-61188 GCA_049974095.1 Nanopusillaceae archaeon | reverse complement strand
GTAAATAGATATAATGGATATAAATTTAAAAGAAAAAATATATGAAGAAATACCAATTTTAAAAGTGATTAATCTAGATTTCAATATAGAAAAATTGAGAAAGATGAAATAATATTATCATTTAGTAGTAAAGATTACTATTATAGAAAAGAAGGATTTTTATTTGGAGGATTTATAGAATTATTATTTGATTTTTCTTTAGGATTCTTAGTAAGACTAGTAAATGATAAAGAAAATCAGGTAACAATTAGTTTGTATATAGATTTTTTGAATGAAGCAAAAGGCAATAAATTTTATTTAAAGGGAAAAGTAATGAGAAAAGGAAGTTCAATTGTATTTGTTGAAGGATTATTATATAATGAAGAAAAAATATTTGCAAAAGCTAATGGAATATGGAAAATATTTTAATGTATATTTTTTAGAAAAGCTTTCAATCCAACAATATTCTTACTTTCATATGGATTTACATTTAATTTTTCTGCTAAATTTAATGTAAAAGTCCTAATGGATAATGTCCCTAAAACTAATTCTTCTAATAAATTCCTATATCTTAAATCAAATAATAATACATTGTTTCCATAATTTTCTAATAAATCTTTTAGATAATTTATTCTATATTCAATTCTTTGATAATAATTAAATTTTAATAAAATAAAATCAAAATTTAGTTTTCCAATACTTTCTAAATCATGATGATTATATTCAGATAAAATTCCATATTGTGCAAACCATTTATCATCTTCATTTAAATGTGTCTTTAAACTAATTGCAGCAGGTTCATGTTTTATATCTGTATAAATCATTATTGGATTTTTTATATCATTTGAAAATATTGATAAATCCTTTATCTTTTCTTTATAATCTTTTAATATTTCCAATAATTCATAATATTTTTTCTTATCCAAAATAGATAATAATATTCCTAAGATAATTGGAAAAGTATATCTTGTTGCTGGAAAACTTTTTTCAAATTTTACATAATATAAATTTTTTTCTCTTGCAATTTTTTCCATTTCTCCTCCTGCAGATATTGCTACAACTTTATTTCCATTATTTATTGCTTCATTCATGCAATTTAGCGTTTCTTCTGTATCTCCAGAATATGAAACAAATATTGTTAACCAATCTTTATTAATGAACTTTGGTAAAAAATAGTCCTTGCAAACAGTTATCTCTTTATTATCCAATATTTGTTTCATATAATCCCCATTTACTCCAGAAGCCCCCATTCCCGATATCAATATTTTTTCATAATTCAATTCTTCTAAATTTTCAAATTTTTTTATTATTTGATAATAATCTACAAAATAAGGATCAAGCATAAATAAAAAATGGATTTAAAAAAATATAAATTTATCCTCCAGATACAGAATCTAATATTTTTATATAATCTCCATCATTTATTTCTTCATCTTCAGTTATGATTTCTCCATTTTTTACAACTATAAATCTTGAAGATGGTAAATTTAACATATCTAGTAGTTCTTTAACATTTTTTCCATTAAATTCTATTTCATTTTCTGTATTATATCTTTCAATAAATACTCTTATTTTTTTCATAATAAAGTTTTTAAAGAATATTTTTAAATATTCTTCATGAATAAAAGAGACATAATTACATCTTTAGTAATATTTGTTGTAGTATTTTTAATAGTTTCTATGTATCTTTTAATATCTAAAGGATATTTTACAAATAATGCAAATTATCCTTTAAGAATAAAGTTTTATCCAAATCCTTATAACTATACAGTAAATATATCTAACAATAGTCTATATATTTACTTAAATGATATACAATTACCATATATTAATACATCAAATCTGATTTTAAATATTTCTGGAAATTTATATAAATTAAATTGTTCTGATAATACAATATATCAAAATCAGTCAACTGTTTGTTTTATAAAGAATATTTCTATAGAAAATAATACGTATATTCAACTTTTATATCCTTTTAACAATGTTTTATATAATATAATGTATAAAACCTGATGCCGCGGTGCCCGAGTGGCCCAAGGGGATGGATTGCTAATCCATTCCCCGAAAGGGGGCGTGGGTTCAAATCCCACCCGCGGCGTTTAATTTATTTACATTTCTTGTAATTAATATAAAATGGTTACTTTATTGAGTTCATGTGATAAAACGTGTTTATCAGCAAAATCTAATAATCCTAAAATTTTTTATAATGATAAAGTAAATGAAATTAGGTTAGAAGAAATATTAGATAAAATAAAGGAGAATAATAATAAGATATGTTCATCATGTAATAATGAAGTTTCTATAGCTGCTTCTTATTTAATATTTCCATATAAAACCTCCCGAAATTATATAAAAGAAATAAAGAAAAGACATGACGGTTTTCTTGAAATGGAAGCTTTAAAAGGGAGCTCTATAGCTGATCCAATGATACTTTATTTATATCCTAATTATAATATAATAATAAGTTCACAGCCAGATATAATTAGAAGATCAAATTCGAATGCAATTCTAATTGAAGAAATAAGTACGAAAGATATAGGAAAAGCTTGGCAGCCTATTAATATAATTAACCTACTATTAATGAAGAAATATGAAGTAATGATATTTGCTTATATTCTTAAGGAAGTATTTCCAGAAATGGAAGTAAGATACAAAGTAAAGTTATTTTTAGTTGGAGAATATCAAGGTTTATCAAATGAGATTAAAGATTTTAATAAGAAATATAAAGAAATAATTGTTGAAGGCTTAAAAGTATCAGAAATAGAAGTTTCTTCATATTCTAAATATAATGCTGTTTTATTATCCTTTTGGGAAGAATTTACAGAAGGAAAGAAATCCTATATAAAAAGAAAGATAGAAGATAATATAAAGTACCTAATGAGAGTAGGATATATAAATATTTCTGAAAATCAAAAAAAGAATGAATAGAAAATATACGTATTATATCATAGCTTTTCTATTATTAATATCTTCATTTTATTTATTATATTATCTATCAATTTATAATCAAAATAATACTATTTTTTCTTCTGAATATTCTGTATATGTTCCAGCAGTATTAAATATATCTGGAAATCTATCTGGAGAAATTACACAATTTTTTCTAAAAGTAACTCCAGGAAATGGTATAGTTTATGCATCAATTCCCCCAATATTTTATAGCGATTATAACTTAGCATATTTATTTGCAAAAGATGCAGTATGTAGCATTTATCCAGATAAATGTGATAATTATAATTATTATTTTAGTTCGAATGATGTTCTATTTGCAGAAGGATTTTCTGGAACAGTAGGTTTAACATTATTAGTTTTAGAAGCAATAGAAAATGAAAGTATGAAAGTAAATTATCCAGTTACAGGTTTTATGTTACCAAATGGATTAATTGCTCCAATTGCTGGAATTAAATATAAATTAGATGCAACATTACAATATTTTCCATATATGGTAGCGCCAGTTTATAATAATTCTCATATAATTCAAGCATATACAATATTAGATCTAGAAAAAATATATTTTGGAGAAGAATTTAATAATACATATATTCCTCCAGAAAATTATGTAGAAACAATGAAAAATATAACAGAACAAATATGTGAAGGAATAAATAATGAAACAATAAATTATTATATTTCTAAAGGAGATTATTATACTGCTGCAAGTTTGTGTTTTGAAGAAAAGGTTACAAATAAAGAATTTTATCCAAATATAACAAAAGAAGAATTGGAAAATGATATAAATAATTTTTATAATAAAATAGAAAATTATAATTGCTTTGGAAATTATGAATGTGAAGAAATAAAATATCAGGTAATTTCTAGATTAGAAGATGCAAACCAAACATTAGATAATATACAGGAAGCATATTGGAGATATTATTCCTCATTGGGATGGGCAGAATTTTTACCAATTAGTTTTAATATATATAGATTAAACGAATGTAATTTAATAGATCAAGAATATAGATTAATGCAATATGTATATCAATATCAATTACCAACAAATCTATCTTGTTTTGAAAAAATGGATTATTTATCTAATATATTTTATTTATTCTTAGGAAATGATACAAATTATATGAATGAAAATTCAGCAAAATCTATTGAAGAACTAGATTACTATTATTACAATAAATATGGATTTTCAATAACTTCTTATAACTATTTACAATTTGGAGAAGATCTTGTAAAAATGAATCAAACGCAATCTGGTTTTTATTATTTAATATTATCAATAGAATATGCAATATGAGATAAAAGTAGGAGAAAGAGTAAAAAGAGAAATATTAAGAGGTAAACAGGTTTTTTCTACAAATTGGATTAAAAAAATTGATGTAGAACCTGGAGATCTAGTAAAATTAGTATATAAAAATAATTTTTTGGCTTGGGGAACTATAAATCCAAAAGATGAATATCACTATATAAGAATATTATCATATAATGAAGATTTTGATCCATATAAAGAAATAAAAGAAAAGATAAAAGAAGCTAAAAGATATAGAGAAGAAATAATAAATTATAAAAATCATTATAGATTAGTATATTCAGAATCAGATTTTTTATCTGGACTAATAATTGATAAATATAATGATATTTTTGTTATTCAAAATGTAAATCCTTTTTTTGATAAAAATATTGATATAATAAAAAATTCTTTAATAGAATTATTTGGAAGTAATATCACAATTTATGAAAAAAGTATTGGAAAACAAAGAGAAAGAGCATTTTTAAAACCAATAGAAAGATTTTTATATGGAAATAAATATGAAACAATTATTGAAGAAGTTGGAAAAAAATTTTATGTAAATATTTTATATGGACAGAAAACAGGATGGTTTTTAGATCAGAGAGAAAATAGAAAAATACTAAGTCAATTATCTGGAGAAAAAATATTGGATGTATTTTCATATATAGGGTCTTTTGGTATAATAATAAATTCTGAAAGAAAATATTTTGTTGAAAAAAACAAAGAAGCAATAAAAATACTAAATAAAAATATAAAGTTAAATAATATCGGAAATTATGAAATAATAAATGGAAATGCATTTAAAATATTAAAAGAATTTTATTTAGAAAAAAGAAAATTTGATATAATTATATTAGATCCTCCAGATTTATTAGCGGAAAATTACGAAAAAGGATTAAAAAGTATAATTCTAATAAATTCTATTGCATTAGATTTAATTGATGAAGGATATTTAATTACATTTTCCTGTTCTCAAGATTTAAAAGAAGAGAAATTTTATTCAATATTGAGGACATTAATAAGGAGGAAAAATAAAAAATTTGAAATATTATATAGATTTCATCAAGCATTAGATCATAAAGTTATATTTCCACATAAAGAATTAGATTATTTAAAAGGATTTTTAATTGAAATAAAAAAATGATTATTTATTTTCTATTGTTTGTACCATAGGAGTTAATAATGTTAATCTCCTAATTTCTACATTTGCTACAGGAAATATTTTATTTAAAACAGGTTTAATTTCATTTTGTAAATCATAATTAATTATTTTCTCTATTAATTCATAATATTTTAATGTAGGTATTTTTTCTTCCAAATATTTCCTATATGCTTTTCTTATTTCTGTTTTTTGAGATCTGTGTGCTTTAAATCTTGTAATAACTAAAGGTTTTATTTTTATATCAAATCCATCATTGGTTTTTATAATAAAAGAATCTTCTATTTTTGATGTCCCCCTTCTAACTAATCTTCTTACATATGCAGGATATAACATTATTTCTCTTACTTCAGTATATGCTTTTAATCCAGATATTTTATTTATCTTAAATATCGCCTTATAGTTCTGATATTTAAAGTTTCCTAATAAAAATGCCAAATTTAAATCAACAGTTCTTCCAATTGCATTTTCAATTTTATCCTTATATATAAGTGTCTCTCCAATCTTCATTTCATTAAATATTGGAGAAGGAGCAATAATTTCTAACCATACTTTTCTATTCCATTCAGCATATTTTTTATTATATGCCATTTTTTATTTACTAAACAAACATCTTTTAAATCTTTTATTCTCTATATATTAATGGAAATTGAGGAATTATTTAGGAATATTGAAGAGAAATGGCAAAAAATCTGGGAAGAAAAAAAGATATATGAAGTAAATGCAGATTATTCAAAAGAAAAAATCTTTGTTACAGCTCCTTATCCATATATGAGTGGATTATTACATATGGGACATGGATTAACTTTTTCTAGAATAGACTTTTATGCTAGATATAAAAGATTAAAAGGATATAATGTTCTATTTCCAATGGGATTTCATATTACTGGTTCTCCAATTGTTTCAAAAGTTATGAGATTAAATGAAGGAGATAAAAAAATAATAGAAGATTTAAAATCTGAAGGAGTTTCTGAATCAGATTTTGATAAATTGAGAACTCCAGAAGGTTGGGCATTGTATTTTGCAGATATTGCAGTAAAAACATTAAAGAAAATGGGATATTCTATAGATTGGAGAAGAACTTTTACAACGTCAAAAGTAAATCCATGGTATAATAAATTTATTGAATGGCAATATAGAAAACTATATGATAAAGGATTGGTAACAAAAGGAGAGCATCCAATTGTTTGGGATCCAAAAGTAAATAATCCTATTGGAGATCATGATAGATCAGATGAATATGCCGGAATAGGACCAATAGAAGGATATATAATTAAATTTAAATTTAATGAATATATATTACCAGCATTTACATTAAGACCAGAAACCATTTATGGAGTAACTAACATTTGGATAAATCCTAATGCAAAGTATTCTATATATAAAGTAGATAATGAATATTGGATATTGCCTGATACAATTATAGTAGAAGAAATAAAAAATCAAAATCATAATATAGAAAAAATAAAGGAAATAGATATAAAAGAATTATTATTAAAAGAAGCAATAAATCCTGTTAATAATGAAAAAGTACCAATATTACATGCAGAATTTGTTGATCCAGAAATAGGAACTGGTATTGTAATGTCTGTTCCATCTCATGCTCCATATGATTATATAGCACTAAAAGATCTATTAAAAACAGAATATAAAGAAATTGCAGAAAAATGTTTGGAAAATATGAAAGTTTTATTTAAAAATGAGAAATTTAAAGATATTCCTGCAAAAGAATTTGTTGAAAAAAATAATATAAAAGATCAAAAAGATAAAAGATTAGAGGAATTAACACAAGAATTATATTCAGAAGAATATTATAATAGTATTTTATCAGAAATATATGGTAAATATACTGGTAAAAAAATATATGAGGTAAAGGAAGAATTTTCAAATGAATTAATAGATAAAAAAATTGCAATATTACATTATACTTTGCCCATAAGATTTTTTTCAAGATATGGAAATAAATGTATTGTAAAGATAATAAAAGATCAATGGTTTTTGAAGTATTCTGATCTTGAATGGAAAAAATTAACTCATGAATGTATTGATAATATGAAATTTTATCCAGAAACTGCTAGAAAAGATTTTCATGAAAAAATAGATTGGTTAAAGGATTGGGCATGTACTCATAAAAACATATTAGGAACCCCATTACCTTGGGATAAAGATTGGATAATTGAATCATTATCAGATTCTACAATTTATATGGCATTTTATACAATTGCTCATTTAATAAAAAATATAGATCCAAATAAAATAGAAGATGATTTATTTGATTATATATTTTTAAATAAGGGAAATGAAGAAGAATTAATAAAAAAATATGGAGAAATTATTAAAGAAATGAAAAAGGAATTTGAATATTGGTATCCATTAGATTTAAGGAATTCTGGAAAAGATCTAATTCCAAATCATTTATCTTTCTTTATATTTCATCATGTAGCTATATTTGACAAAAAATATTGGCCAAGAGGAATAAGTATTAATGGATTTGTTACAGATGTTCAAGGAAGAAAGATGTCTAAATCTCTAGGAAATTATGTAACATTAAAAGAAGCTGCTGAAAAATATCCAGTAGATTTAATAAGATTCTTAATAGCATCACTATCAAATTCTTCATATGATGATATAAAAATAGATTTTAATAAAATAAAATCTATATTAAAATATCTAAATGATTTTTATGAATTCTGTATAGAGAAATACAATAAGGAAGGAGAAGAAAGAGAGGAGAATGATATAGATAAGTGGTTTGATAATAAAATAAATAAAATAATGAGTGAAATAAGTAAAGAATATGATAATTTAGATTATATGAATGTAATAAATAAAATATACGAATTAGATAATTCTTTCGAGTGGTATATGAGAAGAACATTAAATAAACCAAATAAAAAATTATTAAATAAATTTATAGAATATAAAACAATTGCTTTATATCCAATAATACCACATTTATCTTCAGAAATATTAGAAAAGATAGGAAAAGATCTATTAAATATAAAATATCCTAAAGAAGAATATACGGAAGAATATGAAAAATATGAAGAATTTATAAGAAATATTAGAGATGATATAATAAAAGTAAAAATTTTGCTAGGAAATAAAGAAGTAAAAAATTTAAAGATTATTATAGCAAGTAGAGAAAAATATAAATTATTTGAAGAAATTAAAAATAATAGAGAAAAAATAGATGAATATATAAATAAATATCCTCAATTTAGAAATATATTAATATTTTTGAAGAAAAATCAGCATATATTGGATAAATTTATGGATCAAGAGAAAGAATATAACATAATTAAATCTTCTATTGATTTCTTCAAATCAGAATTTAATTTAAATAATATTATAGTAGAGAAAGAAGAGGAATCTAATGAAGAAAAGAAATCTAGAGCCTTCCCATATAAGCCAGCTATTATTTTTTACTAATGTGTAAATTTTATATATTACAAACTTTTTATATATAGTATGGTGTTTGGTTTCTTGAAGAGTAAAAATAAAAAAGAAACAGATTTATTTAGTGATTTAAATAATTTGAAGAATGAACTAGGAGAAGTGAATTCGCTATTAGGAAATGAAAATCAATATGATCAGTTAAATAGCCAAAAAACTAATGCTAATGATATAAACAATTTATTTGGTAGTAATCAGCAAAATTTTGGAAATATGCAATTTGGAATGGCACAACCATTACAGCAGCAATCTTCACAGCAATTACAACCTCAATTACAACAACAATTACCACCTCCACCAGCAATATTACCACAACCACAAGAACAATTGAAGTTAAGAACTAAAAAAGTTGAAGAAAAACCAAAAAGAAAATTAAAGGAAGAAAAAGAAATTAAAAAGGAATTATTAGTAAAGGTAGAAGATTATAAGAAGGTAAGAGAATTATTAGTGCAATTAAAGGATAAATTAGCAGAAGTAGAAATGATGTTAGGAGAAGTTAAGGAAAATGAAGATAAAAAATTAGAGGAGTTAAAGAATTTGAAGGAAAAATTGGAAGAATCAAGGAAGAATGTTAATGGCATATTAGAAATATTCAGGTAAATTTAAAAATGGAACAATATAATATAGAAAAAAGAAAGAGCGCCGGTAGTCTAGTGGTAGGACGTAGGCCTGCCTAGCCTATGACCCGGGTTCGAGTCCCGGCCGGCGCATAAGATGGCGGAAAACGAATTATATATTGAAATAAAAACAGGAAGTGATATAGTTAATGAACTAAAGGAAGGAAAAAAGAATATATATCTATTGTTATATAGGATACTTGAGGAAATAAAGAATCATGATGAGAAAATTAATAAATTAAATGAAATAGAGAAAAAGATAGGAGAAGTAAAAGATATTATAAATTCATTATTGGAAGAATTACCAGATATTGAAGGTTTAGAAGATGTTTTAAAAGAAATAAAAGAAGAAAATAAAGTAGAAGAAAAATATGTTGAAATAAAGGAGGTAATAGATGAAGAAAAAAGTAAAAAAAGAATAAAAAAAGAAAATAAGAAAGAAGAAAATGGAAATAACAAAAAAGTAAAGGAGGAATTAGATGAGATATCTAAGGAATTAGAAGAATTAAAAGAAGAGCTAAAGAAATTATTGGAGTACTGATATATTACCTGTTTTTTCATCATATTTATATTTTATAATTTTATTAGATAAATTTAATTCAATAATTCCTTTTTTTATTTCTATTCGATCAAAGTCATTTGTTATATATATATTTTCATTTTTTTCTTCAATATCTCTTTTGATAATATTCATTTCCTTTTCATATCTTTGGCTAAAATGTGTTAATAACAAAATTTTGCTATTGCTTTTTTTAAATAATTCCCTAGCTTCTAAAAAATCCATATGCATACTCTTTTTTGCTAAATCTGCCTGAAAGAAATATGTAGATTCTGATATTAATATAGTACTATTCTTTGCAAATTCAATTAGTTTATCAAAAAACATAGTGTCTGTTATATATGTTATTTTTATTCCTTTTTTTATATATCCAACATCTTCATAAGATATTTCTTTTTCATTTATTTTTACTTTTTCTCCATTTTTTAATTTTTTTATTATTTCCTTATCTTTTATATTATATTTTTTTAATAACTCTTTATCTAATTTTATATATTCTTTTTCTAAGAAATAGTAAGAAAAAGATTTTACAGAATGCTTTGTTTCTATTCCATAAATTTGAAAATCTTTTTCATCAATAATTAGTCCATTTTTTGCCTTTATAATATTTATTTTAAAATTAATTGGTATTTGTAAAGCATCTATAATTTCTTTAAGATTTTCTATATTATCTTCCGGTAATATAATATTTAAGTCTTTGCTATACTCCAGATTTGATAGACTAAATAACATACCTGGTAATCCTAAAATATGATCTCCATGCCAATGTGTTATCAAAATATAATTTACTTCTGTTGGAGATACTCCTGCAATTCTTAATTGTCTTTGTATATTTTCTCCGCAATCAAACAAAATTCCACTACCTTTAAATTTTAAAAATATTCCTGGATGATTTCTTTCTTTTGTTGGAAATGATGATGATGTTCCCAATATTATTATTTTCATCATACTTTCCAATTCATTTTTGGAGCTTTTTCAAATATAACATAATATAATAGAACATATATTAAAAGTATTTCATATAAAGTAATATAAATTATTGAAAATAAGAAAAAATATAATGGATTATATATTTTTCTTTTAGATATTGTAATTATAATATAAACATATAAAGTTGTAACTAATATATAGATTCCAACAATATATAAACTATAAAGGAAATTATAAACGGAAATTGGCTTTAAAATCAATAAATATATTATACTTACATTGTTTGTTAGAGTTTCATATAATTTTATTGAATAACTATAAAGAAAGGAAATTGGAACAAATATATAGATATAAAGCCAAATTATATATGGAAGCCAAAAAAGTAAAATAATTAATATACTTGTTATTGGATGTTCTATAAAAATCCTAATTAAAAATTCTAAATGATTTAATAAAGTTTCTACTACTCCAAAAACCCATCTTTTCTTTTGTTCTACTAATGATTTAAAATCTTTTAATGGTTCTATTCTTATCATTATTGATTTTGATACATATATTTTGCTACCTGCTTCTTGTACTTTTAATGCAAAATCTAAATCTTCAACATATACTTTAGTATATCCCCCAACTTTTTCCCATATTTCTCTCTTTGTACCAAAAGCGGCACCATTTAATCCAAAAGAAAATTTTTCTCTATTTAATATTTTTGATAAAACATCAAAATATAAGGAATATTCTATATGCATCATTTTACTTATCCATCCTTTCCTAATAATTTCTTTATAAAATTCTACTGTTCCATATTTATTTATTTCTTCTACTGCTTTCTTTATATTAATGTAATCTATAATGGCATCAGAATCAAAAAATATAAGTATATTTCCTGTTGAGTATTTTACAGCATCATTTATAGCAGATACTTTTCCTCTTCTTTCTCTTGATAATATTATTTTTATATTATTTTTATATTTTTCCTTTATTTCTTTTAATTTATTTAAAAATTCTTCTGTTGGAGCATCAACTGTTAGAATTATCTCTTTTAAATTATTTGGATAATCATCTTCTAATATTTTTCTAATATTTTCTTCAAGATAGGGAGCATTTTTATATATTGGAAATATTAAAGAGATTTTATCCAAATTCATAAAATTATATATTATAAAAAGATATTAAAATGATGAAGGTCAGAGTTAGCTGAAATATGATGACGTTCAGATACCACTGATTCCTTCTATTTTTTCTAATATTTTATATAAAGTGTAAAAGTATAAACTAACAACTATTAATACAGCGAAATCTATTATTGTTGGTAATAAAAATTGTATTATATTTCTTAAATATGGTAATAAAAATATTGAGGTTATTACAACAGATAAAAATATTGATAGATAATATTCTCTTGTTTTTGTAATTTCTAATTTAAATATATTCTCATAGTGTATATAAAGTATTGCCTGTGTAAATATTAAAAACAAGATTATTATATAACTGTTATCAAATGTTGCCAATGCAACAATTAAAGATGATATTCCTATAAAGATAGAATTTCTAATTATGCCATAGATTGTTTTTTTATCAAATATTTTAATTCTTTTTTCTTTAAGTACATTTTTATCTTTAATATCTGCAGAATTCATAAATAGAGAATTAATTGTTTCAATAACAAGATTTAAAAGCAAAAGTTGTAAAGCTTGTAAGAAAATTGAACTATATATCATAAAACCGAAAGAAATAAATATGAATATTCCTATAAGTTCCGATAAAATTACAACAATATAAACTTTTAAATTATATAAAACTCTTTTTCCTTCTTTTATTAATTCTATTATTGGTTCTAAGCCCTTTTCCATTATTATTACATTTGCAGAATCTTTTGCTATATCTGTTGCATTGTAAAATGTAATACCAATATTTGAAGATTTTAGAGCAATAGCATCATTTGCTCCATCTCCGATAAATAATATTTTATTTCCTTTTCTTTTTAATATATTTATTATTCTATATTTATCATAAGGGTCTGCTTCTACAATTACATTATATTCTTTTAATATCTCATATATTTCTTTATCATTTAATTTTCTAATCTTATTAGCATCTATAATTTTATAATTTAAGTTTAACTGATTTAATATATTTTTTGTATGTTCGTGATTATCTCCAGTTATTATATATATTTTAATTCCAATGTCTTCCAAGAATTCTAAATATTCTTTTACACCCTTTCTTATTTTATCTTTTATAAATATTAATCCAAATAATGTTATATCTTTCTCAGGATCTTCATCATTATTTAGTTCTTTTATACCAACTCCAATTATCTTATATCCTCTTTCGCTATATTTTTTTATTATATTTTTTATTTTTTCTTTATATTTTTCTATTTTCTCTTTTCTATTATTTATTAATATATATTTTGAAATTGAAAGAATAGAATTTATAGATCCTTTTACTATACTATATTTTTTTTCATTATATTTTACTATTACAGAAGATCTTTTTCTATATGGATCAAAATAATTTATTGATATTTTTTCTAAGAATTTATTGAAATTTAAATATTTTCCTAATCTATATATGGATAAATTTATTGGATCTCCAATATTTTTTTCTAGATTTATTGTATAGTAATCTTCTATTGAGTTAAATGAAAACAAAATAAAATCTCTTATCTCTTTTATATTTATTTTTTTATTATTTCTATAAATTTCTAGATTTTTTTTCTTATATTTTATTTTGTATATTTTACCATTATATAAAAATCCATATATCAGAAGTTTGTTATAAGTTAATGTACCAGTTTTATCTAATATAGCAACATCTATATTTCCAATATCTTCCATTAAATTTGGATTCTTTAAATATATTTTCTTTTTTTCCAATTTATTTGTACTTAGATTGTATATTAATACTAAAGCTGTTGGTAAACCTTCTGGAATTATAACGATTGCTAATGCAATTATAAAAATTATTAGTTGATATAAAGATAATTCATGTTTAAAATAAATAATTAAAAAAGAAAAGAATATTATTATTGTTAAAATAATTATAATATATTTAGAGAATTTATTTAATTCTTCCTGTAATAATGTTTTTTCTTCCTTCTCTTTTTCTATAGTTTTATATAATCTTCCATAATATGTATTGCTACCAGTTTCTACAACAACACCAATTGCTAATCCCTTTATTATATATGTATTCTGAAATAACATATTTTTTCTCTCTTTTATTGGGATATTTTTTGGTAGTTTTTCTGATGTTTTTCTTGCGGGAGTAGATTCTCCAGTCAAAGAACTTTCATCAACTTCTAGATCTATCGAATTTATTATTCTAATATCTGCTGGAACTCTTTCACCATATCTTAATATTATAATATCTCCAGGTACAAGTTCTGAAGATTTTATATATTTTTGTTCCTTATTTCTTATTACTAATACATTTTTTTCAATATCCCTTTCTAATGATTCTATTATTTTTTCAGATCTTTTTTCATGAAAATAATCAAATAATATATATGTAACTAAGAAAAAAGATATAAATGACCCTTCTAATAATCCCTGGAATATAAAAGATAATATATCTGCAAATAAAAATAATAATAAAAATGGATTTGATATATATTCAAAAAGTAATTCAATAATACTTTTTTTCTTTATTTTTAATTTGTTTTCTCCATATATTTTTAATCTTTTTTTTGCTTCTTCATCAGATAAACCATTAATAGATGTATTTAATTTTTTCATTACTTCTTCAATATCCAGAGAATGCCACATTATAATATTTTTAGAGATGTTGGAACTTTATAAATAAAAAAAGATGTAGATGATAAATGCTAGCAATAAATCTAAAAGCTTATAAAGAAACAATTGGAAAAAAAGCTATTGAACTATTAGAAGCTGCAGAAAAAGTTGCTGAGGAATATAATATAGAAATAGTTATTGCTCCTCAATATGTGGATATATATCCATTAGCACAAAGAGCAAAAAAAGTAAAAATATTTGCGCAACATATAGATCCTATAGAACCTGGGGCTTTTACAGGGCATGTATTGCCAGAATCTGTAAAAGAAGCAGGGGCTGTTGGTACATTAATAAATCATTCAGAAAAGCAATTGAAAATTGAAGAAATTGAAAAGGCAATTAATATTGCAAAAAGTTTAGGGTTAATAACGATTGTTTGTGCAAATGATAATATAGTAGGAGCTGCACTAGCAAAATTAGATCCAGACTATGTTGCAGTAGAACCACCAGAATTAATAGGGACTGGAATATCAGTATCGAAAGCAAAGCCAGAGATTGTTATAAATTCTGTAAGAATGATAAAAGAAGCAAATCAAAGAGTAAAAGTATTAGTGGGAGCAGGGATAAGTAATAAAGAAGATGTTAAAAAAGCATTAGAACTTGGAGCAGAAGGTGTATTATTAGCATCTGCAGTAACAAAAGCTCAAAATTTCTATGAAAAAATAAAAGAATTAGCTGAAGGTTTTAAATAAATCTTCAAATTTTTCTTCTAATATTGTTTCTTTTTCTCTATATAATTTTTGATAAATATATTCTGTTACATATGGTATTATAGGATGTAAATAAATTAATATTGCTTTATATACATTATATATAAACCATTTTGCAGTTAAATCATTGTTTCTAATTCTTTCTTTTACTTTCTCTAAATATCCATTTGCAAATTCTTCCCAAACAAATTTTCTCCATAACTTTACATATTCATGATATTTATATCCATTTACTAGATCTTTACTTACTTTCATATTTTCTAACAATTTATTTATTATTTCTTTATCTTCTTCTTTTAATTCTCCTTTCTTATTCTCCTTTATATTATTCATTTCAATAAATCTTCCTATATTCCATAATTTTATTATAAAAGCCTGTCCACTTTCTATATCTTTATATGTAAAATTGTAATCTCCTCCAGGTGCTGCTAATAATGCCCAATATCTTAATGCATCTGGAGAATATTTCTCTATTACTTCATTTGGATCTATAACATTTCCTAAAGATTTTGACATTTTTCTTCCTTTTTCATCTAAGACCATTCCATGTATTAATACATTTTTCCATGGAATTTTATTTGTTAGCAATTTTGTTCTAACAATTGTATCAAATAACCATGTTCTTATTATTTCATATCCCTGTTGCCTTAAATCTACAGGTAAATATTTTATTGTTTCTTCAAAATATTTATCCAAATCTTTTGGATCAAATTCCTTATTCTCTGTTAATGCATAAAATATAATTATTAGAGGAGTAATTGAAGATTCTATCCATACATCTACAGTTTCATCTTCTAAGAATTTTCCATCATATTTTCTTATTTTATCCTTATCTATTCTTGGATCTATTGGTAAATCTTCAATATTTACTGGATATATTTTTCCATCTTTTTCATAAAATGGGAATGAAAGTCCCCAGACCATTTTTGTTCTAGATATATTCCAATCCTGATCTATACTATTTATCCAATCAATTAATTTTTTTCTTATATCTTCAGGTATCATATTTATTTCTTTTTGCCATTCTAATATTTTTTCTTTTAAATCTTTTATCTTTATAAAGAATTGTTCTTTTGGAATAAATTCTAATGGAGATAAACAATCAGATCTTTCTGTATGAGATAATACATTATGTTTTATTTTTTCAATTTTAATAATATATTCTTTTAATAAATCTTTTAATTTTTCTCTAGCTTCTCCTATTTTTAATCCATCTATTTCTTTTATTTCAGACTTTATTCTTCCATCATCTGTTATAGAGATTATTTCTGGTAGATTATATTTATTTTTCCATTTTATATCTTCAGGATCACCATATGTACATATCCATACAATTCCTGTTCCAAATTCATATTCTACTTCTTCATCAGATAAAATTTTTACTTTTTTATTAATTAATGGAATTATTATATTTTGATTTTCTAATTCTCTATAATCATATTCTCTTATTATCCTTAAATTATTTTTCTTAGCATAATTTTCAGATACAATTATATTTCCTTCTATTTCTACATATTTGTTTTTTGAAATTAATACTGCAACACAGGAATTTATTAATTCTGGTCTTGTTGTAGCAATTAATATATATTTTCCATTTTCCATTGGTAATTTTATATAAAATAATTCTCCTTCTTTTTCAATATATCCTGCTTCTTGCATTGAAATTGCAGTCTGACATTTTGGACACCACATTATTGGATTTTTTCTTCTTTCTAATAATCCTTCTTTAAACATTTTAATTAAAGTATACTGGACAAAAGCCTCATATTTTTTATCTATTGTTTTATATACTTTTGATCTATCAAATAAATATCCTAATCTAACAAAAGCATTATACATAGATTCTATTGATTTATTTGTCCAATCAATGCACGCTTTTATAAATCTCTCTTTATCTTCCTTTGGAATTCTTAACTTATTTATAACCTTTAGCTCTGTTGGTAAACCGTGGCAATCAAATCCTAGGGGAGCATAAACATTATATCCCTCCAATTTTTTATATCTTGTTAAAAAATCTAACCAAATAAATTCTAAAGCATGTCCCATATGTGCTTCTCCAGATGTAAATGGAGGAGGAGAATCAATTATAAATTTTTTATCTTTATTTATATCAAAATGATATACTCCTGTTTTTTCCCAAATATTCAAAGATTCTTTTTCAATTATTTTATAATCAGGTCTCTTATCCATTAATAAAAATTATTCAAAAAATTAAAAAATTAAGATTCGTATATATTTCCTTTTAGCTTGTTATATACTAACATTACTATAATTACTCCTATTAGTACTAATAATACACCAGTGAGTATTAAATATGCAGAAGCTGTTGCTGATATACCTAAATTAATGCTGTATGTTTGCAATGATGAGAACAAGTATAGAAATATTCCAATAAATTCTAATAATAATCCTAGATTTGCTATTTTGCAGTTATCCATTCCTTTAACTAACATATATATTAACAAAGATACTGCTGCTATTATTCCTATTGTTTGTAAATACACTGCGACCAATGAAAAAACTGCTACTAAAACTACTTTTTTCCAATCCATAAATTGATTATTATAAAAAATATTTATAAAAATATTTTTATTTATTTAATAAAAAGTTTAATATATCTCTTAATTTTCTCTCTAATTCATTTAATCCTAATTCAACTATTTTCTCTGCAGAATATTGTCCATAAGATTCTATAACAAATACAAATTCGTCTTTAGGTATTACCTTTATTTTTCCATTTGCTGCTGATTCTATTGTATCTAAGAATGTTCTATCATATTCTTTCTTTTCTGGCAGTTCTATTTTTCCTCTTTTAATTTTTACTCCCAATAGATTTAAATTTTCTATTTCTTTTTCATTTAATTCTCCTTCCAATTTTATATTTGCAGTTCTATAATAATATATATGTCCAGGAATAAATTTAGAATGAGTTTTTCCATTTCCAAGTATAGCAACAGCTTCTAATTTTATTTTTTGGTTTTCATCTAAATATCCTATCATTGTTTCTGGATATACTGGATAAACATCTGGATTTTCTGATTTTAAATCTGAAGAATATACATATCCTTTCTGATTTTTTTCTAAATACAATTTAACTTGAGCATCTTCTTTTAAATTTTCTGGAGTATTTAATACTACCAATCCTAATCTATGCGCTAACATTTCATCCCACATTGCAGAATTATTATCTATTATGTAAACATCTTCAATTGCTAAGGTTTTTACTTCTTCTTGAATAGTTCTCTTTAATACATTTAAAAACATAGGAGTTTCACCTTTTATTAAAAGTTTTAATTTATATATTTTTTTATCTTTATCAACAGCAAATTTATCTGTATCTTTTTCTAATATAGAAATCTCAACCATTAACGAATATTTTTAAAAAATCTTATAAGTCTGTTCAAGCAATAGTCTATCTTAATATTTTATTTTATGGGACCGCGGGGATTCGAACCCCGGACCACCGCCTTGTAAGGGCGGCATCATACCCCTAGACTACGGTCCCTATTTTCATAATATTTGATAAAATTTTTAAAATAAAACAGAAGATTCATATTCTATTTGATCAGTTTTTAAGTGTATTATTATTTTATTTTCCCTTATACTTTTTCTAATAGATAATAAACCTTTATCTAAATATATATTTAATATATAATACTCTAATTCTCCAGAATCATTATTTTTTGATAATCTTTCAACATCAATTATTTTTATATTATTTATATTTAATATTTCATAGTCTCCTGTCATCTTAGATCCTGCTGTTAAAGATAATCCAATATCTGTGTAATTAATCCTAATAAAATAATTTTCTTTTAAGCATTCCAAATATATATTCTCATTAAATTGTCCTCCACTAATTTTACAAAACATTGAAAATTCTTTTTTTAATTTATCTTCAAATACCATTTTATAATCCTAATTTTTTTCTTATTTCTGGCTCTATTCTTTCTATATTCCATTTATTTTCTAAATCTACTTCTATATCGAAATCCAAATTTGTTTCTTTCATTTTTTCTGCAATACTATCTAATATTGCTGGAATAAATGGACAAAGAGGAGTTGTAGGTAAAAAAGTAATAATTATTTTTCCATCTTTTTCTTTTATATCTTCAATTTCTCCTAAGGATACAATATCATATCCAATTTCAGGATCAATTACTTCTTTCAATTTTTCCTTTATTATATTTATATCTACCATTTATTAGCTTTTATATATAAGAAAGCACTATAAGCAGCTACAGCACCTTGTGCAGCAGCAGTTATAACCTGTCTTAGGTTACATAATTGGGTAGTAACATCTCCTGCAGCCAGCAGACCTTTTACATTTGTTTTAGAGCATTGATCTACAACAATATGTCCACCTTCATCTATATTTACATTTAAATCCTTTACTATTTCAGATAATGGAACTAATCCTATTGCAATGAATAATCCATCTAATTTAATTGAGCTTTTTTCTCCAGTTTTAGTATCTTGTAATATTACTTCTTCTACTTTTTCTTGTCCTTTTATTTCTGCTACAACTTTATTTAATAAGAATTTTATCTTTGGATCTTTCTTCATTTCTTCTACCAAAACAGGATCTGCTCTAAATTCTTCTCTTCTGTGTATTATATATACTTCTTTTGCATGTTGAGCCAATACTTGTGCATCGTGGAATGCACTATTTCCTCCTCCAACAACCCCTACTATTTTATCCTTAAACAAAGGTGCATCACATTCTGCGCAATATGATACTCCTTTTAAGTTTTCTCCGGGTACATCTAATTTTCTTCTTTGAGATCCTGTAGCTATTATAATAGATTTTGCTATAAATTCTTTTCCTGTAGATGTAAGTACCTTAAATCTTTCATCTTGTAATTTTTCTATTCTTATGACAGTTTCTAATAATGTTTTTACTCCATATTTTTCTGCATGTTTCTTAAATAATTTACCTAATTCTGTTCCCTTTATGTCTTCTATACCAGGATAATCATCTACAATATTTGCTTCAGTTATTGTTCCTCCAATATCCTTTGTTATTACCAATGTTTTTAGTCTATATCTTCCGCAATATAATGCTGCAGAATAACCTGCTGGGCCTCCTCCAATAATTATTACATCCCATTCTTTGTCTAATTCTTCTTGAGATATTGAGGTTTTAATAGAAAATAGTTCTACCATATTTCTATTTATATTATTCTATAATTTATAAATGGGATTTTCCATCCTAAATTGATCTGACAAGTCTATTTTTATAATTGCATCTAATCCTTTAATATTTTGAGGAATCTTTGGATTATTTGTAACTATCCAAGGTCTATTAAGAGAATAAGCACTTGTAATGAAAGCCTCAGAATATATCAATGACTTTATTTTTGGATTAGTATATAATATTTTTGCTTTAATAGATTCTTTTGGCTCTAAATTATATGGTTTTGTTATTTTTTCTATGATTTCATATATTTCATTATACTCTTTTTCTCCTATAATAATCTCTACTCCATATTCTTCGCCAAAATTTATTTTTCTAACCTCCAAATTTCTCAATATATATTGATTTGCTTTAGATATGGTTTGAAAATTTTCTCCAGAATAGTACATAAAAATTAGAAAAATTTCAAAATTTAAAAATTTATTTTTGTTTTTTCTCTAAAGCCTCTTTTATTTTATCAGCAACCATCTCCATTTCAGGTAACATTCCTTCCCATTCTTCTAATGTATTTCCATTACTATCTAATATAACATTATGTGGTACTCCATATACTTTATAATGATCTGAAAATTCTGGGAATTCATATGCTTCAATCATTATTCCTCTAATATTGTTTTTTACCATTGCAAATTGATGTACATGATGTGTCATATATGGACAATATGGACATGTTGGTGTTACAAATACATATATATCTACAGGATCATTTATTGAGGATAATTTCTTTGCTGTAGTTCCATCTATGTCAAAATGATTATTTGATATATGTATTATATCTTCTAGAAATATTGGGAATTCTTCTCCTGATGGTAATCCATAATATATTACTCCAGGATATTTTCTAAATACAAATATTGGTCCTCCTCTATTTCCATATTTGTCCAATAATAATTTTTTATTTTTCATTTCTTCTTCTACTTTTTGATCAAATGAATCATAATAATAAAATTTTACTTTATCTGTTAATTTCATTATTTCTTCTCCTAATCTTTTTGCAAAATCGCTAGTTTCCTTATTATTCTTTTCATCCAAATATACATCTATCTCTACAATCTCTTTTAAACTCTGATCAAACATTTCTTTTAATGTTTTTTTATCTTCTTCAGAAAAGATTTCATCCGCCATTCTAATATGATATGTTATAACATATTTATAAATTAATCATTATATATTGGTTAGTTCATTTAATTTTCTTAATGCCCTTAATTTAAAATTATTATTTACTTTAGCCTCTTCTATAGCATTTTTTAGAAATTCTGATTCTTCTAACATTAATGCTTTTTTAACATAATATGGTTTCCCAACTTTAGTTCCATGAGCAAATGTATAAATTATAGGATCCTTCCAAGATAGTTCTGTTCCATATATTATTTTTGTTGTATATGCTAGTGCTCTTAATAATCCAGGTCCTAATCCTTTAATAAATAATAAATCTTTAAAGTTTTCAACAGTTTCTTTTATTCCTAATGCTTTCCAATAAATTTTCTCAGGTATTTTTAAATAAAATGGTAGTTCTTGATAAAATATTAAATCATCATTTCTATTTCCTATATATTTTAATATTGTATTATTTTTATTTTCAATTGCTTTTAATCTTATTATATAATTTTTTATTTTATTTGGATTTTCGTTATTTATCATTTCAACAATTGTCTTTCTTAACTCTTCAGATTCTTTGCTTGCTAAATTTAATGTTTTACTATTATTTCCTATTCCAATTTGTGGATCATTAAAATAATCAAAATTTATCCAATGAAATCTTCTAACTTTTTGTTCCTTAATTGACATCTTTTGATTTATTATTGTTGAATTTCCTTTTTCATCAGAAATTAAAAAATGGAAATATAAATTATATCCATCCTGAACTAAATTATTATCTACTTTTGCAGAAATAACTGAAATTTCCTTTATTTTATCCTTTAATTTATCTTTTATACCTTTTTCTTCAACTTCTTTAGTTATTTTAGAATTTTTACCTTTCCCTCCTAAAACAATTATTGGTAAATTATCTTCTTCTGAAACTTCTTTTAATGCTTTTAATGTTACAGTTGTCATACCAGAATAATTCCATTCAAATCCAAGTAAACATGCCAAAGAATTAAACCATAAAGGATTTGAATATCTTTTTATTAATTCTTCTGTTCCAAATTCTTCAATAATAACTTTTACAATACTTCTTTCTAATTCTTTTAATTCTTTATAATGAGGAATTGGTCCTTTTGCTAATCTTAATTCAACATCACCAACTCTTTTCATAATATAGTACAAAAAATTAAATTAAATAATATATTCCCATACTTTTCCTCCTTTATAATTATATACTATTGATTTATATGTAGTAGTTGCTTCGAATCCATATCCTAATCCCTCTTTTCCAATTCCAGAATCTTTTCTTCCTCCATATGGATAATATCCAATTCCATGTCTTGGGAAATCATTTATATATACTGATCCTACATCAACAAATCTTGCAATTCTTCTTATTTTTTCTATATCATGTCCAAATATTGCAACATCTAATCCATATCTTCTATCATTTGCAATTTTTATTGCTTCGTCAATATTGCTTACTTTTACTAATAATGCAACTGATAGGAATACTTCCTTATTAAATAAATATAAATTCCTTACATTTTCTTTATCTACTTCAATTAATGTTGGTTCTATATATGTTGGTCCTAATCTATTTCCTCCAAATAATATTCTTCCTCCCTTTTGTTTTGCATCTTCTACTGCATATACAAATTCATCAACTGTTTTTGTATCAATTATTGGACCAAATGTTGTATTTGGATCTCTTGGATCACCAATCTTTACTTTTGATAATTCTTCAATTAATTTTTGTTTAAATTGATCATATACTTTTTCCTCTACCAATATTAATTTTATTGAATCACATCTTTGTCCAGAGAAAGATGTAATTCCCATTGCAACTCTTTGTGCTGCATAATCTATATCTGCATCATTTAATACAAATGTAGGGTCTCCTCCTCCTAATTCCATTAAAAATTGCTTTATTCCAGCATTTTTTAATATTTCTTCTCCAGTTTCTGAAGAACCTGTAAATAATATTGAAGCAATCTTTTTATTTGCGACTATTTTATTCATTTCTCTTCCAGGTACAGTTATTAATGATATAGATTTCATTGGCAAACCTGCTAATTCCATTAATCTAATATATAATATTACTGCCAAGGGATCTGCTGATGGAGGTTTAAATAATATAACATTTCCAGATAACATTGAGAATAATATTTTATTTACGGAATCAAATAATGGATAATTAAATGGAGATATTCCTAATATTAATCCTAATGGTTCTCTTTTTATTGTTGCTTCAGATTCTAAATAATCATTACTCCAATCTCCAGATAAATATTCTCCATATATTTTTCTTACATCAATATATGATCTTTTTATTCTTTCTATTGTAGAATTTATTTCTCCTAATGCCTGGGATCTTGTTTTTCCTACATTTATCATTAATACATTTACGAAATCGTCCTTAAATTTATCTAATAATTCTGCAGTTTTCATAAATCCTTCTAATCTTTTAAATCCTGGAGTATCTCTAATTATCCATCTTCCTTCTTCGTATAACCTATTTATTTCATTTTCCACAATTTCATATTGTATTTTTGGTATTTTTGCTATAGGAGATAAATCTATTGGGGAAACTATTGTTATATATTCCCCATTTCCATAATACCATTGTCCATTGATAAATGCTGGAAATATTGGTAATCCATCTTGGTCATATTTTATTATTGATTTTAATTCTTCATTTTTTATTTCTATTTTTGGCTTTTCTTGTAATAAATTTACTCCCATTATCTTTATTTTATTTTCTTACTTTATATATTTAGTTCAAGTACTACTGGTAAATGGTCAGATCCATATATATCATATAAAATATCTGCGTCTTTTATTTTATCTTTTAATTCTTTACTTATAACACAATAATCTATTCTCCATCCCAAATTCTTTTTTCTAGCATTTCCTCTTGGAGAGAACCAAGAATATTTTATTATATTTCCTTTTATATATCTAAAAGTATCTATAAATCCTAAAGATAAAAAATGATCAAACCATTGTCTTTCTTCATCAGTAAATCCTGCATATCTTCTAAATTTATCTGGAGCATATATATCTATTTCTTTATGTGCAACATTAAAATCCCCGCAAATTATACAGGGTTTCTTTAATGATAGAATATATTCTTCAAATTTTTTATTAAATTCTAATTTAAAATCTAATCTTTTTAATGTATCTTGTCCAGCATTTGGAAAATATATATTTATTAAATAAAATTTATCATATTCTAATATAGTAACTCTCCCTTCTATATCAAATTTCTTTTCTCCAATTCCATAATAATAATTTATTGGTTCTTTTTTTGCTAATGTTAATACTCCACTGTATCCTTTTCTTTCTGCAGGGAAGCTATATACTTTAAATCCTAATAATTGGAATATTATTGGAATATCTTTTGTTTTTATTTCTTGAAATAAATAAAAATCTGCATTTAATTTTTGTATTATATTTATCAATCCTTTTTTCATTATAGATCTTAATCCGTTAATATTCCAAGAAACAATTTTCATATTCCTTTATTTTTTTAAAAAATTTATATCAGTTTCCGGGTTCTACATCACTTATCAGAGAAGGTATTTTCATCATATATTAAATAATTTTTTGAAATTATTAAAAATAGTTTCCTCTACTTCTTTAATATCCATTTTTTTGATTTCTGAAATTTTTTGTAAAGAATAAATTATTTTCCAAGAATTATTATTCATACCTTTTTCTATAGGATCTAAAAAAGGGGCATCAGTTTCTGTTAATATAAATTCTAATGGAACTTTCTTTACAATTTTTTGAAATCCATTATCTCTATATATAATTGAAGGTATTGATAAATAACATCCGATATCTATTGCTTTATTTGCTAAAGATGGTTTCCAAAATGTATGTAATATTCTTTTATTATTATAACTTGTTAATATTTCTAATATACCCTCCTCTGCTTTTCTGGTATGTATTATTATTGGTTTGTCTAATTTTTCTGATAATTCTAAGAATTTTTCAAAATAATATTTTTGTTTCTTAATTAAATCATCATTTGTAGGATGTGCGTAATCTAATCCTACTTCTCCAATTGCAACAAATTTTTTGTCATTATTTTTTTCAATAAATTCTAATACTTCTTCAATTTCTTTATCACTCATTTTTTCAATTTCCTCGGGATATAATCCTAAAGCATAATAAATTATATCATATTTTTTTGCTTCTTCAATTACGATATTTATTGATTCTTTATCCAAAGAATTCTCTACAATATATTTTACCCCCTTTTCAATATTTTCTTTAATCTTTTCATCAGATTTTTCTTTATATAAAAATAAATGAGCATGATCATCAATTATCATATTCTCTATTTTAGAATTTTCTTTTTAAATATATCAGATATATATCTTCAAAGAAAAAATGAGCGTTATCTATAACCTTATAGTAAAAGAATTTTGAATATTTATTTAGTAAAGCCTGGGGATTGTTTATTGAAGACATTACTATTAATATTTCTCCGAATTTATTTAATCTTGTTATAGATTGATATAAAAATTTATCAATTGTTTCATATCCCTCTTTTCCTCCGGAAACCCATCTTCTTACTTTTATTTCTTCATATTCTATCTCTGGTAAATATGGGGGATTAAATAGAATTAAATCAAAATTATCATTTATATTTGAAAATAGATCTGATAAATAAAATTTTACTGGTAAGTTTATATTATCTATATTTTTATATAATTTTTCAATATCTAAATTAGGGTTAATATAATTTATATAAAAGTTTATTTTTGATATTTTTAAGCATTCTGGAGATATATCTGAAAAAGAAATATTTCTACTATATTTATATGCTTCTAATCCTTGTATTCCAGATCCGCAACCAACATCTAATATTTTTTTATTATTAGCAAACTCTTTTATATAGTCATTCAATAAAAAAGAATCTTCTTTTGGAGGATAACATTCTAAATCGAAAATTTTGTAATATATTTTCAAATTATTGTGTGTTATATATTCAATGTCCATAATATTTATTTATTAATTTTAATTTAAATTAGTAATTTATGACATATGAAATATGGACTGAGAAATATAGACCAAAAAAGTTAGATGATATAAAAGGTCAGGATGAAATTATTAAACATCTAAAAGCATTTGTAGAAAATAAGAATATGCCTCATTTATTATTTTCAGGACCTGCTGGTGTTGGAAAAACTACTGCAGCATTAGCATTGGCAAGGGAATTATATGGAGAAAATTGGGAACAAAATGTATTACAATTGAATGCTTCTGACGATAGAGGTATTGATGTAATAAGAGAAAAAGTAAAAGAATTTGCTAGAACAAAACCAATAGGGGATGTTCCATTTAAAATAGTGTTTCTTGATGAAGCAGATGCAATGACAAGGGATGCTCAACAGGCATTAAGAAGAATTATGGAAGAATATTCTGCAACAACAAGATTTATTTTATCATGTAATTATTCCTCAAAAATAATTGAACCTATTCAGTCAAGAACTGTTGTATTCAGATTTAAACAATTACCAAAAGAAGCTGTATTTGAAATATTAAAAAATATTGCAAATAATGAAGGATTAAATATATCTCAAGAAGCATTAGAAGCAATATATTATATCTCTGAAGGAGATATGAGAAAATCAATAAATATCTTACAAGCAGCAGCATTATATTCAAAAAACATTACTCCAGATTTAATATATGATGTAGCATCTGTTGCAAAGCCAAAAGAATTACAAGAAATATTAAATTTAGCATACCAAGGAAAATTTGTAGAAGCTAGAGAAAAATTGATAGATGTAATGTTAAAATATGGATTAGCTGGTGAGGATATAATAAAATATTTGTCAAAAGAAATATATTCATTAAATATACCAGATAGGGAAAAATTAGATATAATATATTTTGCTGGAGAAATAGAATATAGATTATTAGAAGGATCCGATCCAATTGTCCAACTAGGTGCATTATTAGCATATTTGGGATTAAAAGGAATACAAAATAAGAAATAAATATTATATATAAATATATATAAATTTTTGATTATCGTTTTTGAATTTCAAAAATATAAAGCAATTGTTTATATTTAGGTACGGATTATAGATTATAATGAGTTATGAAATAGAATACGAGTTTGAGATACCTACTTATATTATTAGAGATATAATAGAAAATTATAATTCTTCAATATCTTTTGAGGAAATAATAAGTAAGAATGAACTATTATTAAAAAGAGTTCTTTTAGATTACATTATTAATAAATATCTATATAATGAAATTCAATATATTGATGAAAATTTATATAATGAGATGATTAAAAATATGAAGATAGAAATAAGAAAGAAATATTTTTATGTTAAATTAACAATTTAATATAATGGATCTTTCAAAGATTCCAAAATTTGTTTTATGGATAATAATAGTAATCTTTGTTATAGCAATATTATCAGCATTCTATTTGTATTATATTACCTCTTATTTTCCACCATACTTAAAATATTTCTCTTACAATTGCAAATATTCAAATGGATTATCTGTAATAATATTAACTGCAAAACAAGATCTTTATAATGTAACTGTTTATAATTTTAATCAAAATGAAAACTGTAATTTAGGGAATATATATGCAAATTCAATGAGCGCTTGTGAATTAAATAATTCTATAACAGCTGGAGAAGTATTAGTTATAATATATTATAATGTTAGTAATCAAACATATCAAGCAGTAGTTCCATGTTCCATACAATCAAGCAATTCTATTTTCTCTCTTTTCTTTCATTAACTTTTAATAATATAAAATAAATAATATAGATATGGATATTCCATGGATAAAAAAGTATGCTCCTAAGCATATAAATGAAATAATTAATCAATCAAATGCAATTGGAAAAATAAAAGAATTTATAGAAAAATATCCAAATGTTCAAAAGAAAGCGTTATTATTATATGGTCCTCCAGGGGTTGGAAAAACATCTTCAATTTATGCTATTGCTAATGATTTAAATTATGAAGTAATAGAGATAAATGCTTCTGATACTAGAAATGCAAGGAGATTACATGAAAAATTGGATGAAGCAATACTCGGGAAACCTTTCTTTAAGAAGGGAAGAATTATACTAATAGATGAAGTTGATGGAATGGTAGGATTTCAAGATAAAGGTGGAATAGGAGCGATAATAAATATTATTGAGAAAAGTAGATGGCCAATAATATTAACTGCAAATGATCCATGGGATCTAAAATTTAGAAAATTAAGAGACATTTGTAATATGATTGAGTACAAAAAGTTATCAGTTACTGATATATATAGGCAATTAAAAAGAATTGCAGCAAATGAAAAATTAAATGTTGATGATAATGTATTAAAAGCACTTGCTGAAAGATCTTCTGGTGATTTAAGGAGTGCAATAAATGATTTGCAAACATTGGCTTCTATGGGTAAAGAAATTACAATAAAGGAGTTAGAAGTATTAGGATATAGAGAAAGAGAGATTACAATATTCCAAGCATTGGGACAAATGTTTAAGGCATCAACAATCTCTGGTGCTACAATTCCATTTGTTAATGTAGATATGGATCCTGAAGAAATAAAACCATGGATTGAGGAAAATATATCTAATGAGTATGAAGATATAAGGGAAATATTTAGTGCATATAATTGGTTATCTATTGCAATAACATTTTATGGAAGGATATTTAAAAGACAATATTGGGATTTACTAAAATATTTTACTACATTAATGTATGCAGGAGTTTCGTTATCTAAAGAGAAAAGATATAATAAATTTACAAAATATAGAATGCCAACATATGTTAGAAAATTATCACAAAATAAAGAAATAAGAGATAAGATTGCGGAATTATCTAAAAATTTAAAACAAAGAGTACATACTTCCACAAAAAGGATAAGAGACGTTTATATAAATATGTTAATATATCTTATGGAAAAGAATCAAAAAATAGGAGAAGAATATGCAAAAGATCTTGGATTTAAAGATGAGGAAATAGAATTTATAAAGGAAGCTATAAAGAAGTTATGAAGGAATTAAATAAAAGAGAAGTTGAAGAAATATTTAAAAAAATAGAAGAATATTATGGAATAAAAATAGATAGAGAAATATTAAAGAAATATAGATTTTTTTCAACAAAAGAAAAAATATATATGTTTAATAGGAATTTTCCAGATTTTTTAGATGAAAAATATATAAGAAATAATGGATTATATATAATAAAGATAGAAAAAAATAACTATAGATTTAGTATAGAAGGAGCACAATTATTTGGATTAAATGCAAGTAAAATAATCAATATTGAAAAGAATAAACTATTTTATAAAAGTGAAAATCAAAAGGGAATCTTAATAGATGCTGAAGATGGATATTATATTGCAAAAGATGGTAAAGATATATTAGGTAGTGTTTATATAAAAAATAAAGAATTAAAGGATTTTATACCTAAAGAAAGAAAACTAGATTTATAATTTTACAAAGGATAAACCAGAGAATATATATGTAAATGTGTAGTGTATTCCTATATTTAATAATGCTGCAATCCAGATTAATATTGTTATATCCATAAAAGCTCCAAATTTAGATCCTCCATCAATATTTTTTATTGTAAAAGATAATATAAAAGCTTCAATTATAGATAAAATAAATACATACATATTTAAGATAACTATTGGTATATTTAATGTATATAAATTAATACCTATTTGGGTAATTGTTGTAGATCCTAGTGCTGTAGATATTCCTTGAAACATTTGATTCATACTATAAGTAATTTGTAACATTATAAATAAAATGGAAACAAAAGCAATATATGTACCATATACTATTCCCCTTAAACTTGATATAAATTGTTCTTTTCTAGTTCTTAAATTAATAATCTTTATTAATATATTATATAGCATATCTCCAGCTTTTTTTGTATCTCCACTATATTCTAATATTCTTTCAAATACTTTAATTATTCTTTCAGATAATCTACTTCCTATTTCTCCTACAAAATAGCTCCATGATTTTTCATAATTTTTTGTAATATTTATTCTTTTTCTTAATTTATCTATATCCTCATTTAATTGTCCAAAATCATGCATTACTACATTATCCAATATTTTTGTTTGATTATTCCCAAAAATTTGAGAATATTCAATTATACTGCTAAAGAATGCTGGAAATTTATTTTCTTTATTTTTTAATATTTTTTCAAGGTTTATCATTCTATAACCTACATATGTTAAAGGAGTAATTGCAATTGCCACAGAGGCTAAAAAAGGAATTTTTGTAATTAAAAATAATATTAAGAATAAAAAATAAGATAGAAGGACTAAAAAATAAAACATATATATAATATTTTTATATTCTTTTGGTTTTTCACTTGATCTTGACCATATACTATCGTCAGGTATATAATATTTGGAAACATAATATATCAGAATATTTACTACAATAAATATTATAAAAAAATCTGATAAAAGGATAACTAGGTTTATATTTACCAGAAAAGGTATAAAAAGTATTAAAGAAAAGGCAAAACCTGTAGAAGATATTAAAGATAATATTAAATCTTCCAATAATCTTATATTTTCTAATCCTTTTTCATAATTTGCTTCATAAACTGCAATAGCGTTTTCATATTCTTTATATAAAAAATCTGATATATCTTCCCCTATATCTATTGAAGTAGCAAATCTCTCTAAAAAACTTCTAAAATTATCCTTTGGAACATAAGGTAAAACGTATCTAATAGCTTCTGGAATTGTATAATTATATTTTTTAACTAAATTAACTACTCTTTCCATATAACTATTTATTTCCTTAAATTCTCTTTTTTCTTCAATTGACATTTCTAATAGATTTTTAATATTATAAGTTGAAAATGATAATGAGTAAAGATATGAAATATAATAAAGTAAATCCTTATCTAAAGAATTCTTTAGTTTATAATATTTAATAAAGACTACTTCTAATGAAAGAGATACTGCAAAAACATATAAAACTGGATAATATACTTTTAAAACTGGGAAATATATTCCAATCAATATAATTGCTATGAGAGAAACTATAAAGATTAAAGTAATTTCCCATATGCTTCTTTTAAGTATGTCATTTAAAATTTCATACATATTTAAGTATTGGACTTAAACTATTATAAAGATTTAAATGTTTTTTATATAAAAAATATAGCCATGGAAAAAATAATACCAGTTTATGATAAAGAAGGGAATAAAATAAAAGAAATAAATTTACCAGAACACTTTAGTTACGGAGTAAGAGAGGATATTATATGGAGGGCATTTAGGGTATATATGTTTAATTCAAGGCAACCATACGGGTCATATAAATTTGCAGGATTGGAAGCATCCGCATGGACATCTAAAAGAAGAAGGACATATAGATCATCATATGGAAGAGGAATTTCAAGAGATCCTAGAGCAATATTGGCAAAGATTGGTGGAGGATTTGCATGGATTGCAAGAATTGTTCCTCATGCTGTAAAAGGTAGAAGGGCACATCCTCCAAAAGTAGAAAAGGATTGGAGTAGAAAAATAAATAAAAAAGAAAAAAGATTAGCAATATTATCTGCTATTTCTGCATCTTCAGATATTAATTATATTTCTAAAAGATATACAAAATCATTTATTTATCTAAAACAAGCTACAGATTCTTTTGGATTACCATTAGTTATTTCTGGATTAGAAGAATTAAAGAAAGCAAAAGAATATGAAAATTTATTAGAAAAATTTAAATTAATAGATTTTATTGAATATGTAAAAGAAACAAAGAGACAAAGAGCTGGAAAAGGAAAGAGAAGAGGAAGAAGAATTGTTAAAGGAAGAGGAATATTAATTGTTTTGTCTCAGGATTCTAATTTGCCATCTATATCTATTGATGGATTAGAATTTACAAGAGTAAATGAGTTAAATATTGATAAATTGGCACCTGGTGGAAAAGTTGGTAGATATATTATTTGGAGTGAAAAGGCAATAGAAGATTTAAGAAGTTTATATATAAAGATAGAAAATGGATCTAAAAGATATAATTATTAATGTTGAATTAACAGAAAAAGATTTGTTTTTATTAGATAAATATAACAAAATTGTTTTAATTGTAAATAGAAATTCTACAAAAAAAGATATTAAAAATGCTGTAGAAAAATTGTTTAATGTTAAAGTAAGAAAAGTAAATACTTTAATTACATCTGAAGGAAAAAAGAAAGCATATATTACAATTGATAAAAATTACAAGGCTCAAGATATTTTATCAAAAATGGGATTAATGTAAAATGGGGGGAAATACATTACCACAGCAAAGAAGTGGTAAGGGAAAAAACATATATAAAATACCTGATCTCTTCTCAATTGGCCAATTATCTTTAAGGAATTTGGATGAAAAAGAGATAAAGGATAGAATAAAAGGAGTTGTTGTTGATATATTAAAGGATAAAGTTCATTATGCTCCAATTGCAAAAATTAAATTTGAAGATGGAACTGAAATATTAGTTCCTGCTGTTGAAGGAATTTATGTAGGTAAAGAAATATATGCTGGAGTAAATTCTCCAATTGAAAATGGGAATATTTTACCATTAAAAGCAATTCCTGATGGTACTCCGGTTTCTATGGTTGAAATACATCCCGGAGATGGGGGAAAAATTGCAAGAACATCTGGTACCTCATGTATCTTAGTTCAAAAGACAGATAAATATGCTATATTAAGATTACCTTCTGGAAAAACTAGGATGGTAGATTTATATTCTAGAGCAATTATTGGTGTTGTTGCTGGTGGTGGAAGAATAGATAAACCATTTGTAAAAGCAGGAAATAAATACTACTTCAAAAGAGCTCATCATAGAAAATGGCCAATGAGTGCTGCTGTTGCAAGAAATGCTGCAGATCATCCATTAGGAGGAAAACATAAGAGAAATAAAGGTGGAATGACTCCATTACCAAAGCATGGTTATCCAATAAAATATGGTAAATATGGCTCAAAGAGAACTGGAAGAAAGAAAACTTCATGATAAAATGGATCAAAAAGATATTTGGTTAGTAGATCTTGAAGAATATATAAAAGCAGGAGTACATATAGGAACAAAGATAAAAACAAAAGATACAAAAAAGTTTATTGCAAGAGTAAGATCTGATGGATTGGTAATAATAGATATAATGAAAGTTGATGAAAGATTAAGATTGGTATCAAAATTATTAGCTAAATATGAACCATATGAAATATTAGCAGTTGGAAGAAGAGAAACTGCAAGAAGACCATTACAAATGTTAAATAAATATACAGGAATATATGTATATCCAAAGAGATATCCTCCAGGATTATTGACAAATCCAGATTTAGAAATATTTAAAGATGTAGAAGTAGTTATAGTAACGGATCCTATATTAGATAGAAATGCATTAATGGATGCATATAGGACAGGAAAAATAACAGTTGCCTTTGTTGATACAAATAATTCATTAAGATATATAGATTTTGCAATTCCAGCAAATAATAGAGGAGCAAGATCCTTGGCATTGTTATACTATATTTTAACGAGAGAATATCTTAGAAATAAAGGTTTATTATCAAAAAGAAAAGATCTACCAATTTCTTATGAAGAATTTATGGAAGTAGGAGCTGAAGAAGAAGAAGAATAAATTTATATATAAATAAGTTTTTTTATATTATATGGCACTAGACTTTATAAAGAATATATTTAAAAAAAATGAGGAAGATCTTCCACCACTTAATGAACCATTTGGACAAGGAATGCCAAATCCTCCATATGATTTCCCTCAAAACCAATTTCAAAATTTTCAATTTCAAGGAAATAATTTTCAGCAACCTGGTCAGTTGAATCCACAAGCATATTTACCAAATCTTCCACCTCAACCACAAAATGATTTAAATACAATGGTTCAAGCATTAAATTCAAAGTTAGATTTAATTGCAAATAAATTAGATAATATAATTACATTGTTAAATACTTTACTGCAATATTATCAGTATATGTTTAGACGTTAATGAATTTACAAGAGTTTTTTTATAAATATTTTATATATCCTGTAATCGGTTACCAATATCAATATAACTTCTATAATACATTATTATATGGTTTTTTATTTATTCTTGTTTTTATTTTATTTTATTATTTCTTTGTGAAAAAAAGGAAAGTATTAATAGACAAATATTTTTTGCTAGATTTAATTCTTTTAACAATTATATTTATTATACCTAGAGTAAATATAGATTTAGGATATACAATTAAAACATATCTACTTTTTACTCCATTATTAGAATTATGGATATTATTGGCATTTCTACCAGTTTTATTCTTTTATAAATATAGAGAATTTTATTTTTATTTTTTAATAATTGTTTTAATTTTAGAAATTCCTTTTTTTATATATGGAAGGCCAATTAATATAATTCCTTTAATATTTTTCTTTTTCTTAATTTCTATAATTATTTATTTTTCTTTTAAAGAAAAAATGTTTATTTTATCATTTCTTGGGGAAATATATGAAACTGTTTTTTCTATTTTATCAGTATTTATATTTAATTTACCTTCAGAACATAATTTATTAAATTTATTAATTTATCAATATCATAATCCCTTTATTTTTTATTCAATTAAATTATCTTTAACAATTATTTCAGCAATTTATATAAAATATTGGATAAAAGATAAAGATCTACAGGATGTATTATTTTTAATGTTATTTTACTTGGGATTCTTACCAGGCATAAGAAATAGTTTTATAGATATATTATTATGAAGTATAGAGAAATATGGAAAGTATATGGAAAAGTATTTGATCAAAATACATTCAAATATTTAGAAATGTTATATTATGATAAATATATAAAGGAAGAATTAGTTCTGTTATCTGAAGGAAAAGAAGCAATTGTATTTAGATCTGTGAATTCTGCAATAAAAATATATAAAGTTATGGCTAGAAGTTATAAAGAACAAGTCAGATATTTAAAAGCAGATCCTAGAATAAAAGATTTTCCAAGAACAATAATTGGGATAATTTATACATGGGTAAAAAAAGAATATATGAATTTAAAGAAAATGTATAAAAGTTTAGTAAAAGTTCCTGCTCCTTATGTATTTAAAGGAAATATTTTAGTTATGGAATATATTGGAGATGAAGATGGACCAAAAGTTTTACATGATTATTATGATTTTATTGAGGATAAGGAGAAATTTTTCAATAATATATTAGAGGAATATAAAAAGATATATAATAAAGCAAAATTAATTCATGGAGATTTTTCAGAATATAATATAATTGTATATAAAAATTTTCCATATATAATTGATGTTTCTCAATCAATTCCAATTAATTCTTCATATTCAGAAGAGTTTTTAAGTAGAGATCTAAATAATATCTTAAATATATCAAAAAAGCTTGGAATAAATATTGATATTCGATATATTAAGGAATATATTGGTATTTAAAAATATTGATTATTTTTTCATATAATGGATGTTAAAGAACTTGAATTACAAATGTTAATGGAAGAACTTGAAAAATATGAAGGAAGAGCTACTGAACTAATTTCTTATTATATTCCAGCAGGATATGATTTAACAAAAGTATTAGACCATTTAAGTTACGAATATTCAACTGCGCAGAACATTAAGGATAAAAATACTAGACAACATGTAATGGATGCTTTAGCAAAAATATTAAATTATTTAAAAGGATTGAAAAAATTACCAGAAAATGGTTTAATAGTATTTTGTGGAAATATATCAAATAAACCTGGTGATGTTGATATAAGATTATGGGCAATCGAGCCTCCCGATAAATTAAATATTAGGATTTACCGATGTGATTCAAGATTTTTATTAGATCCGTTAAAAGATTTAGTTACTCCAAAACAATTATATGGATTGATCGTATTAGATAGAGGAGAAGCTACAATAGGAATTTTAAAAGGAAATAGATTAATTGTATTAGAAAATAAACAATCCTGGGTTCCTGGAAAAATGAGAGCTGGAGGACAGTCTTCTGTTAGATTTCAAAGATTAATTGAACAGGATGTTCATTTATGGTTAAAATATTTAGCAGATGAATTAAGGAATTTTTTTGAAAAAGACTTAGATAAATTAGTTGGAATATTAGTAGGAGGACCTGGATTGTTGAAAGAAGAATTTGTAAAAGAAGATTATTTACCATATAATCTAAAACAAAAAGTTTTAGGGATATTTGATACTGCATATTCAAATGAATATGGATTAAAAGAACTTATAGAAAAGGCTAAAGATATATTGGAAAAAACAGAGTATGTAAAGGAAGTAGAATTAGTTAAAACTTTCTTTGAGCATTTGGGAAAAAATACAGGACTTGTTGTTTATGGATTTGATGATGTTAAAAAAGCATTAGAAATGGGAGCTGTAGATACAATATTAATTTCTGAAGATTATAAAGATAAGATAAATGAAATATTGGAATTAATAAAACAAACAAATGCAAAAGTAGAAATTATATCGAAAAATCATCCAGAAGGAGAGCAATTTGCTAATTTTAGAATAGGCGCAATATTAAGATTTAGAATATATTAATGGATTTTGAAAAAATATTAAAAGAAATAAAACCTAGTGAAGAAGAAAAGAGAAAAGTATTTAATATAATTGATGAATTTTTTGAAATATTAAAGAAAAATAATTTAAAACCATTTTTGGGAGGATCTTTTGCGAAAAATACATGGTTAAAAGGAGATTTTGATATAGATACATTTATTTTATTTGATAAAGATGAAAAAATATCTGATAAGGTAGAGGAAGTATTAAAAAAAGAAAATTTTAATTATATAAGAATACATGGATCTAGAGATTATTTTAGGGTAAATTATAAGGGATATATATTCGAGTTAGTACCTGTATTAGAAATAAAAAATGTTGAAGAAGCAAAAAATGTTACAGATTTATCTCCATTTCATGTAAAATATATAAAAGAAAAAATAAAGAATACTAATTTAAATGATGAAATAAGATTAGCAAAAATATTTATGAAAAATATAAATGTATATGGAGCAGAATCTTATATAAATGGATTTTCTGGATATGCAGTAGAATTATTAGTAATACATTATGGTTCATTTATTAAATTAATAGAAAATGCATCTAAATGGAAACCAAAGATTATAATTGATATTGAAAAATATTATAAAAATTATGATGAAATAAAGAAAAATTTATCAAAAGATAAATTAAAATCTCCAATAATAATTATAGATCCTGTAAATAAGTATAGAAATGTTGGAGCATCAGTATCTATACAAAAATTTTCAGAAATGATATTTTATTCAAGGTTATTTTTAAATGATGAAGATAAAGAAAAATATTTCAAAAGGAAATTCTATAAAGAATATGAAGAATTATTGGAATTATCTAAAAAATATGAGACAAATATGATTTATATAGAAATAGAAGGAAATTCAAATAATAAGGATATAAAAAATACTAAGGCATTAAAATTATTTAATTTTATTAAGAAAAATATTAATATTTTAGGATTTAAAATATTTAATTCATATTATTATTTTAGAGATGATAAATTACATGGATTTATATTATATTATCCAGAGAAATTACCAGAATATGAAATTAGAGAGGGACCAAATATTTGGGATATGAAAGATTTTGAAAATTTCTATGAAAAGCATAAGAATGAAGAATTGTTTATTAAAAATTCTAAGATATATTCTATAACAAAAAGAAAAATAAATAATATGGATGATGCTATAAAATATATTATTGAAAAATATAATGATAGTATAAAAGAAAAAGCAAATTATTTATTAATAAAAGTTGGGGATAAAGAATACAGATATAAAAATATATCTTAATTTTAATAAAAAATTCCTAGTCAATTAGATAAAAAGATATTTTATTACTCTCTGGAGAATATTTTAATATTACAAGATATTACAATTAAAAGATCATTTAAAGATAGATTTTTAATACATATATATGTTTGTTTTTTAAATAATTATTAAAATTTAAAAAATAGAGATGGGAAAAATATCTACTGGAATATATCCAATAGATAAATTATTAGATGGAGGATTGGAAACAGATATAATTACTTCATTTTATGGTCCTTCTGCTTCAGGAAAAACAAATATAGCACTAATTTCTTCATATAATGTTGCAAGATTAAATAAAAAAGTAATATTTGTAGATACTGAGGGAGGATTTTCATTTGAAAGATTAAAACAAATTTCAAAAGAAGAATTTGAAAATGTATTAAAAAATATCTTATTATATAAACCAATGAATTTTTTAGAACAAAAGAAAGCAATATTTTTGACATATGAAAAAGTAAAAGAAAATTCAAATGATATTGGATTAATAGTTATAGATTCTGTTTCTATGCTATATAGATTAGAGAAAGGAGACGAAGATGTTAATGAAGTAAATATAGAATTAGCAAAACAATTACAGATTTTATCTGAAATTTCAAGGAAATATAATATCTCAGTCTTAGTTACAAATCATGTATATTCTTTATTAGAGGAAAAAGATAAGATTGGGATTGTTGGAGGAGATTTAATAAAATATTGGTCTAAATGCTTAGTAGAACTAAAAGTATATGATAATGGAATTAGGGAAGCAATATTAAGAAAACATAGATATCTACCAGAAGGTGTATCTGTTAAATTTAAGATTGTTAATGATGGAATAATAGAATACAAAGATTTATAGAAAAAATTTTAGTATTGTAAAAAGTAGTATTATATTACTATTTTGAATTCAAATTATTGAAATTTTTAATAATTTCTTTCGCTTCTTCTTCAGTCAATTTATTTGTATTCCATAAAAATATTTTTTTATATCCATTATCTTCATATTGTGGTACTAAATGTATATGAGCATGGAATACTGCCTGTCCTGCTTTTTTTCCATTATTTATTATTATATTATAATCTTTTGATATTTTTTCTTCAAATAATTTCAAGAATTTTTGAAAACTTTCATAAAATTTCTTAGAATACTCTTCATCCATTGATGATAATCTTTCAAAATGCTTTTTTGGTATAAATAATGTATGTCCTTTATTTAATGGATTTATATCTAAAAATGCTATAGAATATTCATCTTCATATAATATATATGCAGGTATTTCTTTTCTTGCAATTTTACAGAATATGCAATTTTCCATGAATAATATTTTTTAAAAATATTTTTAATTTTTATTTTCTAATATTTTCTCTAATACTTTTTTAATATCTTCACTTTCTGCTACATACTTAAATTTGCTAAATACATTAGAATAAATATTCTTTTTATCATTTATATTTATATTTTTTAAGAATTCTTTTATTTCTTTTTCTAATTCTTCTGTATTTCTTTTATATAAATTCTTTTCTTTTATTATTTCCTCTATTTCTTTTTTATTTTTTATATATTCATAATATATTATTGGTAAAGCATTTCTTACTATCTTTTTTTCTTTTAAGTAATCCTTTATTTTATATATAAAATCTATATCTAATTCCTCTATTTTTTCTTTATATAAATTCTCTGTTTCTCCAATCATCTGAAAAAATAAATAATATATTGTTTGAGGATCCAAGTCTATTGATAATTTTAATATATGATAAATATTTTCATTCCATATTATATTTTCTATTTGTTTATCATTAAAGCCAATTTCTTTTAATAATTTTTTAATAAATTCTGGATCTATAGAATTTAAAACTTCTTTTCCTTCTTTTATTAATTCTAAATATAAATCTTTGTCAAAATCTTTTAATCTATATATTTCATAAATATCTCTTATATCTCCATAACTTATTTTATATCTTATAATTTCATATTTTCCTTTATTCTCAATCTCTTTATCAATAAATATATATGGATGATCAGTTTCTGGATACATTCTTTCAGAACCTGGTTGAGGTCTTAAAAAAGATGTAGTTCCATCTTCATTTGCTTGTCTTGTATCTTTTGGTACTCCTATAATCATTTCATTTATTCTATTTATTATTAATGAAAATACTTTTTTAGAAATTTCATAATTTGGAGAAATTAATAATACATATCCATCATTATCATTACAATTTAATTTTTCTTTTATTTTTTCTACTTCTTCATTACTAATCCCATATCCTGGAAGTTCGTCAGAATGTAATATTCCTCCAAGTCCAAATCTTTTAGCTATATCAGATAATTCAGTTCCAATTCTTCTATTTGGTAATATTTCAAAACCAATTAATCCTTTTAATTTTTCCAACTTTATTCCATATACTTTATATCCTTTCTCTAAATTTTTCCTTATTAAATTAGAATTTGATCTTTCAAATATATCAGTTAAATCATATATTCTTGTCTTATATATCATTAAAAAATATTAAGAGAAAAATTAAAAATTATTTCTTTCCTTTTGCCTTTGCAACTTTTTTCTCTTTTTTCTCTTTTGTATATTTTTCTAACAATGATTGTAAATTATTTATTATATTTTCTAATTCGAAAATTCTGAAATTTTCTTTTTCTACTAATAATGATCCACATTCCTTACATTTGAAATCATCTTCTTCTGCTTCATCAAGTGTATAACCAATATTACATTCTTCACAATAATATATTGTTCTTGGAGTTTTTTCTAATTCTTTTTTAAATTTATCTATTTCTCTTTTTACTAAAAATGAAAATAGCTCTTTTTCTCCAACTATTTTATTACCCCATCTGAAATCAAATTTTCCATTGTTATTTATAATGTTTATTGGATATACAACTCCATTCTCTTCTAATATATATAATAACTTCCTAATTTCATCTTCTTTAATCTTTAATTCTCTTTTTATTTCTTTTTCTGTAAATTCTTTTTTATTAGCTATATATTCCAATATCTTTATATAGTTTTCGTTGAGTAAGTAGCTCATACCTATATAAGGTTTTTTGGTATTTATAAACATTATTGATTAACCTTATGTTAAAACATGTTAACATAACGTTAATTATTATCTATGCTAAAATTTATAAATATTAACTATATGTTAAAGGAGCTTAACACTATGTTAATATACAAATCTTGAAAAATTATTCAATATTATATCATATAATTTTTCCTTTTTTATTTTCTTAATTTCAGATATTTTATCATATAACTTTTCTATCATTTCTGGATGAAGAATAATTCCTTTATATTCATATGGGCCATCAGATTCTGTTATTATATTATCTATTTTAGCTATTTCTATGTATTTTTCATATTTTTTATTTATTAATGCAGATACATTTATACCAATGAAATATCCTTTTTCTTCTATTTCTTCTAATAACTTTTCATCTCCGCTATACCAATGAAAATATGCTTTTTTAATATCATATTTTATTAATAGATTAAATACATCATCCCAAGCATTTGGGGCATGAAGATTTAATTTTAAGTCATAATCCTTTGCAATTTTTAAAAATTTTTCAAAAATTTCTTTTTGTTTTTCATATGTATCTGGTTTAAATTTCTTATCTAATCCAATTTCTCCAAGAATATTTATTTTTTCTTCTTTAACTATTTTTTCAATAAATTTTATATCTTCTTCTTTAACATTATCAACTTTCCAAGGATGTATGCCAATTGCAGGAATTATGTTCTCATATAGTTTACTAAATGTCAAATTTTTAATTGAAGATTCTAAATCTTCAGAAACGGTTAAAATTATTATATCTTTGTCATATTTATTTAAAATTCTCTTTATTTCAATATTGCTAAATTTATCAAAATGACAATGAGCATCAATAATTTTCATGTTATATTTAATTGCTTATTATTATAAAATACACCAATTATATTGCAATTATTATCTAAAACAATATAATTATTTATGTTGCATAGATTTGAGTAGTTTTCAGATACTTCACATCCCCAATTATTTACTCCTGCAGAAATCCAATAGTTATATAGTATTGAATTTGGAGATGATAAACAGGAATTTAATAGATTTTGAACAGATAGATTATATTTTGCATATAAACATAAAGATTGGCAATATTGTTCTATTTGATATATTTGATAAATTTGATTCTGATTTAAATTTATATTTTGACTATTGAAAATAGGATATAAAAATGGTGCTATTATAAATCCACCTCCTAATAAAGCTAATAAAGTAATTGCTGTAATAATTATTTCCTTATTTTTATCCATTAATAAAAATTGATAGAAAAATTAAAAAATTATGGTCTCTTTATATAATCTCTTAAGGATTTTAATTCATCAATTGTCTCTTTTAATTCTTTTGTAGATTCAGAAATAGCAGGTATCATTGTTCTAATTAATCTATGTAATGCTTGAATTTCTGTAGAAGTTTCTTGCATACTTTTATCATATTCTTCTAATTTTTTAGTAGCCATATTATCCATTTCTTGTATTTTATTATCTAATTTATCTATTTGTTCTTGCAATCTATTTACTAAATAATCTATTTTTTCTTTCCATACTTTTATTTGTGTTAACTCATCTCTTATTTCCGATAATTTTTCTCCTACAATATTTTCTACAGTTGTGTTTACATATTCTTCTAATCTAGTATCTAAATTATTTTCTTCTTTTGGTGATGAAGGAACTATTTGTGGAACATTTTGTTGTGGCTGAGGTAAATTAAATGGTGGTTGTGGTTGAAAATTTTGAAATTGGTTTTGTTGTTGTGGCTGAGGCATTTGATTAAATGATGGAGGCGGTACTTGATTAAATAAATTATTTCCAAAGTTTTGGTTAAAATTTTGCTGGTTTATTGGTGCTTGATTTGTAAAATCTTGAAATAATGATGATATCTCTTGCTCTTGATTTTGATCTGTTCTTTTTTGTTGATTTTTCTTTCCTCCAAATAATCCTAATATACCTCTCATAATCTATATAAAACCATTGAAGTATATAAATTTATTGAGTTTTTTGATTATCAATATTGTATACATCATTTAGATACTCCATTATTTTTTCTTTAACAATCTTTTCTACTTCTTTTTTTGTAACGAAATCAAATGGATTTATATAATCTATAATAGAACTTATTGTTTTAACTTGATCTACAGTAGCAAATAATGATAATTGATCAGTTATTGCTTTTACTTTTATTTCCAGATCATTTATTTCATTTTTTATTTCTTTTATTTCTTCTCTAATATCTTCTAGTTCTCTTTTCATATCTTCCAAAGAGTTTCTTGTTGTTACGTCAATAGTTTGTATTATATTATTGAACATAGATACTTTCTCTTCTAAATATTTTAATCTTCTCAAAAGATCTGTCTCTGGCATATACATTTATAATATTCTGCAATATATTAATTTTATTAGATGTATGAAAATTTGCAATATGAGGTAAGAAAAGATGGAAAAGAAAGAATATTATATATAGATGCTAAAAACTATCAAAATATTGCAACAATTGAAGATGATCCTGTTATAATGGAATATATTTTAAATATATTAGCTAATGATCCATCAGTTAATACAATAATAATTGAACAAGATGAAAATATATCATATTATGAAGATACAATAAAAATACTTTTATCATTTTTAGATGTTTATTTTTCAATTAGAGAAAATGTAAAATCATATTATCAATATTTATTGGCAGGTCATATATTATATTCTGAAATTAAAAATATAATAAATGCTTTAGATAAAAATTATTTAAAGGATCCGATAGGTACTTATATTTATATAAAAAGAATTAAAAGAAAATTATTAGCAATTTTAAAAGATAACAAAGAATTAGAAAAACAAATATCGGATATATTATCGTTAGTAGATAATTTTTTAATTAAATTTGAATCTCAACCATTTTTTAAATATATTAAACCATTCTTAGTTGGGTATGAAATTGGAAATAGGGAAATATATAGAAGATTATTTTTAGGAGATATAAAACCAAGGTTTATTGATACAAAATATATTAGTAAAATCGAGGAAAATTATAATGTTATAGAATCTTATAGATTAGATAAATATACTGAAGTATTTATATTAAAAAATCCTGAAGAAACTGTTTTTAGATATTATATTTTTCCAGAGGAATATAAAATATTTTCTGAAGAAACATTTTTAGCGCATAAAGCAATAGAAATATTACAACAATATGAACCTAAAAGGGAAGATTATTTAGATGTAGAAAGATTAAGAGAAATATATGATAATTTATTAGATAATATATTATCAAAACTTGTTTCTTTATATAATATAAAGTTAAATGAGGATAAATATAATATTTTAAAAAGTATAATAGTTAGATATACAATTGGGCTTGGAATTATAGAAAAAATAGTATTAGATGAAAGATTGGAAGATTTATTTGTTAATCCTCCTCCAGGTATTACTCCAATTTCATTACAGCATTCAGATTATGAAATGTGTATAACAAATGTAACTCCAACAAGAAGGGAAGTTGAATCATGGGCTACAAAATTAAGATTAGTTTCTGGAAGACCATTTGATGAAGCAAACCCTGTTTTAGATACAGATTTAATGATAGGAAAAAATATCTTATTAAGAGTTGCAGCATTATCACCTCCTCTATCAGCATTTGGAATATCCTATGTATTTAGAAGACATAGAAGTAAACCATGGACATTACCATTGTTTATAGATAATAAAATGCTAAATTATTTAGCTGCTGGTTTATTATCATTTTTAGTAGCAAATGGAAGAGCAATATTAATTGCTGGAACCAGAGGAAGTGGAAAAACTTCTTTATTAACTTCTTTAATGTTAGAATTACCAAAAAAAGTAAGAATAATAACTGTGGAAGATACATTAGAAATACCTACTGATTATTTTAGATCATTGGGATATAATATTGTTCCAATGAAAGTAAGAAGTCCTTTTTCATTAAAATCTGCAGAATTGTCTGCTGATGAAGGATTAAGGGTTTCCTTAAGAATGGGTGATAGTGCAATAATTGTTGGAGAAGTTAGATCTAAAGAAGCACAAACATTATATGAAGCAATGAGAATTGGTGCAATGGCAAATGCTGTGATGGGTACTTTACATGCTGAGAGTCCTTATGGTGTTTATGATAGAGTTGTAAATGATTTAGGTGTTCCTAAAACATCTTTTAAGGCTACAGATATAATTGTAACGGTTAATCCAATAAGGGAACCTTCTGGATTAAAAAGATATAGAAGGGTATTAAGAATTACAGAAGTTAGAAAATTATGGGAAGAAGATCCATTGAGAGAAAGAGGTTTTGTAGATTTAATGGTTTATGATCCTGAAAAAGATAATTTAGAACCTACATTAGAGTTAATAAATGGAGATTCTGATATATTAAAAGCAGTTGCATCTAGAGTAAAATATTTATCCAAATCATGGGAAAGAATTTGGAATATGGTAGAAACAATAGGATTATCTAAAAAATTATTAGTAGATATTGCTAGAGAAAAAGGAAGAAAAGATATATTGGAAGCAGAGTTTGTTTCTCCATATAATGAAGTTTTTTATCAATTTATAGATAAAAGTATAAAAGAATATGGCGAAATAAATAAAGAATATATATTAGAAAATTTAAAAAGATGGATATACCAGAAACTGAGCTAGTAGGTTTAGATTTAAATAATCTAGATAAAAAAATAGAATTATTTAAATATTTTTATTTTGGAAATAAAGTAAAATATTATGAAGAAATTGTAAAATTTTTTGGAAATATAATTAAATTAAAAAGCAGTGATAAAAAGAGAAAAGAATTTGAAAAAATAAATTCAGAATTATTATTAAATGTAAGTATTGATGAAATAGATTCTGCGTCAATATTTTTATTAACTATTTCTTTAATCTTTGGTATTGCCCTTTCAATGCTTATTTCTCCAATATATTTTGTATTTTTTTTATTTTTAGGTATACTAGGATATATATTAACTGATTATTATTATATAATTTTATATAATAGTTTGAAAGTAAGGAAAAAATCCCAATTAATTAATCTTTTGTTACTTTTAGCAATTAAATTAAGACAAAATCCAAATGTAGAACAAGCACTAATTTATTCTGCAAGAAACATAGGTTTGCCATTAAAAATAGATTTGCTAAGATTATTAAGAGATATATATAATAGAAAATATGTTTCAGCATCAGAGGCATTATTAGAATATGCAAAAAATTGGGAAATTGATGCTAGATTTTTCTATTTAGGAATAATGTTAATAGAAGGAGCATTGTTAGATCCTGATAAAGATAGGAGGAATTTCCAAATAGATAAATCTATAGAAGAATCTCTGGAAGAATTAATTAATGAATTATATGCTTTTGCAAGAGAGATTAGATCATCTGTAAATTTAGTTAGCATGTTAGGAATTACTTTACCTGTTATGCTTTTGACAATATTTCCATTGGCATCAATATTTTTAAGTAATTTGTTTTCTCCATTATTATTATTTATATTATTTGATATATTAATTCCTTTTCTTTCATATTTCTTCTTAAATTACTCTGTTTCTTCAAAAATGTTAAATATTTTTTCGTCAGATGATATATATTTGTTTTATTATATTAAGAAAAAGGATATAAAGAACAAATTAATTGCTTTTTCTACTGCAGTTTCATTATCAATTTTCTTATTTTTCTTAATTGTTCTAGTGATATATAATTATATTTCTAATTATAATTTAGCTGGAATTATTTTCTCAGAATTTTTTGTTTTATTAATAGGATTAACAATTGGTTTTGGTTCTTTTTTATATTATAATGATTTTAGAGAATTATATAAAGATCTGATAAAAATAGAGGTAGATCTTCCATCTTTTTTATTATCTGTTGGAAATGCTTTGAATGAAGGTTATCCATTAGAAAAAGCATTAGCATATGTATATCCTAGATATAAAGATAGTCCTATAGGTAAAGTAATAGCAAAATTATATCAGAATTTAAGATCAGGATTACCATTTTATGATGCAATATTTGATCCAAAAGTTGGTGCAATAATGAAAGTTCCATCTTCTCAATTAAAAGCATCTATGGAAATATTATATGAAGCAAGTAAAGTATCTTCATCAGAAGCTTCTTTAGTAGGTGCTGTAGTTTCTAAATATTTTATATTATTAGAAAAAGTAAAAGAAAGAATAAAAGATCTTGTTGCAGAGGATATCTCTCAATTAAAATCTTTATTAAGGATGTTGGCTCCAGTAATTTTGGGAATAGTAAGTGCAGTTACAATAATGACAATTGAAATATTATATTCATTATCAATTCAAATAAAACAATTAACTCAATTCTCTTCTAGTGCTTCTCAATATTCGTCATATGTTAGTTCTTTGCCTACAATGATATTAAATATGTTTAATTTAAATGGAATAGTTTCCCCACCAACAATTATTATAATTATTGGATTATTTAATGAATTAACGGCATTAATAATAATATATGCAATAAACTCTATTGAAAATAGTGGAGATAAGTTATCATTTTTTTACGATATTTCAAAATACTATGTTATTAATACATTATTATTTGTAATATTTTCAGCAATATCATCTGTAGCTTTATATCTATTTGTAAAGTCTATATTAAGTATTTCTAATTTTATCTAAATTTTTAATTAATATATCTATTGTTATTCCATTTATATTACTATCAATTACATCATCTATTATCCTTGGACATGCAGAAAATATCCAAAAATCTATAAATGGGAAATTTAATAATTGTAAGAAATCTATTGTATCTCCTATAAATAAATATACATTTTTTCCCATTTTTTCTAATATTTCTTTTACTTTTAATGTTTCTAAATAATAATATTGACCAGGTTTTATTGATAAAATTATTCCAATATTATTTGAATTTTTTAATTTATTTAATAAAAACTGAATAATATTATCAAATTTGTAATCTGGTTCATATATTCTTATTTCTCCATATATTGGATCATATACAATTACTTTTTTCTTTAATTTTCTAATTATATTTTCTGCATGAAATTTTCCATTTCCAATTAATAATATTGTATCTACATCATTAATATTTGCGGGTTCAGAATAGCATCCTAAAACATTTATTCCATATAATCCTTCCTTTAATATTATTTCATATTCATTTTTTAATATTTCATATATTTTTTTAGCATAATCTCTATATTGAGTAATAGATACTAAACCAAATTTTTTCGGTAAATATTTTTTTAATTCTTCCAATTTTTTTATTTCTTTTATTTTATATTTTGTTGGGATATTTATTATATCCATTAAAATTTATAATAAAGAAAAAGAATAAAAAATAATGATTGATGTTGTAAATGCAAAAAAACTTGCTGAGAAATATAAAAAACTTTATGGTAAATCTATATTATTAAAAAATGAAATAAATGGATTTACTCCTCCCTCAAATTTAATTACTTCAATAAATTATCCAAAGGTTTCTTTAGGAATATTAACTTCATATAATGAAAATATAGATTTATATGATAATCCTATATATTGGGCGAAATATAATCTTCCTGAAGAAGAAATAATAAAAAATAGAGTTAGTTTTGTTAATGCAAAGAAAATTACGGATGTAAATTTACCAAGGAAAAATGATAGATTATATGAAGAAATATTGGAAGCAATGTTATCAATTAAATCAATAAATATTGAATTATATTTAAAGAAAATAATAGAAAATGGAGGGATATCAAAAGTAATAGGATATTATGGATATTCTGGAATTGTTGATAAAATAAAAATAAATGAAAATCCAAAAATACCAAGAGAAGTTGATAATATTAATGAAATAAAAGCTGGAGATGCAGTTTATTATTTATATAAAGAAGGATTATCAGATTATTATATTTCAAGATTATTTTCAATAGGATTTTTTGGATATAAAATTAATAGGAAATTGGTACCAAGTAAGTGGTCGATTACTGCAGTTCATAGTATTTTAGAAAAGAAAATAAAGGAAGAAATAAAGGATAAAATTAAAAAGGTAGATAAATATTATTTATTCTATTATTCTTTATATGGAAATGATTTTTATGGAATATTATTACCTGGAAATGGAAAAGTAGAATTAATTGAAACATTAATTCCAGGTTCTATATATAATTTACATGGTAAAAATTATATAATTGGAAGGGATGATAAATCTGGTGGATATTATGCATTAAGATTATCTTTTGCAGAATTTATGAAAAATTATAAATTAAAAGGAGATTTAGTAGTATTTAGATTTGTTACTCCAAATTACAAAATTCCTTTAGGAGTATGGGTTGTAAGAGAGGGAACAAAATATATGTTAAATAATTTGATTGAAAAATTTGATAATTATAATGAATTAATAGAATATTTGAATAATAAGTTCCATAATAAATATAATATTTCATATTTTAGATTAAGAAAACATAGTAATATATTAAAACAAAGTATTCTAACTTTCTTTAAAATCTAGATAATATTTTGTAATTTTATCTCCGAAATAATGTATATTTTCTACTATTTTTCCCTTTTCCATTTTCTTAGCTTCTTCAGAATCATATAATGCTTTTCCTATTGCTAATAATTTGTTATCTTCAGAAATAATTAGTATTGTTTCTCCAGATTTAAAATCTGAAAATTCGATTATTCCAGGTCTAAATATATCTGCGCCATTTAATACTTTATCCTTTGCTCCCATATTTACTTTTATATAATTCATATCGGTTCCATATTTATTTATTAAAAATATTGTTGGATATATTTCATTATCTTTTAAAAATGCAATTGGTGTTTTATCATAAATATATAAATTATTTTTTTCATCAAAGAAAATATTTTCTTTTTTTAGTTCATCGCATTCAATTTTATAATTATTTTTTAATTTTTCTATTAATTCTTTTTTTCTTTTGTTATCTAAAGGTATCATTAATAATATATATAAAGTTTTTTTAAAAAAATAAATAATGGTATCATTTGATTACAAAGTACCAGATCTGTTAGAAATAATATTGTTAGTAGGCTTTTTCATTAACATGGTTTTAGGATATGTACTATTGTTTAAAAGCATCCAATTACCATTGGCAGCAGAGGGTACTGCATCAATGACTATAACTTCATTATTTACATGGTTATCTGTATTATGGTTATCTGTAATAGCATTGGTGATTGAATATATGAGGAAAGATATAAAAGAATTAAAAGAAAAATTAGAAAAATGATTACAGCATATATATTAGTTAATGTAAAACCTGGAAAGGAAAATGTAGTATTAGAAGGTATTAAGAAATCACAGAATAATATAAAAATATTGGAAAGTAGTGTTGTTTATGGAGAATATGATGTAATAGTAAAAATAGAGGGGGAAACATTAGAAGAAATAAGAAAATTTGTATTGGATAAAATAAGATCTTTAGATTTTGTAGAAAGGACAGTTACATTAATCTCTGCAGAATAGTTTTTAGTTTATATAAAAATATTTTTTTCTTTTAAGAAAGGAAACTTTTTACAAGCATATATTTAATAGCTTGAGGAATTAAGGAAAATTAGGATAGTTGAAGTATATTATAAGATTTTTGGTGGAACTATAGATAGTAATAAATCTAAAATAAATTTTATAGAAAAATATTCTCTTTAATAAAGTTAATTATATAGATAACTTTAACTCTACGATATCTCTATCTTCTAATTTATAATTTAATCCTGCTCTTATAATATTATTTTTTCTATATATTTTTGCATATCTAAATTTTTCCATCCATTTTTTATTTATTTTTTCAATAAAATCTTTTACAGTAGAATCTTTATTTAATAAAATACAATGATCAGAATCAATAGGTTTTACCCTAATTAATTCTAATTTTTTTATTATATTTTCCAATATTTCTTCAAAATTTATATCTTTAAAATCATCAAATTTATTATATATTACTGTATATTTTTTATCTTCCCTTTCATTAAATTCAATTATTCCTTCAGAAAAACTATTTATTCTTTCCAGTTGTTCTTTTATATCTTTTCTATTATCTAGAATAATAATAAAATAATCTGATAGTGATAATATAGATCTAAATCTTCTTTCAAATGTAGCAGGTATCTCTATAAATTGATAATATATACAATTATAAAATATTGTACCAATTGCAGGTTCTCTTGTATAAAATGGTATATCACTTACTTCAATATTTTTATTAACAAATTTTTTTAAAAAATAACTTTTTCCAGAATTTTCTATACCTAATATACTAATTAATAAATCTCCAGATTTTTCAATTATTTTTATCCCTCCTCCTTTTTTCTTTTCTCTTTCCTCAGTTAATTTTTCATATTCAGATATTTTTTTCCTAATCCATGCAATTAAATTTTCAGATCCTTTATGTTTAGGAGCATATTTTAGCATTTCATATAAATATTTTAATTTTTCTTCAGGAGTTTTAGCATTTTCATATTTTTCTTTTGCAGCATAAAATTCAGGTCCTGCATTTGTTACCATATTATATGTAATTCTTTATTTGAATAAAAAATTACAGGTATTTTTAATCCTTTTAATATTTTTCTCAAGTTTCTATCCTGTGTACACACTATAAATTTGTCAGATAATGAAGTTTCAACAATTAATCTATCAGTTTTCTCCCAATTTTTTCCCGTATCAATTATATTTATATTATTCCTTTTAATATACTCTAATACCATATTATATTTTCTTTTCCATTTTTCAGATTTTGCAGTTTTTATCTTATTTTCAATTTCAATTATATTTTTTCTTAATGTATAAAATCCTTCATATTCAATATTATTTTTTTCTAAAAATTCTTTTAATTCATTTATTATATCAAAATTTTCAGAGAATGGTAAGAAAAACATATTAGAATCAATTAATATTTTATATTTCATAATAAATTACCAACTGCAAATATTTTCCATCTTTTATTTATTTTTCTTAAAATTATTACTTTATCTCCTTTATATCCTAAAATAGGTTTGTTTAATTTTATTTCAATTATATTATTCTTTTCAACATTTTTTACAATTCCATCAGAAATAATATTATAAACTCCAACCATTATTTCCTCTCCCCTTTGCATTTTTTCATTTTCATTAAATAATTCCTTTATTACTTCATATTTTACTTTAATATTATCATATTGTGGAGGTAATTTATTTTCATATCCAGCAATTTGTCCAGATAATGTATCTTCTTTTGTAACAAATGGATCTAATTCTGTTCCAATTCCTGCAGTTCCTCTTGGTAGTATTTCATCTACATCTTTATCTCCTTGTTTTAAAGATACAACTTTTGTTTTAATTGGTACCCATTTATTATTTAAAAACAATCCAGGTCTTATTTCAATTATTTCTCCCTTCTTTATCTTTCCTTTTAATAAACTTCCACCTAGTATTCCTCCAGCTAGTTTTTCAATATCAGTACCTGGTTTATTTACATCAAAAGATCTTGAAATTAAAAATAAGGGATCTGAATTTTCATCTTTTTCAGGTTTTGGTAAATTTACTAATTCTTCTAATAAATATTTCATATTTACATTATTTATTGCAGAAATTGGTATTATTTTTACTTTATTTTTATCAATGTTTAATTTATCCAAAAGATTTAATATTTCTTTATAATTTTTTATTGCTTCTTCCTTTGTTACTAGATCAATTTTATTTTGTACAATAATTAATGGTTTATTTCCTAAATATTTAAATGCAACCAGATGTTCTAATGTTTGTGGTTGAGGAACAGGTTCATTTGCAGCAATTACTAATATTGCAGCATCTACAATTGCAGCACCAGTTAGCATTACCATTAATAAACTTTCATGACCTGGAGCATCAACAATTGATATCCTTCTAACAGGTTTATTTTCCTTATTACATATTGGACATATTTTTTCAGTAAAATATCCATGTTCTTCACATTTATATATTGTAAAATCAGAATATCCTAACTTAATTGTTAATCCTCTCTTTATTTCTTCAGAATGTTTTGATAGCCATTCACCAGTTAATGCTTTTGCTAGTGTTGTTTTTCCATGATCAACATGTCCCAATATTATTATTGATAGATCTGGATATATTATTTCATCCATTTTTTAAAAATTGATAAAAAAATTAAAAATTGTTATTGGCTTTATTTTTTGTTCTCAGAACTAGAAGATTTTTTTCTACCTCTTCCACAGGCCATAGAATATATTACAAAATTAAATTATATAAATCTATATATTGTCTCTTCTCCCTTATCTAATAGATCAATACCAATATTTCTCATCATTTCTCTTATTTTATCAGATAATTCATAATTTTTGTTTTTTCTAAGTTCTTTTCTAACTTCTATTATTATATTTATTAAATTATTGATTAGATTATTATCTCTTTCTTTTCCATAAAATATATCCTCCCATAATCCATAAATTTTACTTGCAATATTATAAAATTCATATGCAGTATAATATAATGTAAATGTTTCAGATCCAATAACATTTTTATTTACATATTTTGTAAATTCTAATAATATCTTTGTTGCTTTTTCTGTGTTAAAATCATCTTTCAAACTATCTACAAATTCTTTTTCATAATTTAACATTTCTTTCCATATCTTTTGTTTATTATCATCTAAATAGAATGCTCTATCTAAAGAATTTATCTCATTTACAATTGTTTTTATTGTTGAACTTATATATTTATAATTTTCTTTAGCTTGGTTTATACTTTCTTCATTTATATCAATTGGTTCTCTATAATGATAAGAACTTATATAAAATCTTGTTATATCTTCTCCATATTTATCTAAAAATTCTTTTGCAGGGATAATATTTCCCAAAGATTTTGACATTTTTTCTCCTTTAATTTTTACAAATCCAAAGTGTAACCAATATCTAACCCATGGATGAATATTAAATCTTGATTCAGATTGTGCAATTTCATTTTCATGATGTGGAAATATTAAATCTTGACCTCCAGAATGAATATCAAATTGGGTTCCTAAATATTTTGAAGACATTGTAGAGCATTCAATATGCCAACCAGGTCTTCCTTCTCCAATTTCAGTATTCCAATATGGTTCTCCTTCTTTTTTAAATTTCCATAGTGCAAAATCATATGGATGTTTTTTATCTTCTAAAAATTCATTTTCCTGATTCCATTGTTCTTTTTTTGTTCCAGATAATTGTCCATAATATTGATATTTATCTACATCAAAATAAATGCTATATTTTCCTTTGTATGCATATCCTTTATCAATTAAATCTTTTACAAAATTTACAATATCATTTATATGTTCTGTAACTAATGGATTTATATGCATTGGTAAATTTCTCAATCTTTTTATTTGTTCCAAATGATATTTAATATATTTTTCTGGAATTGAATGCCAATTATTTAATAAATTTTCTTCTCTAGCTCTTTTTATTATTTTATCATCAATATCTGTAAAATTACTTATTACTATATCAATATATCCAAAGAATCTAAATATCCTCCTTATTATATCTAAAGATATTTCCGATCTTAGATGTCCAATATGTGAAAAATCATAAGGTGTTATCCCACAATGATATATTTTTACAAAAGGATATTCTATTGGTTCAAATATTTCTTTTTCTTTTGTTAATGTATTATATATGTAAATTGCACCGGGAGTTTTTATCCATTCTTTATTATTTTTTAATTATCTTATAAATTTTTTTATTATAAGTTAGTTATATGAATTTAATTAAGGAAATGATAAAAAATAAATATGGAATTATATCATTAATAGTTTTTGCAATAATTGGTTATTTATATATAAGGAGTATTTATTTAGGATTAATTTTAGAATTTCTATATGTTGAGATTTTTGCTATTTTGTTTGTTATTTTATTTTCTTTAAACTTTTCTTTAATTACATTTATTATAATAAATTATAAGAAATTCCATAAAGGAAGTTTAGTTTCATTTATTTCTGCATTATTTGGTTTTGTTGGATTACAAGGATGTTTAGTTGGATGTGGAACAGGATCTTTTGCAATATTATTAGCAACAATAGCTCCATTATTTAAATTAAATATGTTTGAATTAGGAGTTATATTATTAATTATTAGTGATATTTTATTTATTTTAAACCTTTACTTTTTATTAGGATTTAATAAAAAGAAAAATGTAACAAAATTAAAAATAACAAATAGTTTAAATAAAAAAGATTCAGAAAATAATAAAAGTTAATTTTTGCGGCGGAGGGGATTCGAACCCCTGACGGATCTCTCCAGTCGGACCTCAACCGACCCCCTTTGGCCTCTCGGGCACCGCCGCATATATATTATATTTTATAATTAATAGAAAAAAGTAATGGACCCGCGGGGATTCGAACCCCGGAAGGCTCTCGCCACTCGGACCTGAACCGAGCCCCTTCGACCACTCGGGCACGGGTCCTTAAATTAATATTGTTTTAGAACTTTTATCTTATTATGATAAGAACATTGCTTATAGATCTTGATAAGAAAGAAATAAAAAATGAATTAATTGAAGAAAAAACATTAAATTATTCAATAAAATTACATACAGATATATATAAAACATATGAAAAGGAACCATATGAAAATAATTTAACAATATTTTCTTTAGGATATATAAAAGATAGAGAAAACATAAATTCATTAATAATATATAGGTCTCCAATAACAAATTCTTTAGATATAAGTTTATCTTCATTTGGAAAATATATTAAATTAACAGGAGATGATTTAATAATATTAAAAGGAAGAGCAGATAAGAAATATTTTTTAATTATTGAAAATGATAATGTTATATTTTTAGAAGATGAAATACAAGAGGATATCTTTAAGAAAAAGGAAGAATTATATAATACATTAAAGGATATTTATTCTGGAAAAGATTTTATTATCTTATTAGAAGGACTTGGATCAAAATATACAATATACGGAAATTTAATAATATTTGAAGGAGATAAAATAAAGGCAACAAAAGGTGGAATTGGATCAATATTATATAATTATCATAATATTACAGGATTATCAATTGGAGGAGATAATAAAATTGAAATAAAGAAATTAGAATTTGGAGAGGAAGAAAAATATCATGAATCAATAAGAGATGTATATGAATTAATACCAGAAAAAATTCCTTTATTAAATTATAGAAATATATATTTAAGTGAAGAAGAAAATAAAAAATTATTTAATGATTATATAGATCCATTAATAAGAAATTTAAAGAAAGACTATCCATATGAGCCATTTAATATGTTGGGACCATTTATTGGAATATTTGATGAAAAATTAATATCAGATTTAATTTATACTTCAAACAAATATGGTCTAGATACATTATATTTAGGATATATTTTAGGTTTAATATTTGAAGGAATAAATTTGGGAAAAGTAAATATAAAAGATATTGAAAAACCTTCATTAGATATAAATAATATATCTTCTGAGAAAAATTATAATATAGCAAAATATATAATTGAAAAAATTTCATATGAAGAATTATCAATTTTAGGAAAAAATATTAGATATATTTCAAATTTATTTAATTTAAATGATATTTCATTTTATATCCCTTTAGGAGATAATTATTCATCAATAATAAATCCATATCTATCTTTAGGATTATTTTTACCAAATATAATATATGATAAGTATTTTTCAGATTATTTAATGAATGTATTTAATCCGGAAGAATATGCAAAATTTAATTTTGGAAGATTCGAATCTACATATGAAATAAATAATGTATCAAATGAATTTTCAATTGAAAAAGAAATTAAAAGAGAAAATATATTTAGTAAAATGTTTGAATATAAAAAATTAGCAAATTCTTCACCAAATAAAAATTATCCTAAAAGAGTAATTGATATATACAATTATTTAGCAAGAAAATATAATATAAATTATAATTTTGATCAATATTTTGATGAATACTATAAAAAATATTTAGAAGAAATATATAATAGAGCCCCCGTAGTGTAGCCAGGACAACATTCCGGGCTTCGGTCCTGGAGATCCGGGGTTCGAATCCCCGCGGGGGCGTTAAAATGAAGATCCGTCTAATTCATTTTTTGCTATTTTAGATAAGGTTATTAAATCATCTACAATATTTCCTCTGCTTCTTTCTAATAAGCTATAGAAATATTCTCCAATTTTTTCTAATATATCTATATTTAGAATATTTTTTTCATATTTGTAAATAATTTTTCCAGATATTTCTAAATATTCTTCTGGTAGATAATAGGATAGATATCTAATAAAGCTTAAGAAATTGTATAAACTTGGAATTCTTTCTTTAAAAGCTTCTCCTAATATTTCTAGCAAATTAATATAATAAAGTATATAATCATTTATATTTACATTCATAAAATCTTTTGCTTTATTATAATTATTATAATCTAGGATCATATCTATAATAGGTGAAATAAATTCTTTTGCTATATCTTTTCCATATCTTTTTTCAAGAAGATCTGATATTTTTTCTAATCTTTGTAATATTTTTTTATCATTAAATATATTTTCCAACATATTTTCTAAAGTTTTTAGATCTTTTTCTGAAATATTGTATCCATAACTTTTGTCTAATATCCTAATCAATCCTAAAGATAAATATTTTAATATTCTATAATCAACATTTGAATATAAATTTAATTTTGAATTTTTTCTTAGTTCTCTATTATATTCTATTAAGTTATTTTTATCTGGTAATATCTTTGCTATTTCTTCCGGACTAAGATTTCTTAAAATATCTACATAATTTTTTATATCTAGATATTTAAATAATTTATTAATAATTTTTTTAGCTAAATCATTTATATCTATATATTTTATTACATAATATTCTAATAATGTTCTTTCCAAATTTTTTATAAAAGAACATCCATTTAATTTAGCGGTCGTTTTTATTTTTTCCTCTATTTCTTCTTTTTCTTTAAATTCCATAAATGGAGAAATAAAGAAAATAATATTGTCTAATTTATTTGTATCTATTGGGTAACAATAACTCATTTTTTTATATTCTAAAATATATCTTTAAAAATCTATTCTTTTCTTATTTTTGCAATATAGAAACCTTCAGTATCATTATCCCATGGCCATATCCTTATTGTTTTCTTTATTTCTTCCTCATGTTCTAATTTAAATCCTTTATATTCGCTTATAATTTCTGATCTTTTTAAATTTGGAATATTTATTTTTTCTATTTTTGCATTTTCTCTTTTCTTTAATAAATAATCTATTACAAATTCATTTTCAAACGGTTCTATAGAACATGTAGAATAAATTAAGGTACCGTTATCTTTTAATGAATCAAATGCAGATAATATTAATTGTTTCTGTAATCTACTTAATCTATTTATTGTATCTTCATTAAACATTTGGACAGTTTTATAAGATTTCCTTATTGCACCAGTTCCTGAACATGGAGCATCTAACAATATTTTATCAAATTTTAGATTTAATTTATTTATTTTTCTTCCATCAATCATTGTAACAATAGTATTTAATACTCCTTGTCTTTGTAAATTCTCTCCCAATGCTTTTATTCTATCAATTGATGCATCATTTGCAATTATTAATCCTTCATTTTCCATATGCATTGCAATTTGTGTTGTTTTAGAACCTGGAGCTGCTGCAAGATCTAATACCAAATCATCTTTCTTTGGATCCAATGCAATAACAGGTATCATTGAAGCAGCTTCCTGTGGATAATAATATCCTAATTGGAATTCTATAATATTTCCAATATCCCTTCTTTCCCCCTTAACCCAGAAACCATATTTATAAAATGGAATTCTTTCAATTTCCCATCCATATTCTTTTAATCTAGATAATATTTCCTTTGCAGAAATATCTAATTTAAAAGGATTTTGTTTTAAATTATATAAATTATCTATTTTTTCAGATATTTCTTTTAATTCTTTTTCCCTTAAATGGTCCTGTTTTTCCAATAATATTTCTTTTAAATTTTCAAAATTTATATCATCCTTTACTTTTATTGTATTAATTCTTATTGATTTTTTTAATAATTTAAATGACCATTGTAAAAATGATTCATATTTATCTCCTAATAATTCTCTAAAATGTTTCTCAAAACTCTCTTTAATTATCATCAGTATCGGCGAAGTTCATCATATTTCAGTAGCGTAATGCTTCTTCACTAAAAAATATATTTTATTTTTTATTTTTATATCTTTCAGCAGCTTCTTTTATTATTTTTAATGCTTCTTCTTTTCCTTTAAATTCTTTTATTTTTACGAATTTTCCAGGTTCCAATTCTTTATAATGTTCATAAAAATGTTTTATTTGATTTAATATTGCTTCTGGTAAATCTTTTATATCTTTTACATTTGAAAATCTTGGATCAATTTTTTCATGTGGAACTGCAATTATTTTTCTATCAACTCCTTCTTCATCTTCAGTAATTAATACTCCTATTGGTCTTACTCTAATTAATACTCCAGGTACAAATGTATCATATGTTATTACTAAGCAATCTAATGGATCTCCATCTTCTTCTAATGTTTCTGGAATAAATCCATAATTGAATGGATAAAACATTGCGGTATATAATATTCTATCTACCTTTATTGCATTTTCTTCTTTATCAAATTCATATTTTATATTGCTTCCTTTTGGTATTTCTATAAAAACATTTATATCCTCTGGAGGATTCTTTCCGATTTTCATTTTATAGAATTTAAGGGTACTTTTTATAAATTTATCTAATAATTTGTTAAATTATGGGAAGAATACTTCATGGTAAATTTAGGAGAGAAGCTCAAAAAATATTGGAAAAATATGGAGATTTATTTACAACAGATTATAGAAAAAATATAAAAATATTGGAAGCTATAACAGTATTGCCATCAAAAAGATTAAGAAATATGTTGGCTGGATATATTACAAGGCAAATTAAGAAATTACAATCTTCATGATGGCAGAACAAAGTGTAATATACATAGGAAACAAACCTTTTATGAACTATGTAACAGCAGTAGTAATGCAATTTACAAGCCAAGAAGCAAAGGAAGTTGTAATAAAGGCAAGAGGAAGATTTATATCTAGAGCAGTAGATGTAGCAGAAGTTGTAAGGAAAAAATTCTTGGCAGGACAAGTAGAAATATCTTCAATAAAAATAGATTCTGAAGAAAGACAAGTAGATCAGAGCGGAAAGAAAAGAAGAGTATCAACAATAGAGATTGTAATATCCAAGAAATAATTTTTCCTTTTTTATTTTTATAGATTTTTAAATATTGTTAGAAATTAATTAATTTTATAGCGGGGTAGGGCAGCTAGGAGTGCCCGGGGGGCTCATAACCCCCAGGTCCCCGGTTCAAATCCGGGCCCCGCTAATAAAAATAAAAAATTAAGATACTTTATCTAGATTTTTAAATTTTCTATAAAAATTAATCTTATGTTAGAAACAACTTATTTAATATTGTGGATTATATTTACTATATCTTTAGGTTATGTATATTTGAATATTTTAAAAATAATAGATGTAAAAAATTTGTTCAATGAAAAAAATAAATTTATTTTAATTAAAAATGTTTCAATATTATTCTTTCC
>JBMFJD010000004.1:0-67079 GCA_049974095.1 Nanopusillaceae archaeon | reverse complement strand
CTCCTGGAACTAATATACCAATAATTTCAATTAATTTATTGAATATAACAAATAGTAATATAATAGCAAATATTTCAGTATATTCAAATTCATCTATAATAACATCAGTAAATGTATCTGATAATGGAAATAATATAAATTCAACAAATCCAAATTCAAATTATTTCTCTAAAATACTACCATTACCTTATAGTTCATATACAAATTTAACAGTATGTGCATCTACAAATGCAGGAACATCGAACTGTTATACCCAAATAATTCAAAACTTAGCAACAACTACTTTATACGGATTAATACAAATGCAAGCATATTTGGTTCCAGTAAATCAAAATATAAAGTTACATCCTATAGGAAATACATTTAATTTAAATTTAGGATCTGGAGAATTTCAATTAATATTAAATATAACAAATATAGGAAATACTACAATAAATAATATTAATTTAATATTAAATTATCCATCAAATAATCCAGAGATAATTTATAATGGATTATCAATAAATAACATAAATAGTATTAATATTCCTTCATTACAACCAGGAAATTCTTCTATTATTACATTTTCTTTAATTCCATTATATGTAGGTTCTTCAAATTTACAAATCGGAGTAAATGTAAATAATAATTATATAGGAAATGCCCAATATAATTTTTTGGTAAACTATCCTACTTCATCTTCTTCATTAGTAGTTAGCCAAGATATTTATTATCCATTACTTGCTTTAGCTCTATCGTTAGGATTACTTATTTTATCATAAAGGACCCGCGGGGATTCGAACCCCGGACCTCCGGATAGCGAATCTGGAATCCTACCACTAGACTACGGGCCCTATAAAAAATTAAATATTTAATAAAATTTGTAAAAGTGCCAATATATCTAATGTAACTATACTGCTAGCTAATAATTTAATATACTCATTGTTAAAAAAGGACGGATTCCATAATAAGTAAATTTCTACTAATGTTCCACCAATTATAAACATACTTAATAATATTTTGCTGTCCATAAAAGATAGAAAACTTCTGTCTTTATAAACAAATGTTTATCAATATAGATAAAAAATTATACAATAACTTTTCCTTTACCAGGAGAGCCTAAAGATTTTGCAATATCTTCCCATTTTTCTCCAAAGTTTTGTTTATATAATTCAATTATTTCATTTGTTAATAAATTTTCTTTTTTTAATTTCCAATATGATATAGATATTTTATTTTTTAGCATTTCCTTTATTACATCTTCTGTTTTTGCTCCTTTTTGTATATTTAATACTTTATCTGTTGGTTCTAAATGTTTTATATTTACCCTTCTTCTTCTAACATTTCCATCTACCAATACAAAATTATTATCTATTATATCTACTACTACACACATCCTTCCAGCTTCTCTTCCCCTTAATTTTACACATACTCTACCAACTTGTAAGACCATTTTTATTGATTAATAGTTAATTCTTTTAATTTTTCCCTTACTTTTTCCTTTAATATTTTTTCTAAACATTTATGACATATATATCCTCCATATTTTCTACTAACTCTCTTTTGTGATAAATTTAATCTCCTATATTTTGAAGGATGCAATGCAGGCAATCCTTGTAATTTTCTTCCACATATTGCACATCTTGGTATATTTCCTTTCCTTAATTTAACTATAACTGTAATCCTTCCTGAAGGAGTTTTTCTATACAAATATGTTTTAGCCATTTCTATTACTTTCCTGAGATTTTTTTATAAATCTTCTACTAATATAATTAAAAATTAAAAGAATTATCTGGATTAATAGATACAAAATAATATATAAAAATAAAGGATTTAGCCAATTTATCCCAAATATATAAAATGGTAAATTATTTGTTATAACATTAGCAGATAATTTATTTATTTCATATGTTCCATTTAAAATAATTAAATTATTATTTGCATGATAGAATCCTAAAAAAGTATTATTATAATATATTACAAAATCCTGATTATATAATATTGGATTTGTAATAACTACTTGTGTAGTATTATCAACTAATTTAATATAAAAACCAGTTTGGAATAAAAATGTAATAATTATTAATATAAAAATTCCAATAATTGTTACAATCATTGTATGTTTCATTATTTTTCCATATATTTTTTGAAATTCTTCCATCATTTTACTTAATTCATCAATTTTTCCAGATTTTATGCTTTCTATATATTTTTTCTGTATTTCCTGTAACTTCTTTGTATGTTCTTTTATTCCACTTTTTCTTTCAATTTTTTTTACTATAATATTAACAAAAATTACTAATAATAAAACATAGAAAAATAATGAATCAAGCATTTTTTTCTAAATATTTTCCAATTAATGGGAATAAATGTAATGCATTTAGCCTTTTCATATCATTATATATTTGTCCTGCAATTACTACTAGTAATAAAATTGAAACACCAGATACTGCAGAACTTAATATATCTCCTAAAGATGCTAGTAATCCCATTAAAAATCCTGATAAATATCCAATTGGATCAATATATTTTCTTAACATATCCTCAACAATTCTTGGATCCCTCATATATAATGGGGAAGAAGGATTGTTTGTTAAATAATTTGCTAAATTTTTTGGATCCATACCAATTGCATATATCCAGAATTTTGATATAAACATTCCGCCAATTACAAATAATAGGAAGTAAAATACTATATGGAAAATATTAAATGGAGAATATAACCATGAAATTCCAAATTGTCCAATATTTATTATAGCATTTGGGGGAGATAATAATTGAACAATTGGATTATTTGGATTAAATCCAAATAAAGATTGTATTTCAACAATTAATGCATAAATAAATATTGCAGGAATTACAGATGTATATAATAATTGTATTGGATATTTTATTATTTCTCCATTTATATTAAGATATAATAAAGGTACATCTACTTTTAAAGATTGTAAATATATAGCAAATATTAATATTCCAAATGTTGCTATTGCTGCAAATATAAATGCTAATCCTAAATTAATATTTCCTTCAGTTAAATATAACATTCCTGAAGGGATATATCCTGTAGGTTGGGCAAATAAATTAACACTTAATGATGGAGGAGATAATGGATTGAATAATCTTAATGCTAATGCAATAATTATTACAGTTAATATTATTATATTTATTCCTGAAGTAATTCCATATTTATATGCAAAATCATCTAATAATAATATTATTAATCCACCAATAACTAACTGAATAAATAATATAAAATATAAAAGATAAATATTTATTCCTAGAAATATATTTGGGATAATATTTCCACTAAGAATTAATACAAAACTTTCTATAATAATAAAGAAAAATGCTAATACTCTTGTATAAATATCAAACTTTTCTCTTCCTTCATCATTTGATACATCAATATCAATTATTTTTAATCCAACTAATAATTGCATAAAAATACCAGCAACAACTGGTGGAGCAATTCCAACACTTGCTAATGTGCCTAAATTTGATCCAAATAACCATGCTAATTCTTCTAATCTAGTAGATACTTCTGGAGATATTCCAAATAATGGTATCGAAGCTAATATTGTATATAAAACAATTACTAATAATGTATTATATATTCTTTCTCTTAAAGATAATAATTTCTTTGGATTTTCTATTGTAGGTAAATATGATGCAAGAGTATCTAAGAATGTCATATATAAAACTAATTAAAAATATTTATAAAGGATTAATCTATTCTTTCTCCTGTAAATGTTTGTTGTTTCTTACCTCCTCCAAGATCTAATGGTAATTGGGTAAATATATTATAAGAAAATGGAGAATATTGGGTATATTGTATGTATTGAGGAATAAATTGAGTACCTCCATATGGAGAAATTATAAATGCTTCATTTCCATATAATGGACCATATACATTTGTTGGATTAACTCCTTGCAAATAATATGAATATTCTGAACCATACATTTGAGAAAATCCTTTTGTATACCATGATCCAGGTTCATGAACAATAGAAACATTTCCCAATATATCTTTTATTTTTTCTAATTCTTCTGCAATAACATCATCCCATCCCAAACCTAAAGGTGAATGAGTATCTGATCCCCATTGGGTTTCATGAACATGTAAATGTTTTATTTCTGGTTTTATTTCTTCAACCCATTTTAATATATCCTCTTTCTTATATCCATATTTTTCAAACATCTTTATATGTCCAACATCTAATGTTGCACCTATTTTATTTTTTAAATAATTATCTATATTTCCATACTTTTTTTCTATTTCATTCTTTAATTCAGGATAGTTTTCAATAATATTCTTTAATTCCTCTCTTATTTTATTTAATAATTCTTTCCATATATCTGGTCTTGTTGCTGGAGCACCTGGATAGGATTCTTCAATTACAATATCTGGTAAATATTCTACAATATTTTTATACCAATTTGGATTCTTAATTTTTTCTCTTTCAATTAACATTTTAATTCCTTCAGCAATATTTTTTGCTCCATTTTCTATTGCTAATTCTTGGAAAGGATATGCAACAGGTACAAATCTATCAGAAAATACTGTATTTTTTAAATTATCTAATAAATATCCAACTATTTCAAATGAATTTTTCAAATTATTAGTAATATTTATTGTTTCATTTAATAAATAATTTTCTATTTTATCATATTGTTTTTCTTCTTCAGCATATCTAGCTAATTCTGATAATTTTTTTTCATAATCTTCTATTTTATTTATATTTTCATTTAATATAGATTTCCAATATTCTATTTTATTTGCGACTTCTCTTTTTAATTCTTCATCATTAATATTTCTTATGTTATCTTCTATAGTATTTACAAAATTTTTTACATTATCCAAAACATTTCTATAAGATTTAATATACATTATAAAATCACCAATTTTTTGTGGATATCCAGCAGCAAATCCCCCTCGGGTTAATAAATAATTGAAGAAGCCTTCAATATCTCTTCTAAATTTAATTGCTAAATTACTAAATTGATTATCTATACTACTAAAGAAATTTAGCCAGAAATTTTCATTTGCATTATATAATTCATCTACAATTGTTTTTATTTCTTCTTTTCTTATTTTTCCTCCTCTTTCAACTTCTCCAATTGCTCTTTCGACTCCTCTTGTAAATGGAGAAGCAAATTTACTAAATATATCATCACCATTTATTCTATAATATATTCCTTCAGATTTTGCAAAAGCCCAGGATGGAATATTTTTTTCTAATGTTTCTCTATCAATATTATTTTTAGTTAAAATATTATATTGCTCTTCAGTAATAAATCCCATTCTATATAATTTTTCTATAAATTCTTTTCTATAATTATAATCATATATCAATTTTTCTTTTACTTTTTCTTCAAAATCTTTATCCCAAATTGTTAAAGTAGTATCCCCAGCATGCATATTTACCTTTATTGGTTGGCCATATATTTTTGACATAGTTTCTGCAGCTTCTAATACTGAAGATATCTTATATGCACTATCTTTTTTATAATCTTTACTTATATTTAGTTCTCTATCTGGAGTACCTGCTATTTGAAAATCCTGTTCTGGAGCATGTATAGATAACTGGACATTATTTATTTTTGCAGATCTTGCAATTTCTTCAAAAATAATTTTTGGTATATCTGCCCATCCTGCTTGTCCTTCTCTTGAATAAAATGAAAATGTTTGAATTTCTACAGCAGGATATCCTGCTCTAACTTTTTCAAAAAATGCTTGTAACTGATTTGCTATAGCAGGATTTGTACTACTTCCTATAGGTCTGTTAAATAATTCATTTGGATATTTCTTTTTATCATTATCCATAATTATTTATGAAATTTCGTAATTTAATAATTTAACATACCAAATGTTTTCTTAAATGTCATATAAATTTTCCAGGCAGTATCTATTGTTTTATCCTTTAAATCATCCATAATATATTTCTTTTCATTTTCTATATTTTTCTTTTTTATATTCTTTCCAATTTCATTTAAGTCTTTACCAAAAGTTGTAATGAATTCAAATATTTTCATAAATATATTGGATAAACTTGGAAATATTAATTGAATTCCGGATTCTCCTTCTTTTTCTTCTTTTTTCTCCTCATTTTTTTCTTCCTTTTTTTCAGATTCTAAATATTTTTTTATCCATCTTATACTTCCCATTGCTTTTTTTATTCTTTCATTCTTTTCCAATTCTTCAATTAATTCTTTAGTCCATTTTATTTTATAAGGATTGTTTTTTATTTCATCAGGTTTTGCATTTGACCTATTTGCAACTAATTTTAATAATTTTTCGTCATTTTTTATTATATCATATAAAAACATCTCCAAAATTATATCAGACATATCTTTTAAATATTCATCAGTTAATCCTGTAATATATAACAAATCCTCTGCTTCCTGATTTACTAATATATTTTCATATTCACTTTTTTCTACAATATATGCTCTTAAATATATATCAGCTCTTCCAATGAATGAATACATTCTTGTACCTTCAACTCTTCCAGTTAATGTTGGTAATGCTCTTGCAGTTATATCAATTTCATATAATGGTAAATATGTTTTTTCTCCTTCTTTTTCTTCTTTTTCATTATACTCTTTTACATTAGTTTCTTTTCCAGTAGAAAATAATGTTAAGTTAATAATTGCAGTTTCTAATGCATTTACAACATCTATAGGTTGTTCAGGATTTTGTAATAATTTTCTTGCAAATTTGAAATATGGTTTTGCAAATTCAACATAATATAATAAAGAGCTCAATTGATGCCTTAAATATGCTTTTAATAAATTATTTCTATCATATAGATATTTCTTATTTATTTCTAACCAGTTATAAAATTCTTGTAATCTAATATTTACAACATTATATATTTGTTCATTTATTATTCCTTTATTTTTTATTTCATTTAAATCTCTTGGTATATTATATTGTTCGTTAAATATTTTATTAAATAGAGATTCTCCAATAATTCCTTTATTTTTTAATTTTTCAAGTTCATTTTTTAGATCAGAAATATAAAATAAATCTATTGCAGTTGCAAATCCTAATCTTCCCCTAGATATATTTGCTAAGCTTGCAGCACCTCTATTTGTATCTACATTATTTATCCATATATCTTTTAATGTTAAATATGCACTATATGCTTCATCTTTATCATTTGATAATATTTTTTCATATAGAAAAATCCTTGTTTGTATCTGTTTATATTCACTTAAAATTGATATAATTGATCTTGTCAATGTATTAAATAATTCTCCCAATGATCTGGCAGTATTTAATACTGCAGTTGCTCTTTGACTCATTTCTCCAAAAAATAAAGAACCTACAGAAGATGTAAATTCATCGGATAATTTACTTATATTCATTTTTAAGCTATCCCTTATAAAATCTAATAACCAGAAATATATCTGTTCAAATCTTATATTTGGATTATCAAATATTAGTTTTATTTCCAATAATTTATGTTTATTATCCTCAATTTTTTCATTTCTTAAATCTTCTAATTTAATATCTGACATATCTTTGATAAGATATTTTGGAAATTAAAAATTTTAATAATATTGAAGTATTTATTATATTTTATGAAAATGAATTTAATAGTATTACCAAGAAGAGGATTTGATGATGATGATTTATTTAATTTTTTTGATATATTAGATGGAAGAAATTATGTTGCAATTCCAAAAAGAGAAATTAGTATTGGAAGATATAAAAGCAAAGTATTACCAGATTTTGATACACATGAAATATTTTTAATGAAAGAAAATCATTTTGATAGAATAATTTTTATTGCAGATAGAGGATACAAAGAATTTATGGATGTAGAAATACAATCTATATTTACAAGATTTTTAAATTCATATAGAACAGTAATATTATCTTCATTAGCACAAATTGCATTTTTAAAATCTGGTCTTTTGGTTGGAAGATCAATTGTATATAATTATGACGAATTTCCAGAATATCTAAAATATTTCGAAAATTCTGGAGTAAAATTAATAACAAATCATAATTATTTTGTTGATAGAAATTTAATAACTGTAAAAGGAAGAGATTCAATATATGAATTAGGAGAGAATTTAAAAAATATTGAAGAAGAAATACAAAAAAGCATTATTTAACGCCGCGGGTGGGATTTGAACCCACGTCCCCTTTCGGGGATCTGGTCTCGAGCCAGACCCCTTGGTCCACTCGGGCACCGCGGCATATAATATTTTTGTTTTTCAAAGTTAAAACATAATATTAAGTTTTAAATTATTGATAAATAATTATTATGGATGAATGATATAATTAATATGTACGATGTAAATATAAAATCAGAAGAAGATTATAAAAGATTAATAGAATTATTTGGAGTAAAAGAAATTGATGATTATATATTAAATAAAGTAGAAGAAATTGCTGGATATACTCATCTATTATTAAGAAGAAAATTCTTTTATGCTCATAGAGATTTTGATATTGTTTTAAGAGAATATGAAAATGGTAAAAGGTTTTTCTTATATACTGGAAGAGCACCTTCAAAAAGTAAAATGCATATAGGGCATTTAATTCCATTTATTTTAACAAAATGGCTACAAGAGAAATTCGATGTAAATGTATATATACAAATACCAGATGAAGAAAAATATTGGGAGAAAAAAGTAGATAATTATGAAGAAGCATATCAATATGCATTGGAAGATGCAAAAACAATTGCTTCAATTGGATATGATCCAGATAAAACATTTATATTTATAGATTCTGAATATATTCAACATTTATATAAAGCAGCAATATATATTGCAAGAGAAATAAATTTAAATACTGCAAAGTCTGTATTTGGATTCAATGATAGTGCTACTATTGGTTTACCATTCTATATTTCATTACAAATTGTTCCGACATTTTTTGAGAAAAATATACCATTAATTCCATGTGGAATAGATCAGGATCCATACTTTAGATTACAAAGAGATATTGCTCCAAAATTTGGATATAAAAAAGCAGCAACAATATTATCTAAATTTGTTTGGGGATTACAGGGACCATATACAAAAATGAGTGCTTCAGATCCAAAATCTGCAATATTTATTGATGATGATTATGAAACAATAAGAAATAAAATATTTAAATATGCATTTTCTGGTGGAAGAGCAACATTAGAAGAACATAGAAAATATGGAGGAAATCCAGATATTGATGTATCATATTTCTGGTTATATGTATTATTTGAAGAAGACGATAAAAAATTATTAGAAATAAGAGAAAAATATATTAGTGGAGAGTTAACTACTGGAGAATTAAAAGATTATACTGTTAAAAAAATATGGGAGTTCTTAAAGGAGATACAGGAAAGAAGAAAAAACATTAAAATTGAGAAGTTCATGTATGATGGAAAATTAGCAAAAGAAATGTGGGAGTGGGAATTTAAAATATAAAAATTAAGATGAAAATAAAAAGTAAACCTGAGGATTTTTATGTTAAAGAGATAATAGATTTGGATAAAAAGAAAGAGGGAGAAACATTCAGATACTTTTTAATGAGAAAGAAAAATATTAGTACAATAAAAGCAATAAAAATTATTGCAAGAAAATTACATATATCAAAAAGGAAAATATATTTTGCTGGAGAAAAAGATAAAAATACTATATCTGAGCAATATATAGCAATAAGAAATTTAAACGAATTTAAAGAAGAATATAATTTTGGAAATGTTTATTTAAAATATGTAGGATCTTATGATGAACCATTAAGGATTTCTGATATAGAATATAATTATTTTAGAATAATAATAAGAGAAGTAAATGAAAAAGAAAGAGAATTATTTGAAAAAAATATTAAAATATTTGATAAATATTATTTTAATTATTTTGATGAACAAAGGTTTGGAAATAGATATAACAATCATATAATTGGGAAATATATAATTAAAAGAGATTTTGAAAATGCAATAAAGATATTTTTAACGGATTATAATAATGAAAAAAATGAATTATCAATTAAGGCTAGAAAATATTTATTAGAAAATTGGGGAAATTTTAAAGAGGCATTAAAATTATATCCAAGTTTCTTAGATATTGAGAGATCATTATTAACATATTTATCAAAAGAAATAAATTACAGAAGAGCATTAAGATATATACCTAAAAGAATATTAAAGATGTTTGTTCATTCATATCAATCATATCTATGGAACAAATTAGTTTCAAGATATATAGAAAAAAATTATGGAGATAAATATTATATTGAAACAAAAATTGGAAAATTTTATATTATAAAAGATAAAGAAGAGATAGACAAATTAAAAAATAAAATATTTCCATTGATAGGATATGACATAAAAGATAAAGAAATATATAAAGAAATATTGGGAGAAGAAAATATAAATATTGAAGAATTGGAATTTAAGGATAAGCCATCATTATCTTTATTATCTACTAATAGAAATTTATTATCTGAAGTAAAAGAATTGGATTATAAAATAAATAATGATATTATTGAAATTTCATTTATTTTAAATAAAGGTTCTTTTGCTACTATGTATATAAAACATTTATTTTCTAATTTCTAATCATTTATAATTTATCTTTTTAAGATTATTTAATATAGATTGAAAATGATGATAGAAAAAGAATATATTGATAAATTAAAAGATAAATTTAATCAATATGAAGAAAAAAGAGATAAAGTAATACAGTTAGGTATAAAATTAAATAGATTATCAAAATCAGTAATATATTCTACTATTAGAGGAGATTTAGAATCAGCTAAAAATTATATAAATGAAATGAAAAAAATAAAAGAAGAATTAGAAAAAATAGTAAATGAAGAAAAAACATTATATAATAATATACAGGTAAATTTACAAGAATATGCAGAAGCAATGATATTTTATTATTTTATAACTGAAAATAAAATAATAAAGAATTATGAAATTGAAGTAGAGGAATATCCTTATGTTATGGGATTAATGGATTTTGTTGGAGAATTATATAGAAAATCTATTGAAGAAATGTTAAAAAATAATATAGAATTTGCTGAAAAAGCTAGAGAAATTATATTTGAAATATATCAATATATGTTATATATGGAATTTAAGAATTATGATATTAGAAGAAAAGTAGATTATGTAGGGGATATATATAATTTATTAACTGATAAATTGTTTATTAGAAAATCTACAAGATGTGATTAAAGAATAAATGAAATATTATATATTATTAATAAAATAACTAGTATAGATATAATACTTATTATTTTTTTAACTTTATTTTCATCAATATACATTTCTAATAAAGATTTTAGTGCTCTTCCTCCGTCTAAAGGATATATTGGTAACATATTACCAATTCCTAAACCAATATCTATTACAAATAGCCAAAATAATAATGATGAAGTAAATGGAATAGATGGATTTGAAAAACTATATTCTTGTTCTACAATAATTCCAATAAATGTTTTATTATCAATTTCAGATAATTTAATATTATAATCTCCAGAACTTGTATATAAATAAACATATTCTCCAGGTTTCATATTTTTAGTAATTTCTCCAATTTGTGTTACATAACTAATTGAATAATTATTAATAGTATATAATATAGTATTATTTGGAATAACATTATATACATAGGTATTTGGCATTGTTCCTATTATTTTTACATATGGTTTTGCTAAATTAAAAGAGATAATTAATTGAGAAAACAATAAAAATAATCCTAAGAAGAGTATTCCAGCAATAATATTTATAGTAGAACCTGCTCCATAAATTTTTAATTGTTCTTTTTTACTTATTTTCTCTATTTCCTTATCATCAGGTTCTACAAATGCACCTATTAAAGGACCTAGATAAAAGAAACCCCATGATTTTAAATTTAATTTATTTTTAAATACTAAAACACCATGAGAAAACTCATGAATAAATGCAGCAATAAATATTGCGATAATTGATTGAACTATAGGAATTGATATAGGTCCATAAGATGCTCCAGGAATTAAAGGTACATATGTTGGGGTATATGTGAATATTCCTAAAAAAAGAAAAAATAATGAAGATAAAATAATTATTGGGGATAATAATAATGAAGAAAATGATAAAAATTTTGAATAAAAACTATTAGAAAATTTTTCCATTATTTCTGTATATTTTTTTGTTCTGAAAATTCCGTATATAAATTTATAATCAGTATTTTCTTTATATATTTTTTTCAATATAATAAAAATTATATTTAAAACTAAAAAAATTAAAATAATTTCTAATATTGATGAGGTTGGTAAATTTATCTGATAGTTCATTTAGTAGTTTTTCCAGCAACCAATACAATTTCTGATTTCTTTGGTCTTAATGCTCTAGATCCGCATTTTCTACATTTAACTAATCCAGCTCTCACTTTATCAGGATCTGCTCTAATTCTTGCTCCACATTTTCTACATATAAATATCCTATCGAATTTTCTTGCTTTTAATTCAGGTAATAATTGACTAGCCATATTTAATGATATTTTACAATAACCTTTATAATAGTTTATATTCTTCTACATTTAAATATAAAGGACCTTGTGGTCTTAGTATGCTTTGTTTTATATAAAATTTATCAACAATGATATCTTCAGATCTATATTTTTCTAAATATTTTAATGATTCCTCAAGATCTTTTCTATTATTTATTCCTTTTATTCTGTATAAAGTAATATGTGGATGGAAGTCATAATCTCTTTCTATCTTTAATTTTACCAATTCATTATCTATTAAGTTATGTAAATTAATTATATCTTCAAATCCCTTTGATATTCCTAACCATAATACTCTTTCATTAAACATACCAAATTTTTCAATTCTAATATAAAATTTATTATATTTTACATTTTTTAATACTTCTTTTATCCTTTCTACAAAATCTGGTTGTATATCTCCAATAAATTTTAATGTTATATGTAAATTTTCTCTTTCAACATATTTTCCATTTATTCCTCTTACTTTTTTCCCTAAATTAAATATTTCATCCTTTATTTTTTCTGGTAAATCAATTGCAATAAATATTCTCATAAAAAAATAATAAAGTAAAGAAAAATAAATATTGTTAGATATGATAAAAATATCTGTAATTTCCTATGTTTTTTATTATTTAATATAGGTATTACAAATTTGAAATTTAATAATGGATAAAATGGTTGAATACCTGATACTGTTAAAGAATCTTCAATAATATGCAATAAAAATGCTAGAGAAAATAAATAAAAAAGTCTTATTGTAAAAAAACCTAGAAGAAAAAATAAAATTATTGGAAATATGGAATGTGTAATTCCTCTATGTTTAAATATTTTTATTAGAAATAATATAAATAAATAATATGGAAATAGAGGATATTTTAATTTTGTTTTATTTAAAAACAAATATTGTTTATTACTCCACTTAAATATTTTATAATCAAAATCCGGTATTGTTGAAATAATGCCTACAAATATTGCAATAATTATTGAAGATATTTTATCAAAAGAAAATATATAATAAAATAATAAATATGATAACAATAAACTTAGTGTCTGATGCAATCTTGCTATCATACATATTTATTAATATCTAAATAAAAAGTATTTTTATGGATGATTTAGGTTATGATAAAATTATTAATAGGTTATTGGACTTTGATAAATATGAAGAGATATTAGAAAATTTAAAGAAATATGTAGATGATGTAAAAGAGGAAACAAATAAAATGAAAAGTGAAATTTTAAATATTCAAGAATTAGATAAAAAAAGAGACGAAAGAATAAATATGATTGAAAATAAATATAATAATTTAGAAAATGAAATAAAGAATATATATTCTGTTCTAAATGAAATAAATAAAAAATTAGATGACTTATATAAAAAATTAGATGAAGAAATAATAAATGAAAAACTAGATAATTATAAATTAAAGTTTTTATTAGAAAAATTAAAAGGATTAGATGGTTTATAAATTAGTAGTTGTAGTTAGAAAAGATTTAGATATTGGAAAAGGAAAGTTGTGTGTTCAAGTAGCCCATGCTGCAGTTGAGTGTGTATTAGAGCAATTAAATAAAAATAAAGAAATTGTAGAAAAATGGAGAGAAGAAGGAGCCAAGAAGGTTGTTGTTTATGTAGAAAATTTAGAAAAATTAATGGATATATATAATAAAGCAAAAAATGAAGGATTAAATACTGTATTAATAAAGGATGCTGGTTTAACTCAATTAGAACCAGGTACTATAACATGCATAGGTATAGGCCCAGATTATGAAGATAAGATTGATAAAATAACAGGAACATTAAAATTATTATGATGGAAGAATTGGAAGATAGATGGGATGTAGAAGTAAATATATCTACAGATGTTGATAATTTGAAATACTCAAAGAAAGTTATATTAACAATTAAGAATCATTCTCCATATATAAGGAAATTTGAAATAGGAACGAAGTATATATATTTTAAAGATCAATATATTGCCTTAAAATTTAGATTATATTATAATTTAATTTCTCCAATTGTTATTTCAATTGATAAATATAGAAAACAAAATATAGAAGTTTTAATACCAAAAGTAAATGCAAGTCAAGATGATTATATTTTATTATATGTAAAAAATATTGATAAAAATGAAGAAAAGGAAGTAAAAATATATGTATAAAAAAACAGCAATAAAGAGAATAGAATATTTATATAAGAAAGCAATAGAAAATATTGATAATTTAGAATTATCTAGAAGATATATTTATATTTTATGGAAAATAAAAAATAAAGCTAGAATTAGATTGCCAAAAAATTTAAGAAATAAATTTTGTAAAAGATGTTATACTCCATGGATTGTCGGTAAAACATTACAAATAAGGATAAGAAGAGGAAGAATTATATATAAATGTTTATATTGTGGATATGTTAAGAGATTCAATATAAGAAAAGATTTAAAAAAGGTTCATGGAAATGATAAAATCAAGGGCGGCCAAAGTGGCCGGGAAACACCCGTACCCATTTCGAACACGGAAGTTAAGCCGGCCCACGTCTGTGTGAGTACTGGCGAAGGCCGGGAAAGCACGGAAGCCGCCCACTAAATTATTGATAAATAATATCATTATTGATTATTTTTGTAGATTTAGTAACTTTATGTTCTTCTTCTCTATTTTTATCAATTATATGTATTACTTTAACATTATATATTAATGATAAATAGTCAGATATTATTCTTCTATGGCATCTATAAGGATTTTTCTCAGAGCAAATTATTACTACTTTCTTATTTTTTGCAATTTCTATCAATTTTTTTATTACATCTTTAAATTCTGTCCTTTGTATATAATCTGCAAATCCTCTAAAACTTTTATTTCTCCACCATATATTTTTAGAATCTTTTAAAGGTTTTCTAAATCCTCCAAGCTCCTTTAAATGTAAATATTCAATATTATTATTATTTAAGTATTTTTCTAAATTTTCTTTGTTATATTGTGGATATTTATTTGATCCAGGTATTAATCTTACATCTATAACAATATCTATATCTTTCTTTTTTAATATCTCCAAGAATTCCTCTATATTTCTATTAGAATGACCTAGCGTATATATCTCAGTTTGCCCATCATTCATCATCTCCTCAGATCGTTGATCCTTCATCATACAAACATTATTTTTAAAATTATTTATAACTTATAAGAAACATGGCACAGAAGGTTCATGTTAAAGATATTGGAATAGAAGGAGTAAATCCTCCAGAAAATACATGTAATGATAAAAAATGCCCATGGCATGGAGAAGTTAGGATAAGGGGATTTATATTTAAAGGAGAAGTAATAAGAATAAAACATGGAATTGCATTAGTTAAATTTGCAAAATATTATTATATACCAAAATATGAAAGATATGAAATTAGAATATCAAAAATAAAAGCGCATGTACCAAAGTGCTTAAATATTAATGTTGGAGACAAAGTATTAATTGGAGAAACAAGGCCCTTATCAAAAACAATCAAGTTTGTTATAATTAACAAAATATGAAGGCAATAAATGCAAAGGTTACAAAAGGGATCACGGTTGGAACAATATTAAAAGTTGCTGATAATTCAAAAGCAAAATTAGCAAAAGTAATTTCAGTTTTAAGATATAAAGGTATAAAGAGAAGATATGCTAGAGCAGGAATCGCAGATGTGGTTTATGTTTCAATTATTGATGGAGATTTATCATTAGTAGGAAAAGTAATGAAGGCAGTAATAATAAGACAAAGAAAAGAATATAAAAGAAAAGATGGAACAAGAATAAAGTTTGAAGATAATGCATGTATAATAATAAAAGATGAAAAAACTGGATTATCAGCAGGTACCGTAATTAGAGGACCTGTAGCAAGAGAGGTTGTAGAAAGATGGCCAGAAATTGGAAAAATTGCAAGTATTATTGTATAAAATGGTATTAGAAATCAAAAATATAAATTATGATAATTGGAGTTCTTCTTGGAAAAGCTCTAAGAAGCCAAAGAAGCAAAGAAAATATATAATTAATGCTCCTTTACATATTAGAGGAAAAATTATTTCGTCTATGTTATCAAAAGATATCAAAAAGATAATAAATATAAATTCTTTGCCCCTAAGAGTTGGAGATTATGTTAAAGTTTTAAGGGGAAAATATAGAAATGTAGAAGGATTTGTTGTTTATATTGATAGGAAAAGATATAAAGTATATGTAGATAATGTAAAATTTACAAATAAAAAAGGAAAAGAAGTTTATAGACCAATTCATCATTCAAAATTAGTAATATTAAGATTAAACTTAAAGGATAAGAAAAGAATAGAAATGATTAAAAGAAAAATGAAGAGTAAAAATATTCCTGAAGATAAAATAAATGAATTAATAAATAATTTCTCAGTAAAGGATGAAGAATTGGCTAAAGTGATGGAAATAAATAAAAAATTTAAATAAAAATAAATTTTAAAATAATTTCTAAAATTTAATAAAAAATGGCTCATGTTTCAAATAAAAGACATTTAAGAAATATTGCTATACCAAGAACATGGCCAATAAGTAGAAAAAAATATTATTGGATAAAGAGGCTAAGTACTAATGGTTATAAATATGAATATTCAATGCCAATTTTGTTATGGTTAAGAGATTATTTAAATATTGTAAAAACACAAAAAGAAGCAAAATATATATTACAAAATGGAAAAGTATTGGTTAATAATAAAAAGATAAATGATCTAGGATATTCTGTAGGAATTTTTGATGTTATTTCTATTCCAGATTTAAATAAAAGCTATAGAGTTGTAATATCTAATAATTTGAAATTGAAATTAATTGAAATACCTGAAAATGAAAAGGATTTTAAAATAATAAGGATTAATAGGAAGATGCTAGTTGAAGGAGGAAAAATACAAGTTACAGGTATTGATGGAAGGAATTTTATTATTGATGATAAAGATGTAAAAACAGGTGATAGTATTTTATTTAATACAAAAGAAAACAAGATAGAAAAAATAATAAAGATGAAGGAAGGAAATCTTGTTTATATTTTCTATGGAGCAAAATCTGGAACAATTGGAAAGTTAAATTCATTAAAAATATTAAAGAAATCATTTGGTCATACGAGATTTATAGAATATACAAATATAGAAAATAATAAGATAGAAGAGACAGTATGGGACTATGCAATTGTAATAGGCGAAGATAAACCATTAATTACAGTAAAATGAGCAAGAATAAAGATAATCCTATGAGAAGGATTTTAATAGATAAATTAACAATAAATATTGGGGTAGGAAAACCTGGAGAACCATTAGAAAAAGCAGAAAAATTATTAAAAAAGATGTTTCCAAATAGAAAACCTGTAAGAACAAGGGCAAAGAAAAGGGTACAAGCATGGGGAATAAGACCTGGATTGGAAATTGGAGTAAAATTAACATTAAGGAGAAAAGAAGCTGAAGATGCTTTAAAATGGTTATTAAAAGCTGTAAATAATACTTTAAAAGAATCTCAATTTGATGAATATGGAAACTTTGGTTTTGGAATAAAAGAATATGTTTGGATACCAGGATTAAAGTATGATCCAGAAATTGGAATATATGGAATGGATGTAATAGTAACGGTAAAGAGACCTGGATATAGAGTGATGAAGAGAAGAATAAAAGGAGCAAAAATACCAAAGAGACATAGGACTACAAAGGAAGAGGTAATAGAATATTTAAGGAATAATTTTGGGGTTAATGTTGTAAAAGAATAATTTTTAACTTTATTTATATATTAAGATAAGATGAGACCTCCAGTCATTGTTGAAGAAATAGATGTTCCAAATAATGTAAATATAGAGATAGAAAATAATATAATAAAGATTAAGGGACCTATAGGAGAAAAAGAAAGAAAAATAAATAATAGAAATATAATTGTAGAAAAAAAGGATAATAAAATAGTTGTTAAAGTATATTTTCCATCAAAAAGATTATTAAGAGATTTCTATACAATGATTTCTCATATAAAAAATGATATAAATGGTGTAATAAATGGATACAAATATAAGTTAAGAGCTGTATATATCCATTTTCCAATAAAATTAAAAGTACAGGAAAATAAATTAATAATTGAAAATTTTATGGGTGGTAGAGCACCAAAAGAAATTGAAATACCAAAGGGAGTAAAAGTAACAGTAAATGAGAACGAAATAATATTAGAGGGATATGATATAGAAGTATTAGGAAATCTTGCAGGATTAATAGAAAATTCAGCAAAAATAAAAGAAAAGGATTTAAGAAAATTCCAGGATGGAATATATATTGTTGAAAAACCATGAGAGAAAAATTATTAAAATTAAGAAAGAAAATTAAGAGGAAAAAACCGGATTATTGGAGACCATATTGGTGGAGATCTATATCTCAAAGAAATAGTATGGAATCATGGAGAAGACCAAAAGGAATACACAATAAAATGAGGAAAAAATTAAAAGGAAGGCCAAGAATGGTAGAGGTTGGATATGGATCCCCAAAGGAAATTAAAGGATTATTACCAAATGGAAAAAGACCAGTAATTGTTCATAATGTTGAAGAATTAGAAAAAATTGATAAGGAGAAGGAAGCAGCAATTATTGCATCTACTGTTGGAAAAAGAAAAAGAGAACAAATAATAAATAAGGCGAAGGAATTAAATATAGAAATTTTTAATATTTAATATTTATATAATTTAAAATAATCAATAATCCAATCTTTTATTTTTTCAGATTCATTATATAAATCTCTTCCAGACATATCTATTAATTTCTTTTTTCCTCTAACTCTTTCTAAATTTGATACTAATCCTTTCATTATTTTTTTAAATCCAAAGGATAATAATATTTTTTCTGTACCTTTTGATTTACTTGTATTTGGTTCTCTAAAGTCTTCTACATTATGTGAGCTTTTTATACTTATATCTAAATCTCCAACTAGTGTATTTATATTATAACCATTAACAAGTATTGTAATTTCTAATTTCCAATCAATTTTTGGTTCTTCTTTCCAATAGTTTTTATACATTTCCCATTGTGCTTCAATAAATAATAAACCATCTGGTGTTAATTTATGATAATAATATTTTTCATATCTATCTTTTTTGAATATTCCTTCCCATTCTTCTCCTTCTAAAAATTTCTTAAATTTTTCATAAAAATCTTGTGGTATAAACTTTATTTTTGATCTTACTCTTGTTTGATATATTTGTTCCCAGTTCATAATTTAAATGCTGCTGTAAAATCTTTTGCCAAATTTAGAAAATCATCAGCAATTTTTCCAACATTCTTCTTATGATCCTTTAATTCGCTATCATATAAATATTTTTCAAATAATCCTCTAAGAAATATATTAAATGGTTTATTCCCGAAATATTTTTGATAATCAGTTATTAGATCTCCATTTATTTTTATTACAAGGTTTTCTATATATTGTCTTAAATTGTCTAATATCTTTAAACTATCTGCAGTAATGGATATATCATAGCTATATGTAACATAATCAGTTACTTTCTTTTCAGTATGCCATTCTAAATTAATAGATCTAGATCCATCATCTTTTACTTTTTCTTCATGTTTATTTTCAAGAAAATCAAATCCTTTTGTATCCCAAAATTCTTTTGCAGATTTGTAAAATTTTCCAAAGTCAATTAACCCTGTATACGAGAATGTTTTACCATCAACAATTCTCTCCTTTGGAGGCATATTAAAATATACTACTAGTAAAAATAAAAATTAATCTTATAAAAGAATAATAATAAAGATATGTTATGAAAGGTAGTATTGGTTTTTTATTATATATTAAGAATAAAAAAGATACTTTTATTATAGTTGAAGGGAAAAGAGATAAAGATGTTTTAAAAGAATTAGGATTAAATAATATATATACAATATATGAAATTAAGAAATTGGAAAATTTGTCTTTATATTTTAAAGAGGCAATAATATTAACAGATAATGATAATAAGGGAAATTCTTTGTATAAATATTTGAAAAATTTATTAGAATCCGAAGGAATAATTATTAATGATAGAGATAGAAGAAAATTCTTTAAATATTTTAAAGTAAGAGAAGTAGAAAATTTAAGAAAAAATATTGAAAAATTAAAATTTTATATTAACTATTTTGAGAATCCTGAGAAGATTTTATATTTTTAATCTTTTTAATTGGATAAGATAATGGATTTTTAATTAAAGAACATATTTCATCAGGTTGACATATTCCAATATCTTTATAATATATTTCATTATTACAATTTGGTGTTAAATATCTTTTATTTTCTTTATATAATTTTTTGTGCCATTCTAATTGGTATTCGATATATCTATCCCTTAATGGTTCATTTAATTTATCATTCCATTCCTTAACATATTTTTCTATTTTATCCCAATCCCATCCTATATTTGCTAAAAAGTTAATTAAAATAAATACAGCTCTTTTTCTTCCATCTTCTATATTTTCACTTAATATATTTTTAATACAGGGTGGGAATAAAGATTCATCTATTTCTATTTTTTTCTTTTTTATTTCTTCAATATCTTTTTCAGCTTCTTCAATTCCTTCCTGATTTTTATATTTTTCTGCTAAATGTTGTATTTGTTTACTTTTTAATTCATTATTTATTTTCCATAAAAATGAAGAGTAAATTAGATCTTTAAACTCTTTAGATTCTCTTTTTTCAAGATCTTCAGTTAAATATGGTATCCCTTCATATGAATAATTATCTAAACTTGCATCTTCAGGTTTTAATTTTTCTATATAATTTTCTTTTATAGGTACAGATAAGTTACCAGTTTTTTCATTTATTGAATATAAGCATCTTATTAGATGTCTAGAAGAAATTAAAATAGTATCTATTTCTACAATTTCATATGGATCAAATTTTTCTATATTATTTATTCCAAAATTTTTCAATTCTTCTTCATTAAATTTTAATAAAATTAATTTTTTTAATTTTTCTCTAATTTCTTCAGCAATATATAATGCTAATATTCTTGCTAAATCTGGGAACAATTTTCTTGTCTCTTCCTCAACAATTTCTTCTTTTTTCTCAATATTTACTGTTTCAGGGAATATTTCCCATGGTATTGCAATATGCAATCCTTTTCCTCCAGAATATTTTATATATACAGGTTTAATATTTTTTTCTTTTAAATAATCTACAATTAATCTTGCAGTAATTTTAGATAAATCTAAAGATTTAGAATCTATATCAATAATAAAGTCCCATCCCAATCTGTATTCACTTAATTCTTTTTTTGATGTATTTTCTTCAAGAACATTTAAATCTATCCATCTTTCAATTGAAATATGAAAAGATAATGCTCCTTTTTTTATATATTCAATTATATCATCTTTTGTTTCAATTTTTGATGGTCTATGACCAAAGGAACCATTTGTTAATAAATATCCAACTTCTCTATTTTGTGAAATTTTAACTATATCTTCTAAAATTTCATTATTTTTCTTATAGAATTCTAATAATTTTTCTCTTATAACACCCATGTAAAAATATTTTAATAAAAAAATAAAAGTTAAGAAAATTTATAAAAATTTATAAAATCATTCTATTAATGTTTTACGAAATACAATTAACAGATGTTGTTAGGATACCTCCAACAGAATTAAAGGGGGATGTTAAAGATATGATAGAGAAGACTTTAGTTAATACATATATAGGGACAAGTAGCAAAGATTATGGCATAATTGTTACAATAAAATCAGTAGATGAAATATCAGATGGAATTATGATTTTTGAAGATGGAGGAGTTTATTATAAAGTAAAATTTACAGTTATATCATATATTCCATTGATATCAGAAATCACATATGGTATTGTATCATCTATTGCAGATTTTGGAGCATTTATTAATATAGGACCAATAGATGGATTAGTACATATTTCTCAAGTAATGGATGATGATGTTTCAGTATCTGGAAAAGAAGCATTAATTGGAAAAAATAGTAGAAGAATATTAAAGGTAAATGATATGGTAATTACAAGAATAATAACTGTAAGCTATAAAGGAATTTCAAGCTTAAGAGTTGCATTAACAATGAAGCAACCAGGATTGGGAAAATTAGAATGGCTAGAACAAAAAACAAAGAGTAAGAAATAATGGTATATAGAAAACCAAAGAGAAAAGTTTGTAGAAATTGTAAAGCAATAATTGATAAAGATGTAGATAAATGTCCATATTGTGGATCTACAGATCTAGCAGACGACTTTTCAGGATTTATTATAGTTGTAAATAAAGAAAAATCAGAATTTAGTAAAAAATTGAATATAAAAGAAGGCAAATGGGCAATTAAAGTATTCTAAAAATGGATATTGAAAAATTAGCAGAAAAATGGTCTCTATATAATAAATATAAATATGGAAATATAGAATTAAATTCTGTTATATCAAAAATAGTATACGAATATCCGGAGATAAAGAAAAATATAAAGGAGATTATACCTAAGGTAAAGGAAATAGTTGATAAAATAAATAAAATAACAAAAGAAGAAGCATATGAAAGATTGAAAAATGAATATCCAGAATTATTAGAGGAAAAGAAAAAAGAAGAAAAAATTGGATTACCTTCATTAAAAAATGCTATTGATGGAAAAGTTGTAACAAGATTTGCTCCAAATCCTTCAGGATATTTACATATAGGTCATGCAAGGGCAATTATTTTAAATTATGAATATGCAAAAATGTATAAAGGTAAATTTATATTAAGAATTGAAGATACAGATCCAAAGGTTAAAAAACCAGATCCAAATGTATATGATGCAATAAAAGAAGATGTTGAATGGTTAATAAACGATAAAGTTGATGAATTTTATATTCAATCAGAAAGATTAGATATATATTATAAATATATTAAAGAATTATTAGAGAAAGAACTTGCATATGTAGATTTATCTCCTCCAGAGTTAATATCAAAATATAGAAATGAAGGAATACCTACAGAATATAGGGATAAAGATCCTGGATGGAATTTAGAACAATTTGAAAAGATGCTAAATGGAGAATATGATGAAGGTAGGGCAGTAATTAGAATAAAGACAGATTTAAATCATCCAAATCCATCAATAAGAGATTGGATTGCATTTAGAATAGTAAATCCTAAAAGAAATCCTCATCCATATTTATTGAATAAATATGGAGAAAATTATGTTGAAAAATATTGGATATGGCCAACTTATAATTTTTCTGTATCTATTGATGATCATTTAATGAGAGTTACTCATGTTTTAAGGATGAAAGAACATGAGGTAAATGCATTTAAACAAAAATATATTTATGATTATTTTGGATGGGAATTTCCTATAGTAATAAATTATGGAGCATTATTAGTAAAAGATATGCCATTACATAAGTCTGAGATAAGAAAATTGATAAAAGAAGGAAAAATATCTGGATGGGATGATCCATTTTTACCAACATTAAGAGGATTAAGAAGGAGAGGGATTGATAGAGAAGCAATAAGGAAATATATTATAGAAATAGGTCCAAATCCTGTAGATGTTCAAGTTAATTGGGATAAAATATATACATATAATAGAGAAATATATGATAAAAAAGCAAAAAGATTCTTTATTCTAAGGAATCCTGTAAAAGTAATAATTAAAGATTTAAAGTTACCAAAAGAAATAAAAATTGAAAATCATCCAGAAGTAGATTTAGGATATAGAGAATTTAAAATAAATTCTAATATAATATATGTTGAAAAATCAGATTTAAATAATAAATATATTAGATTAATGGAAGGTTTTAATATATCTATAATTGATATAAAGGAAGATTATGCAATTGCGGAATATTTATCTGATAGTTATGAAGATGCAAAAAATTTGAATGCAAAAATAATTCAATGGGTACCTGAAGAATATAAAATGGATGTTATGATATGGGAAAAAGATGGAAAAATAAATGGATCATGTGAAAAATATGTATTTGAATTAACAAAAGATGGAGAAATATTGCATGGAATAAGATATGGTTTCTTTAAGAGAGAAAATAATTATCTAATATTTATGCATAAATAATTTAAAAAGATATATATAAAATTATTAAGATGGTTAGTGAAGAAGAAATTGAGAAAAAATATGAAGAATATGAAAAATTAAGACAAGCATATTTATTAATAGAGGCTCAAAGATCAAAAATTCTACAAGATTTAGATGAAGTAGATAATGCTTTAAAAGAATTGGATAATTTAAAGGAAGGACAGAAAGTATATTTATTAGTAGGTAATGTATTGATAGAAAAAGATAAAAAAGAATTAATAGATAGATTAAATGAAGAGAAAGAAGTATTTAGAATAAAATCTGAAAGTTTAAAAAAACAATCCGATTTATATAGAGAAAAGCTTTCTTCTCTCGCAAAAGAATTAGAAGATCTATTGAAGAAATCAGATTTACAATCTAAATAATTTTTATTGATAATCAATAATATAAACAAAAATATTAACTAAATGTATAAAAATACCAATACAATATATAGATATATGGCTATATCCTTTAAAGGGATATTTAAAGGTAAAAAGAAAGAGGATACTGATCAATATGTAGAAGTTATTCCAACGCAGAAAGCTGAGGAAGTAAAGATTTATGTAAGAGTATTTAGATTAAAAGATCCTTCAGAAGTAAAAGCAGTTGTCGATTCTTTAAGAGAGAGAAGTTATATAGTATTTGTAGATTTAAGTAATTTAAATGCAAGTAAAGATATTGTTGAAATAAAGAGAGTTGTTTCTAGATTAAAATCTGTTGTAGATGCAATAGGAGGAGATATTGTTGCGGTAAATAAAGATTGGGTTATTGCAACACCACCATATGTAAAAGTTTGGAGAGGTCATCAAATGTCAGCAGTTGAAGAAATAAAGGAAGAAGAAAAGAAAGAAGGTCAATAAGTCATTGAATAACCTTTTTCATCTTCAATAATAATTGTTATCTCTTTTTTATTGTTTAATACATCATTTAAATAGTTTATTTTTTCAACAATTTTATTATATTTCTCTGGTTCATTAATATATAATACTTTTATGTCATCCAATTTATCTTTTATATTCATTAATAAGTCATCTACGGCCTTTATTTCAAATTTAGATTCTATTCCAGGTAATATTTCTAAATCTATTTCTTTTAATATTAATTTTGCATAAGGAGATTTTAATATTAATTTTCCAAATTTTTCTTTACTATCTACTTTTATACTAAAACTAACTGGTTGTCTTTCTTCTAATGGAATTATTTCTGATGTTTTATATCCACAATCATTACATTTAAATACATACAGTATTGCCTTTCCTATTTTTGGAAAATCATATTCAATATTTTTTACTTCAATATTTTTTGAATTACAAATTGGACAGGAGTCTGATAAGATTATCATTTATTTTTATTAATCTAAATAATAAATTTACTTGTGCCCTTAATTTTGACTCTTCATCCTTTTCAATAATAATACTATTTCCTTCAATTTTTATTTTTTCATCTTTTTCTAAAAATTTTATTGATTCTATAAAATCTTTATCTAATCCTTCAACTATTACCTTCATATTGCTTTTATTTTCTTAACTGTTTCAGGTCTTAATTTTACTAAAATCTTTGATCCACAATATGGACACTTAACTTTCTTTAATGCTGTTTCATGATCTATAATTCTTTTACAATTTATACAAAGATATTTTGTCATTATATACTATAAGCTTTTCCAGTAAATTTTTTGCCGCAATGTTCACAATACCATATTCCATATGCGATCCTCTTTACAGAAATATAATTACAGTAAGGACATTTTAATCTTTTATTTTTATATTTTTTCTCAATTTCAACTAAATCTTCTCTAATACCTTTACCATATCTTGCACCAAATCTTCCAGCAGAACTAACAATTTTAGTATGGTTCATAAATTACATATATTTTAAAAATGTTTTATAAATATTGCATATTATGGTTTCGGTAAGAGAAATACCTGGACAAATATATGTTGAAAGATTAGCAAAACATTTATTTGAAAATTATAAAGAAATAATTAAACCACCAACATGGGCTTTTTTTATTAGAACAGGACCAGATAGAGAAAGAAATCCGGATTTTCCTCCAGATGTAGATTATAATGGAGGACCTGGATGGTGGTATTATAGAGCAGCTTCAATTTTGAGACAAGTATATTTAAAAGGGCCTGTTGGAATATCTAGATTAAGAAAAAAATATGGGGGATTGAGAAAAAGAGGTATGGAACCTGGAAAATTTGTTAGAGGATATGGAAAAATTATCAGATTAATTTTGCAACAATTGGAACAAGCGGGATTTGTTATGAAAATAATGGATGGACAGAAGAGAGGGAGAGTTGTAACAAATAATGGAAAAAGTATAATGGATAAATTGGCAAATGAAATATATAAAGAATTAAGTAAAGAAAATAAAAATTTAGTTGATTATGTTAAAAATGTTACATGAAAGGAATAAGTTTATGGGTTGAATTTTTAATATATACATCTTTTGCCATATCTGTTTTATCTATTGTATTATATTATGTTCATTTAACAATTTTGAATCAACAAGCACAAATAAATTTAAAATATACTGTTAATCTATTAACAGATTTAAATTATCAAATAGATATGATAGGATCATGTTATTCATGTACATATAAATTCCAACAAAATATTCCGAATGGTTTAACAGTTTATATATTTAATGGAACAATAGAAAGTTTATATATTTCTCCAATAAATTATTCTTTGAGTGTTCCATCATATATAAATTTAAATATTACTCAATTACCTTCAAATAATTTCTTATATAATTTTACAATGAATACAATACCCTTTAATATAATATCAAATAATTATACATTTTATGGAAATGATATTTGTCTGATTTTAAATAAAACAACATCTGGTTTTTTTGTATATAAATGTTAAATACAAAAGAAATTTGAATAGTATTCATTAGAATTATTCAATTGATAACAAAAGCAAATCCAATTTGGAGGATTATATATCATAAAGTTCTCATTGCAGAAAATTAATATTGAAGAATTTACATAGAAATATCCAGAAAAATAATAACAACAATTTATATTATTTCCATTGCATTGTGGTATTGATAAATTATATGATGAAATACAAATAAAAGAAAAATTATATCCAATATTATTTGTATAATTCTCAAAATAAAATGTATAATTTCCAACATATTTGTATCCAAAGTATTTATATGTATATATTATTTCATTTTTGAAATTTTCTCCAATTAAATTTGCATTAATATTATTTATTGGTTTTAAATTATAATAGGTTAAAAAAGATATGAAAATAATTATTAAAATTGTTGCTAATAAAATATATTGAGATTTCATGATAATACTATTAAAATATAAGGGTTAAAATTGTTTTGGCCAGAATATAAATATTCAAATATTGGTTTTAAATTTTCTATATATGTATAATTTGCTTGCCTTCCAAAATAGCATATTGTTATATTATTATTTGTTAAATTTATTATTTCATACGTATATAGATTATTATTACATGATACATTTAGGTATCTTAAATTATTTGGATCAAAATTTTCAATAATAATATTTTGAGATCTAAAATAATAAATATATAAGAAAAATACTGTTAATAGGATTATTGAAAATGCAAGTTCAACTAGGATTATCCAACTTCTCATTTTATATATATTATTAAATTATCTTTATATAGATCATTTACATTTGTTGTATTTAATACATAAATACTATATTCTTGTGAATATTGATAATTATTTGCAACATTTCCTTGATATATTATTCCATTATATATTGTAATATTTTCATTTTCGAAATAAAAATAAATATCTGGATAATTTTGAGATTCTTGTAATAGATTATTTATATTTATTATATTTATTGGTTCTATATAATTTATTTTCATTATTGGAATTTGTGTAGAGAATGCTAAATATTTTGCAGTTTCTTTATCTAGATTTGGATTATCATAAAAATATAGATAATAATCTTGATAGGGATAGTTATTCAATAAAGTTAAATTTAATAGATAATAATAATTAGTATTAGAGTAGATCATAGAATTGCTAACTGTTATATTTAATGTTATATTAACTAATGGATAATAATTTGTAAATAAAAGAGCAAAATTATTAGAATTGGAAAGTATTATTCCATTTTCGTATGGATAATATAAATAATTGTTTAGCAAAGAATTGTCATAGGATAAAAGAAGATTATAAAAATTAATAATATTATAAGTAAATCCATAGTTATTTTGAGAAGTATTCCAATATATCATATTGGAAGAATTATAATATTTTTGAGTATTCAATATGAACCAAGATGTGTTAGAAAATAATATTTTTTTAATAGATAAATTCTGAGTAGAATATAAGTAAATTAAAGATAAAGATTCATTATATATATATCTAGAACCTAAATTAGAAGGTTCATATTGAGAAGTATATAAATAATAGAATAAATGATTAAAATAATTAGTAGATGAAATTATATAACCATAGGAAGAAGAAGATTCTTTATATTTTACGTAATTATTTGCGATACTATTTATACCTTTTATTAAATCGTTGTATTGAGAAAAATCATATGTTAAATTTGGGCCGATAATAAAATTAAATGTTTGAGTAATATTTGGTTGATAGATAATATTTATTCGTGGTATAATATTATATGGAATTAAAATTAAATAATAAGCATATGTTCGTCCATTAGCAGATATTGATATATCTACATTATTATCATTAACATTACAATAATAGAAATATGGTTTGTTATTTGATTGAAGACTTATTTTACAACTATCTCCAATATTTATATTACCAGAACTCAGAGAATTAATATTTTGTATATTGAATAATATTAAATAATATCCTTTATTTATTGTTTTTTTAGAATAAATTTTAAAAGAGCTAGAAGAAATTTGATCTCCAGGATTCAAAGGAGTAATGCTTATTGGAGTATTATTATACCAGTTTTGACTAAATTGTTGATAATTTTGGTATGTAAAATGATCGTAAAATGGGAATATTTGAGATCCATCTACTGAATATGGATTATTATTTGATATTGGAGAAATATTTAATATTATATAACGGTTTTTAGAAATATTTAAATCAATCCAGATCCCATAAGCATTATTATTTATATTACTACAGTTAAATTGAGAATTTAAATAACAAAAATAATATTGATTTCCATTTAAATCTGTTACATTTAAATTATATCCTTCTTGTAACCAATAAAAAATATCTGGAGAAGTAACAAATACTGGATAATTATTTAGATTTTGACCAGAAGGATTTGAAATATTTACTAAAGCATATTGTGGCTGATTATATAAATTTAGATTAGCTATATTTAAATAAAAGAATAAACCAACATTTGGATCAAGATAAGTATTATTTGTATTATTTAATACTCCAGAATAAGAAGTTAAGAATGAAATATTTAATGGATAAGATATTGGAAAATTCGAACAAAAATCATTATATGCATTATCATTTATTAAATTATTATAAATTGAAGAACTTTGTAAGCATTGATAGTACATAGAGATAGGTATTGTAACATTAAATGAAAGTAAATAATATCTATCTTCAATATTATTTAAAATATTTTTTATATACGAATTATAATAGTTTATTTGATTATAATTATCTACTTTATTAAAAATATAGCTTCTATAAACTGATAAATAAAAAGTTAAAAATGAAATAAATATTACTATTGCAATTACTCCTTCTATTTCTTTTACTTGTATTCTAACCATAATCTTTTTCTAATTAATGTAGGATCCTCTCCTCCATGCCAAGAAAATCTTGGTTTTATTTGTACAGGATATATTCTTTCAGATTTATCATCTAAAATCAACGCAGCACCTTTTCTTTTTGGTAGATTATCATTCATATAAATATCAATATCTTGTGCTGTAAAGTTTTTCATTATTTCATTTAATGATTTTAAATCATTCTCTGCAGTTAGTCTATGAGAAATTACGATATCACTTTGTGTTATAACATCGGTATGCATTTTTCCAGGTTGTTGTGTTGCTAATACTAAAGTAATTCCTGGCTGTCTTCCTTCTCTTATTATTTGTATTAAAGGTTCTGTTGCTGGAGTAATAGAATCATTTGGTATTGCTTCATGTGCCTCATCAATTGCCATCCAAATTAATGGAAATTTTCTTGTTCCTAATTCTTTTGATATATATATTTCTTCTAATTCTTCTACTTTTCTATATATTAATCTTTGGTAAAATATTTTTTTAGCAACCAACCCTATTACTAAATTTTTTATAGACCATCCACCAGTTATTGCAGTATATAAAGATATATCTAAAATATTTATATATCCAGGTTTTACTAAATTTTTTATTGTTTCTGACTTTTCAGAAAATAACCCCCAACTATCTGCATTATCAAAATATGTTATTATTGCATTTTTTATTTTACTATCAATATTTAGTTTTTCTGTATAATTTATTATATCTTGTATAGAATATCCATTAGAGTTTTCTTTCATTTTCTTTATTATTCTTTGTATATATAATGCAATTGATGAAGAAGGATCTAAGTTAAATGCTAATGCCCATTCTATCCCAGATAAATCTGCTGGATTTAATTCAAAAACGTCATCTATTGGCATATCTATTTTTCTATATTCGTCTAATAATCCTTTAGGTACTAAAATCCTAGCATTATGAACAGATTGTGGTTTTAAATCCCATTTTTCTAATAATTCTGCATCTCTATAGTTTGGAAATTTCATAGTCCAAAATATACCCATTGTATCAAATATTAATCCAGAAAAGTTTTCTAATAAATCTTTTTCTAATAAAGATAAACTTTCGAATAATGATGCTAAGGTATAACTTTTTCCTTGTCCTCTTTTTCCGGCAATTAATATTAAATGAGGTAAATTAACATCTAAATAAATTTTATTTGCTAGTGATAATGTATTTTCCATTTTTATATATTCTTTTCCAATATAAATTGTTCCTAGAAAACCATATTTTTCCAAATCATCTAAAGATCTCCCAACAATAATATCCATATTTTTTAGAAAATCTTTGAAATTAATAAGTTAAAATGCACCCGCCGGGATTCGAACCCGGGCCGCGGGCTTGGAAGGCCCGCATCCTGCCACTAGACGACGGGTGCTATAAGATAATATCTAAATTTTAGATATAAAAATTTAAATCGATAGCAAATATATACCTATAACTATAAATATAGATGCAATAATTGTTTTTGTAGATAGGTTTTCATTTAATAATAATATAGATAGAATTATAACAAATAGAATACTGGATCTATCTATTACTGCTACAGGAACAACATCTCCTTTTTGAAGGGCTAAGAAGTAGAATATCCAAGATAATGCACCAGCAATTGCACTTAATATAATAAATATAATATTTTTTGAAGAAAAAGAAGTAAAAAATGATGATTTTTCAAGAGATAAAGCAATTATTAATATAAAAACCATCATAAATATAGATCTAATTGCTGCAGCAGTTAATGAGTTAACATTTTCTAAACCAATTTTTGCAAATATTGCTGCAAATGCTGCAAATAAGGAATCTAATATTGCATATATATACCAAGATTCCATAAGTACTAAGGATATTTGTTTATTTAAAAATGGACCCGCCGGGATTCGAACCCGGGATCTCCGGCTAGCCAGGCCGACATCCTGCCACTAGACTACGGGCCCTATAATTTGAATTGTAGAAGAATTTTAAAGAATATTTTATTATTCTCATAAATATAATAAAAATTATTCAGAGAATTATTTGGAAATGTTCATTTTTATTTTAGATCTAATATATTGAAATAAACATATATTATATAAAATTTTTAATAGATATTATTTTATAAAAGAAATGATCTTTGAATAATAAATGATGAACATCGGTTCTTCAGATAAAATGAAGAAAAATAAAAAGCTGATCTTCTAGGCTTTTTGTATTCTATCTCCTGATCTTTTTAATGATCCTTCTTTTACTAGTCTTGATACTAATGCCTTTACAACTCTTACTCTTGTCCTTGGTCTTTTAGATTTAACTGCTTTTACTAATTCATCTATTGTCATTGGAGTGCTTAATAATTCTAATAAAACTTCTTTTAATGTTTTTCCTCTTCTTGCTGCCATATTATTATATTATTTTATTAGTTTATAAATCTTCTAATAGTTTTTAATATTAGAAAATTTATTTTTAGTTTAATTAAATATTATACTATGGATAATAAAATAAAAAATCTTATAGATAAATCTGATATCCTTCTTGAAATCCTTGATTCCAGATTTCCAAAATTATGTAGAATAAATTCTATTGAAAATTATATTGTAAATAAAAATAAGAAGCTAATATTAGTTTTAAATAAATCTGATCTAGTTTCTGAAGATTTTATAGAAATAGTAATGGATGAATTTAATAAGGAATATCCTACAGTTTATATATCTTCTAAAACTAGAAAAGGAAGTAGAAGATTAAGAAAAGTAATAAAAGATATGGCAAAAGATAAAGAAAAGGTATATATTGGATTGTTTGGATATCCGAATACTGGAAAATCATCAATAATAAATTTATTAGTTGGAAAAAAGAGAGCTAAAACTTCACCAATTCCTGGATTTACAAAAGGATTGCAAATTGTAAAATTATCTAGAAGGTTTTACTTAATAGATTCTCCAGGTATTATAGTTTCTAAAGATAAATACTTATTAGCAATATTAGGAGCAATAAGGGTTGAAAAAATAGAATTTCCCAAAAAAGCAGTATTTTATTTATATAAACATATTGGTAAAGGACCATTTGAAGAAGCATATAATATAAAAATAGAGAATATAAAAGATTTGTTTATAAAATTAAGAGAAAAGTATAACATTAAAGATAAAGAATGGATAAAAAAGATTTCTAGAATTATTTTATATGATTGGCAAAAAGGAAAAATAAAGGGATTTTGGTTATAGATTTATATATTCTAAAAATTTTCATAATGTTATGGTAAATAGATTACAGAGAGTAGGAAGAACAAAATTGCAAGTAATTGAAGATATGGAAAAGATAGTAAAGGAAATATCAAAATTAGTAAAAGAAGAAAAGAAATTAGCAAGAAAAGAAAATAAAGAAAGGAATGCTACTAAAATAAATGAAGAAATAAGAAAAGAGATTCAATTTGATAAAGGAATAATAAAATTATCTGAAGAGTTAATTAAACTTGCTCAAGAATATTCGTCTTTAGAACAAAAAGAGAGAAGAATAATATAAACCACAGTATCACCAGCCTCATACTCGGTATTCCTCATTGATTGGAAGGTGCGACAAATATATATTTATTTTTAATTTTAATAAAAATAGTATTATGAAGATATCGATGTCGACTGAAAAATGATGAAAAGAGGGTAATCAGATTATATATTTTTCTAATTCATTGGATTTTATTACTAGGAAAAATTTTCTCATATTTTCTAATGATCTAATATGTCCTTCTTTATCGTAAGAAGATACAGCATCTTCAATTATTATTGGAGTAAATCCTAATGCATATGTGTGTCTTGCTGATGTTTCTACCCCAATTTCTGTTGCAATACCTGTAAATAATATTACATTCCTTCCAGAGTTTCTTAATAATAATTCAACATTTGTTCCTACAAATAAACTCCAAGTATTTTTATTTATTATTATATCTTTTTCATCCGGTTTTATATATAATTCCAGCATTTCTGGTTTAATTTCTTCTTTCCATCTCATTTTTGTATAAACTTTTGGTTCAAATCCATTTGGAAATGGTGTTATTTTTGTAAATATTATTGGAATATTATTTTTTCTACAAAATTCTATTGTATTATTTAATCCATTTAAAAATTCTTCTTTATTAAATATATTTTCTACTAACATTTTTTGCAAATCTCATATAATTAAAATATTTTATTTCTTCCATATAAAATTAATTATAGAAAAATTTTAAATCATAGAAAATCAAAAATTAGTAATGGTAAAATTATTGTTATATCACCCCATACATTTACATGTTTTGCGCTTTTCTTTATTTTTTTCCATGTTATTGCTTCTTTTGTTTTTGCACCAGACAAACTACCATCTAATTCTGTTGCTGAAGTAATATATATAGCATATTCTAATCCTCCAGAAAATTGTGCCCACCATATTGTATGATGTTTAGATATACCTCCTCCCAATATTAATGCTCCAACTTTTTTCTCTCCAAAGAATTTTGATGCTAAAAATTTTTCATCTTCCCATACAGATACCTGTATATCAGGATATTCATATTCTTTCATTAAAATCTGTGTTCCAACAGCTCCATCAGTTATTCCAGGTACTATTATTGGTATGTTATTTTTATAAGACCAATAAATTATGCTTTCTTCTTTTCTTTCATATTTTTCTAATCTTTTTCCAATTTCCCATATCAATTCATATGTTCCAATTGTTTTTCTATTTTTTTCTTTTAATTCTTTAAATATTTCATCTAATATTGGCCTTAAAGTGTTTTCTATTGCTAATCCATAATTTTCTTCGGGAATATATATATTTCCTAATCTTAGAATTCCTTCTTCTCTTAATTTAACATCATTAGAATCAAAATATCCTAAATAGTAATCTTTTACTAGTTTTGCAATGTCATGATCTAATGTACCTGTTGTTGTAATAATTATATCAAACAATTTATTTTTTATTATATCCTTTATTAATCCTCTAATTCCTGTAGCAATTATATCTGCAGGAAAACTTAATACTTTTATTGTATTATTATCGTTTAGCATTTCTTTCAATATTTCATATGCTCTATATAACTCCTGTGCTTGAAATCCTCCCGTATATTTAAATTCTTCTATTAAATCTTTCAATTTTGTTTCCTTATTTACTTTAATATCTTTGACTTTATCCATTTATAAATAATTTCTAGAAATAATTTTAAATGGAATATGTAACAATTGATGAATTTAAAAGAATAGAATTAAAGATAGGAAAAGTAATAGATGTACAAGATCATCCGAATGCTGATAAATTATATATTTTGAAAGTAGATGTTGGAGGAGAAATAAGACAAATTGTATCTGGAATAAAACAATGGTATAAAAAGGAAGATTTATTGAATAAAAAAATAGTTATTGTATATAATTTACAACCAAAAATATTTAGAGAAATAGAATCTCAGGGAATGCTTTTAGCTGCAGAAGATGGAAATGGAAATTTATCATTAATAACTGTAGATAAAGATATAAAAGAAGGATCTATTGTTCATTAAAAAATTCATATAAGCTTTTTCTATTTATTTCTCCAGCAATATTTGTTAAAAACATTTTTCTAACTTCTTCATAATTTTCTGTATGTCCTAGAACATACATTAACTTTACATATGCTGTTTCTGGAGTCATATCTTCTGCATATATTACTCCTAAATTATATAATAATCTTGCATTGCTATATACAAAAGGATTTACTCTTCCAAATATTGTTTGAGGTGTCATAACAAATATAACATCTTTTTCTCTTCCATATTTTATATTTTCAATCCAAGAATATTTAATATCTGCAGGTGTTGTTGGAACATGTCCAAATCCAGTCCCTTCAATTATAATTCCTTTATATCCTTTATCTATATAATATTTTAAAATATCTGGATCAGAACCTGGATATGCTTTTACTAAAGCAACTTTTTTATTTAATTTATAGTCAAGATATGGTTCTTCATTATTTCTTTTTCTATAATTTTTATTCATTATTTCTATTTTTCTTTCTAATGGATATATTTTTGCTAAAGGTAAATCATTTATTGATTGAAAAGCATCTCTTCTTTCAGTATGCATTTTTCTAACTTTTGTTCCTCTATGTGCATAAGAAAAATTATCTGAAGGAGATTCATGCATTACAATTGCTACTTCAGCAATATCTGAATTATCATAAATTGCTGAAGATAATAAATTTAAAAAAGCATCTGAAGATGGTCTATCTGAAGATCTTTGAGATCCAGTTAAACTTATTGGTTTATTTAGATTTCTTATAATAAATGATAAAGCTGCAGATGTATAATGCATAGTATCTGTTCCATGTAATATTGTAATTCCTTTAATATCATCTTTTAATAAATTTATAGCAATTTTTCCAATTTCTATCCAATTATCAGGTATCATATCTTCTGAAGCAATTGAAAATGGTCTTTCTAATTTTTTTATTTCAACATAATCCAACAAATCTGGTACGAGATCTATCAATTCTTCAGGTTTTGTTAGCATATGTACTCCTCCAGTTCTATAATCAATTCTAGATAAAATTGTTCCTCCAGTGGCTATTACAGATATTTTATTTTCCCTTTTAGGTACGTTTATATCCCTTTGTTTTTTCTCTTCTTCAATTTCTTTTCTTTCAATATTTTCAATATCTTCATTTTTTATACCAATATTATATCCATTCTTTAATTTTATTATAATAAATTCTTGTGTTTCGTTAACTAAAATTCCTTCAAATATTTTGTTATCTTTTGTTTTAACTTTTACATATTTCATAAAAAATTTTTAATAAAAAAATTTTTAACTTAATGGGTAAATATATTCTGATTCATCCAAATTGCAAATAATATTTGTACTATTGTAATAACAATTTAGATTTGTTTGATTTATCTGTTCTAAATAACATTGTGTGAAATTATATACTTGCCCCAAAAAAGCATAGTTCATCATATTTTGAGCACAATTTGCATATGCTATCAATCCACTATTCATATGTTGAATATCTTTTACTAAATAGTTTGCAGTAGTAGCTATTGTTGCAAATAATAGTAAAGCCGGAAATAAAAGTCCAATTCCAGCAGCGGATTCTGACTTCATAATAGTAAATTTAAAAGAAACTTTTATAAATATATCTCTCTATGATTATCATATTAATATTTACAGTAAAGTAGATAATATATATGTTTATAAATATTTTCATTAATGTTTATCTTAACTCAATTTTTTATCTTTTGCAAGAATTTTGTTTATTAATAAATAAAAATGTAATGACCTATTTTTGCGTTAAAACCAATATTAAAATTTTGAAAATTTAATAAAATAATTAAATTAATATTAATATAATAGAAAAATATTTTTAATTTAGTAAAGTTTATAGTATACTATGGAAGAAACAATTTATAATAAAGATACGGGAGAAGAAATAATAGGAGTGCAGCCAGGAGAGGAGTTTAAATTGGTACCAACAATAAAAATAATCGGAGCTGGAGGAGCAGGTTCTAATATGGCAGACTGGTTATATAAAATGGATATTAAAGGAGCAGAAGTTATTGCTGCAAATACAGATTATGCTCATCTAAAAACTGTTAAAGCTCATAGAAAGATTTTATTAGGAAAAGATGTAACAAAAGGATTAGGTGCTGGAGGATTACCATCTAAAGGAGCAGAAGCTGCAAGAGCATCCCAAAGCGATTTGAAGAAGTTATTAGAAGGTGCAGATATGGTTTGGATAATGCTAGGATTAGGAGGTGGAACTGGTACTGGAGGAGCTCCAATTGTAGCTCAAATAGCAAAAGAAGCAGGGGTACCATTAGTTGTTGCAGTTGCAACATTACCATTTGCATCTGAAGGAATTGTAAGAAGAGAAAAAGCAGAAGAAGGATTAGTACAATTAAGAAAATATGCTGATAATGTTATATTAATCGATAATAACAAAATATTACAATATGCAGGTAATTTACCAGTTACACAAGCATTTGGATATGCAAATAACATTATAGGTCAAATGATAAAGGGATTAGTTGAAACAATTGCAACACCTTCATATATTAATTTAGATTTCGCAGATGTAAAAACAGTATTAAGTGTTGGTGGAGGGGCATCTATAGTTGGTATTGGTGTTGCTGATGGAGAAGAAAGAGCAAAAATGGCAGCAAAAAGAGCAATGGAATTACCATTACTAGATGTTAATTATGAAGGAGCAACAGGAGCATTAATACATGTAACTGGAGGTCCAGATATGAGTTTACAAGAAGTAAATGAAGTAGCAGAATATGTAAGGAAATACTTAGGAGAAGATTCATTAACAATATTAGGTGCAAGAATTGACGAATCAATGAAAGGAAGAATAAAAGCTACAGTCATAATTTCTGGTGTAAAGAGTCCATATGTATTATCTAAATGGAAAGAAGAATGGGAAACTGGTAAATTTGTAAAGGATACAAACTTAGGAATAGAAACTTTATTAATATAGTTTTTTATTTCTTTTCTATAAATTATTTTTTATGGAATTTGAGAAATTAGCTCAGACATTTAAAAGATTGGAATCTGTATCTGAAAAAACTACTAAAACAGATATTCTTGCAAGATTTATTAAAGAAATAGATAAAGAATCTTTGAAAGAAACATTTATGTTAATTCAAGGAATGATATTTTATCCATGGGAAGATAAGGAATTAGGAATAGGAGAAAAGTTAACAATAAGAGCTTTAGCAATTGCAACAGGTTATGATAAAAATTATATAGAAAATCTGTTTGTAAAAACCGGAGATTTGGGGATTATTGCAGAAAAATTAGTAAGTGAAAGAAAACAAAAGACAATATTTGTAAAAAAATTAACAATAAAGGATGTATATAATACTTTTAGGTTAATTGGAGAATTAGAAGGAGAAGGTGCTCAAGATAAGAAAATAAAATATTTAGCAAATTTGTTTGTATCATCTTCTTCAGTCGAAGCAAGATATATTGCTAGATTGGCATTAGAAGATTTAAAGATTGGAGTAGGAGAAGGAATAATTATTGAAGCAATTGCAACAGCATTTGGATTACCTGCGGAAAATGTGGAAATGGCATATTCATTATTAAATGATTTTGGAGAATTAGTAAAACAAATATTAGAAAAAGGAAAGGATATTATATTTAAATTAGAACCAATTTTGGGAAATCCAATTAGAGTAATGTTAGCAATAAAAGCAGAAAGTGCAAAAGAAGCATTAGATGTTGTTGGAAGGCCAGCAGAAGTAGAATATAAATATGATGGATTTAGGGTACAAATACATAAGAAAGGAGATGAAATAATGTTATGGACTAGAAGATTAGAAAATGTTACAAAACAATTTCCAGATGTAATAAAATATGTAAAAGAATGTTTACCAATGGATAAAGATTTTTTAGTTGAAGGAGAAATTGTCGGATATGATAAAGAAAATAAAAAATATTTACCATTTCAAAGAATTTCTCAAAGAATAAAGAGGAAATATGATATTGAAAAAATGGTAGAAGAAATACCTGTAGAAGTAAGATTATTTGATATAATATATTATGATGGGAAATCGTTATTAAATTCTCCATTTAAAGAAAGAAGAAAAATATTAGAATCCATTGTAAAGCAGGCACTAGGAAAAATCTCTTTAGCAGAAAATATAGTTACATCTTCTGATGAAGAGGCACAGAAATTTTTTGAAGAAGCAATAAAAAATGGATTAGAAGGTGTTATGTTTAAAAAAATAGATGCTCCATATCATCCAGGAAGGAGAGTTGGATATATGGTTAAATTAAAACCTGTAAAGGAATCTCTAGATGTTGTAATTGTTGGTGCTGAATGGGGTGAAGGTAAAAGAAGTGGATGGTTAACATCATTTGTTATTGCTATTAGAGATGAAGAAACAGGAAGATTTTTAGAAGTAGGTGAAGTAGGAAGTGGATTTAAAGAGAAAAAAGAGACTCCAGATGATGTAACATTTGAAGATATGACAGAAATGCTGAAACCATTAATTGAAAGTCAAGAGGGAAAATTTGTTAAAATAAAACCAAAAATTGTGATAGAAGTATTATATGATGAAATACAGAAAAGTCCCAAATATTCATCTGGTTATGCTTTAAGATTTCCAAGATTTGTTAGGTTAAGACCTGATAAATCTCCTGAAGAAGCAGATACATTAACAAGATTGGAGAACCTATATGAGAACCAAAGAGGCTAGCTTTTTTTAAATTTTTGTTTTTATAATTATTATATGGTTGTAAGCGAAGAATTAGTTAATGCAATAAAATCAGCTTTTAATTTAAATACTTATGAAGCAAGAGTTTGGTTAGCTCTACTGTCAAAAGGTATAGCAACTGCTGGAGAATTAGCAGATATTGCTGATATTCCAAGATCTAGAACATATGATGTTTTAGAATCTTTGGAAAAGAAAGGATTTGTAATCATGAAATTAGGAAAACCAATAAAATATATTGCTATTCCCCCAAATGAAGTAGTAGAAAGAGTTAAAAAGAGATATGAAGAAAATATTCAAAGAAAAATTAATGAGTTAGAAAAAGTTAAAAGTTCCGAATTAATTCAAGAATTAGAAGCTTTACATAAGTCAGGATCATCAGCAATTGATATTTCTGAAAAATCTGGAGCATTAAGGGGACAACAAAATATTATAAGCCATTTAGAATCAATGCTAAAGGAAGCTGAAAAACAAGTAAATATTGCTACAACAGAATTGACATTTGTCAGAAATGCTATTGTATTAAAACCTGTATTCTTTGAATTAAAGGAAAGACAGATACCTGTAAGAATTATTACACCAATAAATGAAGAAAATGCAAAATATGTACAAGAGTTGATGAATGTTGTAGAAATATATGATGCTGAGAACTTTAGAGGAAGAGTTGTAACAGTAGATTCTGAAGAGTTATTAATGATGCTATTTGATGAAAGAGAGATAATGTCATCAATGGATGTTGCAGTTTGGTTATATGCTCCTGCATTAGCAAGATTTATAGATCAATTAATTGATAATATATTACCAAAACTAAAGCCTGCCCAAGAATCATTAGCTGAAAAGAAATTATTATAATTTTTCAAAGCTTTTTCTTAAATAATTGATTATATTTCTTATATTTTGCATTAATGGATAAAATTGAGGTTTATATAATTTATTTCCCCATTTTTCAAAGAAAATTATATCATTTAAATTTGGTTTAATTGGTTGATTTGGTTTTTCATCAGGATATCCCATTGTTATTAATACATGAATACTTCTATCTTTTGGTATTCCTAATAGCTCCTTTAATTTTTCTTCATCAAAACTTCCGATCCAACATGTTCCGATATTTTTATCTGTAGCAGCTAATAATATATTTTCTACTATTGCTGCAATATCTTGTATTGCATAGAATTTTCCTTTTTTTCCATATAATGCTTCCAATTTTTTATCATCAGAAACAATTACTACTAATGTATTTGCATCTTTTATAAATTCTTGATTAGATAAATTAGAAATCTTTTCTATTTTTTCAGGATCTTTTATTATAATAAAATAATAATGAGGAATATTTCCAGCATTTGGAGCTAAAATACCATAACTTATTATCTCAATTATATCCTCATATGGTATATCTTCCTTTAAATATTTTCTTATACTTCTTCTATTCTTTATTACTTCTTTTATATCCATAAATATAAATAATCTTTTTAATATATATAGAATTTGTATAAGAGAAAGAAGAAAAAATAATAAATAAAAGGACTAAAGAAAATAAAACATAATTTGAAAAATTATTTATAAAGGATAAATAAGATAATATTGCAATTTGTAGAGCTATTATATATATTTCTTTTTTAAATAAAATTATAATATACAAAATTATAAAGATTATTAAAAGAAAATTATAATATAATAAAGAAATTAAAAATATCGATGACAATATTTTAAATATTTTATTGTATTTTTCTATTTCTTCTTTTATATATCTCCTTGTATAAGTAGAAATTATTAATGCAAAAATAGAAATTAAAAATAAAATTATTTTCATAAATTAGTATAATGGAAAAATTTTATAATACCATATGTGTAACTGATAAAGGATTAGAAAATATAACAATTGATGAAATAAAAAATATTTTAAATAAGGATGTTGAATATAAAAAATTAGAAAAAAATAATAAAGTATATATATTTCTAAATTTAGATTTTGAAGAAAGATTAAAATTATTATATCTATCTAGAACAATAGATAAAATATATAAAATTGAAGGTAATAAAGAAATTTTTTTATTAAAAAATCTTTATGATAGAAAATATGAAATTAAAAAGATAAAAAAGTTAAAAAGTACTTTTGTATTAAAGATTTTAATATTTTCTAATATAAAAGAAGATGAGAATATTTTAAATCTTCAGGATGATGGATCTTTTTCTATAGAAGAAGGATTATTATTAAAAAATATACCTCCAATGTTTTTTAGAAAAAGAGAAATATTAGAATATTCAAGTTTATTAGAAAAGTTTGAAAATATAAAAGATAAGATAAAAGGAAAAATATATTGTGTGAATCAAGATAAAGATCTATTATATAGTATAGAAAAAAATGCAGAGAAAGCTTTAGTTAGTAATATTATTTATTTTAGAGGTATAAATATAGAATGGATAGATTTAAAGTTTAAAGAAGAATTTATAGATAAAATATTTACTTTTAGGATAAAAAAAGATGAAGAGTTAAATAAAAAGGATAAATATATATTTTTTCATTCTAATAAATTGTTAAAAAAGAATGGAAAATTATTTCTGTTATTATATAATAAAAAAGAAAATTATGAAAAAATTCTTTTAGATATAGAATCTTATATTAAAAAATATAATCTTAGAATTATTGAAAACATTATATTATATCATGGGAATAAAAAATTATTATTGGTAGTTATACAAAAGGTTTAAAAGAAGAATTATTTATGATATTTTAATGGATATAACAGAAATAGAAAAAACAAATGTTTTAAGGAATTTAATAGTAAGTGATACAATAGTAAAGTTTGTATGTCCAAATTGTGGTCAAGGAGTAATTATAAGAAGTAATAAGGAAAAATCTTTAGGTTTAGAATGGAAATGCCCAGTTTGTGGATTTACAGGACCATAAAATGGTATATGTAGTTATTACTTTAAAAATATCTCCAACAGATATTGATGTTAATTTAGAAAAAATAAATGAAGAAGTAAAGGAAAAAATAAAGGAATTTGGTGGGCAATATGTTTCTCATGAAATACAACCAATAGCATTCGGATTAAACGCATTGATAGTTAAATTTTTATATCCAGATAAAGAATTTAATGAAGAAGAATTGATAGAAAAAATAAATAATATAGAGGGAGTAAACAATTCAGAAGTAATATCTGTTTCTTTGGCCCAATTATAATGTATATTTTAAAGGATTTTTTTGAATTAAATATAGAGCAATTAAAAAAAGAAATTGAAGATGAAAGGGAACTTGTAAAAAATATAAAATCTGGAAAAATTGAAAAGAAAAAAGAAGAACTAATGAAGACAATTTTATTTATTGTTGAATCTCCGAATAAAGCAAGAACAATTTCTTCATTTTTTGGAAGGCCATCTATAAGAAATTTTGGTGGAATAAAAGTATATGAAGTTTCTTTAGGTGATGCTCATTTAATAATTACAGCATCAAAAGGCCATATTTTAGAATTAACTACAGATCCTATTGGTTTGTTTGGTGTAGAATATAAAGATGGAAAATTTTATCCATACTATAATACGATAAAAAAATGTTTAAATTGTGGGGCTCAATTCACAGAATATAAAGATGGAAAATGTCCATATTGTGGATCTACAAATATAGATGATTCTATAAATAGGATAAAAGTATTACAAGAATTAGCGCAAGAAGTTGATTTAATTGTAATTGGAACAGATCCTGATACAGAAGGAGAGATGATTGCTTATTCTTTATATTTAGTTTTATATCCATTTAATAGAAATATAAAAAGAGCAGAATTTCATGAAGTTACAAAAACAGCAATATTAAATGCTTTACAAAATTTAAGAGATATAGGTTTAAATTTAGTTAAGTCTCAGGTTGTTAGAAGAGTTGAAGATAGATGGTTAGGATTTAGTTTATCTCAAATTGTTCAAAAATATTTTAATAAAAATTGGTTATCAGCAGGAAGAGTTCAAACACCAGTTTTGGGTTGGGTAATTAATAGGTTTATAGAAAGAAATAAATCAAAATCTTATATTTTAGAAATAACATTAGAAGATGGAAGAAAAATGTTTATTGATACAGATATAAAAAATAGAAGAAATATAAATAAAGTTATAAAAAATTTAAAAGATAAAGAAATAGAAATATTAGAATATAGAGAAAATGAAGATAAAATAGATCCTTTGCCACCTTATATAACTAGTACAATATTACAAGATGCAAATACAATATTAAAAATTGGAGTTGATAGAATTATGCAAATACTTCAAGAATTGTTTGAATCTGCATTAATTACATATCATAGAACTGATTCTACAAGAATATCTCCGTTGGGAATTTCAATAGCAAAAGATTATATTTCAGAAAAATTTGGAGAAGAATATTTTGTTGGGAGAAGTTGGGGGGAAGGTGGTGCACATGAAGCAATTAGACCAACAAGACCATTGGATGTAGAACAATTGAGAGAAGCAATAGAAACTGGAGAAATAGAGATATTTATTAATATGACAAAATATCATTATATAATTTATGATATAATATTTAGAAGATTTATACAATCGCAAATGAAATATGTTTTAATAAATAAATTTATACAAAAAATAAGGATTCCATTTATTGAGAAAGAAGTTCAAATTGAAGGAATTAGAGAAATAAAAGAACATGGATGGGATTTAATTTATCCATATAGAATAAATATAATGAAAATAAGTCCTATAGCTAATAATACTAAGATAAAGGAAGTAGCTGGAAAGAAAATACCAAAGGTTAGATTATATTCTCAAGCTGATATTATTAATTTAATGAAGGAAAGAGATATTGGAAGGCCATCAACATATGCAATAATAGTAAAAAAGATAATGGAGAGAGGATATGTAATAGATAAAAGCAATAATTTAATTCCAACAAAATTGGGAATTAGTGTTTATAATTTTCTAGAAAAAAATTTTGAAGATTTTGTATCTGAAAAAAGAACAAGAGATTTAGAGGATGTTATGGATAAAATAGCTGAAGGTGAAGAAGATTATATCAAAATATTGGAAAATCTTTATGAAGAGACAAATCAAATAATTGAAAAAGGAAAAAATATAAACAATAGTTAAATTTATATATAAGTTAATTAAATATAATTTGATGGCAATTAGGGGAATAAAAGTTGGAGATGTATATGAAGTAGAGATAAAGAGTTTGACGCAAAGAGGAGATGGGTTTACTAGAATAAAGGGAATTGCTACATTTGTTAAGAATGTGACACCTGGTTGGAAAGGTAATGTTAAGGTTGTTAAAGTAGGAGCTAGTTATGTAGTTGCTGAACCTGTTGGAGTAGAATCTTAGATTTTTAAATATTTTTTTCATTCTTTCTTTATACAATGATGACTCATGATGACTCCACCATATGTAAAATGGCCTGAGAATGTATTAAATACATTTATACAAAATTACGAAGCAAAAGTATATGAACTATTTGAAAAGGCAAGGCAGTCTGGAAAAGTAAGAAAAGGAATAAATGAAACTACAAAAGCTGTAGATAGAGGACAAGCAAAATTAGTAGCAATAGCTTTAGATGTAGATCCACCAGAGATTGTAATGCATTTACCAGAATTATGTGAAGAAAAAGGAGTAAAATATGTTTATGTATCATCAAAACAAAAATTAGGACAATCATGTGGAATAAATACACAAGCAGCTGCTGCAGCAATAATAGAACCTGGAGAAGGAAAAAATATAATGGATGAAATGCTAAAGGCATTAGATGAGTTATTAAAGAAATAAGGTTTTTCTGATATAATTTTTTATTATTGTTTATCTATAAGGGATTACGATATACGAAAGGTTTATAAATTTTAACATAAATATATTACTACATGTCTGAGACAACAACCTACTATAGTTTGGATCAAATAATACTTGGAAAATTATTTAAATCACAAGAATCTGAAGAAAAGCAAAGTCCTAGAGATGAAATATTTAATAATCATATAAAAAATTATGTAGATAAATTATCTACTGAAAATAAATATATCGATAGTGCAAAGTATATAAGAAGACTAATAGGAAAAACAGGATATAACTTAGATAGTATAGATATAAAAGAACTTGCAGGAAACGATTATAAAAAAATATATTTGGGTGCTTTAGCATCCGAAATTGTGCAAATAAACAGTCAACTAAAGCAAGGAGGATTGGATGTTAATACTAGAAGATATTTAAATGAAGAATTATCTATATTAACAAGTGTATTTAAGTCTATGGTAGCAGAATATCTTGGCATAAAAGTAGAAGATTTGGATGATTCTATAGTACAACAAGAAATGAATACACTTTTTGGTATGTATAGAGGATTCATATCTCAGTTACAAGATAAAATAATAAATGATGTTAAAAGTAAAGGATCTAATTATATAAATACTTATATGCAAGATCTAAACAAACTTGCAGAGGAATTAATGAACCTATATTCATCAGCAATGAAATACTGGATAACAGAATTATACAGAGGACTTATAACAGAAGGAAGTTTAGGACCAAAGACAATATCTGAAGTAATAGCAGGATCAATATTTGAATACGCAGATTTATTATATAAGCAAGCTTATCAAGGAATTGAAAAATTATTCAATAAATATGTAAATATATCTCGACAGATTCAGCAGCAAAAACAATCTCAAACCCAACAAACTCAACAACAAACTCAAACTTCAGAAACTCAGGTTCAACCTCCAAAACCAATAGTTATAGGAAGTCCATAAATTAGATGAATGTTAATGTATTTGTAGATGTTAGATGGGAAGGAACTGGGGTTTATGTTTTTAGTGAAAGCTTTTTAGAATCAGTTTTATTTTCTAAAGACAAATTAGAAAAAAAATTTGGGGAAAATATAAATATAAATGTATATTTTGCAACATTTGATAATAACAGTGTAAAATATTATAAAGCAGATATAAAAAAATTGTTAGACTTTATAAATAGAAGGAATATATTAGGTTTTCATGATTATTTGAAATCTAGAAGATATAAAGAAGATTCTAAAGAAGTTGATATAGATGAGATAATTAAGGAAACAAAAGGTAAACCAAAAATATTTAGCAATTTTGGATTATTAGCTTTTAATAATACTATAAATAATAAACTAGAAGATATAATTGATAAATATACTGTTGGACATTTTCATGGAGATATCATAGGTCCTATAATATTAGAACTAGTTAAATTAAGAAATGAGGGAAAAATAAAATTAAATGAAAAAGAAAATGAAAAATTAAATTATTTACATTATAAAATATTAAGATCTTCTATTGTAGATGAGGGATTAGTAAAAGAATCTTTAGATTTCATAGAATATTTATATAGAAATAATGAAGATTTTAAAAATAATTTTGGATGGATCAGAGATATAGAAATAGCTCAATATAAAAACTTATTAGAAACAATTGGAAAGAAAGATGCAATCTCTATTTTTCCAACATATGCATTATATAAAGATATAGATTCCTTAAATAGGATATTAAATAATGGAAAAACATTAAGGAGATTTTATGCAGATTTTGGAGAGCCAATTATTATGGTTTCTATTGATAAAATATATAAAAATGAAATAAATAAAGTAAAAGAATTTTATAAGGATCTCTATGGAAATAATAATGAATACAATTTAAATGGTAAAATAAAATATTGGTTAGTATATAATGGTAGAACAAGTGAAGAAAGAGGATTTAAGAGTATTTTATATATTTATGAAAAGTTATTAGAAAGTGGAGAAAATGTTGGATTAATTATAATATCTTCAAATTTACAGGAAGGTAGTGAGGAATTTAATAAATTAAAAAATATAGTAGAAAAATATAAGAAGAGATCTGTAATTCATCTATATGGGGATTCATTACTAAATTCCTTGCATAAAAATCCTATTTATTATATATCTCTTTTGAGAGTATTAGGAGAATTAAAATCTTCGGTTTATATTAATCCTGCATATAGGGAATCATATGGATTAGCTATGTTAGAAGCTTTAATATTAGGAGAAATACCAGTAGTATATAGAGATGTAGATGGAATATCTAGTTTAAAGGAAATTGGATATTTAAAATATGAATTGGGTGGAATAAGTGATCAAGAATTATATGAGATAGCAAAAGAAATAATAAAAGGAATAAAGGAAGGAAAATATGATAAATATATAAATAAAAGAATTATTAAGAAATTAAGAGAAGAAACAGATCCAGAAGAAGTTTCGGAGAAATACCAAGATATAATAGAAGATATTATATATGAAGAAAAACAAGAAAATTAAAAGAAATAAATAATAATTAATTTGTTACAATTATTTGGTGATTCTTAAAAGTTTTTATCCTTATAAATATCAAAATTTTCATATCTTTTATGGTATATGTAAAGTGGTTTAATGAATTATCAAAAGATGATGTAAATATTGCAGGAGGAAAGGGTGCAAATCTAGGAGAAATGACAAAAATTGGTATTCCTGTCCCTCCAGGATTTGTATTGACTGCAGAAGCATATTGGAAGTTTTTAGATTACAATAATATAGGAGATAAGATAAAAGAAATATTATCTTCTATAGATATAAATAACCCTTCTCAATTAAGGAAAGCTTCGAATCAAATACAAGAATTATTTATAAAAGGGCAAATACCAGATGATTTAAAAAATGAAATATTAGAAAATTATAGAGGATTATCTCAAATGTTTGGAAATGAGCCAATATTTGTAGCTGTAAGATCTTCAGCAACCGCAGAAGATTTGCCAAATGCATCATTTGCTGGAGAGCAAGCTACATATTTAAATGTAAAAGGGGAAGATAAATTATTAGATGCAGTTAAAAAATGCTGGGCATCTTTATGGACAGCAAGGTCAATAAATTATAGAACAATGATGGGATTTGATCATAATAAAGTTGCATTGGCAGTTGTAATTCAAAGACAAATATTTTCAAAAAAATCTGGGGTAATGTTTACATGTGAACCTGTTAAAAATGATTGTTCAAAAATTGTAATAGAATCATCTTGGGGATTAGGAGAAGCAATAGTATCTGGAATGGTAATTCCAGATGAATATATTGTAGATAAAAATACTTTAAATATTGTAAATGTAAAAATAAATGAGAAAAAAGTAATGAGTGTATACGATCCAGATTCTTATACAAAAGAAGTAGAAGTATCAAACGAATTAAAGAATGCAAGAGTTTTAAATGATAATGAAATTAAAGTATTAGCAGAACATGGAAAAAAATTAGAACAACATTATGGAAAACCACAAGATATAGAATTTGCAATTGATGATACTGGTATATATATTGTACAAACAAGAGCAATAACAACAATAAAAGGAAAAGTAAAAGAAGCGAAATTACCATTTGAAGCAAAAATATTGTTAAAAGGTATTGCAGCATCTCCAGGTATTGGAGTTGGAAAGATAAAAATAATATTATCTCCGGAAGAATTTGATAAATTTGAAGAAGGAGATATATTAGTAACTAAGATGACAAATCCAGATTATGAACCATTAATGGCGAAAGCTTCTGCAATTGTAACAGATGAAGGTGGACATTTATCTCATGCAGCAATAGTTTCTAGAGAATTAGGAAAACCTGCAGTTGTTGGAACTGGAGAAGCTACTAAAATATTGAAGGATGGAATGATTATAACTGTAGATGGAACTCATGGTATTGTATATGAAGGAGAAGTAAAATTAGAAGAATTAACTAAAAAAGAAATTGCTAAAAGAGTTATCAAATCAACTCCAGTAGAAATATCTGCTACAAAGGTAATGGCAATTGCAGATTATCCAGAAACTGTAAGTAAGGTAAAAGATTTAATAGATGGAATTGGATTGTTAAGGTTAGAATTTTTAGTATTGAGAAATAGAAAGCATCCAAGATGGTATTTGGAAAATAATAAATTAGATGAATTTACAAATATATTAGTAGAAAGATTAGAAGAAATTTTGAGGATAATGTATCCAAAACCAGTAGTTGTTAGAACATTAGATATGAGGACAGATGAATATAGAAATTTAGAAGGAGGAGAAAAAGAACCTGTTGAAGCAAATCCAATGATGGGATGGCATGGAATAAGAAGAGATTTAGATCAGGAGCAATTATTTAGAGCACAAATTAGAGCATTTAAGATACTAGTAAAAGAAAGAGGATTAAATAATCTTTGGATAATGTTTCCATTTGTGATTTCATGGGAAGAAGTATATAAAGCAAAGAAGATAATGGAGGAAGAAGGATTAATACCACATAAAGATGTAAAAGTAGGAATAATGGTAGAAACTCCTGCAGCTGCATTAACAATTGAAGAAATAATAAAAAGAGCAGGAATAGATTTTATATCATTTGGAACAAATGATTTAACTCAATTAACAGTAGGAGTAGATAGAAATAATGAATTAGTACAAAAATTGATGGATGAGTCACATCCAGCAGTTGTAAAATTAATATCTAGAGTAATTAAAATATGTAAGAAACATAATGTATATACATCCTTATGTGGTCAGGCAGGATCTAGGCCAGATTATGTAGAATTATTAGTAAAATTAGGAATTGATTCCATTGCAGTAAATGTAGATGCAATAGAATTAGTAAGAGAAACAGTATTGAGAACTGAAAAGAAGATAATTTTAGATAAATTAAGAAGATTAGATGAATAAAGATATAATTTATATTTTATTAATTTCTATTTTTTCCTTATTATTTTTAATTTTGCCAATTAAATTAAATATGTTTGTAAAAATTGGTATTATTGTATTATTATTTTTAATTTACTCAATAAAATATTTGAAAGAATATTTGGAAGAAGAAGAGATGATAAATAATTTTCCATTATTTTTAAGAGATCTTTCTCATTATCTAAAAATTGGACAGCCATTACCAATTGCTTTGCAAAATTTGTTAAATAATAATTATGGAAAAAAGTTGGATAAAGAAGTAAGATATATGATTTCTCAAATGAAATATGGAAGAACATTTCATGAAGTATTGGAGAATAGTTCAGAAAGAATAAAAAATAGAGAAATATCAGAAGTATTATTAAATATAGAGAATGTTTTAAGAAATGGGGGAGATTTAAGTAATCTACTAGATACATTATCTGAGAGTATACAAAATTTAAATAATATTAAAAAGGATAGATTATCTCAGCTAAAGGTTGTTACATATACATATTACGGATTATATTTTGGAATATTATTATCAATTGTTGCAATATATTTCTTGGTTTTAAATATAAAAGGAATAAACTTTATTGGAAACGAGGAGTTTTATTATTCAGTAATTAGTTTATATAAATGGTTATCATTTATTTTATTATTAATAAATGCTCTATTCACAGGTTTGGTCATTGGAAAATTGTCAAAAGGAGCAATAAAATCTGGAATAATTCATAGTATAATTTTAACTGTGATATCAATAGGCTTCTTTTTCTTATTATAATTTTAAAGTTTTTCTACAAAATTTATAACAATGGTCTTCAAAAATTATAATTATAAGATAAGGAAAATTGTTGAAAGTAGAAAAAGAAGAATACCACCTTTTTGGGCAGCTATGAGAAAATTTGGAAGAATAGTTTATCCATTAAGGTTAAAAATCTAAACATTTGGTTCTACATTTTTAATTATAGGATCAATATCCATTCCTGGTCTTCTATTTTTAATTAATACTATTCTTGAATCAATATCTTCATTAAATATTTCATATCCAGGTAATTTTTGAACTAATCCTTTAGCGAAATTCCTTATATCTTCCATACTTGGTACATTTTCATATTTTAATCTTAATCTAGAGTATCCTAGATAAGAATATGATTTTACTTCAACAAAATGTGGATTATATATTTCTATTAATTTTGCCCATTCATCAAAGTATCTTGGATCATCATTTATTCCTTTAATTAATGTTATTCTTGCAACTCTTCTTGTTTTCATCTTTGATGCAATTTCTAATGATCTTAAGAATTTTTCCCAATAATCTTTATATATTGGTGCAGATATTTTTTTATATAATTCTTTATTTGGAGCTGTAAATGATATATATAGTTGTGTAGGTAAAGCATTTTTTTCTATTAATCTTTCTAATGCTTCAGGAACCTGTCCAGATGTTACTATAAATATAGATCTTAGCCAAGGCCAATTTTTCTTAATGTATAATATACTTTCTGCAACATATGGATATAATAATGGTTCTCCAGATAAAGAAAATGTAACATGGGTTGGTTTATCAATGAATTTATTTAATAATTCTTTATTTGCCTTTGGATTTCCATAATATCCGATTAATAATTTCTTTCTTAATTCTCTTAATTTTTCCATAGTCTCTTCAGGAGGATCTACTTTATTTTCTGGTAAAATATTATGATATGGTTCAAATTTTGTATTTGGTCTCCAACAAAATATGCATCTATTAGTACACCATACTACAGATTGAGTCATTTCCATACATCCAGCAGTATCAATTCCATAAAATTTATTTTTATAACATGTTCTTCCATTTATAATTGATTCTTTTGTCCAGTGGCATATCTCAACAGCAGAATGATTATATATTCCATATCCAGCTTTTTCTAACTGTTCTTTTGTCTTTTCATCATGAATTACCCAATTTTCTTTTTCAATAATAATTTCGTTGCTCATTAAAAATATAATATTATAACATGCTTATAAGTATATTTATCTGCGAACTCAGCTTTCTTCACTAATCAGCTGAGAAGGCTTTCTTCATTTCCTAAATAATTTAATAGTCTTATAGATTTTATTTCATAATTTTTTAAATATTTATCTAAAAGATTTTTTATTTCTTCTTTACCTATATTCTTTCCACTACACCAAGCAACATCTATATCTAAATAAATCCCATCTTCTTCAGTATAGCTACTAATAATTATATGGGATGTTGATAATATACCAGCAAGTGTTATATCCTTATTTCCTTCAAAATCTCCTGGGAAAAAATAAATTTTTTTATATAAAATTTTACTATTTAATATTTCAGCTATATCCTTAGCAAATTCATCAATTAAATCTACTATACTATGATCTTTATCAAATTTTATAACCATAAGCAATCTCTTCACATCCCTTATTGAAATCTTCTTATACTCTTCACTCATCTTCTAAAGATGAATATATTTTTATATATTTAAAAAATTTCATAAATTGAAAATACATTAAAAAATCAAAGCCCCGTCGTCTAGTGGTCTAGGATACGGGGCTCTGGTCCCCGTGACCGGGGTTCGAATCCCCGCGGGGCTAGTTTTATATTTTTTTATAAAAAAAGAAAAATAATGTCTATAAAATGTTTAGAAGATTTATTATCTGGAATAGAGTCATTTTCAAATTTCTCTATAACTCCAGATATGAAAGGAGAACTATTACGATGTTATAATATAATAAATAAAGAAATAAGGTCACATAAATTGAAAGGGGAATTTGAATCTTCTATAAATAAAGAAAGGGTACCATATTTAACATTAGAAGAATATATAAATGAAATAGAAGAAAAGAAAGATAATATAGGATTTGAGATAGTTGGGAGTTTAGCTTTAATATCTTTATATAATGAAGAAAACAAACAAAAAGCTATTACAAGTAATGTCATAGATATAGTATGTAAAGAAAAATATTGTGTAGATGAAATAAAGAAAAAATCAAAAGAAAGAGGATTTTCTGAGTTAAGAGAAGATATATTTAAAGTATGCTTTAGTAAAAATAATAAAAAAATATGTTTTCCAAATCAAATTGGATATTATGCATATTTAAAGAAAGATAATGTATATGTGTTTATATCTATAGAAGGAAGTATAAATTTAAAATTATCTGGATTCGACGAAACTTATTATATAAATAATGTTATTTTATTTACAATATTATATAAATTCTTTAGATTTAAACCAAAAGATATATATGATCTAATTTCCTTAAATAATTATGTAGATAGAAAAAAATGGGAAAAAATACCTAAAGAATTTGATAAAGAAGACAAAGAAAAAATATTAAAAATATTTGGAGAAAGAGGAATTAAAAAAATATTAGAAAATTATCGATCCTTTATGGAAAATTATCCAGATACTATATATAAGGAATTGGATATAGAAAGAATATTAAATTAGTCTAAATTTTTTTGGAGAATTTATTTCTATAGATCTTTCTATAGGAATGTTAAGATATACAGAATCCAATAAAATTTTTATTATTATATTTATTCTATCTGGAACATTTTTTATACTTCCTTTATATTCAATTCTCTTATGTGGTAAATTTATATTTCTAAATAAATATTGTGTTGCATAATACCATTTTACATCAATATCAACAATTCCTCCAAAAATAAATAAATCATATTCTTCTAAATCTTTATCTTCTAATATTTCATCTCCATAAGGATCTAAAATTACTGCTCTATATTTATAAAAATCAAAGTCTTCTTGTTTTTTAAATATCTTTACGAGATTTTTACCTAAAAAAGAATAATCGATGTCCCTAATCAATATTAAATTTGTATCAAATAGATATTCTCTAATAAATTTTAATGATTGAGATATCTGTGTTTTTAAACTTTGTTTTCCCTTATTAGATAAAGCATTAAATAATGAATTATCTATCAAAAATTTTTTCTCATTTTCTAAATTATCCAATATTTTATCTCTATCAATTTCTAATTCTTCCTTTGCATCTTTATTATATTTTACTTCAATAAAATCCTTATATATAATCTCTCCCTCATCAGAATATATTTTTTTCTTATTTAGTAAATATTTAACCAGAATATCTTGTCCAATATATTTTGCATTTTTATCATAATTTTTTACTGTCACGTATTTTACATAATTTGAAGCTATTTTTTCTAATATCATAAATATTAATTTTGAATAAATATTTAAGGGCCCGTAGTCTAGTGGTATGATGCCGGACCCACTATCCGGAGGTCGGGGGTTCGAGTCCCCCCGGGCCCATTTTTAAAGTTTGAATATAATTATGTTATAATGGGTATAAGATGTGAAGAATTTGTAAAAAATATTCTTCCTACTTTAAGAAAAGAATTGTCTATGATATTGTATGAAAAATATAAGTTATCTCAGCAAGATATTGCAGAAAAATTATTAATTACACAAGCTGCTGTTTCTCAATATTTGAATGGGATAAGAGGAAAAAGTAGTCCTGAATTTGATGAAGAAGAATTAAATATAATAAACAAGATTGCTGAAAAATTATATAAAGAGAAGAATATAAAAATAGATAAATTACAAAAGGAATTATGTGAAATATGTGAAAGAAGATATAAAGGAATTCCCTGTTATATTAAAGCATTATGAGCCTATTTGATATAAAATCTGTTGCAATTGTTGGAGCAAGTAATAAAGAAGGAAAAGCAGGAAATATAATATTAAAAAATATAATGAAAAGATTTAAAGGAAAGGTATTTCCTATTAATCCAAATTATGATAATTTATATGGATTAAAATGCTATAAATCAATTTTAGATATACAAGAAGATATAGATTGTGTTATAGTAGCAATTCCTGCAGAGAAAGTTCCTGAAGTTATAGAGCAATCAGGGAAAAAAGGAATAAAGTTGGCAATAGTAATATCTGCTGGATTTTCTGAAGTTGGAAGAAAAGATTTAGAAGAGAAAATATTAGAATATTCTAAAAAATATGGAATAAGAATTTTAGGACCAAATGGAATGGGATTATACGATCCATATACAGGTATAGATACATTTTTTGTTGATGAAAGAAGGATTAAAAGACCAAAAAAAGGAAAAATTGCTATATTATCGCAATCTGGAGCAATATCATTAGCAGTAATGGAATGGTTATCAAGTAAATATATAGGTGTTTCAAAGATAATCTCATATGGTAATAAAATAGATTTAGATGAAATAGACATATTAAAAGAGTTAAAAAATGATGAAAATACGAAGGCAATATTTATATATATGGAAGGATTGAAAGAAGGGAGAGGAAAGGAGTTTTTAGAAATAGTAAAAGAACTAAATAGGCCAGTTATTGTATTAAAATCTGGAAAAACAAAAAGAGGATCTATTGCAGTTTCTTCTCATACAGCATCATTAGCTGGAGATTATGAAGTATATAGAAATTTATTTAAACAATATGGAATAATAGAAGCAAAAAATATGAATGATTTTATGATATATCTCAAAACAATATCTTATTATTTGTAATTTTTAAATCCTATTGAATATAAAGAAAATATGGTAGTATATATTTATACTAATGGTGGTGGAGAGGGTGTTTTGGCTACAGATGCTTTAGAAATAAATAATATTATTCTAGAGGAAACTCCTGAAGATATTAAGGAAAAATTAAAACAAATTTTACCATCTTTTTCTTCATTTCATAATCCAATAGATACTACTGCTCAAGCAAGTGAAGATCAATATATTGAGGGATTAAAAATATTAATTAATGATAACAGGACTGAAGGAATAATTTCAATAGTTCTACCTCAATTAGCATTTTTTACAGAAAAATTTCCAGAAAAAGTAAGTAAGGTAATAAATAAAAAAATACCAATTGTTTTTGTAATATATGGTGGAGGATTTACAGAGCAAATAAAAATTTCTTTAGAAAATTACGCACCTGTTTTTGATTCTCCAGAAGATGCTGTTAAATCATTAAAATTTTTGTTAGAATTGAAAAAGAATAGATGGATTTAATATTATTTTTAATAGATTTCTTATTTAATATAATTGAATCTGTGGCTTTAAATAATATTAGAAAATACATAAATAATTATCTCAATATAAATCTTGGAATATTATTGGCTTTATATCTATTTTTGGCATATTCTTAGGATATTATTTAAATGAAATTTCAAAGTTATAATATCTTTTATCTTTTTATTTATAGTTCTAATCTTTTAAATACTATATGAAAAGGAAAAGGATTTTATATACGAAGAACCTTTAGAAACTATTAAAAAATATAATTTAGTATTTTCATATATAGAAAATAGTAAAGGATAACTTAATATTTTTACAGTAATATTTTTAATAATTTTGTTATTTGAAATAAAAAATTATAATATTTTGTATAAGATAATTCTATCGCTAATGATATTTGTAATATCTGTAATTTATTTGTTTTCTGTTTTTTAAGCGGACCCAGGGGGATTCGAACCCCCGACCTGTGGCTTAGGAGGCCACCGCTCTATCCATGCTGAGCTACGGGTCCTTATACTAAGTTTAATTAAGAGAATAAAAATATTATACAGTTTTTGAAAGTATTTTCAATGGTTCTAAAATTATAAAATAATATGGATTAATCTATATAAAAACTTATAAATTACATAAATCTATACTATAAAGTATGAAAGGGATATCTCCTATTATTGCAACAATATTATTGATAGTAATGACAGTAGCAATTGCAGGATTAATGTATGCATGGTTAATGGGTTTATTCGGTTCTTTAACAACTGCTAGTTCAAATCAAGCATCTCAAGCTACCCAAATAGTTTCATTTACTGTTCCACAAGTATATTCAACTAATGTAAGTGGCACTCCTTATATAGTTGCTACAGTTTATAACAATGGAAATGTTCCAATAGTAAATTCTTCTTCTTTAACAATAATAGCACAGGAATATTATACTGCAAATCAAACTTTTGATGGAGTAACATATAATTGTGTCGTAGCTAATACATCTAGTTTAAATATACCGATTTCATCGACATATACAATACTTTCGGGCTCACAAGGAACTTGGGTATTAGATTGTACTTCTTCAACTAATAATTATAATGATAGTAGCATATATTATAATTCTGTTATTTCAAAAAATAATTATTATGTCTTTACATTTACATATCATGGGGTATCTGTCCAAGCGACTCTAACATAATTTTTAAAAATAATTTTTATAAAAACTTATAAATTACATAAATCTATACTATAAAGTATGAAAGGGATATCTCCTATTATTGCAACAATATTATTGATAGTAATGACAGTAGCAATTGCAGGATTAATGTATGCATGGTTAATGGGTTTATTCAGTTCTTTAACAACTGCTAGTTCAAATCAAGCATCTCAAGCTACCCAAATAGTTTCATTTACTGTTCCACAAGTATATCCAACTAATAGTTCTAGCAGTGCTTGTAGTAGTAGTACTAGTTGTAATATAACAGCAATTATATACAATAATGGAAATGTTCCAATAGTACCTTCTTTAATGTCTGTAGTAGGTATGGAATATTATACTGCAAATCAAACTTTTGATGGAACTACTGTGTTCTGTAATGTTACTTCCTATAATACAAATCCTATAACTTATGGATCACAAGCTCAATGGGTACTTAACTGTACTAATATAAATATTACAGAATTAAATGAAGGAACAGCGTATTATGTCTTTACATTTACATATCGAGGGGTATCTGTCCAAGCAACTTTAACGTAATCTCTTATATAATTTTAATAATTCTTCTTTTTATAATACTTTTTTATATATTCTACTGTTTTTTATTCCTAGATTTAGTTTTTTAATTCATGTTTAATATATTTAATTTCATGGATAATAAGGATTTGTTTTATAACTTAACAGCATTGTATTTTTCTAGATATTTATAAGATTTATAATCTAATAGTGGTAAAAATTTTTATAAAAAAATGAAAGGCTTAATCTGGAGTATATTATAATAAAAATTTTGAATAATTACAAAAGTAATATAATATTTTGGTTTGTGTCGGATAATCTTGGTTATACGACATAATATAATAATATAGAAAAGTAGAGAGATGCTAAATTATATTATCCTTATATCTTTTAGGTAACAAACGTTAGAGAATATTACCCTATATATATTGAAGGCATAACTCCATTTGGTGAGTACATACATGTTCTAAGCCAATAAAAAGTAGCGTATGGAGAAGTTCCGTGGTTATATGTAGTTAAACCTACTAAATAAGAACCAACTGAGAATGTATTATCCGTGCTACTTAGGTTGTTAATATAATTGAAAGTCACATATTCATTTCCATTTCCTCCCCAATATAAACTAATAATTTGGGGGGATGAAAAACCTGAGCCTGTAACTAAAGGATAATATATTCCATTTACATCTTTCCATAGTTGAGCGGTTTTGGGACCTGCTGCATATCCTCCAATGTATCCATTGTATATATTTGCTCCAGAAGATGGTGTAGAATTGATATCGTTTTTTGAAAAGAAAACAGCAGCATCCGAATTATAAACTGATCCAACATATGCTTCAACTACAGTGGGGGTTATAATAGCTACATTAGAATAAACATCTGTTTCCGCATTTCCCGGTGAAAGCGTTACTCCATTATTTACTGTAACCGTACCTCCATTCAATAGAGTAGATAGACTACTTGGTAAACTTGTTCCTGCAAAATTCCAATAATAATTAAATACATCCTGTCCATTATCATATACTCCATAGTTTAGACATTGTGGCATATTAGTATATCCTTCTTCATAACAATACCAATATGCACTTATACCTACATAGGGATATAATAATTGATAATAATTTGTATTATTTCCTATCCCCATATAAATTGTTATATTTGTATTATTAGAAATACCATTAGGTAATTTTATCCACCATACATCACATAATGTTCCATTAATATTATCTTGCCCTTCATACCATGAATATAATAATCCATTATTATTATAGAACAATACATTCTGTCCATTTGGATTTATTTGATTAAATAAAGTAGAATCATTTATATATGCAAAATTATTTCCAAAACTTATACTTCCATTACATATTGCAATATCTTGTTGAAAAGGTACAGGAGTAGAAATATTCTGAGTATTATTTATAATTATAGGAACAGTAGAAGAAAATTGGATAATAATATATCCTAATCCTAAATTCTGATTCTGATTTACTCCGTTATATGTTATACTAATAGATGGATTTATATCAAAATTAGTATTATAAATACATAAAGAATTATTTACATAACAAGTATTTTGACTATTTGAAGATATAATGTTATTATTACAAATAATATTAGATCCATTAATAAAATATGTATTATAATTCTCAGTAATAGTTAGTATAATATTACTTGGAACAATAGGAATATTTCCATTATTATAAATAGTAAAATATAGAAATCCATTAGAACAATATATATTTGGAATAGTAAATGAAACATATGTTGCTTGTCTTTGAACATAAGAAGATGAAGAAGAAGTTAATGAATTAAACATACCTGTAGTCCATGCATAAAATAATCCAGCAATTGCAACAGTAATAACTATAATTAAAATAGAAGAAATAATTGGAGAAATAGATTTCATAATATAAATTTTATTTATAGATTTTTATAAATTTTTATAAGTTTTAATGCTTAATGAGAAAATTTAACAACTAAAAAATGAGAGAAATTATTAGATTTTATCATTATCTCTCAATATTTTATATATTTGTTTTCCTATATCAGTTAATCTATAATAAGTATGATGCATTCTAACTTGAAATTGTTTTTTTAATTTTGCAACAGTTCTCTTAACTGTTTTACTATGTAATTCTTCAACAATATTTAATTCTTTTAACTCTTCTAATATCTTTCTAACCTTTTTAATATCTATTCCTGTATATTTTGATATATTTTTTGCATAATTTACATTTGCAATCTTTAAATGCTTAATAACTTTAATATAATCTTCATCATTTTCAATTATTTTTTCTATTGTTTTTATATATTCATCATCCATTTCTAATTTATAGGATAGAAAAAATAAAATATATTATGAATCCTAAAAATGAATTGGATAAAAGACATTTTTATACATATTGCATTAATGAAAAGGATTATATAAAAAAATCAAAGGCAATATCTTTATTTTTATTTTATGAATATATTGAAAAAACATTAAATGAGTTTCCAAAAATAAATGATGAATATTTAGAAATAATAAAGATTATTTTACAAAATATATATTTATTAATAGCAAAACCTGAAGAAATAGAAAAATATTTCAAATATATAATAAAGTTGGAAAATAAAGCGGAAGAATTAGAAAAAGAAGGGATGAAAAAAATGAATTATTTTATAGATTTTTCATCAATAGAAAATAAAGAAGTAAAAGAATTAAATAATTTAAGAATAAATATTAGGGTATTAGAAATAATGTTCTGGGATGGAGTAAAAAATAATAATATACCAGATGATGGTTTATATTTAGTAATTCCTCATTTCCTTAATGTAGCATCAAAATATATATTTTATTACATTGTTATAAATTATTATAATGAATTAAAACCTGTAAAAAGAATTGATGAAATTAAAATTGAACTAAATGAAGAGGAAATGAAAAGATATAAAGAATATTTAGAAATATATAAAAATAAAAAATTATCTGATTATCTTTAATTTTAATGAAATTTAGTATAATTACATTAGGATGTACATTAAATAGAGCAGAAGGGGAAATAATGAAAAATATATTAATAAATAAAGGATATGAATTTGTAGAAAATCCTGATGATTCAGAAATATTAATTATTAATACATGTACTGTTAAAGGACCAACAGAAAATCATGCTTTAAGATTAGTTAATAAATATAAAGATAAAAAATTAATTTTAGCAGGATGTTTAGTTCAACATCAACCAGAATTATTTGAAAATTATTCCTTAATTGGTTTAGATCATATAGATGAAGTAGATAAAGTTGTAGAAGATTTATTAAATGGAAAAATTGATAAACTGTTAGATAGAAAAAATATAAATAAATTATTATTGCCATCTGTAGATCAATATCCAATAAAAATAATAATTTTACAAGAAGGATGTTTATGGAATTGCTTATATTGTGCAACAAAATTGGCAAGGGGAAATGCAAGATCATATCCTCCAGAATATATTTATAGAGAAGTAAGAAATGCAAAAGAAAAAGGATTAAAAATAATTTATTTTACAGGAACAGATCTTGCAACATATGGTTATGATCTAAATATGGATTTAGCAGATTTATTGTTAGGATTAGATATTGAAGGAGAATATTATATTAGAATAGGAATGGCGAATCTGGGAATTTTGAATAAATTCTTTGATAAATTATTAAAAGGATATGAAAATGAACATATATTTAAATTTTTCCATTTACCTGTTCAATCAGGTTCAAATAATGTATTAAAAACAATGGGAAGAGGATATACAATTGAACAATTTTATGAATTAATTGAAAAAATAAGGAAAAAATTCTATGAAGCATCAATTGCAACAGATATTATAGTAGGATATCCAACAGAAACTGAAGAAGATTTTAAGAAAACATTGGAATTGGTAGAAAATGTAAAATTTGATGTAATAAATATGTCAAAATATTGGCCAAGACCGAAGACATTAGCAGTAAAATTATATAAAACATTATCTGGAAAGATTATAAAAGAAAGATCAAGAAAACTAAAAGAAGTATTTAATAAAAATGTATATGAAAGAAATAAAATATGGTTAGGATGGGAAGGATACGCAATTGTAGAATCAAAAGGAAAATATGAAAATACATGGATTGCAAGGAATTATGCATATAAACAAATAATTGTAAAATCAGATAAAAATATTTTGGGAAAAACAATAAAAGTAAAAGTTGAAAATGTTACTCCAATTGATTTAAGGGCAAAAATATTAAGTATAAAAGAGGAAAATCTAATAGAAAAGACTTTATATTAAAATTTATAAAGTTAAAATAATAATTTATTTTATGTTACTACCAAGTTTAGATAACATAGTTAAAGATGAATATGTTGAAAAAGTAATTATAGAAGAGCTTAAAAAGCATAATATACCACCGGGATTTATTTTAGGAATACATGAAAATTATTGTAAATCATTTATTGTGGGAAAAACAATTCCTATATATGAAAATAGAACTGTAATTAAGGAATATGATAGAGAAAAAATTATTGGAGTAATAATAAAAATAGGAGATTGTAATAAGAGTAAATTATCAAAGTTATCTGTCTTATTTCATGAATTTTATCATGCTATTGAGTATTATAAAGGAGAAGATAATGAATCATTTTTAACAGAAATTAAAGCAGATTTATATTCTTATAAATTATTATTTTATTATTTTTCATTAAAAATGTATGAAAAAATAAAGAAAATATTATAATTCTTTTATTTTTTCTACAATTTCTAAAGGAATAAATGGTTCTCCAGTATGCTTTAATATTTTATTTTCAATTTCAATTCCTAATTCTTCTCTAATTAATTTTCCTAATTGACTTGTTAAATTATGTTCAATTATTACTGTCTCTTTTGCTTCTTCAATTAAATATTTTATTTCTTTTGGAAATGGAGATAAATAGGAAATCTGTAAGAACTTCCAACCTTTTAGATATTTTAATGCTTCTAATATTGGCATTTTATTTGATCCCCAAGATATTATTAATTTATTTCCGTCTCCATATATTCTATAAGGATCAAATTCTTTTACTTCTTTTTCAATTTCTTCCATTTTCTTTAATCTTTTCCTACTCATTTTTTCTCCTATAACAGGATCCTCTGTTTCAATTCCATATTCATCATGCTCATATGAACATGCTTTTACAATTGCATTAAATCCAGGTATTGCCCTTAATTGATATCCTTTTTCATTTATTTTATAATTTTTATAATCTAAAGGAGGATCTAAATCAATATATCTTGATATTTCAATATTTGGGACATATATTTTATCAAAGTTTATTTTTGATTCTCCTAAAAATAGATCAGATAATATTATTGCAGGAGTATTATATTTATATGCAAAATGGAATGCTTCAATTGTTCTTTCAAATGCTTCTGCAGGATCTCCAGGTGCAACAACAATTTTTGGAAATTCACCATGTCCTATATATAATGATTCTAATAAATCTGATTGGTCCGTATGTGTTGCCATACCAGTTGAAGGTCCATACCTTTGTGCCCAATAAATTACAATTGGGATCTCTGACATACCGGATAAGCTAATTGCCTCTGCCATTAAATCAATACCTCCTCCTGAAGATCCAACCATTACTTTTGCTCCAGCATAAGATGCTCCCAAAGCAATATTTATTGCTCCAATTTCATTATCTGGCTGATATGTAATTATATCATATTTATCTCTTAAAGATGCTAGAATATGTAAAACTGGAGAAGCTGGAGTCATTGGATATGCAATATAAATATTTAATCCTGCTGCAATTGCTCCTAATGCAATTCCTTCAGATCCAGATAAATAAAATTGCTTCTTATATTCTTCCTTTTTAATTTCTTTACCTTTTATATTGAATTCTTGATAAACATAATCTATTATCTTTAATTCTTCAGGATCCTTTATTCTTTTTTCATATATTTCTTTTACTATATCTTTTTCTATTCCTAAATATTTAAAAAATGCTACTAAAACAATTGTATTTTCATATTTTTTACTTATATTATACTTCTTTTCAAAATATTGAACATCTACATCAACTTTTCTATTAGAAATTATATTTTTTGCTCCAAAAATAATACCGTCTTCCTTTAATTTATTTTTATGTAAATTTACAGTATTTTGATCGAATGCAATTATATAATCAACATCTTTATCATAATATGAATAAATTTTTTCTTTCGATACTGTTACAATATTATAATTATGTCCACCTCTAATTAAACTCATGTACCATCTATAGCTAAATACATTGTATCCTAATCTAATAAAAACTCTAGATATTATATCTGCAGCAAAATCAATTCCTTGTCCAGCCTGTCCACCAATTAGAATATTAATATCAACCATAAAGGATAAGACATCCTTATCATTTAAACCTTTTATTATTCATTTTTATGTAATAACTGAATATTATTTAAGACCTATCTTTATTATAAAATTTTTTCTTAGGTATTTAATATCATATAATTTACTGTGTATTTATTTTTCTAGATATCTTTTCTATACATTTTTTAAGGCTATAAAGAAATTTTAGAAATAGAGTATGTATTTAAGTAACGGATTTTTTAAATATTTTTTATAATTTTATTTATTTAATGCGATTGTTAGTTATTTAATAATGAATTATCATATGTTCTAAATATTTTATATTTCTTTATTGATTATATTTAATTTTTAAGATATCACCAATATTATATCCAGCTTTTTCTTTAAATTCCTTTAAAAAGATTTCATATGTTTCTCTAAATTTACCATTAAATTTGTCAAGGGGTTTTTGAGCTAAATTATATAGTCTATCTAACTCATAGGTTGTCAGTAATTTTTTAAGATATGCTTTTCTATACTCTCTTTTTAATAATGTTAAAAAGTAACCAAAAATATCGCCATATTTATATGGATCCCCACGATTTGTAGATAATAATAATAATGTATAATACTCTATCATCCCCACTTTTTTTGTATTGTCAATATTTACTATTTTATTGAATATATCATTAAATCTTTCATATAATAAAACAAGAGAAAGTGCTTCAGTAGCAAATTCTTCAGGATCTATAATTTCATTTTCTTTAAGGAAGAGTCTATATGAATTATATAATTGGTAATATTCTTTGTCATCTGAGATCATCTTATATCTATAATGATGAATTAGTTCATGAAAAATAACATGGATAGAGTATAGCTTATATACTATTTTATCAGCTATTTTTTTATCAAATTCAATTTCGTAATTTGCCTTTTCTAATATATCCAAATCTTCAATTAAATTATCTAGGATATTTTTATTAATAAATATTAAGTTTTCTTTGTGTAATCCTCCAAACTTGTTATTTATTTTTGAAAGATCTGAAATATATATTGGTGTAGGATCTGTATCAATATCTTTTATTATATTATATAACCCTGCTTTTGAAATAATTTCTTGAAAATATCTTTTTGTTTTTTCTGCAATTTCATAATATTTTATTCTTTCATTTTTATCTGTATTTTCAATAAATAATAGATATCCCATTATAGTTCCAAGTACTTCTGTATCATCTTCATTCATTATTTTAGAAGTTAAGTTAGTTAGCATTTTTCTTTCTTGAGAAATATTAGTTTTGAATAATTTAGTTTCATATATTTCATATAAAATTTGTAATTTTTCTATCATATTATACAATTTAGTTACTTTTTTGAATAATCCTTTATATGAGTTTAGGATTTTTTCCAAATCTGTTGATCTGGTATTCATATATCTATATACAATAAACATTTTATAAATATTTTCATACTCGTAACCACTAAATGATATTTGCAATATCATAATGACAATTCTTTACAAATTAGAATAGAATATTTCAAAATATTTAATCTAGATTAAACTATTATATTTTTAGTAAAAATATGACTAAAAATTTATGATGTATTAATAAGTTGTGTTATATATTTGTCGTATAACTAACATTATCCGACATCAATCAAAAAGGCATTTACGCAGATAATTAATATTAACTTAATATTAGGATTTTATCTCAGTAAGAGGATTCAACCTGCTGCTTTAGTTCAAACTTAGTGTGATTATTTATTAAAAAAAATTAAATCTAGTATGTGTTTATAACAAATAAAACTAAATCTTTATGAAAAGTATTATCTAATATAATATATTATATGAGTAATAAGAAATTTTCAGATAAAGAGATCTTATTATTAGGCATTTTATCTTTTGGAGTAGGAATTTTGCTTCTTTTGTTAAACGAATGG
>JBMFJD010000003.1:0-70135 GCA_049974095.1 Nanopusillaceae archaeon | reverse complement strand
TGTGCGACAAATTCTACTAGTGCGACTTGTTCAGTATCTCCATCTTTATATACATTTAACTCTTCAGGATATATCATTGCAAATATATCGTTAACAGCAATGCAATTGGGATATTACAGCATAACATTAATAGTAAAAGATCAATATGGACAAACAATTAATAAATCATTTATATTATTTGTATCAAATTATGAACAATACATATTAACAACATCCTCCTCAACTAATACGTCATCGTTACCACAAGGATGTTATGGTATATTATATGTTCAACCATATCTAATAGAAAACGTACCTGTTTTAACAAATGGTAATACAATAAATCTAAATATATTAAATCCATATTATGGATTTATTATAAACATAACAAATATCGGAAATATACCAGTAGATAATCTAACAGTATATCTTACACAAACTGGAAATAGTGTATTATTCTTCTACAATAATCAGCCATTAGTAGAAATAATAAATGGTATAAATGTTGGTGATCTATATCCAGGTAACTCTACAATGATATATTTGAAACTTATTCCTTTAACTTATGGTTTGTCTTCATTGTATTTATCATTTATGTCTCCTGTTGTTACAAATATTGGAAGCTTAACATATAACTTTGTTGTACAAGCTCCAACATCTTATAGTGGATCTATTGTTGCATCAGAAGAATCAAATATATATGGAATTGTTGCAGGAATAGTACTGGCATTACTATTATTAGTTAAATAGCACTCTTAAAAATAAAGATATCATATCTTTTTTCTATATAATATTTTAATACAAGAAACCCCAATTTAATTTTGATAATATTTAATATTGCTATAGCCAGTGAAGACTTTTATAAATAATTCTTAATTAGTAATATATATTATGTCGGATAACGCAAATTATCCGTCATAAATATGTTTTTATATATATTTTTACTAATTTTTTATCTAATTAATCTGGGTATAATCTAGTATAATCCTATCAAAAATATATATTTTATATAATATATAAGTTTGGTTGCTAAAAGTGTTCAAAATATTGTTTATTAAAAATATATCTTACTTTTTAATTTTTAAGATTTTTTATTTTACGGTAACAGATTTTGCCAAATTTCTTGGATAATCAATTGGTAATCCTTTATATTTTGCAATATAATATGTTAATAATTGTCCAACTATTACAGAATATAATGAATATTCTGGATAATCATTATTAATATAAAAATATTTAGAAAATTCATATACTTTTCCATCTCTTGCCTTTATTTCTTCAATATTTGTCTTTATATCTTCATCCAATTTAGGATCTAATGCTAATACTTTTGTTCCAGGTTCTATTAATGCTAATGTTCCATGTTTTAATTCTCCTCCAGCCAATGCTTCTGCATGTATATATGATATTTCTTTTAATTTTAATGCAATCTCTAATGAAGAATAATAATTAATTCCCCTTCCAATTATATATAAATCCTTTTCATTAACAAATTCTTTTGCAATTTCTTTTATTTTTTCCTCATTCTTTAAAGTATCTCTTATTTTTTCCGGTATTTCTTTTAAATTAATTTTTAATCCAAATTTATTAACTAAATAAAATAATGTAATTACTTGATTTATATATGTTTTTGTTGCAGCAACACATTTTTCAGGTCCAGCTTTTATTTCTAATGAAAATGAAGATAAAGATTGAATTGAAGAATATGGAACATTTACAATAGATAATATATCTTTTACCCTATTTTTTATATTTTTTATTGCAATAATTGTATCCATTGTCTCTCCAGATTGAGATATTGCAATTACTAATGTATTTTTATCATATTTCATATCTTTATATTCTGAAGAAATAACAGAATATGCCTCAATTCCAATTTCTCTAAATAATCTAGATCCAATTAGTGAAGAATGATATGAAGAACCTGCACCTAAGAAAACAACTTTATCTGCTTCTTCTATTTCTTTAATAAATTTATCTACAATATAGTTTTGTTCTGTTTCTAAAGAATCAATTAATATTTTTGATACTAATGGTTCTTCATGTATTTCTTTTATCATATAATGTTCATATATATTTTTATCTTCCAAATTAATCCATTTTAACTTTTTTATCTCTTTATTTATTTCTTCTCCTAAAATATTGTAAAATTTTATTCTCATTTTTCTATTATTGCAAATTCATAATCATTTAATGTTATTACATTTTCTGTATCATCTAGAAATGCATATACATCAGATGCAATATATATTTTATTATCTTTTATTCCAATTACTAATGGACTTCCATTTTTTATTGCAATAATTTTCTTTAAATTTTTAATATAAACAATTAATGCATATGTTCCTTTAAATTTATTAAATATTTCCAATACAATTTCCTTTATATCTTTTCCCTTCTTTAATCTATCTTCAAACCAATGTGCAAATATTTCAGAATCTGTTTCAGATCTAAATTTATGTCCTTCTTTTTCTAAATATTCTCTTAATTCTTTGTAATTATCAATTGTTCCATTATGTACTACAATTATATTTCCTGTACAATCTATATGCGGATGAGCATTTATTTCATTTACTCCCCCATGTGTTGCCCATCTAGTGTGTCCAATAAATATCCATGTATTATGTTTTATATCTGGTATCTCTATTTTTCCAACTTTTTTATATATAATATCATTCGCATAAAATCCAAAAGAGTCATATCCTCTATATTCTAATCTTTTTAATCTTTTAACTCCTTTAGAAACATCAAAAAGTTCATTTGAAATAATTCCAATTATTCCGCACATATATTATATTATTATAAAGTTTCTTTTATATTTAATTAAAAGAGAAATTTTAGATTTATAAAAAATAAAAATATTTCTATATATTTTATAAAAATTTTCTTTTATAATAAAATATGATATTTGTTGATGGAAAGGGATATAGTGGAAAAAGAATTAGTTTTTTTGATGAAATATCTAGAAAAATATTATATGAATTATCCGAAAATGAGTTAACATTATCTGAATTGGCAAAAAAGTTAAATATATCTCCGCAACTATTAAATTATTATTTAAATAATAAGTTAAAGGATTTTATTGAAAAAGTAAGTGAAGAAAAAAGGGTAAAATATAAATCATATAAATTATATTATGATATTATAAATGAAAAACAAGATTATGAAATATTTCAATATGAAAAAAGAAATTTTGGAAAATTTGTAAAAGATGGAGTATTAGATTGTTATATTATTGTTGGATCTCCAGATCCTCATGGTCCTTTTTCTGCAAGAGCAAGGGATTTACATTATGTAGGATTCTTAACAATGTATTTTGGAAAATTTGTAAATGGATTTAAAGATGAGAATTATATTAGGATAGATACAGATGCAATTAATACAAATATAATTAAAGATAATTTAATTGTAATTGGAGGACCTGTAACAAATATGATAATGTATAGAATAAATACCTCATTAAAAATAAGATTTTTACAGGAATATAATTGGGATATATATTCAGAATTTACAAATAAAAAATATTCTGAAGAATTATCCGGATTAATTGCAAATATAAAAAGTCCTTTTAATGAAGATAAAAATATATTATTATTTAGCGGAAAAAGAGCAATTGGAACAAAAATAGCAATAAGATATTTTATTAAAAATAAGATAGATTTAGATAAAGAATTTTATTTAATTGTAGAAGGAAAAGATGAAGATGGAGATGGAACTATAGAAAAAGAATATTTAGTAGAAAGTAATTATTTATAATTATAAAATTTTTAGTTATATAAAAATCATTTAAGAATTAATAAATAACTAGTTCTTTATTTTAAATCAGTAAAATATTTCGTCATTTTTCAGCAGTGGTAGGTTTTATCATATAAATGTTATATCTCTAAAAATAATAAATAATTATTATGGTAGAATGGAATGATATAAAGAATCATTATATGAAAAAGGAAGTAACAGATGAAATAATTGAATATTCAAAAAATAGGTGGATTGCAATTGAAACTTCAAGATTAGATCAGAGGATTTTTATTAGATATGATAAAGATAAAAGACCTTTAAAAATTGAAAATGAAGAAGAATATAAATCTTTATTTGTAAAATTTTCATATTTAAAGTTTAGGACAATTTATGCAACAATAAATGTTTATAATGAAATAAAAGAAGAAAAATTAAAAGATTTAAATAATATTAGATATGTTACTCCAATATTTGATATAGATGGAACATTAGAGGATTTTGAAATAATAAAAAATGTTGCTGAAATAATTGTATCATATTTAGAAAAATATGAAATATATAAATCTGTATATTTAAAATGGAGCGGAAGAGGAATACATGTACATATAAATGAAAAAGCATTTTCTCAAAATATATTAAAGAAATATCATCCATTGGATATATCATTTTCTATTGTAGACTTTATATTAAAAAAAGCTAAAGATGATTTAGAAAAAGAAATAGCAAAAGCAAAAGGAAAATCCAGGGAATTTAAAGTTGAAAATAAAATTGATATACAGAGAGTATTCACTGTTCCTTTATCTTTTCATAGATTTTTGGACTATGTATGTGTAGTATTTAAACCAAATGATATAAATAATTTTGATTTATCCTGGGCGGATTATAAAAATTATAGACATGATAAAAGATGGAGAGAATATGAAGAAGGAGAAGGAGATTCTTTAGCAGAAATTGCAATGAAAGAAATAAAAGGATATATATCAAATTATTTAAGTAAAAGTACATCAATAAAAATGGAAGAAAGAAAAATAAATTATGGAAATGTTGGAAGATTCCAGGTTATGGGATTATTACAAGCTGCAAGATATTATTTATTATATGGAGATATAAGTAAAGCAAAAAGTTTTGGATTAAATAGAGCAATATTTTATGCATGGGCAAAATATTATAGACCTATATATAGAACAAGTAAAAAGAGAATTTATATTGAAGAAAAAACATATGAAGAAGGAAAAGATATTGAATTAATAAAAGTTGGAAATGAAGAAGCTCCATATAATAAAAATACAGGATTATTTCATATTGGAGATAAAGATCAAACACCAGAAGATTATGATAAAGAAATTATAGATAAAGTAAATAGTATAATAAATTATAACATTGCCTGGAATTTTGCATTAGAATATTTAAAAAGATTTCCGAAAGAAGTTTTAGAAGATCATCAGGAATTTTATAAAAGAATCTATGAACCAATAAGAGACAAATTTTTTGAAGAATTATTAAAAAATATTAAAAAAGAGAAATGATTTTTTAAGTTTTTTAAAATAATTTTAAATGGTTCAAAAAGATATTTTATTAATTAATAAAGATAGTAATATTGCAATTTCAACTTTATGGACAAAGAAAGAAGCAATATTAAATATGTTGCCAGAAAATATTAAAAATAAAATTGGAATAATTGGAACAACATATACATCTTTTGGTATTCATTATATGATTGAAACTTTGGGTAAGAATCCTCAAATAAATACTTTAATATTATATGGTGCAGATCTACCTATATCTGGAAAAACAATATATGATATATTTACAAAAAAATGAAGGAATATTAAGAGAATATAAAATAAGATTTCCATATGAAAAGATAAAAGAAATATTAAATATAATAAAAATAATTGATTTAAGAGATAAATTCAAATCTGAAGGAATAAATTATTTAATAAATACAATAGAAGAAAATTATAATCCTGGAAAAATTTATAGAAATTCTATTGATCTGAAAGTTGAGGAAGAAGCAGAATTACAATCATGGTTTATATCATTATCTGGATATTATATTTATGAGACATCTGTTTTTAGAGCATGGATAAAAATTTTGGATAAAATAATGAGGATTTGGATCTTTAAAACAAACTGAATATGAAGAACCATCAAAAGAGTTTCTAAATATTATGTTACAATAGGATTGTATGGAAAAGAATATAAGATAGAAGAAGAATTTTTTGAATTTATTAAACCAGAGGAATTTGAGAAACATATAAGGGAAGTAATGTCTCCAGAAAAACCAGAAGATGTTGAATATGCATATGGAGAGAGATTATTTTCTCATCATTATGGGAAAAATCAAATAGAATATATTATAAATAAATTATCAAAAATTCCATATAGTAGGAGAGCTATTGGAATTACATGGAATCATGTAATAGATCCTCAAGTTCAAATCCTCCATGTATTATTTTTGTTCAAGGAATTATTACAGATAATTATTATAATCATACTGTATTAATTAGAAGTAATGATATGGTGAGAGCATGCCATTTAAATATTATTGGACAAATAAAATTGGCAGAATATATTGTAAATGAAATAAATAAAAAGACAGGAGCAGATTTTAAATTAGGAAATGTTACAACAATTTCTACTTCTGCTCATATTTATAAACATGATTTTGATATTGTTAGAGAAGTATTATCAAAATATTCTTATAAAATGAGAGAATTTGTAGAAGATCCTACTGGTAATTTCTTAATATATATTGATAATGATAAAATAAATCTTGAACATAGAACTCCGGATAATTCTACAATTGATTTTAAAATATCTTCAAAGAATTTTTGGGAATTATATGAATCATTGAAGGGGGAAAGTTTCTTTGGATTATATGATCATGCTTTGTATTTAGGAAAAGAATTATCTAAAGCTTTTGAGAAATTTAAGAGAGGAGAAAAATATATACAGGATGAAGCTTAATTATTTAAAAAATCAATGTATATCTATTTTTTTAATTTTCTTTAAAGCTCCCCTTATTAATAATTCTTTTTCAATACTTTCTAATAATTCAGAAGGAGTTAGATATTGTGTATAAGATGATAAATATGATGGGATAATATTATACTTAATATCTTCATAATATTTTAATAAGGTGCTTGTAGATAAGGTAGCCAATTTTCCTCTGATCTCTTTTAAAACTTTTTCATTTACCTTTTCTATTTTTTCTTCCATTTTATTAGATATAATTTTATAATTTATATAGTTTATGTTATCAATAAACAACAAATTAAAAAATTTAGCTATTGACCAATAATTATAGTATCTTCTTTTTTCAATCTTTTCTTTAAAAGGTATCCATATAGCATTCCAAATAAAGTACCTCCTATGTGGGCAGAAAAACCTATTGGAACAAATGGATAAATTAACCCAACTAAATTAAATATTATCCAAAATATTGCTGCATAAATCATATCAATTGGAATTATTATTGGAAAAATAATTACCTTCTCTTTTGGTTTTAATATCGCTAAAGCACCCAAAATACCTGAAATTGCTCCAGAAGATCCCAGTCCACCAATTAGAGAACTATTAAAATATTGTAAGAAAAATGCAATATTGCCAAAAATTCCAGATAATAAAAATAATATGATTAAATTTTTACTTCCATACAAATATTCGAATGCTATTCCTAAGAAAAATAATGCTAAGCCATCAAAAAATAATTGATATATATTTCCATCTAGAAAAATTGAGGTTACATATGTCCATGGATACTTTATAGAATAATAAGGAACAAATACAAGTAAATTCATAATTTTGATTGGTAAAAACATCTCTAGCATAAATATTATAAATAATATTATTACCAGCCATATTGTTATAGGCATACCAGCTATCTTATATATTTTTGACATAGTTAAAAAATTATCATAATAATTTATATATTCATGAGATTGCCTGATGATGTAAAACCGATTAAATATATGATAAAAATAGATGTAGATATAGATAAATTAACATATAGTGGGGAAGAAGAAATTATTTTAAATATAGAAAAGCCAAGAAATAAAATATATATTAATTCTAGAGAAATTAAAATTGAAAAAATAAGATTTAATAATTATATTGTAAATTTTAAAGAATTAGATCAGGATACAATAGAGATAGATATTGGAAAAAAATATTCTGGAGAAGGAAAATTATATATAAGATTTAAAGGTAAAGTTAGGAATGATTTAATTGGATTTTATTTATCAAAGGGAAAAGATAAAATATTAACAACGCAATTTGAGCCTACATATGCTAGATATTTTATTCCATGTTTTGATGAACCATCATTTAAAGCAAAATTTGAATTAGAAGTTTCAGTAAAAAGCGATTATGATGTAATTTCAAATACAGAAATAAAAGAAGAAGAAGTGATAGGAGATAAAAAAATTGTAAAATTTAAAGAGACTCCTCCAATGTCTACATATTTATTATATTTAGGCATTGGAAAATTTTATTATTTAGAAGATAAATATATAAATAAAAAAATAAGGATTGTTGCAGATAAAGAAAAAGTAAAAGATGGAGAATTTTCATTAGATTGGACTAAAAAAGTATTAGAATTTTATGAAAGATATTCTTCAATAGACTATCCATTAGAAAAATTAGATTTAATTGCTATACCAGATTTTGCTGCTGGTGCAATGGAAAATTGGGGTGCAATTACATTTAGAGAAACGGCGTTATTATATAAAGAAGAAAATTATTCTTTTTCTCAAAAAATTAGAACAATGGAAGTTATTGCTCATGAACTTTGGCATCAGTGGTCTGGAAATTTGGTTACAATGAAATGGTGGGATGATCTATGGTTAAATGAATCCTTTGCAACATACATGGCATATAAAGCGGTAGATCAATTGTATGAAGAAAAAATAGCATGGGAAAGATTTTATATAAATGAATCATATGAATCTAAATTTTCTGATGGTTTCTTAAGTACTCATTCAATTAAAGTAAATGTAGAAAAAGAAGAAGAAATAGAAAGTATATTCGATGAAATAAGTTATGGAAAAGGAGGAAATATATTAAGAATGATAGATAATTTCTTAGGTTATGATAAATTCAGGTTATCTATAATGAATTATTTAAATAAATATAAATATTCAAATGCTTCTGCAAATGATTTATTTAAAGAATTTGAAATAATTGGAGGAAAAGAAATAAGAAATATGATAGATAGATGGATAAATAAAAAAGGATATCCAATTGTTGAAGTAAATTATAATAAAGATATTATTTATTTAAATCAATCAAGATTTTTATATAAAAGGAATGAAAATTCAAAATGGATAATTCCAATATTTTTAGAAATAGAAAATGAAAAATTAAATATATTATTTAATAAAGGAAAAGGAAAAATAATATTAAAGAGAAAGCCAGAATATTTTACAATTAATAGAGATGCTATTGGTTTTTATATTACAAAATATAATAATATGGAATTTATAATAAATGGATTAAAAAATAATAAATTTTCTCCATTAAGTAGAGGATTATTATTACATGATTTATATTTATTAAGTATATTTGGAAAAATATCAATAGATAGATTACTGGATTTCATAGATTATTATAGGAATGAAGATTCCTGGTTTGTCTTAACAATAATTTTCAATATATTATATAATATATATTTGTATTTTGGATTAGAACAAAAAGAATTTTTGAATAAATATTTGGATATATTTGATAAGTTTAAGGATATTGAAGTAAAAGATTATTCAACTTTAAACAAGAAATATTTATCATTTAAATATTTATCATTATTAAATAATTATTCTGTAATAGATTATTCATTTGATAAATTCAAAGAATGGGAAAATATAAATAATAATGAAAAAACAATAATATCTGAAGTTGTTGGAATGCAGGGAGGTATTAATGAATTCAAAAAGATGCTTTATCTATATAATAAAACAAATAATCCTGAAGAGAAAATTATTTTAATTAAAGGATTATCTAGTTTTAGAAGAAGAAATTTAATAGTAGAATTATTGGATAAGGCAATAGATGGAACAATAAAACTACAGGATTGGAGGCATTTATTTATTAATATTTCTAGAAATCCAGAATCAATTTATGTATTATTTAGTTGGATAAAAGAGAATATTGATGAAATTAAAAAATATGAAAAAGCATATTTAATTATTAAGGATATTATATTTAGCCTATTTAATATATATACAGGTCCAATAATAAAGGAAATGAGAGATTATTTAATTAGGAATTTACCAAGATATAAAAATGATATATTAAAGTTCTATCAATATTCAGAAGCAATATCTGAATGGGTAAATAAAAATAAAAAATATATAGAAGAGATATTATAAATCTTTAAGAAATAATTATTTAAATGGGAAAAGATATTGTATTAATTACTTCAGCATTACCATATGTAAATAATGTACCACATATTGGCCATTTAGCAGGAAGCTTATTACCTTCGGATATATTTGCAAGATATAATAGATTAAAGGGAAATATTGTATTTTATTTATGTGGAACAGATGATCATGGTTCTGCAACAGAAGTTGAAGCAATTAAAAATAATACAAAGCCTGAAAATATTGTAAATTTCTTCCATAGTGTCCATAAAGAAATATATAAATGGTTTAATTTATCCTTTGATAATTTTAGTGAAACATCAAATAATCAAATACATTATAAAATTGTTCAAGAATTATTTATGAGATCTTTTATTAATGGATATATTGTAGAAAAAGAAGTAGAATTACCTTATGATCCTGTTTGGAATAAATTTCTTGCAGATAGATTTGTTGTAGGAACATGTCCATACTGTGGATATGAAAATGCAAAGGGTGATCAGTGTGAAAATTGTGGAAGATTATTAGATCCAAAAGATCTTATAAATCCGAGAAATGCAATTACAGGAAATCCAATAATATTTAGAAAAACAAGACATTTATATTTAAATCTTACAAAACTGGAAGAAAAAATAAAAGAATATGTAGAAAGTAAAAAAGAAATATTTACAGATCTAGCAATAACAATGTCTTTGGGATGGATAAAAGAAGGATTAAGAGAAAGAAGTATTACAAGAGATTTGTCCTTTGGTGTTCCAGTTCCATATAAGGAATTATGGGAAGTTTTGAGGAAGAAAATATTTAATAAATTAGATTTTGGATCAAAGGAGAAATTTATAGATTCCTTTATTAATGCATTAAAAGAGGAGGGATTAATAGTACCTGTAGAAGAAATATTAAAAATTAGGACAATTGTTGAAGAAAATTGGCCAAAAGTAGATAGTATTTTAACATTATATAATTATTTTGAAGCGTATAAAAATAAAGTATTATATGTTTGGTATGATGCATTAATTGGTTATATTTCTTTTTTAGCTGAAAAATTAAAAGGAGAATATGTCTATGATGATGTAAAGAATGAAGATATAAGTAATATAAATGTTTTAGATGATAATGGAAAGATATTGAAGATAAAGATTGATGATTCTTTATATGAATTAGAATATAAAATAGAAGGATCTGTTTTATATTTATCTGGAATATATAAAGAATTTTATAATTTAGGAAAAATATTAAAATATCTATTTGAAAATAAAAAGGTCTTAAAGATATATTTAGATATAAATTGGAAAGATTTTTGGTTATATGGAAAGATATATCATTTTCTAGGAAAGGATAATATACCATTTCATGCAGTTTTTTGGCCAGCAATATTATTATCTTCAAATAATATATCTGAAGATTTCAAAGAATTTTTTGAAATAACTGATCTTATTAATTTTACATTGCCATATAATGTTATTGGTTTATCTTATTTAACATATGAAGGAAGAAAAATAAGTAAAAGTCAAAAATGGGGTATATTTTGTGATGCATTGATAAAAACAAATTTAAATCCTGATTATTGGAGATTTTATATATCATATATTTTACCATATAATAAAGATACAGATTTCAAATGGGAAGAATTTAAGAATGTTATAAATGAGGAATTAGTAAATAATATTGGGAATCTTACTCATAGGGTATTATCTTTTATTAAGAAGTATTATAATGGAAGAATTGATGGACCTGTAGAAAAAAATATAATAGAAGAAATAAAGAAAAAATTAGGAGAATATTTTGAATTGATGGATAAAGGAGAATTAAATTTAGGATTAAGAAAAATGTTGGAATTATCGAATTATGGAAATAAAATATTTCAAGATAATAAACCATGGGAAAATCCTCAAAGAAAGAAAATTATAGTAAAATCTTTAACAATATTATTAATATCTTTATATACAATGTTATATCCATTTATACCATCATCCTCTAAGAAATTCTTTAATTTAATAAATTATCAAGATGTGTCATTTGATAATCTATACTCTTTATTCAATTTTGCAAATAATATTACTATAGAAATTGTAGGAGAGGTTAAACCATTGTTTGAAAAGATAAATGATAATATAATTAATGAATTGAAGGAAAAGGCTACATCACCAGTTATTACTTTTTCATAAAAATTTATATAATAGATCTGAAAAAATATAATATATGAAAGAGGCCGATGATGATCCGAGTTTAATGTACTTCACAAATAAACTATATTATTTATTTAAGTTTATTGTTTCTTTTCTTCTTCTTTTTTCTTCTTTGCCATACAGTATTATTTATGAGAAGAGTTTAAAAACCTATCATTTTTCTATGGCTAAAATAGAATACTAAGTTGTGGTAAAATTTTACTCAGATAATAAATTTATATATAGGATATAAAAAGTTTATTTAAAAAATATTTTTTAAATTAGGAGGTTATTTATAAATATCTGGCTTATATATAGAGTCTTAAAAAATAAAAGATAATTATTTACTAAAAATTAAAATATATTCATTTTCAACATATACTGGTCCATTAATAACTCTAAATCCAAATTTTTTAAAGATAGAAATTGTATCTTCTTCAGATAATCTAACCCACTCTGGAGGACCAAACTCTAAAAGATCTTTTCTAAATTCTACTATCCCTATCCTTCCATCATCCTTTAATATTCTTTTTATTTCATTTAATGTATTTTCTTCTCTATTTAATCTTATTAATCCATGTAAAGCATTTACCATTAATGCAAAATCTATAGATTTATCCTCTAAAGGAATTTTTTCTGTTATATCAGCTTTTATTGTTATTATATTATCAATGTTTTGTTCTTTTTTTACTTTATTTATATATTCCAAAGATTCTTCATCAATATCTATTGCATATACTTTTCCAGGATAAACAATTTTTGCAATTGGTATAGAAAATCTTCCAGGTCCAGATCCTGCATCTGCGACATTCATTCCCTCTTTTAAATTTAAATGTTTTATATATTCTTCTCCAACTATCTGTCCTTGTAAATGCCTAAACCCACGTCTTCCAAATCTTCCGAACATTTTTATTAATGTTATATAATAAAGCTTTATGTCTTATGATATTATTGGGGATATTGCAGTAATAAAAAAACCATTAAAATATAGTGAAGAAGAATATGTTAAGAAAATATTAGAGAAGTACAGGTTTATAAAAACAATCTTATTACAAGAAACAGATGTATTACCTCCCTATAGGGTTCCAAAATATAAAATATTATATGGAGAAAATAAAACAGAGACAATAAATATAGAATATGGATTAAAATTTAAAGTTGATGTCGGTAGATCATATTATTCTTCTAGGTTAGCTAATGAAAGATATAGAATAGCAAAAGAAGTTAAAGAAGGGGAAGAAGTATTGGTAATGTTTTCTGGAGTGAATGTATATCCTATATATATATCGAAATTTTCAAAAGCAAAAATCATATATTCTATAGAACTTAATCCTTTTGCTGTAAAATATGGATTAGAAAATGTAAAATTAAATAAGGTAAATAATATAGTTACAATATTGGGGGATGTAAGAGATATTTCTCCTTATATAGGATATTTAGAAAATGGAGATGGGATAATAAAGAATGAAGAAGATTATATAAAGGATGTAATAGAATCTGGGATAGAATTAAATAATATTTATGTATTTGAAGATAAAGATATTATAAGAAAGATAAAATATAAGAATTTGAAATATATAAAAGATTTGGAAAATTTAGAAAAATTTAATAAAAAATTTGATAGAATTATAATGCCTTTACCAAAGGAGAGCCATACTTTTTTAGAATATGCAATACCTTTAATAAAAAATAATGGAATTATACATTTATATCAATTTTTTAAGGAAGAAGAAATAGAAGAAAATTCATATAAATTATTAGATGAATATTCTAAAAAATTGAATTTTAATTATGAAATATTAAAAATATTAAAAGTTGGAGATATAGCACCAGGTACGTATAGGGTATGTATAGATTTTAAGGTTAAATTTTAATATTTTAATGTAGTTTAAATATAGAATGAGATCAGATACGTGGACATTTTTATTGATTTTTATGGGTATATTATTAGGAGTATCTGTATTTTTATATTTATTTGTACCTCCAACAGAAATAGCAAAATATTTTATGAAAGGTTCTGGACAAAGTTTACCATCTTCGTTTAAAATTCCTCTTATGTACTATTCAAAGCAAGGAATATATGCAATAATTTATAATAATGGTCCATCTGTAATTTATTTGAATAATATGGATGTTTATGCTATTTATTCTTTAACAAATATTCAATATAATTGTAATATAGTTGCCTCAAATTATACATTAGATACAAACAGTCAAGGAACAGTATTAGTAAATTGTACAAATAATGAAGAAATTATAAATAATTTATTTTCTAATAATGGATATTACGAGTTTTATTTTACTTATAATAACTATCAACAATCATATAATTTGACATCAACATTATCAAAATAATTTAGCGGGCCCGGGGGGATTCGAACCCCCGACCTACGGCTTAGAAGGCCGTCGCTCTATCCATGCTGAGCTACGGGTCCAATATCATATCTTTTATTATTTTTATTATAAATTTATCTGTACATCGATGTCTCATCATTTTTCAGAAATGCCTTGCTTCTTCATAAATATATTTTAAGTTAAAAAGTTTATAAAAAATGAAAAATAAATATTAGAATTAAAATTATTCCCAGAACTATTGAAGAAATAACTATAAAATCTAATAAAAAGTAGAATATTAGTCCTACTGTTAACAAAATAATTCCTATATAAATTATAAATAATGGTAAACCTGTCAAAAAAGCTAAAGTAATTAATAATAAAAATAATAATCCTACTTTTAAATTCTTTATCATTGCTAAAGATAATAAAATAAATGTAATAATTGTTAAAAATTCAAGCATAAGCAAAGTTATTATCATAATGATATTTTTATTCTTATGTTTATAAGGTTTATAACTTTATAGTAGTACATATGGGGCCGCGGGGATTCGAACCCCGATCCCTGGGACCCAAACCCAGTAGCCTTCCACTAGCCTACGGCCCCCATCTATTAAAATTTTTAGAAAATTTAAAAGAATTTTTAGAACATAATAATCAATGCCACAGCATGGTAGACATAAACCAAGAAGTGTATCTATGCAATTTTGGCCTAGAGTAAGAGCTAAAAGAATTTATCCTGAGATAAAAAGTTGGCCAGAGATTGATAATATACAGCCTGTTGCATTTGCTGGATATAAAGTTGGAATGACGCATATAATTTCCACAGATAGCAAGTTTATCCCAGTTACAATATTAGAAGTTCCCCCATTAAAGATTCTAGGATTTAGATTATATAAAAAAGATATAAATAAGGGAAGTTTAGCATTAAAAGACATAATTTCAAATAATATTGATTCAAATGTAAAAAGAAAGGTAAAAACATTAGAACCAAATGATGATTTAGAGAAAGATCTACAGGATGCAGAAAATATTTTAGATAAAGTTTCTCTAATTAAATTGATAGTTCATACTCAACCTTGGTTAACTGGATTAAAGAAAAAGAAATCTGAAATATTTGAAATACCAATTGGAGGAAATAATATAAAAGAAATATTTAATTATGCTAAAAATATTCTGGGAAAAGAAATAAATATAACAGATGTATTTAAAGAGGGAGAATATATAGATACAATTGGAGTTACAAAAGGAAGAGGATTTCAAGGAGAAGTAAAAAGATTTAGAGTAAAGATACAACCCAGAGAGCATAAACATGGAAAATCTCCAAGACATGCATCTGCAAGAGGGGCAAGAGGTATGCACAGAATATTTCCAACAACTCCTATGCCAGGTCAATATGGATTCTTTAGAAGAACAGAATATAATAAATTAATAATAAAGATATCTGATAAACCTGAAGAGATAAATCCAAAATCTGGATGGCCACATTATGGAATTATAAAATCAAAATATATAATCTTAAAGGGATCTGTACAAGGACCTTCAAAAAGATTGATAATATTGAGAAAAGCAATAAGACCAAGAAGGAATCCTGAAAAGGTAAATATTGAATATATATCTTTTGTTCCTAAAAATTAAAATGGATGTAAAAATATATAGAGTTGAAGGAGAAATTGAAAAAATAAAAATAATTAGAAGATCTAGAAAAAAGGAAGGTAAAATAACAAAAAGAAAAATAAAATATAAATTTGTAAAAGAATTATTAGGAACAAGCGAAAAAGATATATTGGAAAAATTATATTCAATATTTGGAAGTTTATATAAGGTAAAAAGAAATAGAATAAAAATAATAAAGATTGAAGAAATAAAAGAAGAAGATATTAGAGATAAAAGTTTAAAGAAATTAATAGAATTAATGAAAAATGGAGAATTATGATGAAATATTAGAATATTTATATCAGCAAAAAGAAGAAATTGAAAAAAGAATTGTAGAGTATTCTCTTATAAAGCAATATTTGAATGACTTAAAAAAACAGGATCAAACGTACATTAATTTAGGTGGATATATATTTGTAAAAGGATCAATTTTAGATGATAGTACTTTATTAATAAATGCTGGAAGAAATATTTTTGTTGAAAAAAATAAAGAAGAAGTATTAAAGATGGTAGAAGATGTTTTAAATAAATTAAATCAAGAATTAGATAATATAAATAAAAAAATATCAGAAATAACTAATCAGAAAAAAACTCTTCAATCTTAACAATTTCATGTCCAGTACTATATTTCCCTATGATTATATAGTCTTTATTTATTTCAATCCCATATCTTAGATATGGACTACCAAAGTTTATAGATCCTACATCTATTTTATATCCTGTTATTTCTTCAATTTTCTTTATTATTTTATCATTTAGTTCCTGTGAAATCATAAGTTTATTTTTATATACTTTTGATATACTTCCAATCAAATATTTTGCTTTAATTTTGTATGCTGGTAGAGATAATTTTTTACTTAATAATTCAACATCTTTTTCTTTTCCTCTAGAATATATTATTCCATTTTTTCCTATTAAATAAATATTTCCTATTAAATTTTCTATAGTGTCCACTTCAACAATATCAAATTTTTCTTTTAATATATTTTTTAATTCTTCTGGAGAATTTTTGCTAATAAATATTTTTCCTTCATATTCTATGAAATATGGAGAGATTATAGTAGAGTTAATATAATATTTCTTTATATCTATTCCCATTTTTTCAATATTTTTTTCTTCTTTTTTACTTGTAATCATGAAATCATCAAATAAATGTAAAACTAATCCTATAGATGGAATTTCTATATTATTTGCTTTTTTTGTTATCATAATCAATATTGATAATCAATAAAATTATAAGATTTATATTTATACGAGTACTTTATTAAAATATGAGTATGTTTTCAAAGATATTTAAAAAAAGTAAAGAAGATGAAACGAATTTTATATCTGTTCAACAACCAGTAAATAATTCTTCAACAATAAATTATGATTCTGAAATAAAAAGTATAGCTAATTCAATCGAAGGTTTGGCTAAATCTATAAGAGATCTTGAAAATAAAGTTACAGATATTTCAAATAGGTTTTCTGATTTAAATGAAAGAGTAGAGACAAATCAAAATGAAATAAATAATATAAAAAATAATATGGAAAAAATATTTTCTATTTATGAAATATTAATAAAGAATTATAATCCATTTGTTGAAGAGGAAAAAGAGATTAAAGAAAAAATTAATGTAGAAAATGTAGAAGAAATAGAAAATAAAATACTTCCATTAGAAGTTTTAGATGATAATCCGACCGTTGCATCAATTGTTGTAGGTTGGTTATCATTTTTATTAAAGAAGTCAAATGTTGAAGAAGTGGAGAAAGCATTGGATTATTATGAGGATATAAATTGGATAAATGAGAAAGTAAAAATAAAATTAAAAGAATATTTAAATGGATTGGTTGGAATAGAAGAGGAAAATAAAAAATTAACACCAATGGATCATCTTGTAAGTTTATATATAATATCAAAGATATCTCAATTAAGAGGAGAAGAAAACATAGAAAGATTGAAAGATTTATATAGGGAGCTAGTTGAAAAAGGATATATATCTCCAGTAAAAAATGATTAGAGAATTAATTTATTTGACAATCTTATTTTTAGTTGGATTTTTTGTTCTACAAGTTTTTTACTCATTTTATAGTTCAGCAGGAAAAATTATAGCAAGAGAAGTGGAAAATATTACAAATACAAATTATGCATCCCCAGGTAGTTATATAATAAATGAAGAAAATTTTAATGATTACTCTATCTTATATTTAATTCAAAATCAACAAAAAAATGTTTGTATAAATAAAATAGAAATAAATAATATTCCAGCTAATTTTTCATATAAAGTAATAAATCAATATACATTAGAACTAAATGTAAGTGAAAATGTAAATGCAGGAAGCAATATAACAATTGAATATTGTAATGGCCAATCTTATAATTATATAATTACGTAAAATGGTAGAGTATATTGAAGTATATTTAGATAGAGATGAATTTGCAGATAGATTAGGAGGAGCAATTCCTAAAAGTAGTTTATTTATTATTGAAGGAGAGGATGGAGCAGGAAAAAGTATTGTATGTCAAAGAATATTATATGGCGCATTATCAAATAATCATAAAGTAACATATATTTCTACAGAATTATCTATTGTAGATTTTATAAGGCAAATGGAATCTTTAGGATATGATGTAAAAGATTATTTATTAAATAATAAATTATTATTTATTCCAACATTAAATATGTTTGGAAGAATAAAAGAAAGAGAGAATTTAATATTTGAATTAACAAAAGAAAAAGCTAGAAAAATATTTGAAAGCGAATTAATTATAGTAGATTCATTATCGTATCCATTAATAAATGGTTTAAATAAGATGGATTCTGTTAAATTAATAGAGTTCTTAAGCAAAATAAAAGATATGAATAAAACAATTGTTGTTACATATAATTCAGCAGAAATAAATGAATTCTTTGTAAAAAATATTAGAAGGGTTGCAGATATATATTTCAACTTAAGATATAGCTCTTTAGAAGAAGGATCAATGTTAAAAATAATTGAAGTAAAAAGATTTAGGTATCCTAGAGGAATATATAATAATATAATACCATTTAGGGTAGAGCCAAATATAGGCCTAATAATTGAGATATCGTCATATGTATAATGCCTGAGGAACAAATACAAAAATTAGAAAACAATCAAGAATATATAATAAAAAGAGAAAAAACAAATGTTATTAATATTGAAACAACAGAAGATTTTAATGAAGCATTAGCAAAATATTCTCATTTAAGAAATTATATAAATGATATATCAAGAAAAATTGGTTTACCAGAATGGAGAACATCATTAGATTATTCTTTAAAATCTAAAGAAGAATTCAATATTTTATATCCTGTTGGGGACCCAATATTTATCCATGTATATAAATTACCTACTGGAGAAATATATTATAATGTAATAGAACCAGAATTAACAAAAGAAGAAGAAGAAAAATTAGAAAAAATACAAACAAAAATTGTAAAATATGCTGTAGAAAATATAGATTTAAATAATATAGAAGAAGTAAAGAAAACAGTAATAGATTTATTTAATAAAGTTGTAGAAGTTGGAAAAAGATCTTTATTTTCTGATAAAGTTTATATTAGAAATAAGGAAGAATACGATAAATTATTATATTTCTTAATAAGAGAAAGATTTGGATATGGATTTTTAGAACCATTTTTAAGAGATCCATATCTAGAAGATGTTCATATTTTAGGTCTTGGTCCAATATATGTTGTTCATAAAATATTTGGAATGCTGAAAACAAATAGAAAATTTGAAGATGAGATACAATTAAATAAATATATTATAAAATATTCTGAAATTGTAGATAGACCTATTTCAGAAACAAGACCAATTGTAGATGCAATCTTACCAGATGGATCAAGAGTTAATTTTATTTATGGAAAAGATATTTCTCTCCATGGTTCCTCATTTACAATTAGAAAATTCTCTGCAAAACCATTAAGTATAACACAATTAATATCTTTTGGAACAATATCTCCAGAAGAAGCTGCTTATTTATGGTTAGCTATTGAAAATGGAATGAATATTGTTGTATCTGGAGAAACAGCTTCAGGAAAAACTACATTACTAAATGCTTTAGCTACATTTATTAAACCTGATGCAAAAGTATATTCTGTAGAAGATACTCCAGAATTAAATATTCCTCATAAAATATGGCAAAGATTAGTAACTAGAGAAGTAGGAAGATCAGCAGATGTATCAATGTATGATTTATTAGTAGCAGCATTAAGATCTAGACCTAATTATATACTGATAGGTGAGATTAGAGGAAAAGAAGGATATGTAGCATTTCAGGCAATGCAAACAGGTCATCCTGTTATGACAACATTTCACTCAGGTAATATTACATCATTAATAGAAAGATTAACTGGAGAACCAATTAATATCCCAATTACATTTATAGATAACTTAAATATTGCAGTATTTACTTCTACTGTAACAATAAAAGGAAAAATGGAAAGGAGAGTTGTTAGTATATATGAAATTGAAAAATATATTGCTGAATTGAAAAAAGTTGCCGTTAGAAGAGTATTTTCATGGGATAGTGTAAGAGATAGACATATTTTTTCTGGAAAATATAATAGTTATATATTAGAAAAGAAAATTGCTCCATTAATGAAAATCGATGATAAAAGAAAAATATATGAAATATTAGAATATAGAACAAAAATATTGAAAAGAATGGTCGAAGAGCAAATATTCGATTTCTTTGAAGTATATGAAATATTGAAAAACTTCTATATTAATGGCCCAAGTGCATTACCTTTTTCTATATAATTTTTAAATTTTATAATAAAATTATTTGAAATGGTAAGTTGTCGGTATTGAAAAGGCAAATTCTTTTATTATTTTATATTATGATGGATAAAGAAATTATAAGGTTACTTTTATGGAAAAAACCAAGTATAGAGGTATTAGGAGATGAAAAAGCAAGTAAAATAGAGAAATTTAAACATTATATTGGATATGAAATTTCTGGATATGTACATTTAGGAACAGGAATTGTTTCAGGATATAAAATAATAGATATTTTAAATTTTGGAGAAGCAAATATATTTCTAGCAGATTGGCATTCTATAATAAATAATAAATTAGGAGGAGATATTGAAATAATTAGAAAAGTAGCTAGAGGATATTTCTCTGAAGCATTAAAACATAGTATAAAAGCGTTAGGTGGAGATCCAGAAAAAGTGAAATTTGTATTGGCATCAGAGATATATAATAATGATTATTGGATGGAAGTAATAAAAATTGGAAAAAATACTACATTAAATAGAGTTTTAAGATCTATAACAATTATGGGAAGAAAAGCAGAAGAATCTATACCATCTTCTTATTTAATTTATCCATTAATGCAGGCAGCAGATATAATGTTTCAAAAAGTAAATATAGCTCATGCAGGAATAGATCAGAGAAAAGCTCATGTTATTGCAATAGAATATGCAGATAAGATAAATTATCCATTAATTGCTCTACATCATCAATTGATTACAAATTTGCAATTATCATATGAAGTATTTCAAAAATTAAAAGAAGGAAATAAAAGAGAAGCAAAAGAAGAATTATCTGAATTAAAAATGTCAAAATCTATTCCAGGTTCTGCAATATTTGTACATGATTCTCCAGAAGAAATAAAAGAAAAAATAAAGAAGGCATTTTGTCCTGCAAAAGAAACAGAATTTAATCCTATATGGGAAATATTAGAATATTTAATATTTAGAGGACAAGAAAATTATGGATTAATAAAAATATTATTGGAAAAAGGATATAAAATTGAAGAATTAGAGAAGATTGATTATAATTTATATGAAGAATTAAAAAATAATAATAAAATAAATTGGGAAAAAATATATGAATATGCAAATAAAGAATCAAATGATTTATATAAATATTCATTTGAAGAAGTAGAGTTTGAAATAATAAATCAAAAAACTGGAGAAAGAAAAGTATATGATAAATTGTGGGAGCTAAGAAAAGATTGGATTGAGGGAAAAATTCATCCATTAGATTTAAAAAATGCTGTTGGAAATTGGTTAGCCCAAAAACTGGAGCCTGTATATAAATATTTTAATGAGGGGGCAGGGAAGAAATATAAGGAAGAAATGGATAGTGTTAGAATAACAAGGTAGTACTTTTTATAAATATTTTTTATAATGATTATTTATGAAGATAGACAAAATGGTTAACAATATTACTATGTTTCTATATTTATATAGATTACATGCTAGAAAATTATTGAAAAAAATAGAGAATGAAGATGCTAAAGCATTATTATTAATTTCTTATAAAGAAGATGACATATTAGAATTATTAAATGAAATTATACAAGAAAGAGAAATATTTAAAGATTTGGTAGAAAAAAATGAATTAGATAAAGCATATAGATTATATAAAGATATAGAATATAAATATAAATTGGCAGAAAATATATTAACTGATAGAATAGAAGAATTAGTAAAAATTAGAGCATTTGATATTATGAAGTCAAATCATTAAATATTTTGTTTATATCAATATTTTTATCATAACTTTCTATTATAATTCTATATATTGGTTCTGTTTGAGATTCTCTTACTAAGATTCTAATATTTTCTTTTAATAATTCTATTCCATCTAAATTTCCATTTAAATCATTTAACTCATATCCATTTCTTTTTCCATATTCCTTTGCTTTTTCTATTAAATTAACATTCTTTGGCATTTCTTTCTTTATTATATTGTATTCTGGTACTTTTATTTTATTTATTTCAAATCCATTTTTAATTTGTTTTAATAGCATTAAACCTGCGAATAATCCATCATCTATATAATCATTTTCTGAAAAATAAACATGACCAGAGTATTCTATTCCCATATAACTTTCATATCTTCTACAATTTTCTTTAATAAATGTATGGCCTGTTCTTGATAAAATATAACTTCCTTTTTTATCTTCTATTAATTTTCTAATATATATTGGTAAAGAAATTTCAATTACAAATTTTCTATTTTCTCTAATAAATGGTATTAAATATTTATCCATTTTTATTATATTTCCGTTATTATCAACTATTCCAATTCTATCTCCATCTCCATCAAATGAAAACCCTATATCTAATTTCTTATTCTTTACTAACTCTATTAATTGTTTAAGATTTTCGTCAACTGATGGATCTGGCAAATGTGATGGAAAATTTCCATTTAATTTATCATTTATTGATATTATATCATTTCCCAGATCTAATAAAATATCTTTCATCAACGATAAAACAGAATTTGAAGGATCATAACCAACTCTAAATCCATTTAATCCCTTAAATTTTTTTCTCATATACCATTTATATAATTCTATTGAATTTTCTTCTTCAACTTTTCCAACAATTTCTGATGGTTTTTTAACTTCTTCAGTCAGTTTCTCTATTTTTTTTATTTCTTCTGTAGAAATATCTTCTCCATTATTTTTTATTGGTTTTATTCCATTGTATTCTGGGGGATTATGGGATGCAGTAATCATTAATATTGGGATAGAATATACTTTTGCAATATAATGTGCCTCTGGTGTAGATCCAATTCCAAAGTCTAAAACATTATGGGTATGTAATAAAGAATTTGTTAAAATATTTCTTATTCTTTCAGAATGTATTCTTACATCTCTCATTATTCCGATTGTTTCAAAATTTTCAAAATATTTTCCAAATGCTAATCCAATTTTATATATCAGTTCATCTGTTAATTCTTTTCCATATATTCCTCTAATATCATATGCTTTGAATACACTCATAAAAAATTATTTTTTCTTAACTTTATATAAAGGAAACTTTCCTTTATATGATAAATAAACATAAGTATCTATTATTATCATTAATAATATAATTAAGAGAGATATTGGATAGAGATTTGGAGCAGGAGTTATATATAATGTTGTAAAAATTATTAATAGTACAATTATTGTTATAATCAAAGATAAGTATAGTTCATATTTTGTTGCATATAATTCTTCTTCCATAAAAAATAATTATAAAAAATATTTAAAATCTGTGCTCAAGACCCTCTTCATTAATCTGCCGATGAGTTTTTCTTCATCTATAAAAAATTATGGGTAATGGAATCCTCCCGTATAATTATTTCCGAAGTTGCCCATACTTTCATTTTCATTTATAATAATTATGTTGCTATTAGTTTCATTAATAATTTCTTTTATTTTTTCTGTTTCTTCGTTCATATGCTCTCTTATTTTTTTCTCTATTTTTTCATAGTTTTCGCCTTCAGCTTTTTCTATAAAACTTTCTCCAATACTTCTTGTCTCTTTCCAATCTTCATTTAATAAATTATTTTGCAATGAGAATAATCCTTGTAATTCTGATATATTTCCAGATTGCAATGCTAATATTGTTTGATATAAGGATTGATTTAATTGTGGTAACATAGAACATATTGGTAAAGAATTGTTCGTATAATTACATAATATTTCAAATTTATCTATTAATAATTCTTGTGTTTCTATCATTCTATTTAAATGTTTTAATATAATATCTGTTGTATTTATTTCATTATTTCTATATTCTCTAAACAATTCTTTTGTTTCATTTTCTACCTCTTCCTTCTCTTCCGTTATATTTACTTGTTGGTTTACAACTTGTGGTACAAAACATAAACCATGTACTTCTCCAACAAATATTTCTCTAATATCTTCCCAAGAAGTATTTTCAGTTATATTTACATATACAGTAGTTTGACAATTTATCTCTGGTGTTACATTTGGAGTATATATTGTATATGTTATATTTAATGAATTTAATTGATCTGGAATATTTCCTAATTCTCCAGAAGATCCTGTAAATATATATACATGACTTATATTTAATTTTTGTAAAGCATAGATATTTGTAGATGTTAATACTCCATCTGGTACAATTATTAATGGTATTTTATTCATTTCTGCAGTTTGTACAGCTTCTGTTACTAATTGTAATCTATCTCCTTTAACATTTTTATTTACTAAATCTCTTGTAATTAATACTGCAGAATCAGAATTGTTCCAGAAGTATAATGCTACATATGATGATGTATCATATCTAGTAGTTCCCCAGATCCATGTATAACTTATTCCAGATTGATTTAAATCCTGCAATAATAAATTAGATATTACTGCAGGTCCTCCTATTATTATTACATTTGTTACATTATTTTGTAATAATTCTTGAACTGTTTGATTTATTGAAAATGAATCTTGTCTTACTGAATATACTGGCAAATGATATATACTCCCTACTACATTTCCTACTATATAATCTGCATATGTTATATTTGTAACTAAAATTGCAGTAACCATTTATAATATTTATATTAAATCTTAATAAGTATTATGTTTAAATATTTATTTTTACTATTTTGTCATAAATAATATTTTCATTTTCATATGAAAAGCCCGCAGCAAATTTATGACCTTTTGCATTTAGTTCTTTTGCTATTATATTAACATCTTTATTATTTAATGTCCTGATTTCTCCTCTCTTAGATTTTTCATATAATGTTATAACAAAATCTGGATTATCTCTTAAGTTATTTTTTATATATTCTAAAATATAATTGGATGGTATATTTTCATTCATTTTTATTAAATAAATTTTATATTTTCCACTTATTATTCTTATATTCTTATCTAGATTTAGGAATATTTCATTTAATTTTTTTCTAAATTTTCTAATTATTTCATAATCTATTATATTTTTTATATTATTATTTAATAGTTTTTTTGCAATTGAAATAAAATATATTTCAAATGTTTTTGGATAAAAATATCTTATTCCCACTATCATATCTAATAGATCTTTCTCTAAATCATTTTTTATTTCTCCAGAATCAATATCATCAATGATATCTAAAAAAGGAATTTCTATATTTAAGAATTCTGATAAAACTCTTGTAGCGGATTTATACTTTTTTATATAAACATATATTCTTGAAGTTAATTCATTATATTCTGTTTCATGATGATCTATCCAATATACTTTTTTAAAATATGAAGATAAATATATAGCTTCTTGATTTATTGCAATATCTGTTATATATAATTCCTCATTCTTATCATTGTTTTCAATAACTTTCAATAATGTTTTATTTATTAATCTTGGACTAGAAAAATATACCTTAAAATTATCTCCAAATTTTTTATATAATAAAGATAGGCAACCAATACCATCTATATCCCAGTGGGTTATAGATATCATTATATAAAAGATTTTTGTGATAATTTTTATACCATGGCTGAAGTTTATATAATACATTTACCATCAAAAGAAAAATTAGATAAAGCAAAAGAGACATTAAATAAAGTTATAGAAATGGCAAAAAATAAAAAATTACCAGAAGGACTAAATTTAAAGGAATTATATTTTGATGAACAAAATGGAATTGCTTTATGTAAATGGGAAGTAGAAGATATAAATAAATTAATAGATGCTGCAAAACAATTAGGAGTAGATTGGGATATAAAAATATTATCTAATCCAAAGAGGTTATATAAGAAAGGTTTAATCTGATTTTTTATATTCTTCTTCAAATATCTTTTTTATTCTTTCAGATCTTTTTTCTCCAACAATATTTTCTAATTCTGTTTTTTGAGCTAAAAATATATTCTTTAATGATTTAAATTTTTCTAATAATTTTAGTGCTAAGCTCTCTCCAATTCCAGGAATTGTTTTTAATATTTCTAGCTTTACTTCATTTAGATCTTCAAAATTCTTTACTTTTTCAGGTATTTTTGGGAATTTTTGATAATTTTTAGCTAATAGATATAAATAATTTGCTGTTTCTAGAAAATCTGAAGTTCTTATTATTGGTATTCTATATTCTAGCATTATTTTTAATATTAATGTTCTTAAATAATTTTTTGATAATTCTGTATTTATCCCTAAATTTTCATCACTACCCTCCAATATTAATATAGAATTTTTATCTTTCAATTTTTCTAATTGAGTATATAATCTTCCATCTAATATTGAATTTATAAAGTCTAAAATATTCTTTCTTTCAATTATATAATCTCCCACTATATAATCTCCAATATCTAAGTTTTCTAATCTAATTAATATATCTGTATTTGCTAAAGTTTGTATAACTCCAGATTCTTTTTCTTTATAATCAGCAATTATAGTTGTTATATCAGATTTTTTATTAATTATTGTGTTTTCTTCTTTATTTTCTTCTTTAATAGTATCTTTAGTATTTTTTGACAAAAACTTAATTATTCCTTCATTTTTTTCTGTTTTTTCTCTTTCCATTACAGTTGTCATCTGATTGTTATTTTCTATATTATTATTTATTTGAAGATATTTTTTTAATCTTTTAATTAATAAAAGCATCTTTTTTTCTTTTTTTATTGCAACCCAGAAAAATCTTTCATCTAAAGTTCCTTTTGTAACTAATATTATTACTCTTCCTATTTCTCCCCTTCCGGTTCTACCTCTTCTCTGTATATATCTTATTTCAGATGGTACAGGCTCATAAAATATAACAATATCTACTTTTGGTATATCTATACCTTCTTCTCCAACAGATGTAGATAATAAAACATTGAATTTTCCTTCAGAAAATTCTTTTAATAATTTTGTTTGTTCAGTTCTACTCATTTCTTTTTTTCCGACAAACTTTCTACTATTTATATTATTTTTATCACAATATTCTTTTATTCTATCAAGAGTTTTTCTTATTTGTGCAAATACAATTATTTTTTTATCTTTATTTTCTTTTAATATTTCTATTAATTTACTTAGCTTTGGATGCTCTATATTTTTATTTATAAATTCTTTTGCTAAATTTATTGCTTTTTTTACTCTTATATCATTTAATACTTCATAATCTGCTTTCGTTTTTCTTAAATCTTTTTCTATATCTTCAAAATATTCTATAAAGGTATACAATGTTTGAGTTTCTAATACTTCAATTGCGTGCGCAATTTTTAGCATTTCTGCAAGATTTTCCAATATTTCTCTTAATTTATAATCTCTTTCTCTCAGTTCAAGATTTTTCTTTATTTCTTCTATCCATTCTAAAATATATTTTTTTCCTTTTTTTATTTCTATTGAAGGATCTAAATCTTTTATTCTATCAATTCTAATTTGCATTGCTTTTTCCAATAATTCTTTTATTTGATTTAATTCATTATTTAATTCTACTTCAATTTTTTCTATTTCAGTATCTTTTATATATGGTGCTATATCTTTTTCTTTTCCGGTTCTTATTTCAATGTTTTTTATATATAAATTATTTATTACTTCTTGTACTCTTTCAATATTCCAACCAGGAGAAGCTGTTAATCCAATAATTCTTCCATCTTTTGCCTGTTCGATAAATTTTTTTGCAATGAATGTATATGAGTATTTCTTTACTGCTCTATGTGCTTCATCAAAAATAATTGTGGATGTATCATAAAATGTTACTTTTCCATTGATTAAATCATTTTGCAATGTTTGTGGTGTTATAAAAAATATTTGTGCTTGTTTATATAAATATGTTCTTCTCTCCTGTTGAACATCTCCAGTGATTAATATGCTTTTTTCTTTATATTCTGGGAAAAATTTTATGAAATTTTGATAATGTTGATTTGTTAATGGTTTTGTTGGTGCAAGGAAGAATATTTTCTTGTTTGGATATTGTTTTAATCTTTCTATAATTAGAAAAAATGCAATAATTGTTTTTCCAGTACCTGTTGGTAATATAACAAGAGTATTATCCTTTAAGCAAGTATTTAGTATATTTTTTTGATATTCTCTTAATTGGATAGATAACATAATATAAAATATAGTAAAAAGGTTTTTATCATATATTATTTATTTTTGTCTATAAATTTAGTTATATTTTCTTGGACATCTTTTTGTATAATAATATTAAAATCATCTTTATATTTTTCCATAATATTTTTATCTATATCTCCAACAATAACAATATTCATTTTATTCTTTTTCCTAAATTTTTGTTTATATAATCTCAAAGCTTCTAGAATATTTTCTAAATCATTAGTATTTTTAACTAATTGATTAATATACCATAAAATATCAGGGTTTCCATCAATAGATACTTTCTTTTCTATTCTTATTAATAAGCTATATCTCATATAAATATATTATGGTTTTTGTTTAATTTTAAATTTTGGGATAATCATATAATTTGATACCATATGGAGTAAAATGAGTTCTACATCCATTATTTTCTAAAATAATTTTTTCTATTTTTGGTAAATTTTTCTTATAATATGAAGATATTTTCCTTATATCATAGTAATACCAAACATCTATTTTTGAATCACAATTAAATATATTATCAAAAACTTTATTTTCTTCTTTATCCATTTCCAAAATTTTTATATTTTCTTTAATTTTTTCTAAAATTTTTTCATCATATAATTTTCCAATATAAATTGGTCCTAATTTTTTCATTTCATTTTCGCATATTTTACATTTTCCTCCTTCTAAATTCTTATATCCACATTTTTCACAATAATAAATTTCCCTTATATTATCAATTAAATAATTTATATCTTTGCTTTTTAAACTCTTTTTAACATAAATTCTATAATGATGTTTATAGTAATATCCAAAAATTGGTATTAATGCAGTATCATATTTTAATCCTTCAACAATTATATATTTTGCCAGATTTCTTAATCCAAATTCTAAATAAAAGTCTGTCTTTATTCCTATTGTATTATATTTTTTAAAACAAGATTTTGGTCTAGAACCAGATAATGAAGAAATATCTGTTGCTGTAATTCCACCAATTCCGTATTTATTTAAAGATTTTGATAAAAGTTCTACAAAACCGACTGGAGTACCAAAAGGATCTATATCAATATAATCGAATTTTTCTTTTAATAATATTTCTCTACAATCTTTATTTAATATTTTTATTTTTTCATTTATTTCTATATTATTTAATTTTAAATTTTCTAAAATATTTTCATATGCTTCTTTTTTTATATCATTTATATATATTTCCCTTATAACTTCTGGTATTTCTTTTATTATTCTTATAGATCTAATTCCTGTTGCTGCCATACAATCAAAAATCTTTAATTTTTTTCCTGTAATATCATAATAAGATTTTAGAACTAATATAGTACTATCTCTATTTATTTTCATTAATGGATTATAAAATACTGGTAATTTACTTGATAAATTCTTTAAAAAATCTTTATTATAATTTATTATTGCCTTTCCTTCATTCATCTAAATCAACATATATCTTGTCTTCTTTTTTTATAATTTTTAGTTTATATTTTGTTGGTGGTTTTTTAATTCCTCTAGACCAAATATAATTATTTAACTTTATAGACAATCTTACAATATTTCCTTTATATCTTTTCTTTATTATCTCTTTAATTACTTTTGATGCCTTTTTTGCTCTTCTAAATAAAGGAGTTCTTAATATCCATTTTCTAATATTTAACTTTATATGAAATTCCTGAATATTTTCTTTTTTTTCTTCTTGTTGTGTTTGTTGAGTATTTTGTTCTTGAACATTTTGCTGTACCTGTTGAACAGGTTGATACATTTGAATTACTGGATTAACATTTTCTTCTGGCATTATGATATTTAAATAGCAAAATCTTATAAAATGATATGCTAAAGAAATTTTACTATATTTTACATCCAAGACCAGCATATGCAATTGGATCTGGAAGCATAAACAATAATGAAATAAATTTTATGGCAGCTTCTTGGGTAATGCCATGTGATGATGAAATAAAAGCAGCAGTATTGGCATGTGAAAGAGAAAATAGGACATTTGAATTAATAAATAAATATAAACAATATTCTATCAATGTAATTGATGATTATAATTTATTATGGAAATTAGGAACAACAAGTGGGAAAGAAATAGATAAAATAAAAGAATTTAATTTAAAAGTAAAAAGAGGAAATAAATTAGATGTACCAGTATTGGAAAATGCTTTAGGAGTTATTGAGGCAAAAGTAATAAATTTTGTAGATATTGGTGCTCATAGGTTATTTATTGTAGAAGTTGTTGATTATTATGGAGATGTAGAAGAATATGGATTAAAGGAATTTTGGAAAGTTCCTTTACATAAAGGAGGGAAAGCATTTGCTTCAATAAATAAATATTTGAATTTTATAAAAGATTAATTATTTTTTATTTTTTCTTTTGTCAATCTTAATATTCCCATTAATATCGAATATTCTCTTTTTGTTATCAAAGATTTTCCAATTAAATTTCTTAATGCTCTATAAATTACGGGTTTTCTATAATCGAATGTAGGTAATAGATCTACCCATTCTTTAAAACTTTTATATAATATTTTCTTTTCTTCATTATTTATTAACTTAAATGTTTTCCTAATTGGATTATTTTTTGTTATAAAAATTTCATATAAAATTATTGCAGCAGCATGTGTTATATTCATTATAGGGTATTCTTCATCAGCAGGTATTGTTATTATTGAATCAAATAAATCCAATTCCTCATTTGTGAATCCCCTAGATTCTCTTCCAAAAAATATGCCTATTTTTTCCTCATATTTCCATATTTTTTCTCCTAATTCTCTTGGAGTTATAGGGTTTCTTAATATTTCATTTGCTTTTTTAGAAGAAACGCCAGTAGTTCCATAATTTATATCAAATAAGTCTATTACTTCCTTTAAATCATTATATATTTTTGCATTTTTAATTATTTCCCATCCTTTATCTCTTGCAACAATTTTTACTTTTTCGGAAAATGGGTTTACTAATGGATGTACTAATATTAAATTTTTAAATCCAAAATTTGCCATTACTCTTCCCAATGCTCCAATATTATCTTCAGATTCTGGTTCTACAAATATAATATAAAATTCCGTCATGGTTCCAATCTATTTGGATCTCTTGGTAATAATACTGCTTCTTTTACATTTTCAATATTTAATAATTGTTTAATAAATCTTGAAATTCCAGATCCAAATCCACCCATTGGTGGTGCTCCATATCTAAAGAATTCTAAATAATATTTAAAGTTTTCAGGATTTAATCCTTTCTCTTTTATTTGCTGTAATAATATAGAATACCTATGTTCTCTTTGAGAACCTGTAGTAATTTCTAATCCTTTATATAATAAATCAAAACTTTTTGTTGTAATTGTTCCATTTTTCATTGGTTCTCCTTTCATATGATAAAATGGTCTTGCAGTCCATGGCCAATCAATAATAAAAACAAATTCAGAATTATATTCTTTTTTAACATATTCTCCTAAAATTTTTTCTCCTTCAGAAGTTATATCTCCATTTTCTTTTATATTATTTTTTCCAATAATTTCATATACTTCCTCCATTTTTATTCTAGGTATATTGTTTGGTATTATTATTTCTACATTATAATATTTTTTTATTTCATCTTCCCAATTTTCTTTTAATTTTTTCATTACATATTTCAATAAATTCTCTTCTAAATCCATTATATCATGGTGAGAAGATATATATCCTACCTCTACATCAAATGATGTAAATTCTGTTAGATGTCTTGAAGTAAAAGATGGTTCTGCCCTAAATGCTGGTGCAATTTCAAATACCTTTTCAAATCCAGAACATATTGCCATTTGTTTATAAAATTGAGGAGATTGTGCCAAATATGCTTTTTTATCGAAATATTTTATTTCAAATACTTCTGCTCCTCCTTCTGTTGCAGTACTTATTATTTTTGGTGAAAATATCTCAATAAAATTATTTTGATATAAAAATTCTCTAACATATTTTACGAATTCAGATGCTAATGTAATTATTAAAGATTTTGATGGATCTCTCAAATCTATCCATCTATAATTTAATCTTTTTTCAAATATTGATTTTTCATCTATTGGTAATCTATCTGCAGTCTCTCCTAATAAATATATTTCTTCTCCAATTACTTCTTTATATTTTTTTGCAATTCCTTTTATATATTTTCCTTTTACAACAATAAATGTATGTAATGATAAATCTTTAATAAAATCTAAATCTCCTAAAATTTCTTTCTTTAATGTAATTTGTGCATCACCACTTTTATCTCTTAATATGACAAAGGCTATATTTCCAATTGTTTTTATATTTATTATCCAACCAGCTAATATTACTTCTTTTTCATATTCTATTTTTTCTAGATCTTTTATAGTTATCCTATTCTTTAATAATTCAGAAGCCCTTTCAAAATTATTTATATTTACCATTTTTTATTAATATTAAAAACTACTTTAAACTTTTCATTTTTATATCAATCATTGCATGTAATTCTTTATATATTATAACAAGCTTTTTATTAACATCAATATTATCCAATAGATTAAAAACTGATAAAAATGGATAATATTCTCTTTTATATTTTTTCAATTTTTCTAAGAATATTTTTTCTATTTTTTCTATATTATTTTTTATAAATTCTTCTATTTCTATTCTTAATTTGTCATAGTCAATAAATTTATTTAGAAATAGCTTTGTATAATAATCTACTACAAAAATTGGTTTTTCTAGAGAATATAATATTATTGCATCTGCAGTTTCTCTTCCAATTCCTTTTATTTCCAATAATTCTTTCCTAATTTTATATAAATCATTTTTGGAAAAATCATCTAAACTTTTATAATTATTTAATATAAATTCTGATAATTCTTTTAATGTGTCTAATTTTCTAATTCTAAAAGGGACTTTTATATCTTCATAATTTAAATTTTTTATATTTTCTAATCTGAATATAAATCCTTTATTTTTTAAATATATTAGATTTTTCTCTACAAAATCCCATTTTGTATTTTGTGTTAATATAGCACCAATTATTATTTCTACTCTCCAGTCTCCATTATTTTTACTATGATATTTTAAATCTACTGGCCACCAAAATTGGAAATCTATCTCTTTAATTAAATTTATAATATAGTCATACATTATTCTATTATGATTCTAAATGATAAAAAAATTAAAGAATATATAAAAAGCAGAAAAATAGTTGTAGAGCCATTTGATGAAAATTTAGTAGGGCCTTCTTCTTTAGATATTAGGTTAGGATATAAATTTAGAGTATTTAAATCATTGGAAATGGAAGCGATAGATATAAAAGATTATGAGGAAGATATATATACGAGAATTGATACAGAAAACTATATAATTCATGTAGGAAAATATTCAGATTTATATATTATAAAAAATGATAGTATTCCAATAATAATTCATCCTGGTGAATTTATTTTGGCATCTGTATATGAATATATAGAATTACCAGATAATATTGTTGGACAAATGCATGGAAGATCTTCTATTGGTAGATTGGGTTTATTAGTTCATACTTCTGCAGGTTATGTGGATCCTGGATATAAAGGAAATTTAACATTAGAAATAATAAATGTAAATAAAATACCAATAAAATTATATCCTAAAACAAAAACTGCACAAATTGTATTCTTTGAAACAGAGCCTGTAGAGATACCATATGATAAAAGAAAAGGATCAAAATATGTTGGAGAAGAAGGTGCTACTCAATCTTTGATTTCTAAAGATTTTAAGCAATAATTTTTAAAATATTTTCTATAAGTTATGAAAAATGGTAAAAAGGACAGGACCCACTAATATTTACCTCAGGAAATTAATTCATATGTTAAAGAAAGAAGGTAGAAAAAATAATGCTAATATTTGGATATATGTAGCCGAATTATTAAATAAACCAACTAGAAAAAGAATTGAAGTTAATTTAGGAAAATTACAAAAATATACAAAAGACGGAGATGTAATTGTAATTCCTGGTAAATTATTAGCATCAGGAATACTTAATAAAAAAATAACAATTGCAGTATGGAGATATTCTCAATCTGCAAAAGAAAAAGTAGAAAAGGTAGGAAGCAAAATTATTAGTATAGAAGAATTAGTAAAGGCAAATCCTAAAGGAACAAATGTAAAAATAATAATATGATGTCTATTGGTAAAAAATATATAGATGCAGAAAATCATATTTTGGGAAGATTAGTATCTTATGCAGCGAAATATGCATTAGAAGGGTACGAGGTGTATATATTTAATGCAGAAAAAGTAGTATTAACTGGAAAATGGAGTTATTTGGTAGAATATTGGAATCATAAAGTAAATGAAAGAGGAGATTGGATAAAAGGACCATTCTATCCAAAAAGACCAGATAAAATTGTTAGAAGGGTAATAATGGGAATGCTACCAAAGAATTGGAGGGGTAGAAATGCTTTAAAGAGAGTTAAAGTATTTTTGGGAATACCAGATGAATATAAAAATATACAATTAGAGAAAATAGAGAATTGTTTAATAGAGAATAGGATTAAAGAAGGTAATGTAAAAGAATATCATTATTTGGAGGAACTATCAAGGCAAATTGGAGGAAAATTTTAAAACCTTAATATAATAAGATATAAAATGACAATAGTTGTTACTGGAAAAAGAAAAACAGCCATTGCAAAAGCATATATAAAAGAAGGTAATGGTAAAGTATTGATTAATTCAAAACTATTACATTTGTATGAACCATTTTTAGCAAGATTAAGAATAATGGAACCATTAGTTTTAGCTGGAGAAGAATATGTTTCAAAAGTAAATATTAAGGTAAAAGTAATAGGAGGAGGATATATGGGACAAGCAGAAGCAGCTAGAATTGCAATTGCAAAAGGATTAGTACAATATTTCAATGATGATAAATTAAAATTATTATTCCTTCAATATGATCCATATATGTTAAAATCAGATCCAAGAAGAAAAGAACAAAGGAAATCTCCTACATCAAAAGCAAGAAAGCACTATACAACAGCATATAGGTAAAAAAATTATTCAACTTTTTCAACCTTTATATTTTCTTCCTTATTTTCTTCAGGTTTCTCCTCTTTTTCTTCGTTTTCCTCAGATTCTGATGATTTTACAGAATAGACAGCTCTAGATACTATCCAGATTTGTCCCATTGCTTTTATTAATTGATGTGGTGCTATAATTCCCTTTATTCCTCTTCTAGCTAAATCAAGATCCAATACTTTTATTTTCCATCCATAAATTTTATTACCCATGATTATTGCATCTTCTACTTCTCCCAAGAAATATCCGTCTTCTGTATATACTTTTGATCTTACGGTTTCAGATATTCTTCTAATATTTAATGCCATAAAAAACAATATTATATTGAACAATTTAAATTTTACTTTCTTTATATTTAAAAGGTGAATTTATAATATACCATAATATGGCTTCTAATGAGAATAAAGAAGAAATAAAAGAGATAAAATTAAAAGTTGCTGAAGCAATGCAAAATGATTTATATAGAGGAATTGTTAGAATCGATGCTGAAGCAATGAAAGAGTTAGGAATAAAAATTGGAGATGTTGTAGAGATTGAAGGAAAGAAAAAAACAGTAGCAATTGCCCAATTATTACCTCCTCAAGATTATGGCTTGGGAATAATAAGAATGGATGGAATTATTAGAAAAAATGCTAGTGCAACATTGGGAGGATATGTTTCTGTAAGAAAAGCAAATGTAAAAGAAGCTCAAAAAGTTATATTAGCTCCAGCAGTTAAAGGAGTTACATATCAATTTTCTCCAAGTTATTTAAATTATATACAAAGATTATTAGTAGGAAGAGCTGTATTAAAAGGAGATAGTATTGTAATATTACCAGTATACAAAAGGAAATTTGATTTATTAGATGAATTAGAAATAACCTTCTTTGAAGGATTCTTTTCAATGGGATTTTCTAATGAATTGAGATTTAATGTTGTAAATACTTTACCAAAAGGTCCAGTATCAATTGGTGAAAATACGGAGATAGAAATATTACCTCATGCTGTAGAAGCAAAAGGAGAAGTACCAGAAGTAACATATGAAGATATTGGAGATATGGAAGAAGTTGTACAAAAAGTAAGAGAATTAGTAGAATTACCATTAAAATATCCTGAGTTATTTGAAAGATTGGGAATAGAACCTCCAAAAGGAATATTATTATATGGTCCTCCAGGTACAGGTAAAACATTATTAGCAAAAGCAGTTGCAAACGAAAGTGGAGCATATTTTATTGCAATTAATGGACCTGAAATTGTATCAAAATATGTTGGAGAATCTGAAAAAAGATTAAGAGATATATTTGAGGAAGCAAACAAGAATGCTCCTGCAATAATATTTATAGATGAAATAGATGCAATTGCACCAAAAAGAGATGAAGCAATGGGGGAAGTTGAAAGAAGGCTTGTTGCGCAATTATTAACATTAATGGATGGATTGAAATCTAGAGGAAAAGTAATTGTAATTGCAGCAACAAATAGACAAGATGCAATAGATCCTGCTTTAAGAAGACCTGGAAGATTCGATAGGGAAATAGAAGTACCTGTACCAAATGAGCAAGGAAGATATCAAATATTAAGAGTACATACTAGAAATGTTCCATTGGGAAAGAAAATTGTAGAAAATGGAAAAGAGGAATATGCATTATTATCTGATGAAGAAAGAGATAAATTATTAAAGAAGTTAGCATCAATTACATATGGTTTTGTTGGTGCAGATTTGGCAGCTTTAGTAAAAGAAGCTGCAATGAATGTCATAAGAAGAGTATTACCAGAAATTGAAAGATATGAGGGAAAGATACCACAAGAAATATTAGATAAAATGGTAGTTACTGAAGAAGATTTTATGTCAGCACTAAAATTGGTTCCACCTTCAGCAATGAGAGAAGTATTAGTAGAAGTGCCAAAGGTAAGATGGGATGATATTGGTGGATTAAAGGAAGTAAAACAACAATTGAAAGAAGCAATAGAGTGGCCAATAAAATATAGGAAATTATATGAAAAAATTGGAATAGAACCTCCAAAAGGAATATTATTATATGGTCCTCCAGGTACAGGTAAAACATTATTAGCAAAAGCAGTTGCAACAGAAATTGGTGCAAACTTTATTGCAATAAAAGGACCAGAAATATTTTCAAAATGGTTTGGAGAAAGTGAAAAGATGATTAGAGAAATATTTAGAAAAGCAAAACAAGTAGCGCCTGCAGTGATATTCTTTGATGAAATAGATGCAATTGCACCTAGAAGGGGTATAGGATATAATTCAGAGGTATATGATAGTATTGTAAATCAATTATTAGCAGAAATGGATGGAATAACAACAAGAGGTGATGTAATTGTAATTGCAGCAACAAATAGACCAGATATATTAGATCCAGCATTATTAAGACCTGGAAGATTCGATAGAATAATATATATACCTCCACCAGATTATGAATCTAGATTAGAAATATTAAAAATACATACTAGAAATGTTCCATTAGCACCAGATACAAACTTAGAAGAAATAGCAAAAATGACAGAAGGATATAGTGGAGCAGATTTAGAATTATTAGTAAAAGAAGCAGCATTAAATGCTTTGAGGAAAGTGTATAATAAAATAAAAGAAAAATATCAAAATGAAGAAGAAGCATTAAAAGAAATCGAAAAGATTGATATAAGAATAACTGTGGATGATTTTAGAGAAGCATTAGAAAAGGTAAAACCATCCATAACAAAAGAAATGGAAAATTACTATAAAATGTTTGCAGAGACATTTAGAAAAAGTATGCCTACACAAAGCCAAAACAGGTATTATGGATAGTTTTTCTAAATATATCTCTCAAATAAAATTTTTTGGAATTGAAAATGTTAAAAAAATGCAGGATATTTCTGTTACAATAGTTGGAGTAGGAGGATTGGGATCATGGTTATCAGAATTTTTAGTAAGAGTTGGAGTAAAAAAATTAGTAATTGTGGATTTTGATATTGTTGAAGAAAAAAATTTAAATAGACAAAATTATACATTAGAAGATATTGGAAAACTAAAAATAGATGCGCTAGAAAAAAGATTAAGAAATATAGATAATAATGTTGAAATAAAAAAATATAAAGAGATAAAAAAAGAAGTATTTAATACAGATATATTTTTTGATTGTGTAGATGATATTAAAACAAAGTATTTATTAAATGAATTTTCTATTTATTTAAGTAAACCATATATATTTGGATCTGTAGTAATGGATCAAGGATTTGTAGGATTAATAAATCCTGAAGAATTTTGTTTTTATGATATATTTCAAGGAAAAGAAGATGTTTTAACATGTAATACAAATGGTGTAGATCCTTCTGCAGTATTTTTTGCATCTTCTCTTATGTTAAGATTATTTTTAAAATATGTAGGGGGAGATAAAAAAGGAAAAGTATATCATTTTAACATAAAAGATAGATTTAACTTAGAAGAATTAAAGGTAAAATCAAAAGATTGCAAAATATGTAAAAGAAAAGAATATGAAATAATATGGAGCTATATGAGATAATAAATGAAATAAAAAGGAAAAAAGAATTAAGAAATGTATCTGATATTGTAATAGAAAAAATAATAAAAGATGAATTAAATAAAAGGAAATATTTGTATGAAAAAATAAAAAAAGCAAAAAATATTAAACAATTAAAAAATGATGAAGAATTTTATTTATTTTTTAAGGAAATAAGAAAAATATTGCATGAAATATATGGATTATTTACTCCAAAAGAAGATAAACAAATAGATAAAATTATTTTTAATGATGAGTTAAGCTTGGAAGAAAAGATAATACAGTTACTAATGTTATCAAGATCAACTGCAGAAAGATTAAATTTCTATAAAGAAATATATAATAGCATTTTTATTGAAGATCCAGAAACAATATTAGATCTAGCATCTGGATTAAATCCTATTTCAATTTATTTTTCAGAAAAAAAGCCTAAAAAATATATTTATGTAGACATTTCTGAAAAGATATTAGATATAAATTATAGAATATTGAAGGAAATTGGAATTGAAAATGAGGGATGGTTAATAGATTTATTGGATCCAGATAAAAGAATTTTTGATCATTATCAATATATTTTCTTCTGGAAAATATTTCCTTTATTAGAAAAATATAATTATTATGCTCCAAGAAATTTAATTGCAAATTTAGATTTTGATTATTTAATAATATCTTTTCCACAAAAAAGTATTGGAAGGAAAAGAAACTTGGGATTAGCTTGGAGATATAAAATAAAAAGATTTGTTACTTATAAATTAAAATATAAAATTGTTAAAGAATTTGATATTCCATATGAGTATTTTATTATTATAAAGAAATAATATCTTTTAATTTTAATAGGTCTTCTTTTTTATATATTTTTAATTTATCATTTGTAAATATCCATAATTCAATTTCTACATTTTTAGTATCTTTATATTTTTTAGAAAGATTATATAATTCATGAAGATCAATATAGTCTATATTTTTTATATCTATTTCTTTTTTATTCTTTTTTACTTGTATTAATTTTATTTCTCCTTTCTCATTTATTGCAATAATATCTATAGGAGAATGAGAACCTGGGGTTCTCCATGCATCATATCCATCTTTTTCTAATATTTTCTTAACTTTTCTTTCATAATAATATCCTATTTTATATTTATTACTCATTTAATATAAGTGGGCTCTCAAATATAAAAATATATTGATAAAAAATATAATATGAGTGAAATAGATGATTATTTTGATGAGATCAAGAAAAAAACATTAGAAGCTTATGAGATTGCTAAAAAAGCTAGATCTTTGGGATTAGATCCTTCTGATGATATAGAAATACCAATTTCTGAAGATATGTCTGAAAGAGTTGTAAATTTATTAGCTACAATAGATCCAATTATCAAAGAAATAAATTTATCTCAAAAAATAAAGGAAATAGAACAAAAATATCAACCATTAACTTTTTCTACAATATTAAAAATTTCCGAATATGTTGCAGATGAGATATATAATAAAACAAAAAATAAAATAAAAGCAATAGATCTTGGATTAAGGGCTGGTTTTGCATATCATACTTTGGGAGTTGTAGCTGCACCTACAGAAGGAATTATTGAAGTAAAAGCAAAGAAAAGAAGAGATGGAAAAGAATATATTTCAATATATTATGCAGGACCTGTTAGATCTGCAGGTGGTACTCCCCAGGCATTTTCTGTAATAATTGCAGATTTCTTAAGAAGAAGATTTGGATATGAAAGTTGGGATCCTGATCAGGATGAAGTAGAAAGGTATGCTGTAGAAACATATGATTACAAAAGAGCAGCACATTTACAATATACACCAACAAAGGAAGAAATAGAATTTTTAGTGAGACATTTGCCTGTAGAAATAAATGGAGAGCCTACAATAATGGAAGAGGTATCTGCGTATAAAGATCTACCAAGGATAGAAACGAATTATATAAGAGGAGGAGCAATATTAGTTTTGGCAGAAGGATTATGTCAAAAAGCTGGAAAAATATGGAAGAAATTGTCTTCTATTGCTAAAGATTTTGGATTAGAGGATTGGAAATGGTTAGAAGAATTAAAGAAATTACAAGAAAAAATATATGGTGGATCAAGTTCTGCATCTGAAATTATAAAACCAAATGCAAAATACTTATCCCAGTTAACTGCTGGTAGACCAATTTTTGCATTACCATCTGCTAAAGGTGGATTTAGATTGAGATATGGAAAATCTAGAACAAATGGTCATGAGGGATCATCTATTCATCCAGCTGCTTCAATTTTAACATATAGTTTTCTAGCATGGGGAACACAGGTAGTAGTAGAAAGACCTGGAAAAGCATCTGCAATTTCATTTTCTGATACATTAGAACCTCCTGTTGTAAGATTAAAAGACGGATCTGTAATAAGAGTAGAAGATGAAAAAACAGCAATAGAATTAGTTGAAAAAAGTTTAGTTGATAAAATATTGTTTTTAGGAGATATATTATTTAATTATGGAGATTTTTTAGATAATGGTCATCCATTAGTTCCTGCAGGATATTGTGAAGAATGGTGGATTTTAGAATTTGGAAAAAATGCTCATGAAAAAATAAAAGATTTTGAAATAAAGTTTGATATGTTTAAACCGAGAAAATTATTTGAAATAATTGGAATAGAAAAATTATCAGAATATTTAAATATAGAAAAAGAAAAATTAGAAAAATATATAAGAGAACCATTAAGATATAAACCAGAATTTATTGAAGCATTAAAAATATCATATCTATTAAATGTTCCATTACATCCAAGATATTTATATTTCTGGAAGGATATCTCTTCAGAAGATTTTCTTTATTTAATAAAATATTTGAAAGAAAATTCTAAAGTAGATTATGAAAAAATAAATATTGGAGATAAAGAATTTAGAATTGCAAAAAGAATTGAAATAAATTATGATGAAAATGTTAAAAGGATCTTAGAAGAATTATTAGTATTACATAAAATTGAAAATAATAAAATAATAATAGAATATCTAGATTCTGCATCATTATATATTCAATTAGGATATTTTGAGAATATACCTCAAATAAATAATGAAAAAAATGGATTTGAATTAATAAATAAAGTTTCTCCAATAATTATTAGAGATAAGGCTGGAACATATATTGGATTAAGAGCTGGAAGACCAGAAAAAGCAAAAATAAGGGAGATGAAGGGATCTGTTATGATTTTATTTCCTGTTGGAAGGGAAAGTGGTAGAACGAGAAATTTATTGGAGGCATTAAATAATAGTGGAACAGTTGAAGTAGAAGTGAAATCTTATTATTGTCCAAAATGTAGAAAATTTGTACCATATAAAAAATGTATGTTTTGTGGTTCAGAAACAAAATATATAGAAAATAATGGAAAACCATATAGAAAAATTTTATTAAATGTAAAAGAATATTTAGAGACCTCATTAAGAAATTTAAATCTAGATCCTTCTCAACTACCAAAGGTAATAAAAGGTCCTGTAGGATTGTCTTCTGGTACAAAACAACCTGAAAGATTAGAAAAAGGAATTCTAAGGGCAAAATATAATTTATTTGTATTTAGAGATGGAACAATAAGATTTGATGCAATAGAAGTTCCAATAACATACTTTAAACCAAAAGATTTGGTATATGTATCAATTGAAAAATTAAGAGAAATGGGATATACTCATGATATATTTGGAAAACCATTAGAAAATGAAGATCAAATATTAGAATTAAAACCACAGGATGTAATTTTGCCAACTATTGGACCATTGAAAAAAGGAGGGAAAATAAAGAAAGATGGATTTTTAATAACATTAATTAATGCCGCAAAATTTGTAGATGAGGAATTAGAAAAATTATATAATTTGCCAAAATATTATAATGCAAATAAACCTGAAGATTTGGTTGGTCATTTAATAATTGTTTTAGCTCCTCATACATCTGCAGGAGTCATTGGAAGAATAATCGGATTTACAAGAACTCAAGCATTATTAATGCATCCACTAATGCATGCAGGAATTAGAAGGAATTGCGATGGAGATGAGGGAGGATTTATATTATTATTAGATGCATTATTAAATTTCTCAAAAGAATATTTACCAAATAAAAGAGGAGGAACAATGGATGCTCCATTAACAATTACATTAAAATTGAGGGGAATGGAAGTAGATGATGAAGTACATAATTATGATACCGTATGGAATTATCCATTAGAATTTTATGAATCAACATTGCAATATAAGTCTCCAGATTCTGTAAAGATACAAATATTTAAAGAAAGAATTGGAAAAGAAAATGAATATACAAATTGGGGATTTATGCATGATATAGATTCTATAAGCAAAGAAGGAAATAAAATATCTGCATATAAATCTTTAGGAGAAATGTTAGAAAAATTAAACTTTGAATTAAAACTAGCAAAAATGTTAAGATCTGTAGATCCATCTACAGTAGCAAGTTTAGTAATAAATTTACATTTTTCAAGAGATATAAAAGGGAATTTAAGAAAATTCTCTGAACAAGAATTTAGATGCGTAAAATGTAATACAAAATATAGAAGGATACCATTATCTGGAAAATGTCCAAAATGTGGTGGAAGGATAATAATGACTGTACATCAAGGTAGTGTCGTAAAATATTTGGAACCAAGTTTATGGTTAGCAGAAAGATTAAAATTGGATGAATATACTCAATCAAGTTTAAAAGCATTAAAAGAGAAAATTGATCAGACATTTGGAAATGTTTCAAAAGAAAAAACAATTAAAGAGTTCTTTAATATATAATGTTTATATTAGCTGGAGTTGGGCAAAATAAAGAAGAAATTCCTATTGGTTTAATTGAAGAAATAAAAGATGCAGATTTTATTTTTCTAGAATATTATACAAATTTTATAGATAATGAAATAATAGAATATTTAAAGAAAATAAACAAAAATATTAAACTTGTTGATAGAAATTTTGTAGAAAATGAATTAGAAAAAATAATATTGGAGAATAAAAATAAAAAAATTATATTAATTGTATCTGGTAATCCTTTATTTGCTACAACTCATACTTATTTTATTAAATTATGTAAAGAAAACAAGATTGATTATAAAATAATTAATGGTCCTTCAATATTTGATGAAATTGGAAAACTGGGATTATTTTTATATAAGTTTGGTAGAACAGTTTCAATTCCATTTCACCAATCTGAAGATTTTTATGAATATATAGTAAAAAATTATAAAAATAATTTGCATACTTTAGTTTTATTAGATTTAGATCCGAAAAATAATAAATTTTTAGATCATAAGGAAGCATTAAAAAGATTATTAGAAATAGATAAAAGAGAAGAAAAGATATTTAATGAAAATTTTAAGATAATTTTATGTTCTAAGATAAATAGAAGTGGAGAGAAAATATATTATAAAACAATAAAAGAATTAATGGAAATTGATGTGGAACCTCCTATATGTATTATAATACCATCAAATTTAAATAAGTTAGAAGAGGAATTTTTATTATGTATGATATATTAATTGAAAAAATAAAATATAATCCATGGATATTATTTATTATAACTTTTTTTACAGTAATATTTGCAACATTATTATCATTAAAATCTGGTTCATATGGGGGCATATTGGTTATTGCACTTTCTTTGGTTCCTTTAGTGCAAATATATAATAAATTAATAGAAAAAGATGAAAAAATAGCTGAAAAAATAAAATTAAAAAAGAATATATTTTATAGATATAAAGATTATTTTCTAGCATCATTTATTATATTCTTTGCCTCAATATTTGGTTTTTATATTTCTTATCTTATGAATTATTCATTATTTTATCCTCAATTACAAGCAATAGGAGATATAAGAATGCATGTACTGGCATTAAGTTATGGACAAATTATAAGTACAAATAAATTGTTTACATATATACTATTTAATAATATGACTGTCCTACTTTTATTCTTTTCATTTTCCATAATATTTGGAGCAGGTGCAATATATTTATTATTGTGGAATTCATCAATAATTGGAGTATTTTTAGGATTAAAAGCTACAGAAATAAATACAACAAACATATTTTATAAATATATATTTTATCCATTTCTAAGTTTATCAGAAATGTTACCACATGGTTTATTAGAATTTTTAGGATATTTCCTAGCAGCATTATCTGGAAATATATTATCAATGGCATTTATTAAAGGATTAGATAAAGAAACATTGGAAAATATTTTGTCAGATTCTTTAGCCCTATTTGTTTTATCAATATTATTTATATTTATCGCAGCAGTAATAGAGGCTTATATTATTTAATCTTAATATTATTTTATGTATGAATCATTTGAATATATTGAAGAAGGAATTATATATGGTAAAGTAAAAAATATTGGAAAAGATAAAATATTTATAGAAATAAATGGAAAAGAATATTCATTTGATAAAACAGAAGATATGAACAATTTAAATGCAGGCGATTATGTTAGATTTTATATAAAAGATAAAAGAATCATATTTATTGAAAAGATAAGCAAAGAATTATATGAAAATATTAAAAAAATTTTAGATGAATTAGACGGATAATTCTTTTTTATTTTTTAATAAAAATATTAACCAAAAAACTATTAGAAAAACTGTTGTAAATATTTCCCAAAGTACATTATGTATAAAAAATGGATCAATAGAAAAGAAATAATAAAAATAAAATAAGGTCCATAGTCTAAATATATCAATTACATATGATAATGGCCCAAAAATAAGAAAATATTTTATCTTTTTCTTTATATTTAATATAGGAGTTGAAAAAATAAGTGAAAACATTCCAAACAATGATTTAAAACCACTACATTCCTGATCTATTATAAAGGATATTCCTTTTATGTAAAATATATTCTTCTCAAGCTGAAATTTTATTCCAGAAATATTTAATATATATGAAATAAATCTTGAATAATCTATTAGAAAAGAATTTGGTAAAACAATATAATAATAACTAAACAAGAAAAGAGGAATTGAATAAATAATCATATTTAAGAAAAATATAGAAATTATTAATTCTTTTCTTAATATCTTATTATTTTTTTCTTCTTTAATTATCTTTGAAAAATATTTTCTTATTATATATTCAAACATTTTTTATTTTTACAGCTACTCCAATCTTAAAATCCTTTATTTCTTTTCCAGATAATATACTTTCACCGATTGCTATTAAATTATCATTTTTATCAACAACTAATACAATATCCCTAGGTAATATATTTTCATCTATAAATTTCACAAATTTATTAAATACAGATTTCCCTTCTTTTACAAATTTTACTGCTTCATCTTCTATAACAACTCTATATTTTGGAAATTCTAAAAATTCTTTTATTATTTCTCCTCCAAATTTTGTTGGTATTATAAATCCAGTTGTTGGTTCTATTGTTCCAAATAATTTTTTATCTATATAGGTTCTTCTTATTCTTCCAGTTTTTTTACTTTTTTCTATTTCAATTTTATCCTTATATTTTTCTATTACTTTATTCCCAACATTATTGCCAAATTGATAATTTAATATTGCTTTAACTATTGATAATTCCATACCAATATAGAACAAATTTTGTGGCTACTTCTTCGGCTATTTCACTATTATTACTTAAAATATATATAGTATTATTTTCTACAATGATTCCATATTTATTATTAGTTGAGACTATGTATAATAGTAAGGTTTGGTTTTCTGGTAAAATAAATGTATAATTATATCCATAGTTTGAAGAAGAATATAAATATATATAATCATTTGTAATACTATTATTTTCGAAAAAATATTTGCATCCAGGACTAGGATAATAATATGAACAAATAGGAATTAGATATGGTATCTTTAAATATATATATAAGATCTCTGAATTATAATAACCAGATAATGTTGGATCATAAATTAATAAATAATATTTATAGTTCTTTTCTTCTTCATATAAACTAACATTTGATATTATTGGAATAAAAGATAATTGCTGTATAGAATATGGACTTGCAATTGTTATATTCTCATTATTTTTATATATATATAATTTGTTGTTGTTGGTGCTTGAAGATATATAACCTTTAAATAGAAGGTAAAAAATTATTGCAAATATAGCACTAATAGTTATTATATCTTCTATTTTCAATTTTTTCATAATTTATTTTTTTGCATAATATATATAAATTTTGTAAATGTAAAAATAATAATGAATGAAATAGAGGAAAAGCTATTGAATATATTGAGACAACATAATTATGGTTTAACTATTTCTGAATTATCAAAAATATCAAAAATAAATAGGATTACTTTATCAAAACATTTAGAAATATTAAAAGAGAGGGGATATTTAAATTATAGGGTTGTTGGAAAAGCAAAAGTATGGTATATTAATGAAGATGTAGGATTTATGGAAATGATACATGGAGATACTATATTAACAAGATTAATTAGACAAGATAAAAATGGATTTTTAACTGTAGCCGATATAAAATTTATTATATTACCATCAGAAATATTCCAAGTAATATATTTGCAATCTTTAGATATAAATAATATTAATTTTGTTAGAGATATTGGAAAAAGATATGGAATATTAATGGCAACAACATATAAAATGTATTCTGGTGTAGAAAGAATATTGAATGAAGATACATTAGGAGAAATAATAAAATTGCATGAGAAAATGGGATTTGGAAAAATAGAAGACATATTTATTGATTTGAAATCTTTAGATTTTGTAATAACATTTTCTTCTTCAATAGAAGCTCAAATATTAAAAGATATAGAAGATTTATTAAAAGAAAAAGATATTGAAATAAAAGAATATTTCAATGAAGGTTATTTTGAGGGATTATTAAGTACTTTGTTTGCAATACAGATGGTTGCAATAAACAGGAAGAGTTTATATAATAATGATAAGACGGAATTTGTAGTAAGAAAAAAGTGATAATTTGCATAACAGGAATACCAGGTTCTGGAAAAAGTACTATTGCAAAAGAATTATCTAAGAGAATTAATGCAGAATTAATTGATATATCAGACTTTGTTATTAAAAATAAATTGTATGAAGAATATGATGATGTATATCAAACATATATTGTTGATGAAAATAAATTATTTGGAAAAATAGATGAATATATAAAAAGTAAAGAAAATACTGATATAATAATTGATGGGAATTTTTCTCATTTATATGATAAATGTGATATATGTATAGTAATAAAAGCAGATCCAAATATAATTCATGAAAGATTAAAAAATAGGAATTATCCATATCATAAAATATTTGAGAATATATGGTCTATGAACTTAGAAGTAATAGAAGATGAGATAGAAAATGAAAATAAAGAATATTATGTATTTTTTAATAATAATCTGGAGGATATAAATAAAATAGTTGAAGGAATAATTAAAATAATAGAAAAAAAGAAAAAAGGAAATTAAATCAAACTAATTTTTTGAATATTTATAAGCTTTATCTATTATATATATTTATGGCTGAAGATAAAAAGACATTATATCCTGTTGTATTATCTCCAGAAAAATATGCGAGAGAAATGGGTAGAGAAGCAATGAGATCAAACATTATGGCAGCAGTAATTGTATCTGAAATATTAAAAACATCTTTAGGTCCAAGAGGAATGGATAAAATGCTAGTAGACGAATTAGGTGATATTGTTGTAACAAATGATGGAGCTACAATTTTAGATCAAATGCATGTAGAACATCCTGCTGCAAAATTAATAATTGAAATTGCAAAAACACAAGATAAGGAAGTAGGAGATGGAACAAAGAGATCTACAGTATTAGCTGGAGAATTATTAAAGAGAGCAGGAGAATTATTAGATAAAAATATACATCCAACAGTTATTATTGAAGGATATAATAAAGCTGCGAATATTGCTGAAAAGTTAATAAATCAATTAGCAGTAAATGTATCATTAGATGATGAAGAAATATTAATAAAAATTGCAAAATCTGCTTTATCATCAAAATTAGCATCTATATATGCAGATAAACTAGCAAAAATAGTTGTAAATGCTGTAAAAAAAGTTACAGAAATTGTGACATTATCAGATAATGAAAAGAAAATAATTGTAGATTTGGATTCATTAAAAATTGAAAAGAAAATTGGAGGAGGAGTTGAAGAAACAGAATTAATTGATGGAATTGTAATAGATAAAGAAAGAATGCATGGTGAAATGCCAAAAATAGTATCAAAAGCAAAGATTGCATTGATAGGAGATGCAATAGAAATAAAAGAAACAGAAACAGATGCAAGAATAAATATATCTACACCAGATCAATTAGAGCAGTTCTTAAGCAAAGAAAAAGAAATGCTAAAGAAAATGGTAGATAAAATAAAACAAGTAGGAGCAAATGTTGTATTTGTACAAAAAGGAGTTGATGATTTAGCTGCATATTATTTAGCAAAATATGGAATATTGGCAGTAAGAAGGGTAAAGAAATCAGATATGGAAAAATTAGCAAAAGCAACTGGAGCAAAGATTGTAAACTCAATTGATGAATTATCATCAAATGATTTGGGAGAAGCAGAACTAATAGAAGAAAGAAAAGTTGCAGATGAAAATATGATATTTGTAACTGGATGCAAGAATCCAAAGGCAGTAACAATTTTAATTAGAGCAGGATCAGAACATGTAGCAGATGAAATAGAAAGATCAGTAAATGATGCAATAAGAGATGTAGCAACAGTAATAAAATATGGAAAAGTTATTGCAGGAGGAGGAGCAATAGAAATTGAATTGGCAGAAGGAATAAGAAAAGAGGCAAAAAGAGAATCGTCAAAGATACAAATGGCAATGTTAGCATTTGCAGATGCATTAGAATCTATTCCAGCAGCATTAGCAGAAAATGCAGGAATGGATACAATTGAAGCAATGACGCAACTAAGAGCTGTACATGAGCAAGGAAAGAAATGGTATGGTATAGATGCAATAGAAGGAAAAATTGCTGATATGTGGGAGAAGAATGTAATAGAACCAGCAAATATAACAATACAGGCAATAAAATCTGCTACAGAAGCAGCAGCAATGATATTGAAGATAGATGATGTTATAGCTGCAATAGGTAAGACATCTGAAGGAATATCATCAAGGGAAGGAGAAAGCGAAGAAACAGAAGAATAGTTTTTCTTTTTTAAATTTATAAATTTCAGAGTTCCTAATATTTTTATGCCTTCATATGAAATAATATCTACTGATCCAATTGAAAAATTAACGCAAGAAATAGAAAATTTAAAAAACGATTTAAAGGCATTAAAATCAGAACTAAAAAACAATATCGAAGAAATAAAGAGTCAAATTAATTTACCTATAGATAATAATGTTGTAAAAAAAGAAGTGCAAAATATTTATACTCAAGGAAATATAGATGTTAATTTTTATAAAGAAATTATAAACTCTTTAGTTAGAAGTAATATAGATTTACAGGCAAAGATTTCTGAATTAATTGTTGTATCTAATAATTTATATAAGGAGTTAAAAGACTTATTTGATATATTTAAAGAAGCGGCATTAACAAGACCAAGAGAATCTAAAGAAGGAAAAGAAGCGAATGAAGAATTAACAAAAAGATTAGAAAATTTAGAAAAAGCAAATCTAAAAGTAGCAGAAATGTTTGATAATTTAAAAAAACAACTTGAAGATTTGAAAAATCAACAAAATAATTCAAACAAATATACAGGTTATCAATCTCAAACATATAATAGGAATTATGGAATAAACAAAATTTAATAAATTTATAGACTAAATATAATAATATGAAACTTCAGTCAAATCTCATTAGTTATTTGCTTTTGGGTTTGATTATTGTTGGAGTATCAGTTGGTGTATATGAATGGGGAATACCTATTCTTCAGAAATCTCAAATTAGGTCAACTATAGATAGTATACAAAGTCAATTATCATCTTTAGCTAATGCTATTCAGAATGTTGGAGAAAATAAAGGAAGTCGAACATTATCATTATCTTTACCTTCTGGTTCTATAAATATTTATAATAATTTGATTCAGTATTCTTTTCAATCACCCGTATTATATTATAATCCAAATATTCCAGCAATACCTTTGAACTTTAATATATATATTCCATGTACAGTAAATAATACTCTAACTGTCGGAAATCAGACAAATTTATGTGGAATACCTGGATTATATGCTTCAGCAAATTCCACAAACATAAATATTACAGATGTAAATAATAATACATTGATATTACCTTTATCGAATGCTAATGATATTATAACTCAGTATTTCGTATTTAACATAAGAGTAAGTGGAGGCACTATACAATTTATACCACTATTTAATACAGGTATTGCTGGTTCATCATTATATCCTGCTTGTTTACTAGTAGCATCCCAAACAAATAATATAATTAATTATCAAATAGAATGTAGGCCAATCTATAATCCACAAACAGGTCAATGTACATGGATTATTATAAAACCAACAGGAAATGTTGGTTATACGTCACAATCTGGAGCTAATTTAAATGTTAATTTACAATATGGTGGATTAAATATAATAAATAATCCAAACTCTACTGTTTGTAATCAGTTAGTATATATCTATGTTGATGCATCTTTAACATAATGCCTGTAAATGCTGTAGAAATAGTATTGATAACGCTAATTTTGTTTTTTACGTCACAATTTTTAATTTCATATTTTAGATTTTTAACGAATTCAAATAATTATAATAAATTTGTAATAAATTATTTATCTAATAATGCAGATTTTTGTATAAATTATGCTTATTTATATCATTCTTCGTTATATTGTCCAATGTCTCAAGAATACAATTCTTATATTTCAGCTATTGGTAAAGAAGTATATGTTCAATATGGAAGTTTGGTCAATGTATTAACATTTAATAATAATCCTTTTTTTATTCCTATTTTTGGTGTTAAGCAGAATTCATTTTTTATAGTTTATTCTAATACATCAAATATTTCTAGGATTTTTGTTTCTTAATATTTATATTTTTCAATGTATTTCCTAATTATATGAGTGATATTTATGATTTTATAGATAATATATTGGATGTTGTAAGAAAAAAAATTGAGATAAAAGAAAAATTAAAAGAGAAGAATATAAATATAAAATACTTTGGTGTTCCTTCTTATAGTCCTATAAATTTTGTACCTCCTATAAAAGAAGAAACAAAAAAGAAAAGAAAAAAAGTTAAGAAAGAAGAAGTATCTTTATTAGAAATTCCTGTATCTTCTCAGAAAAAAATAACTGAAAAAGATAAATTAAAGTTTTTTATAGAATTATATGGAAAAAACGAAAATGAAAATCAATTTAAATATCCATTAACAAGAATGAAAATATTTGGAAAAGAATATATATTTGCATATGCAGATATTTCATGGGACGAAAAATATGGAGAATTAGTATATCATGTAATAGAACCTATTATAACAGAAAATGAAAAAAGGATAATAAATGACATTCTTGATACATTAATAAAGAGAGTAGAAATGCCAACAGGATTGGAAAAGAATTTTGAGAAAATTAAAGATTATATAATTGATGAGGTAATGAAAATAATAAAGGAAAAGGGATATAAAATAGATAAAAGTAGGTTACCCTATATTTTATACTATATTATAAAAGATACAATTGGATATGGTATTATAGATCCTTTAATGAATGATCCTTTAATTGAAGATATATCATGTAATGGTTCAAATTCTCCAATATATATATTCCATAGAAATCCAATTATTGGGGAAATTAAAACAAATTTACAATTTAATTCTGATGAAGAATTAGATAATTTTGTAATAAAATTGTCTATAAGAACTGGAAGAATTGTTTCTGTTTCAAATCCATTATTAGATGCTGCATTACCAGATGGTTCAAGAATTCAAATAACATATGGAAAAGATATATCAAGAAAAGGTTCTTCATTTACAATTAGAAAATTTACAGAAGATCCATTTACTCCAATAGATTTATTATTGTATGGAACTGTAGATTTCAATATGTTAGCATATTTATGGACTCTTGTTGAAGAAGGTAAATCTATATTAGTTTCAGGAGGAACTGCTACAGGTAAGACTTCTTTCTTAAATGCTATTTCTCTTTTTATAAAACCAGAGAAGAAAATAATTTCAATTGAAGATACTGCAGAATTAAGATTGCCTCATCCAAACTGGTTACAAGAAGTTGCAAGACCTGGATATGGTCCAAATAGATATGGAGAAGTTACAATGTTTGACTTATTAAAAGCTGCGTTGAGGCAAAGACCAGATTATATAATTGTTGGAGAAGTTAGAGGAGAAGAAGCATATATTTTATTCCAGGCAATGGCTACAGGTCATGCTGGTTTAGGAACAATACATGCAGAAAGTTTTGAAGCATTGATTGATAGATTGTTATCCCCTCCAATAAGTTTACCTCCATCATTATTAGAAGTATTGGATTCAGTTATATTTTTGAAAAGAATAAGATATAAAGGAAAATATGTAAGGAGAGTAGATAAAATATATGAAATAATGGGTTTTAATAAGAAGAAGAACGATGTTGATAGAATTATTTCTTATCAATGGGATCCCAGAGATGATTCATATATTGTTAAAAATAGTTATGTATTAAAGAAAATTGCAGAAATAAGAAATTGGGATAAAAATGATATAGAGACAAACTTTAAGTTTAAGATAAGAGTATTAGAATATTTATTAGAAAATAATATAAGAAATTACAGACAAATAGGAGAAATAATGAATCTATATTATAACAATCCTGATAAATTAATTAGTTTAATAGGATTTTAGTTCTATTATTTCTATTGGTTTTTTATTATAAAATTTTATTGAATATGTTTTATCTTTTTCAATCTGTATATTTTTATCTAAATATAATACTGTGAAATTATCTGTTAATACAATGTAATTATCCTCTTTTTCTCCTATTAATTTTATATATCTATATGAAATAAAATTATCATTTAATTCTATATTTTCATTTATTTCGTTTACTAAATTTATATTATTAACAAATATTGCTAAAAAGAAATTATTTAAAACAACCCCATTCCTTACTAAAATATTTTTTCCTTCTTCTAAAATATTCTCTTTTCTTTTCCAATTTTTGTTCTTTATTATTAATTTTATTTTTCCTGTTTCATCTCCAGCTTCTAATATTATAATATTATCCTTTTTTAATAATATTTTTCCGATCTTTAATTTTATTTCCTTTATTTTCATTCCAGGATAAATATTTTTTACTTTTATATTATATATATCTTCTAATGATAATCCTTTTTCTTTTAATATTAATAAAATTGCTGTTTCTTCATCAATCAAATTTTTATATTGATCTATTTTTTCCTTAATCATTTCATCTAACTTATTTTTTGATATTCCTAGAATAGAAGATATTAATTCTTTATCTAACATATAAAATAGTTAAAGTTCAATAATAAAAACTATTGGAGAATACAACCTGGAATTGATTTGCCGTTTATTGATATACTTCCTGTACCGTCACAAGCTACACTAGATCCATTTGATAAAGGAAACGTGAATGAATATACAGATGGACAACCATATTGTATATATTGTGAATTTGCAATTAATGATAATTGCTCGCTTGTGGATTTTAATTCTAATTCACTATTCAGCATTGCCGCTAAACTAGCGCACTGTGTTGCATTTATTTCTTGTGATGTTGGTCCAGTTTGTGAAATACCTGAAGTAAATTTTCCTAGACCTCCTGTAAATATTAATACTAAAAATATTAAAACTAGTATTGCTATTATTGCTAATACAATTGTATTTAAAGGTAAACCTTGAGCTCTTTTTATCATAAAAATATATGTAATTTACTAATATATAAGTTTTACAATATTGCTAATAATATATACTAATGAAAATATCAAAAATATACTTAAGAGTAAATATTCATGAATGGGATGATAAAAATAAAGTAGAACAAGCAATAAATTTATTATTAAAGGATATAGATAGAAAAAAAATTAAGATAAAATATTCTGAAGGAAAGGGTCTAATTAGTAATAAAATATATGTATATGAAATAGAAATAGATAAGAAGGATTTGATAGAGAAATTCTTTAAAAATCTTATTGAATTAGGTTTAGATTATAAAGAGATAGAAAAAAATGGAAATTTTGATGAGAGATATAATTTATATTTAAGAATTGATAAAACAGAATTGTTAGTGAAAAATAAAATAAAAATATTCTATTCTGACGATTCCTTTTTATTAAAAATTAGTTTTGATGGATATAAAAAAGATAAAGAAAAAGTATTAAATTTTTTAAAAGAATATATTGGAAGATATCAATAAAAAACTTTTAGAAAATAAAATAATATGAAATTTATACATGTTTCAGATACTCATTTAGGATGTCAAATACCAATTGAATATGGAGAAATAAGAAAAAAAGATTTTCTTAAAGCATTTAAAGAAGTAATAGATTTTGCTATAAAAGAAAAAGTAGATTTTATTATTCACTCTGGAGATTTTTTTGATGATTATTTTAGAATAGACTCAAAATATATAATTGAGATATTAGATATATTATCAAAATTAAAAGAAAATAAAATTCCTTTAATATTTATAAAAGGAAATCATGATATTAAGGGGCAAAGACAAAATATACTAGAAATATTAAAAAAATTAAATTTAATATATGAGGCAAATATAAAAGATCCGTTTATTTATAAAGATATATATATTTATGGAATATCAGAACCTTCAAATTTATCTGGAGAGCATTTAACTTTATATTATAAGGATATATTAAAAAATGTAAAATTTGAAAACAATGGATATACTATTTTTCTATTTCATGGAGCAGTAAACTTTTTTCCAAATAATATATTAGAAGGATATAAAGAGCCAAGAATTTTATCATTAAATGATTTACCCAAAGCAGATTATTATGCATTTGGGCATTTTCATAAACATCATTTAGAAGAACATGAAGGAAAAATATTTGCATTGCCAGGTTCTACTGAAAGAACAGAAATATCAAAAGATGAAGAAAATGATAAAAAAGGATTTTATTTTGTAAATGATAATGAAATAAAATTTATTGAAATAAATTCTAGACCTATTTTTATTTATGAAGATATTATAAATGAAGAAAATGATATAGATAAGGCGAGAGAAGAAATAATAAAAAGATCAAAAGAAACGGTAATAAAAATTAAATTAAGATATAAAAAAGATTACTATCAAAGAATAAAAAATCTTATTGATAGTTTAATTTCTTTAGGATATTTAATAATTGAAGATTTATATCCTATAGAGAAGGAGGAAAATTTATCTGAAGAAAATAATTATTCTTTAGAAGATGCTATAGATTCTTCTTTCTTTATTAAAGATAAAGAAGAACTATTATCATTATTTAATATGATAAGAGAAAAATTCGAAGAAATGTATAGTGGAAAAGAAAGTGATATGGATAGAATAAGAGATTCTTTATTTAAAGAATTAATAAAATGAAATTATATAATATTAAATTAAATAATTTTAAAAGTCATAAGAATTTTGAAATAGAATTTGAAGATAAAAATATAATTATTGGAGAAAATGGTGTCGGAAAAACATCGATATTTCAAGCAATATTATTTTCTTTATTTGGAAAAGATTCATTATCATATATGAATTACTCAAATATTTCTTCCTTAATAAGATATAATTCTCCTTCTTCTACTATTGAACTAGAATTTGGAGATGATAAAGATAGATATAAAATTATTAGAACAATAACAAATGGTGGAGAATCAAAAGCTATTTTATATAAAAATAATGAGATAATTGCTACAGGTATGGATATTGTAAATAAAAAAATAAAAGATATATTAAATATAAGGAAAGCTGAAAAATTTGCTGAAATATTATATATAAAACAGGGAGATCTTGGGAAATATATATCATTATCTGGTAAATTGGATTTAACAAAAAAATTAGAAAATATATTTGATATAGAATATTATTCATTAATTTTGAGGATTATTGAAGGATTAATTAGAGATATTGAAAAAGAGAGGGAATATACGGAGAAGGAAATAAATCTATTGATAAAAGATATTGAAACATTTAAAAGTATATTTAAAGATGAAGATATTGAAAAATTGATGAAAGAAATAGAGAAATATAATGAATTAAAAAAATATAAGGATGAAATATATAGAAGTTATCTTGAATTAAAAGCTTTGCAAAGTAATATTGACTATCAATTGCTATCTCAAGAAAATTATTTAAAAGAAAGAATAAAAGAATTAGAAGAAAAGGAAAAAGAATTAAATAATAATATAATAAATTTGGAATCTGAAAGAAAAAATTTAAAATATGATAAATATTCAAAAGAATTATTAAATCAATCATTACAAATATTAGAAAACAGGAAAGAAGAATTGGAAAAATATGAAAATATTGATAAAAAAGAATTAGAATACAAATTGAAAGATTTGGAAGAAATAGAAAACGATATTATAAAATTTTTTGATTATATAAATGCCGAAAAAGAATTCTTAGAAGTTGATAATAAGAAAAAAGAATTGGAAAAAGAAATATCTATATTAGAAAATAAAATAAAGGAAGAAGAAGAATATATAGAAATATTAAATAAAGAAATAGGAGAATGTCCTGTATGTAAAAGAAAACTAGATGAGGATTTACATAAAAAGTTATTAGAAGAATATAAAAATAATTTAGAAATAAATAATAATAAGCTAAATGAAATAAAGAAAGAAGAATCAGATATAGATAAAATATATGAGGAAAAATATAAGAGATATAAATATTATTTATATATAAAAGAAAAAATTAATAGAAAAGGAATAAATATAGAAAAAATAAATGAGGAAAAAGAAAGAATAGAAAAAGAAATAAATGAAATAAACGGAGAAATAAAGAAAATTGAAGAATATGAGATAATAAGAGATACAATAAATTATATAAGAAAGAGCGAAATAGATAAAGTAATAGAAAATTTAAGAAAAGAATATAACTCTTTAAGAGAAGAAATGAATAACATAAAGGAAAAAATAATTAAAATAGAAAATATGAAGAAGAATTTAGAAAGAATAAAACAAATATATGAAAAATATAATATAAATAATTTATCAGATTTTGAAAAAAAGATTAATGAAATAGATAATGAACTAAAAAAATATGAGAATTTAAGACCAGAGCTAATAAGAAATTATAAAGAAAAATTAGATAGATATAACAAGTTAATTGAAAAAATGAGAAATATAAATAAAAATTTAAATAATTTAAGATCATTATACAATGTTTTGATTAAATTTATAGAAATTAGAAGAGAAAAATTATCTAAAAGTTTGGAAAATGCATTTAGATTTTATTTTAGACAATTATATAGATATAACGATATTATTGATGTCGGGATAGATATAAAAGAAGGAAGAAATAAAGAAGAAAAATTATTTTATATTTATGTAATAAAAAATATTGATGGAAAAGAAATTAAAAAGAATGTTGAAGAAGCAGGATTAAGTGGAGGACAAGTAAAAATATTAGATTTATCATTAAGATTAGCAATTTCTTCATTATTAAAATTGAATATATCAACATTGTTATTAGATGAACCAACAGAATCATTAGATGAAAATGCAAGATTATCATTGGCTCAATTATTAAATTCTTTAAAAAATTATCAAATAATTTTATGTACTCATGATGAATTATTTAAGGAAAATATGGAAGGAAAAATAATAGAAATTAAAAGGTAATTATATGGTATCCCTGATCTGCTAATTTATTCATTATTTCAAAACTAAATATTTCATCTTTATAAAATATTTTTTCTTCAGGTATATTAAATCTCATCATACAATCTTTGCAAGCATTTAATTTTATATTTAATTTATTTAAATCTTCTAAATGTTTATTTATTATTAATTTAAATTCTTCATTTTCTATTGATAGCATCTTAATAGCTTCTAATACAAAACATAATTTTATATCCTCTGCTCCACTCATTTTTAATACTTTTGCAAATTCTATAACCTTTTCTAACCATTCTTTATCTTCTTTTGTTAACAATATTATATATTTAGCCATTTTTTATCGGTATATTTTGTCTAATAAAAGTTTTATTTATATTTTTTCAAGGATATTTTCATAATAATGATATATTTAACAGGAATTATAATATTTATTTTTGGAATATTTGCAGGTTTTATAGGATCTTTAACAGGTTTAGGTGGAGGTACAATATTAACTCCTTTATTAACAATCTTTTTGAACTTTCCATTATATTATTCAATAGGATTATCTTTATTATCTACAATTTCTACATCAATTTCCTCTTTTTATTTATTAAATTATTTATTATATCTAATTCTTGTATTCATTCTATTTACAGAAGTTATAATTGAGCAAATGAAATATGCAAAAGAAGAAAATAAATTATATACCTTATTATCTTCTATTGTTATAATTAATTTAATTATTGGAATAGCATTTCTACCGACTATTCTTTAACAGTATAATATATTCTTTTTCTATTTTTTCCTTTATTTTCAATTTTTATTAATTCTATTTTTCCGATTTCCTTTGTATTTGAAACATGTGGTCCTCCATCTGCCTGTGTATCTATTCCTTCTATTTCAACAATTCTCCAATTATCAATATTTGGAGGGGATTTTTCCATTAATTTTATAATTCCAGGTATTTTTAATGCTTCTTCTCTCTTTAGGAAGTATACTTTTACAGGTATCCCCTTTTTGATAATTTCATTTGCCTCATTTACTATTTCTTCAAATACTTTCTTTAATTCTTCTCCAGATAAGTTTATATTATAATCATCCTTTGCATATTCTGGAGTAATATCTCCTCCAGTAATTAATGCATTATACTTTTTATATGCAATTGCAGATAAAATATGTGCTGCAGTATGTAGTTTCATTAATTTGTATCTTCTATCCCAATCAATTATTCCATGAACAATGTCTCCTTCTTTAAATTTTGGTTCTTTATCCAATATATGTATAGCATCTTCTCCTTCTTTTATTACTTCTTTTACAATATATTCCTCTCCATTAAATATTATCTTTCCTGTATCATTTGCTACTCCTCCAGATTTTGGATGAAATATTGTTTGATCCAATATTACTTTATTTCCATCTATTTTTATTACTTTTGTATCAAATTCTTTTAAATAACAGTCATACCAATATAAAAATTTAGTTCCCATTAAAATATAATTTTATAAAAAAATTAATAAGATGCTGCTGTAGTAGAATCAACTAACTTTTTGCTACCGAATAGTCCCCAACTACTTTTGTATAATCCTTTTATACCCTCCTTTACAGAGACATATAAATATTCAGAATATCCAAAAAGTCCTGCTATAGCATGTTCTACTGTTAATATTAATTTCTTTATTAGATTATAATTTGTTGGAACTTTATTGAATTCCACTTTAATATCATATTCTTTCTTTATTTCTTTTATTTCATTTCTTATTTCTTTATTTATTTTATATAATATTTTTTGTTTAGGAACATGATAATCAGATGTATATATTTCCATATTTATCATATTTATTCTATTATTTATTGGCCTATATGTATTTAATGCATTTACAAAATTGTATGTTGCTTTCAATAGATTTACATGTTCTTCTACAGAATTTGTAGAAGCATTTTTATATACATATATTCTATCTCTTATTTTTTCAATATCTTCTTTTTTATAATTATGTAAAATATCTTCTAAATATTCCTTTTGATCGCTTCTTATAAATAAATGAGTATTTGTAAGATCTTTTCTTTTTAATATTTTATCTAATGTATATTTTAATCTCTGTGTTGTTTCTGGACTATCTTCGGCAAACATTGAATAATAAATTGTTATACTATTATTTTTGTTGCTATCCATAGGTAATTTATAGTAAAAAATTTTAAAATTTCTTATAAAAATATCTAAAATATTTGTTTAAAAGTATTTATTATGGCAATATATAAAGTTAGAACACATATATACCTGGAGTTGATGAAATTTTATATGGAGGAATTCCAGATAGATCTGTAGTATTATTGAGTGGAGGACCTGGTGTTGAGCATGCTGTAGATGGAATAATAAGGATGGATTTAGATGAAGTAGATGGAAAATTATATAGGTCAATAATTGTATGGAAAATGAGAGATACAACACATAGTATGGTAAGACATCCTATGGAAATAGACAATCAAGGAATACATGTATTATGGGATAAATATATAAAAATAGGGGTAAATAATGTAAAAATTGATAGTTTACCACAAAAAGAAATTAATGAAAATAGAAGATATATATTAACAAAATTGGAACAATTAGAACCAGAAGTCGCTGATGCATGGAGGTTTTATGATAGAATATTTAAAGGAAGAATAACATTTGAGAATGTAAAGCAATTGTAGTAGAGAAAGGAAAATTATATCTAGGAAGAAAAGTAAAAGATTTTAATGGAAAAGGATTGGAAAATTCAGAACAAGTAAAAGAAATATTGGATGAATTAAAAGAAGATTTAGATTATGGGTTAAGTCCTAAGGTAATTAATGCAAGGTTATATGCATTATTTATAGGTGTATTACATAAAAAAGATATGCCTATTGAGGAAAAGAGAAAAGCAATAGAAAATATAAATGAATTTAGAAAAAGCTTAGGATGGAAACCCTATGAATTAAAGCAACTATTATAAAAAATCTTTTATACTTTTTTGCTTATTTTCCTTAATTTTTTTAATAGTAAACCAAGATTCTCTAACATAATCTTTCAATTTATCATAATTCTCTTTTAATGCTTTAATTGTTCTTTCATCAGATGGATATCCAGATCCAAAATCAATATTTATTTTTTCTTCTATTTTATCTATTTCCCAATCTCTTATAACTTTTGCAATAATTGATGCTGCAGATACTACAGGATAATTTTTATCAGCCTTATTTTCTGCAATTATTTCAATATTTTTTATTTTATTTTTAAAATATTCTAGAACTTTTTTTGTATTTCTTAAAGGAGAATCAATTATTACTTTATTTGGCTTTATTTCTTCAATTATTTTAATCATATTTTCAAATTCTAAATAATTTAATCTATTATCGTAAACATAATAATCTATTGTTTTAGGATTAATAATTATATATTTATATTTATGTGCAATTTTTATTATTTCTTCATATATTTCCTCTCTTTCTTTTCTTGTTAATTCTTTTGAATCTTTTACTCCAATTTCTTTTAACTTTTCTATATTATTTTCTTCAATACAATATCCAGCAATAACCATAGGACCAATCACAGGTCCTCTACCAGCTTCATCGATTCCTAATATATATTTCATTGTTTTGATTTCCAGGTTTTTGGATATAGGTCCCTTTCAATAAATACTCTTTCTACATCTACAGCAATTCCTTGCTCAGAATTTAAAATTTTATTTGAATCCATCAGGGCATTTCCTACAGCAACTAATTCATTTTTTAATGTATATATTGCGACAATATCTCCTTCCTTTATATTTGAATATAATTTTGATATGCCCTTTACTGTTAAATTTGCTCCATATGCAATTGCATTAACTGCAGTATCTACTATCCATATTTTCTTTAAATGTTCTGAAAAAATTTCTGCAGGTAAAAATACTTTCCTTAAATATTTTTCATTTCCTTCATTTTTCCAAAACCATATAGAATCTACAATATCTTGTAATGTTACTAATGGATATTTTTCAGAATCTTCCTTTAATTCTCCAACTCTTATTCTTCTTAGTTGTTGCATATGTGCTTTTGTTCCTAATTTCTTTCCAATATCATCTATTAATTTTCTAATATAAACTCCTGCTTCTGTTGCTATCTGTAATAACCAGTCTCTTCCATCTACTTCCAATACTTTTATGCAATATACATTTCTTTCTCTTGGAACCTTTTTTACAGCAGACTTTAATGGCGGCTTTTGTATTATTTTTCCCTCAAATTGTTTTAATACTTCATATACCTTATTTTCATCAACATCACTATGTATATGCATCCAAGCAATATATTCTTTTCCTGCAGTTAATAATAATCTTAATGTTTTTGTACCTCTCCCAATTCCAATTGGTAAAACTCCAGTAACTTTTGGATCTAATGTTCCAGAATGACCTGCTTTCTTTCCTAAAATATTTTTTATCCATCCAGATACTTGATGGGAAGTTGGACCTTTTGGTTTATCTAAATTTATTATTGAGAAATTTAGTAATTTATCTATAGGTCTTTTCCAAGGATCATACCCATATTTTTCATCTGTCTCTTCTTCTCTTTTAACAATAATTTCATATTTTTCATTTTCATAAGGTAACTTACAATATTCAACCATTTTTTATTTATAATAAATATAGTTATAAAAAAATAAGGAAAAATTTATAAAGAAGTAAAGATTATGCGACATAAATATATATTTATAAGCTTAATCAGAAATCTTTATATATTCTATTTATAAATTTTATATATCAGAAATATAATAGGAGTACCTATTAGGTAAAACATTTTTCTTTATAAATAATCTAGAACAAATTTTGATATATATTAGGATAACTTTTTTATGGTGGTATTTATTAACGTCGAATAATCCTAAAATTTTTAATTATATATTAGATATAACAAAGTCTATTTATAAAAATTAAGAAAAGATTTATATACACTATTTATAAAATTTTTCAGTATATTATATAAGCTATAGAATACTATTTATTTAGATGAGTAAGGATACTACTACAATTTATATTGGTGATATAAAAGATGAATTGGAGAAACTCAAAGAAAAAGGATATAATATAAAAGATATATTGAAGAAAGGAATAGAATATATAAAATTACAAGAGGAGGTTCCTTATAATTTATCTGAATTAAATCAATATATAAGCGAATTAAAAAATCAAGTAGAAACAATGAAACAATTCAATTTTTCTATAATATTATTAAATAAAAATATAACAAAATTAAATAAAATATTAAAAAGAGTTAAAAAGAAGAAGAAAAAGAAGAAAGGATTATTGAGAAGGGTGGTTAGTTTCCTGTACGGCTGATTGATTGTTTTGTTCCTGAAATACTTTTCCAAATATTTTATCTTTATTTATTTCTGAATATGGGTTATAATTTATCTTATCTTCTTCATCAGCTCTTACTAAATAACTTGGAGATGAAATTACTTTATTACCTACTATAATATGTCTATGTACAATTAATTGTCTAGCCTGTTTTATTGTTCTAGCCAATCCTTTTCTATATACAATTGTTTGTAATCTTCTCTCTAATATATCTCTTACAGTAATATTTAAAGCTTCTGTTATATCTGAATTAGGATTTAACAATTTTAACTTTACTAATCTTGCCTTTAATTTCTCTTCTTCTTTTGATACATCGAATCCTGCAGCTTTTTTAGCATTTAAGTATCTTACATAAAATCTTATTTTTCTAGCAATTGTCTCTGCTTTCCATATTTCTCTTTTATTTTTTAGTCCATATATTTTTATTAATTCTCTTTCTTCTTCTATTCTATCTTTTTGCCAAGGATGGGTTGGTCCTTCCCAAAGTTTTTTATGTCTCCACATTTTATTGTTTATTTTCTTGTTTTTGTTGTTGTTGCCTTAATTCTCTGTTCTTTACTACTCCTACTGTTCTTCCTTTTCTATGATGAGATCTTGTTTTTTGTCCTCTTACAGGTAATCCATATGAGTGTCTGCCTCCTTTCCATGTTCCTAATTCTATTTCTCTCTTTATATCAAATTTAACTTGTATTTCCCAATCAGATCCTACTAGATGTTTATCTTTTCCATCTATAGGATCCTTTCTTCTATTAAGTAACCAAGATGGTATTCCATATTTTTGTGGATTTTTTAAACAATCTTCTAATTTTTCTAATTGTTCATCAGTTAAAGATCCTAAAACTTGCCACTTATTTATTCCTAAAACATAACATACAGCATGTGCAAATCTCCAATTTACTCCAGGTATTTTTCTTAGCTCTATAGCTAATGATTTATGTCCATTTAATTCTACTCCAGCAATACGTACTACATCTTTTATATTACTTCCTTCAGGTATTATCATCTTCAATGCGCCTGGCATTAAAATATTTAGATAAAAAATGTTTAAAAATATATTATAAATACATAGATATGAAAATTGGATATATTGTAAAAGAGGCAACTTCAGAGTATTTTTATTTTGTTGTTGATTCAAATGAAAGATATAAAATTGGTATTGGAAGTATTGTAAAAGTAAAAATTGGAGATTATTATTATTTTGCAATAATTGAAGATTTAAGATCTGAAGCAATTGAAGAAGAAAGATTATTTGATTATGAGGCAATAGAATTACTATATGGAAAAATGCAAAAGGCTCAATATTTAATAATTGGAAAAGCTATATTTATTGGAGTAATAAAAGATGGAAAAATATATTCTGAAAAACCAAAGACTCCTCCAATTCCTGGAGATATTGTATTTTTACCAGATGAGGATGAAATATATAAGATATATTCATTTGAAGATCCAAGAATATTAATCCCATTGGGAAAAATATATCTACAGGATAAAGAATTTATTGTAAGTTTAAATATTAAAAATTTAATAATAAGACATACTGGAATATTTGGAATAACTGGATCTGGAAAAAGTACTACAGTTGCACATATTGTAAATGAATTAAATAAGAAGAATATACCAATATTTTTATTTGATGTTCATAGAGATTATATTTTGTCATATGATAATGCAATAATTATTACATTTAGTAAAAGAGAAAAAGAATTTATTGAAAAATTAGCATTTGAAAGAAATAAAAAAGTAAAGGTATTTGTAGGAAAAGTAAAATTAAATTATATAAGAGATTATATGGAAGAATTTTTGGGAATATCTGGAAAACAGGCATCAAATGTATTCTCATTATTATCAAAATTATTATCTAAAGATCCAAAGTTTATGGGCCAATTATTTGATATGATAAATAAAAAAGAACCCTCTGAAATATTTAGTCATTATAAAGAAGATACAATAAGATCTTTACAATCAAGGTTATTAAGAATAAAAGACTGGGAACTATTTCCAAGAAATTTAGATGATACTGGAGATAATATAGATGAATTAGTTGATAAATTATTAGATAAAATAAGGGAAATGAATTTTAATAATTATGAAATAGGATATGATGAAAATGGAGAACCAATATTAAAAGAAAAAGACAATATTAATCCACATATTGTAATATTTGATTTATATCCATTATCAATTGAAGAACAAAGAATATTATTAGATATTGTATTGGAAAAATTGTATGAAAAATATAAAGAATGGAAATTTAATAATAAAACAGATATTTTGGGAATTGTAATTGAAGAAGCACATAGATTTGCATCTAAAAATAGTGAAGTATCTAGTAAAATATCTTTAATTGCAAGAGAAGGGAGAAAGTTTGGATTGGGATTAATATTAGTATCCCAAATACCTTCAAGTATAATGGAAGATATAATATCGCAAATAAATACATTTATTTTATTAAAAATAATTAATCCAAAAGATTTAGAATTTATTAGAAAAACATGTCCATATTTATCTAGAGAATATTTTGAAGCATTAACAAAATTAGAAACAGGAAATTGTTTGGTAGTCGGGTTGGCAGTTAAAAATCCTGCAATATTAAAGATAATAAAATCTGTAGATGTTGGGGGAACAGAAGAAGATATTGATAAAAGAATATTAGAAAGAATTAATTATGGAAGTAAAAGCAATATTTAGAGATATACAAAATAATATATTATTTTCAGAATCCGATATATATAAATTTTTTGATTATTTATTAGATAAATATAAATTTTATATTAAAAATAAGAAAATTATTATTGATGAAAATGGAAAATATTCTTCTTTTTTGTTAGAAACTGATAAATTTTTATTAACACTACATTATTGGGAAAGAATCAGTTATTGTTTTATACATATTTCTTCAGATAATTTTGATTTATCCATATTAGTAAAAGAGTTATTAGAATTATTAAAACCAAAATATTTTAAGATAGATTAAGAAATTATAAATATGCCGCGGTGCCCGAGTGGTCCAAGGGGTCTGGCTTGAGACCAGATCCCCGAAAGGGGGCGTGGGTTCAAATCCCACCCGCGGCGTTTAATTTTATATTTTTTCATGATGTATACTAAAGATTATGAAAGAAGAATCTTTTGACATAAATAAAGTTATCCAAGAATTGAATGTTGATATTAATTATGGTTTATCAGAAGAAGAAGTTAAAAAAAGATTAGAAAAATATGGATATAATTCTATAGAAGAAAAAAAAGAAAGTAATATAATTAAATTTTTGAAAAAATTCAAATCTTTTACTTCAATTATGCTAGAAATAATTATTATACTTTATTTATTTGTTCATGATTATATAGATGCTATAATTGTCTTTTCTTTATTATTTATTAATGTATTAATTGGATACATACATGAAGAAAAAGCAAACAAAGCATTGGAATTGTTAAAACAAAAATTACAAATACAGGCGAGGGTATTAAGAGAAGGAAAATGGAAATTAATTGAATCAGGAGATTTAGTACCTGGAGATATAATAAGATTAAGAGCTGGAGATATTTCTCCTGCAGATTGTATTATAATATCCGACGATATATTAAATGTAGATCAATCAATATTAACAGGAGAATCTTTAACTGTGGATAAGAAAAAAGGAGAAGTAATATATTCTGGGTCAATAATAAAAAGAGGAGAAGCAAATTGTATAGTATATAGAACTGGTAGAAATACATACTTTGGTAAAACTGTAGAATTAGTATCTACTGCCAGACCAAAATTACATATTGAAGAGATAACAATGAAAGTTGTAACAGCATTATTAATAATTGTATTAATCTTTGGAGGTATAACAATATTTTTATCATATTTATATAATCCATCATTAGATTTTCTATTATCCTATGTTATTCCTTTAGTTATTTCTTTATTATTATTTGCAGTACCTGTTGCTTTACCTGCAATGTTAACTGTTTCAATGGCGGTAGGATCTTATGAAATGGCAAGAAATGGAGCATTAATTACAAGATTATCTGCAATAGAAGATGCAGCATCTATGACAACATTATGTTCAGATAAAACAGGTACATTAACATATAATAAATTAACAATTACGGATATTTATCCATTAAATAATTATAAAGAAAATGATGTAATTTTATATGGAACATTAGCATCTGAAGAAGCAAATACAGATCCAATAGATTTAGCATTTATAAATAAATTTGAGGAATTAAATTTAAATAAAAATGACTATAAAATATTGGAATTTAAACCATTTGATCCATCTACTAGAAGAACAGAAGCAAAAGTTGGATATAATGATAAAATATTTTATGTATCTAAAGGTGCAGTAAATACAATATTTAATGAATTATGTAAAATAAATATTCCTGAAGATATACAAAAAATAGTTGATGAATTTGCAGAAAAAGGATATAGAACATTAGCAGTTGCAATAAATGAAAATAATAAATGGATACCTGTAGGATTGGTTGCATTATATGATATACCAAGAAAAGATACACCAGAACTAATAAAAAGATTAAAAGAACTGGGAATTAAAGTAAAAATGCTAACTGGAGATGCATTACCAATTGCAAAAGAAATTGGAAGACAAATAGGATTAGATAGTAATAAAATAATATCTGGAAATGAATTAAGAAAATTATTAAAAGAAAATCCTCAAAAAGCAATAGAAATAATAGATAATTCTGAAATATTTGCAGAAATATATCCAGAAGATAAATATTATATTGTAAAAGCATTACAAGATAAAAAAGAAATTGTTGGAATGACTGGAGATGGAGTAAATGATTCTCCAGCATTAAGACAAGCAGAAGTTGGTATTGCAGTATATAATGCTGCAGATGTAGCAAAATCTGCAGCATCTGTAGTATTAACCGTAGAAGGATTGCAAGGAATTGTAAATTTAGTAGAAATTGGAAGATCTGTATATCAAAGAGTTGTTACCTGGATTTTAACAAAAATAAATAAAACAATTGAAATTGCAATATTTGTAATGGTTGTATTTTTAATATTTTCATTATTATATCATAAACCTCTATATATTTTATCATCAATAGATGTTTTATTATTTTTCTTTATAATAGATTTCCAAACAATATCTCTATCTACAGATAATGAGAGAGGATCTAAGAATCCAGAAAAGTGGAATATATTAAAATTGGTAAAATATGCAGGAACAATGGGTATATTTACTTTCTCAGAAATAATGTTATTATTGTATATAGCATTGGATATATTAAAAATAAATAATATACATGTTCTACATACGTTCTTCTTTACTGCAATAGTATTCTTTGGATTATTAATGCCTTATGTATTTAGAGAAGATGATAGATTTTATAAATCAAGACCTGGTAAAGCATTTCTATTATCTTCAATATTTGGTTTATTAATTTCTTCATTAATTTCATTATTTGGATTGTATATTGTTACTCCAATAAATATATATCAATATTTAATAGTAGTTATATATAGTTTGTTCTTTATTTTTGTTGTAAATGATAATATTAAAATATTATTGAAAAAGATTGGAATTGGAAGATCTTAATTTT
>JBMFJD010000002.1:0-75507 GCA_049974095.1 Nanopusillaceae archaeon | reverse complement strand
GAGAAGTTCCCAATACTTGTCTAGGGGCTCCTACATATGGATAATATTGAGAATAAAAGTTTTGCGAAAGATTACCTACATACATATATGTCGTTATATAGCTATTTGCAGGTATTCCATTAGATAATTTTATCCACCATACATCACAGTACACTCCGCTAATATTCTCTTGCCCTTCATACCATGAATATATATTTGGATTAGTTCCATTTGTTGTTGAAAAATATACATTTTGACCATTAGGATTTATTAATCCGAATAATGTTGCATTATTAATATATGCAAAATCACTTCCAAGATCTGCTGTTCCATTACATATTGCTATATCTTGTTGGAATGGAGAAGGAGTAGGAATATTTTGATTATTATATATATTTATTGCATAGTATTCTAAAGAATGTATTCTAAAGAATGCAGAAAACAAAATAAATAGCGTTCCTATTATATAAACTCTTTTCCTTCGCATATTTCATATAAAAATTATATATCAATATAAGAATTTGTTAATCATAAAAGATTATCATGTAGAACCCGGGCCCGGGGGGACTCGAACCCCCGATCTTCGGGTTAAGAGCCCGACGCTTTACCAACTAAGCTACGGGCCCTATTCTATATTATAATCTTTTATTTCTGGTATAAATTTTTTTATTATTTCTTTTTGTTCCTTACTAAGATTTAAGTCTTTAACATTTATTATAATTTTTTTATTATTTTCATCAATATTCACCTCAAAATTATTTTTTGACAAATTATATATTATACTTAATATTCCAACAATCTTTTCCTTTAAATCTGTAACTTCTCTATTTAATTTTATTACATATAACAAGTCTCTTCCAGCATATGGATGATTAAAATCAACAATTACTCTACCACTATTTACAGATCTTACTATTCCAATCATTCCATCAACATTTACAACAAGGTCTGGTATAGGATTTATATTTCTCTTATAAAATTCAGATATTGGTATTATCTTTATTAAATCTGGATTTCTTTCTCCAAAAGGTCTTTTTAATAAAAAATTATATTCTTTTCCATATTCTGATGATGCCAATTTTTCTTCTATTTCTTTATTTAATATTCCATAACCTAAAGGTAAAATAACAGGCTCGTTTGTTTTTTCCAATAAATTTCCATTTTCATCATATATTGTATATTCAATTTCTATCCATTTTACCATAAAAAAGAAAAGTATGGATAAAATTTATAACAATTATTATACAAAATCGATTATCCAAAATAGATAATTTTATTAAATTTATTTTCATAAAAATTAAATGGCAGATAACGTTGAGATTTTTGATAAAGAGTTAGAAGAGTATCTAGCACAAGCTACAAAGAGAATAAAAGTAATCGGATGTGGTGGGGGTGGAAGTAATACTATTTCTACTTTATATGGTATGGGTATAGAGGGTCCAGAATTGATTGCTGTTAATACAGATGTAAGACATTTACTGATTACAAAAGCTCATAAAAAAATTTTAGTAGGTAAACAATTAACAAAAGGTTTAGGTGCAGGAAAGGATCCAAAAGTTGGAGAAGAAGCTGCAAAAGAATCTGAACAAGAAATTAAAAAAGCACTAGAAGGATCTGATGTTATATTCTTAACTTGTGGTCTTGGAGGTGGAACTGGTGGAGGTTCTGCTCCAATAATTGCTGAAATTGCTAAAAAATTAGGAACATTGGTTATTGCAATATGTACATGGCCATTTTCAGTAGAAGGTGCAAATATATGGGATAATGCTTTATATTCATTAGAAAGATTAGAAAATAATGTTGATTTATTAGTAATAATACCAAATGATAAAATACAACAACTATATCCAAATATTCCATTATTACAAGCATTTAAAGTTGCAGATTCATTATTAGCAAATGCATTAAAAGATTTAACAGAATTATTAACAAAACCAGGATATATAAATGTAGACTTTGCAGATTTTAGATCAATAGTCGCAGGAGCAGGATATGGAATATTTGGAACTGGAGAATCAAATTCTGAGAATAAAGCACAAGAAGCTGCACAAAGAGCATTAAATAACCCATTAGTTGATGTAGATGTAACTGGAGCAAAAGCAGCATTAATTAGAGTTTCAGCTTCTCCAGATGTAACACCTGCAGAAATAAATAAGATTCTAGATACAATAAAATCAGTATTAGATCCTAAAGCAAAGATAATACAAGGAATAACATTTGAAGAAGATAAAAAGAATTATGTTAGAGTATCATTAACAATTACAAGATTAAAGAATATACCATCATTTATATTAGGAATAAAATCTGGAACTCAAGAAGTAAAACAAGAAGAACAAAAGAAATTAGAGAACGAGCTAGGTATTGAAGTTATTTAGATTTTTCTATTAATTTTAAATTATTTACCGGTATATTTAATTGTAAAGGTACTGGTACATCAATTAATTCTATTGTTGCTTCATTTTTCTTTTCATCTATATTTAATATTTTTCCTCTAGTTCCTTTAAATGCTCCAGATAATACCTCAACTATATCTCCAATATTAAGTTGAACTTTCTCTTCTTCAAAGTATTTTAGTAATTCATCTATATTTATTTCTTGAGGCATAACCCTCTTAGCATGTCTTATTCCAATTATTGCTCTTTGTACTTCTAAAGAATTTAATGCTTCAACAAATATATATCCCTTTATTCCGGGTATTTGTAATATTGAATATATTTCTAAATTTCTCTTCTTTGCTTCACTTGCCAATATATCTGCTACTAATTCTTCTTTTCCAGAGGTTACAACTATGGTATATATTGGCATACCATTATACTATATTGTAAACTTATAAATATGGGCAAAGATATTATTGCAACTAATATAAAGAACAATAATGTTATATAAAGTAATTTTTTAATTTCATCCCATTTTGGTTTAGTAGCAGTTTCGTATATTTCTTTCATTTCTCTTATTTCATCAGATATACCCATTAATATTAAGTTTTTAAAATATATTTTAAAATTTGTATGTAAATGGGAAAAAAGGAGGTAATTGAATTACTTGTAGAAGGAGGTAATGCTAAACCTGGACCAAATATTGGACCAAAATTAAGTCAACTGAAATTAAATATTGGGGAAGTAATTAGCAAAATAAATGAAGCAACAAAGGAATTTAAAGGATTACAAGTTCCTGTAAAAATAATTGTTGATACAGAAACAAGAAAATATGAAATAGAGGTAGGACTACCTCCTACATCTTCATTACTAAAAAAAGAAGCTGGAATTGAAGTAGCAAAAAGAGTTACTGGTACAGAAATATTAGGAAATGTAACCTTTCAACAAATAATTAAGGTTACAAAGATGAAAATGAAAGATTTTAATACAACAGATTTTAACTCCGCAGTAAAAATGGTACTTGGTACTGCTTTATCTTTAGGGTTAACTGTAGATGGTAAAAATCCAAAAGAAATAATAAAAGAAATAAATGAAGGAAAATATGATAATATATTAAGTAATGCTTGATCTAATTAGTTTTTTAATAGGACTTATAACTGGAATAATTTTTATAATCCTTATTTTATATTTGATATTAAGATATTATATAAAGAAATATGTCGCAAAAAATTATACATTACAGGACATAATTAAGATGATTAGTAGAAAATAATTAGGTTTTTAAATATATTTGCAATTTTTCTTTCTATGGATGTTAAAACTATTCAATCTCTCATAGAAAAATCTAAGAAAAGAAGATTTAAACAAACTGTTGAATTAATAGTAAATTTAAAGAAAGAATATGATTTAAATAAAAGCGGAAATAAATTTGTAGAATATTTTGAATTACCAAAAGGAAGAGAAAAAAAGATAAAAATTGCTGCAATTGTAGGACCTGAATTAGAAAAACCTGCAAAAGAAATATTTGATTATGTAATTGTAAAGGATAGTTTAAAAGAATTGAGTGAAAAGAAAAGAGAAGCAAAAAAGATTGTAAGAAGATATTATATATTTATTGCACAAGCTTCTGTTATGGCAGATGTTGGAAGATATTTAGGTAAATATTTATCTACAAAAAATAAAATGCCAAGTCCAAAATATGGAATGATATTTCCAGATAGCATAAACCAAGAAGGATTAAAGAATTTATATGAAAAGATGCAAAGATATGTAAGAATTGTAGTAAAAAGTCATAGAACCTTTGGAATACCAATTGGAACTGAAGATATGAAATATGAAGATATAAAAGAAAATGCAGATTCATTAGTAGATTTCTTATTAAATAGAATACCTGGAGGAAAAAATAGCATAAAGAGTATATATTTAAAGCTAACAATGAGCGATTCTATTAGAATATTATAAAATGGTCTCTCAACAAAAAATAATTTATGTAAATGATCTATATGATATTTTATCAAAAAGCAAAATAATTGGAATTGCAAATGTAATGGATATTCCAACAAGTTCTTTACAAGAAATAAGGAAAAAATTAAAAAGTATGGGATTTTATATGAAAACTGTAAAGAAAAATTTATTGATAAAAACATTAGAAAGATTTAATGATGAAAAAATAAGAGAAATAATAAATTTATTAGAAAAAGAAAAAAGAATAACTATAATGTTAATTTTACCAAAAGAAGAAATAAACCCATTCCTATTAAATAAAATATTAGAAGAAAATAAAAGTTATAAAAGTGCAAGAGTTGGAGATGTTTTAGAAGAAGATGTTATAATAAAAGCTGGACCAACAAATTTAACGCCAGGTCCTGTATTAACAGAATTAAAGAAATATAATATAAAGACAAAAGTAGAGGGAGGAAAAATTGTAATTGCAGAAGATACTTTTGTAGCAAAAAAAGGACAGACTGTAGATGAAGGGCTAGTATCCTTATTACAGAAATTTAATATAACACCAATATCTGTAAAAGTAAAATTACTTGCAGTATATGATGGAAAGATAATATATACATATGATATATTATCAGTACCATTGGAAACATATATAGAACAATTAAAATCTGGAATAAGAAAAGCTTTTGCATTAACATTACAAATAGGATACCCAACAAAAGAGAATATAAAATTATTATTAATGAATACTTATCAAAATATAATAAAACTATCGCTAAAATCTGGAATTCCAACAAAAGAGAATACAAAATTATTATTAAAAAGATCTTTCCTTACTGCAAATAAATTAAAAGAAAAAACAAACCTATAATTTTTTAATAGTAAGATTTATAAATAAGAGTATACATATTTAATTAATGTCACCACAGGTAAGTAGCTATAAATTATTAGACAAAAACACTGTAAGGACTCTTGAAGATATATCAGATATATTCGATGATTATCCTTATTCTATAATAGGGGGAATTGCTGTTGCAATATATTCATATTTATCCAATACTAAATATTATCAAGATAGATCTACTTTTGATATATAGATTTAACAATAAATAATAAATATCAATCTGACTTAGAAAGTATTCTATTTAGAAAACCAATGGAAGGAAAAATATCAAAGGGAAAATTGTTTAGATATGATGGAATTAAAATAGAAGAAAAAAATAAACTACCTGTAAGTATATTATTTAGAGATTACGATGTTCCATATAATAAAATAAAAATTAAATTAAATGGAAAATATATTGAACTAAATGTTGCAAAAATTGAATGGTTAATTGTTGATAAAATTTTTACATATTTAAGAAGAAGAGAACAAAAGGATATTGAAGATATAAAAGAAATTAAAAATATAATAGAAAAAACAGGGTATAATAAAGAATTATTAATAGATATTTTTAATATTTATACTGAAAAATATAAAAAATATGAAGATAAAGCATTAGAACTACTAGAAGAATATTTAGGAATAGAAATTTAATAAAAAAGATTTATCAGAGTAGCCGTATTCATCATTTTTCAGTTTCAAGCCAACTACATCATTTTCTTCCCTGCCCGGAGGAACTAGTTCATCTTATCCCTAGTGCATGACAGGCAGGGATAAATATATTATTTATTTAAAATCTAAAATTTTTATATAACAAAGTATCTTGTTGAAATATGGATGAAATTATAGAAGAATATAAAATATGGCTAGAAATACAAGGTAAATCAAAAAGTACAATTAAAACATATTCTTTAATAACTAAAAAATTCTTAGAATTTCTAATGAATAATGGAATTTATGATATTAGTCAAAAAAATCTTAATTCTTATTTAGATAAAAATATTATATTTAAATTCTTAGCAGAAATTAAAGTAAAAAGAAAATTAGATCCAAATTCTTTGAGATTATATGTTAGAGCCATCTCTTCTTTCTTAAAATTTTTAGATAATGAAACACTGGCAAAACAAATTAAAGCACCAAAAGTTGATAAAAGATTACCAAAATTTATAACATTAGAGGAATTTCAAAAACTATTAAATTCTGCAGATAATTATAGAGATAAATTAATAATAAAATTTCTATTTTATACCGGAGTAAGAGTATCTGAATTAGTTAGAATTAGAAAAAATGATATAATATTTGAAGAAGGATTTGCAAAAGTATATGGAAAAGGTGGAAAAGAGAGGATAGTACCAGTACCAAATGATTTATTAAATGAAATAAAGGAATATATTGAAAAAAATAATTTAGATACATTATTTCCATTATCAACTAGACAAGTAGAAAGAATAATAAAAGAAACTGCAAAAAAAGCTGGAATAAACAAGAGAGTTACACCACACGTATTAAGACATTCTTTAGCTACTATATTATTATCTAAGGGTGTTGATATTAGATATATACAAGAATTGCTGGGACATAGTTCATTGGCAATTACACAAATATATACTCATGTGGTACCAACGCAATTAAAAGAAATATATAATAGGATATTTGAAAAACCAATCTAATATAGTTTTTATCTCAGAGTAATATATACTAAGTACTGATATAATAATTATTTATAGATATTAGAAATTCTGCAGATAATAGTTGTTATACTAAATATAATATAAAGTAGAATATCTTTTTTACAATATCTTTTATTTTTCATCTTTTTTCAATATACTATATAATTCCAATGTACCTAAGGCAAAGACATTCCAATTGAAATAGATGCAAATACTATTCTATCTATATCATAAACTGGCAACATATGATAGATATAATTACTTGCTTTTATAAAATTTAATTAAAAAATAAAAACTACTGCAGAAACAACTGTTGTATATTTTTCTACTTCTGCTTTATTAAATATTTCAAAGTTTTTATCTATTTCAATATTATTATATAATGATTCTAGCATAAACAATGCTTTATCTTTTGCATATCCTTCTTCCTTTCCGCTATAATATCCATGATATTCTGTAAAATATCCATTTAATTTTTTATCTTTTGGTATTGCAACCCCAACAGATGAATATATTAGTTTTCCTTCTTCATTTGATGTAAATCTTCCTAATACAGTAAAAACTACTTCTCCTGCTTTTAATTCCTTTAATCCCTCATTTATATCAACAATCTTTATATTTGGTGGAGCAATACTAGATACTGGAACTAAATTAAATTTCTCAATTTTTGCATCTCTTAACGCAAACTCAAAACTTAATAAAGGATCGTCTGCTATTCCTACTCCTTTTGTAAAAAATACTTTTCTTGGAAGGTGACTCCGACCGCTCATATATTTAATAAAATTATTTTTAATTATAAAAATCTATCTTGAAGATGAAGCCAATCTTTCCAATTCTAATTTCTTTTGTATAGCAAAAGAATCTGTAGAATTTCTATATGCAGCAATTATTTCTTTTGCTAATGTGCTTGCCATATCTTTTTTATTCCTAGAATTATGATATGATCCCCATACCAAATGCCTAATTGCAAGATCTATTCTTCTTAAAGGAGCAATATCTACTGCCTTAGGATATCTTGCACCACCCATTTCTATATTTGTTATTTCTTCTCTTGGAGCTGCATTTTCAATTGCCTTTGTTAATACTTTGATTGGATTTTGCTTTGTTTCTTTTTCAATTATTTCAAATGCTTTAATCAATATCCTCAAATTTTTATAATATTCTCCAGAAGCATAATATGATGTAAATTTATGTTTATGTCCAAAATGACCTGGAGTCATCATTCTTCCAATAAATCTTTCAATAATTGGAATATTTCTTTTTCCAAATCTCTTATTTTGATATCTTCCATTTGTTCTTGGAATTATATATGGTTTTATATTCATAAATGCTTTTAATGTCTCATCTTCTACATCTATCTCATATTTCCATCTTCCAAGAAATTTTAAATCATTAAGATCTGTAACCATAAAAATAAAATATTAAAAAATAATTTAAAAATCTATAGGGATTCTTTTATAGCTTTTACAACAAATGGTAACAAAGCTAATACAAATAATATTACAAAGCCCCATGCAAATATGTTTTGCAATTCTGCTGATACTGTTGAATAACCTAGCAATAATATTGATAATGAACTAATTATGAATATTGACATTATAAATATTTGTACAAATGGTTTTACACTCTTATAATATTCATTATCATGTACATTTTCTGTTATATATCTCATTACAATTAATCCAACTGATAATATTACAAATACCCCCATTATATTTTCGAATAATGTTTGTCCTAAGTTTAATATATTTAATGAATATATTGTAATTAACCAGACTAATGCTAAGAATAATAATACTTTCAATAGATTTGCAATATCTTCATTATATCCCTCTACTAATATATATAGATATGATGTAAAGAATATTGAGAATATTACACCTGCTGCAATTATTAAAACAATAGCTGCTATTGATAATATATATGATGCAATAGTTAATGTTAAATAATATAAATAATTAATATATGAAAACTGTGTTGATGATATTATTGATGGTAACATTCCCATAACTCCCTCAAATACATATATTCCTACTAATGCTCCAATTGTATATGATACCAATGCCCCTACATCTATTGATGGCACTTTTGTAAATGTTTCTTTTAGTTTTTCATATGCTTTATCTAAATATCTTTTTAATACATATTGTACTATCTTATATACTATCCATCCTACTAATGCTCCAACTAATATTGATATTACCAAAAAACCAATATAGTATGCTAATCCTACAATAAAATCTAATGCCATTTAATATAGTTATAAAAAATATATATAAAGAATTATTATACTTACTAAAAAGTAATTACTATCTCCTAGCTTTTTCTATCTTTCCTTTCCTTAACAATTCCAAAGGTTGTCCATTAACTAATATTACTTTATATCTTACTCCTGGAATTGATCCTATTGTTCTTCCTTTAGGTCCACCAATACCAACTATTAATACTTCATCGTGCTCATCAATATATTTTATTGCCTTATCTCCAGGAGCAAATGCAGTAACAATTTTTCCATTTTTCTTTAATTGTACTTTTACACATTTTATCATTCCTGAATATGGCTGTCTTTTTTCAATTTCTACTTTTTCTAATACAATTCCAGATGCCATTGGAGAACCCTCCAATGGATCATATTTTTCCTTTAATTTTAATATTCTTCTTTTCCACTCTCTCTTACTCCATCTAAACTTCTTCCTTCTTCCTACTAATTTCCTTGCAGCAAATAAACCATTAGCCATTCTTTAATATAGATACAACGGAAATTTTAAATGGCTTTTTTAATAACAACCCTATTTCTTCATTTGTATAATTCAGTATTTCTACCTCAAAATTACCTATTTTTGAATAATATAATATATCATTTTTAATATCTTCAGGTATATTTTTTGCTAAAAATACTTTTTCTACTTTTCCATTCTTTATCATTTTTATTGTTCTTTTAGCACCAACTATTATTCTTGCCTTTTCTTCACCCATCATCCTTTTTAAATCATCAAATGTTACCATGTATATTAAAAATATAAAAAATACTTTTATTCTTTATTTTCTTCTTTCTTCCCTCCTACATAATATACATTATATAATCCTGTTCCAAGGAATATTGGTTGATTAATTGTTACATTATCTATACCAGATAATACTTCATCAGTTTCTCCTATCATAGATGCCCTCATAAATATTGGAACTGGTGTTTCAAATGCTGCCTTTGATAATGTAGATTCCTTCTCTGCATGTAATCCATATCTATTTATACCTAAATATGTTCCATGCCATGTTAATACATCTGCAACTAATATAAAATGCCTTATATCAATATTTAATCCTTGTTGTTCATACAATTTTGCTAATTCTTGTAATATAGCATTTCCTGCTGCCTCTATTCCTAATACTTTTTCAATTTCTCTTATATCATTTGTATAAACTTTTGTATAATCTACTTCTGGAATTCTCATAATCTCTAATAAATTTGAACCCGTAGTATATATAACATATTCTTCTCCTTCTTTTTGTATAGTAACATCTTTTATTCCTTTTATTCCTTTAATTAATATTTTTTTCAAATTTTCTTTTAATAAATATAATTCTCTTGGTTTTGCTTTTTCTGCAATAATATATATTTCATTTTCATTATTTTCTATTTTATACTTTTTTACTTTTTTCTTTAATATTCTTAATAATTCATTTAATGTTATTTCTTCTGTTTTTAGCTTATTTTCATCAATTACTATTGTAATTTTATTTTCAAATATATCTAAATAAACTTCTGATATTAAATCTTCCAATACTACTTCTTTTATTTCTTTTGCAACTCTCTGAGCAACCTCTAAATTATCTTTATATTCATCTAATAATCTTATTATCATATACTTTTGTTTTATCTTTTTTCTAGCATCCGTAATTTCTATTATTCTTGGTAAACCCAAAGAAACCTGAGAAGAAGCTATACCAACAAAGTGGAAAGATCTTAATATCATTTGCGTTGTAGGCTCAGCAACAGATTGAGCAGCAACTATACCCGCTGGTTCTCCAGGATCTATTAACATCTTCTCATAGAATTTTTCTGCTAATTTCTTTAATTCTTCATCATTTCTTTTTTCTATTTCTTCTTTTATTTTCTTTGGTAACTCCATTTTCTTTATTATCTTCAGAAGATTTTAAAATTTGAGCCAGTACATCCAAGTTTAATTTTCCGCTCATTGATTTATGTACAGCAATTCCATCTTCTCCATATAGGAATTGAACAATTCTTCCATATGCATCCCTTAATGTTAGATCTTCATGTACATGCAAATCATATAAACTCAATACCAATCTTCTATAGAAATATCCCGATTGAGCAGTTCTAATAGCAGTATCCATTAATGAATCTCTTCCAGGTAATGCATGGAAAAACATTTCCCAAGGTTTCAATCCATCTTTATATGAACTAACAACCCATCCATAATATTTTGAATGATATATATCTCTTTCAAATATTGATAAATTCCTTCCCCTATACCCAAAGTTAATAAATCTTCCTCTAAATGCTTGAAATCCTAAGGATCCAACCATTCTAACAGCATTTTGCCAATCACCTCTTGCACCTGTTATAGACATTAAATATGTACCAGTATCTTTTTTCATGTATTTTCTTAATACATCCTGTATTTGAGTAACACTTTCAGATATTGTTTGTATAGATTTTAATTCGTATGTTTCTTGTAAAGATCTTCCAGGTATTTTTTCTAATGTTTCATTCTTATATTTTTCATATAATTCATCTACTTTCTTTTCTGTTTCTCTAATTATTTTATTTATTTGTTCCTTTGCTTCATCAGATAAATCAAAATCTGATATTGACATTGTTAATCCATTAATATATTGATAATAAATTCCTAATAAACCATATTTTTGTAATAATTTTGTTACATAATCCTTTCCATAAATATTATATAATATAACAAATAATTTACCTTTTTCTGCTTTAATTAAACTTGAATCTAAATATCCATTTATGATTATTCCATTTCTTATCTCTATTTTATCTGTTTTTAAATTGAAATCATCTGGTAAAAATACTGAAGCTATTTCTTTTCCAGTTAAATAATCTCTACCTTCTTCTCTTGCCTTTTCAATTAATCTTGATAATTTATCCAAATCTTTCTCATCTGCATTAGACATATAAACTAATTGAGATGCTAAACCAAATGGTATATTTACATTATCTTGTGTTATCAAATATAATCCTGTAATCATTTCTTGTAACATTCCGACAATAAAATCTCCGTATCTTGGAGTAATATAATTATTTGATATTTCTACTAACATTTGAGCTTCTGCCCTTGCCTCTTCACTTCTTGGGACAAATATATTCATTTCATCACCATCAAAATCTGCATTATATGGCCTACATGCAATAGGATTTATTCTAAATGTATTTCCGGGTAATACCCTAACATAATGTCCCATCATTGATAATCTATGTAAAGATGGATATCTTAAGAATAATACAATATCTCCATCCTTTAAATGCCTTTCTACAATCCATCCAGGTTCTAACATAGATGCTAATGTTTCTTTATTTTCTTCAGTAATCATTCTTTTTCTTCCATCTGGAGATACAACATAATTTGCTCCTGGGTATTTATCTGGACCATTTAATACATATTCCTTCATTTTTTCAATATTCCATTCAGTAACTCTTTCAGGAACAGTTAATGTTTTTGCAACATATAATGGAACACCAATCTCGTTTACAGCAACCTTAGTATCTGGAGATATAACTGCTCTTGAACTATAATTTAATCTTTTTCCCAATAAATCATGTCTTATAACACCTTCTTTTCCGGAAATTCTCTCTACCAGTGATTTTAATGGTTTTCCAGATCTATGTTCTGCTCTAGGAACACTTGGCAATGTGTTATTAAAATATGTAACTACATGATATTGTAATAAATCATATAAATCATCAACAATTACTTGAGGTGCTCCTGTTGTAATTGCTTCTTTTAATCTTTGATTTGATCTAACAATTGCAACAAGTTTATGCGTTAAATCATCTTCTGCCCTTTCTCCAGTTTCTAATACAATAGAAGGTCTAATTGTTACAGGAGGAACCGGTAAAACTGTTAATATCATCCATTCTGGTCTTGCATATGATGGATGAAATCCTATTAAATATAAATCTACATCTGGTATTCTTTCAAATATAGATCTAATTTCAACAGGATACATTTTTCTTTCTCCATTTTGATCTTTTATATAAAAGTAATATGGTCTTCTAAATTCCACTCTTGGATTTTCATATCCACAATGTGGACATTTTGTCCTTTTCTTTGCTCTAGAATATACAAATTTTGTAATAAACTTATATAATCTATTCCATCTTTTTTGATTCCTATATTTCTCAATTTTTTGTATTGCAAAATCAATTTCTTCCTTTGTTAATTTTACTCTACCACACTTATGACATACGACATTTACTAATTCCTTTACTATCGGTAAAAATTCTGGATGAATTACAGGTCTAGCTAATTCAATATGTCCAAAATGACCTGGACATTTTCCAACTGTTTTTCCACATGTTTCACATACATATCCAGGATCTATTACTCCTAATCTTAAATCCATCAATCCACCCCTTATAGGAGTTCCATCTTCATCATATAATTCTGGGACAATAATTTTTGCTACAGATATTTTTCTTATTATATCTGGACTTAACAAAGAATATTGAATTTCAGAGATTCTTTTGGAAAATATTTCAGTCATCATTAAAACTTATACTTCAATTTTAATCTTGGCCAAATACCCAAAGAAATTAATTCTTTTAATAATAATGTAAATCCATATGAAACTTTAACTTTAGATATTTTTTCTGTTTCACCACAAACGGGACAATAAACTCTATTTCTTATATTATCCTCAACAGCTAGAGAACCACAATTTTCACATACAAATATAACAGTATCATCAGATGAATACATTTCTCTTAATAAATATGAAGCACCATGAGCAGCAAGAACTTCATGTTCCATTTCACTAAATCTTAAGCCGCCTTTCTTTGATTTACCCTCAGTTGGCTGTCTTGTTAATAATGTAACTGGACCTGTAGCTCTTGCTTGTAATTTATTCTTTGCCATATGTCTTAACCTTAGATAATATATACTTCCAATATATATTTTAGCTTTAAATTCATCTCCAGTTAAAGGATTATACATTGTTTCTGTTCCATCTTCTCTAAATCCTAAAGATAATAATTCTTTCCTCAAATCTTCTTCTTTTTCTCCATACCAAGGAGTACCATCAACATATCTACCATTTAAACTTCCAACTTTTCCTCCAAGTAATTCTAATAATAAACCAACAGTCTCTCTAGATGGAATACTTGCAGGAGAAAATATAATATCTGGTTTTAAACCTGAAGATGTCCATGGCATATCAGATTCTTCAACAATCATTCCCAAAACACCCTTTTGTCCATGTCTAACAGTAAATTTATCTCCCAATTCTGGTATTCTTAAATCTCTTAATCTTACTTTTATTAATAGATTTCCATCAGAAGATTCTGTTAACATAACTGCATCTACCCATCCTTCTTCCCCACCTCCAGTTGTTAAAGAAGAATCCTTTTTTCTTAATCCTGTAGCAATACTTTCAGATGTTAATCCAATAAATCTTGGAGGAGAAACTTTTCCAACAAGAACTTCTTCAGATTGAACAAATGATTCAACAGCAATAACACCATCTTCTTCCAAATTTATATATTTATCCCTTCCTCTATATAATTCAACATCTGGAGTTGGAACTGTAATCTCATCTTTTAATCCTCCAGGATATCCCATTCTTTCAGTTTCATAAGATCTAAAATATACAGATCTAAATAATCCTCTGTCAATTGATCCTTTATTCATGATTATGGCATCTTCAATATTATATCCTTCTTGTGTCATAACTGCAATAATCACATTTTGTCCAATCAAATCTTCTTTTTCAAATATTTTATGAGAAAATGTTCTAACAATTGGCTGTTGTGGATAATATAGGATAGAAGTATCTGTATCAAACCTGTTAAAGAAGTTTAAAGTATAAGTAGCATGAGCCTGTCTTTGTGGTCTAACACCTCTATTTAATCTTGCAGATTGATTTTTATTTGAGAATGGAACCAAGGATGTTGCAATTCCAAATATAGCTACAGCAGATAACTCTAAATGTGTAGTATCTTCTCTTATATCTTCAGGAAATAGAGCAATTTTTAAATTTTCTTCTTCTGCAGGATCTACCCATTCAATTATTCCTTGCTTTTCTAGATCACTCCATTTTAGTTCTCCTTTCTTTAATTTTTCAATATGTTCTTGTGTTAATAATGGTTTTCCATTTTTTACAACAATCAATGGTCTTAATATCCTTCCCTTCCTAGTATTTATTTCAATTACGTTTCTTATTTCATCATAGTATATATTTACAAAATATGGAATTATACCCTTCCTTCTTTCTTCCTTAAATTTTTCAGTAAATTCCTTAGGATCATCTATATATCCTACAAAGATATTATCAATATAAACTTCTGTTGCCATTATTCTTTTTTAGAAGATATATTTTTAATTATTGGCCTTAATCCAATATTTTCTAATTTTTCTAATAATTCATTTCTATCTATTTCCTCAAAACTTATCTTTGATAATATTGTAAGATTTTTTCTTAATCCTGTCTCATGTCCTTCAGGAGTTTCAATTAAATCTAATCTTCCCCAATGAGTACCATGAACCATTCTTGCTTCTAATAGTTCTGCTTCTTCAGATATAGAAGATACAACCCTTGTTAAATGTGATAATACAGATATTTTATTTGTTCTATCTAATTGCTGTGAAATACCTGTTCTATTTCTAGTCCATTTTCCTGTTCCCATTGCAGATTCAAATCTTTCAGTAAATATCTTTGATCTAAATATTGAGTTATATGTTGGAACCTTTCCTCTTCTAACTAATCTTTCATATTGATACATTGCATCATTCATTAATGTTCTTAAAGTAATTAAGAACCATTCTCTCAATAATTCTCCAGGAGTTCTAACAACTTTATTTGAAAAATGATCTTTTACATCTTCATCAATTTTTCCATGTGCTAATAATAATATTTTCCTTGCCATTTTTGCCAAACTATATGTTTTCCATAATCTATCTTCTGGAGAGGTTCCAATATATGGCAATAATGATGTATCTAATATTCCTAATAATTTCTCCCTTTTTACTTCTGGAGATCCTGTTAATTTTAATCTATCTGAAAGATATTTAATTGCAGATTCCTCATCTTGTATATCTTGGAATTCTAATAAATTAATAAATGTTTCTTCAAAATTATCTTCTTCATTAATTAATTGAGCAATTTCAACATCCTTTTCTAGTCCCAATGCTTTTAATAGTGGAATTAATGGAACCCTTTTATACTTTTCAAATGTTAAATATAAGATTCCATCCTTCATTAATTCCATTCTATGTGCTTTTTGTAATGTTAAAGATTCAGATAACAAATATCCACTATATATTACAGGACTGCTACCTTTTTGTACATAAAATCTATTTGTAGCAAGCTCTTCAGATAATATAATTACCCTTTCACTTCCATTAATAATAAAATATCCGCCTCTATCTGTTGGATCCTCTCCAATTCTAATTAATTCTTCCTCAGATAATCCATATGTATTACAATATTTTGATCTAACCATAATAGGTAATCTTCCTATTCCAACTTGGTATTTACTCTTAAATGTTTCATTTTCAAATACAGAAAATTCCATATAGACCATACCAGAGTATGTTATATTTCTTAATCTTGCTTCATTTGGATAAATTAATCTAGAAACCCCTTCTTTTTCCATAAAATCTGCCTTACTTAACCATATTCTTTCTATCTTAAATTGCAAATCTCTTAATCCAGAAGGTAATATTCTTGGAGAAAACTTTCCAAGTTCCCTTCCAATCTTTGTCATTTCTACATCAGCAAAATATTCAAATGACCTTAGATGCGTCTCTAAAAGATCATTTTCTTCCAAATATTTATAGAAGAGAATAAAGTTATCGTTAGAGTTGTCCACCTCTGTAATATTTACAAATTATATTTATAAACCTAATCTTCCACAACCACTCTATAATATGCGCTCACTCCTGCTGTTGGTGAATTTCTAATTATTCTTACAATATCTCCTGGCTTTGCTCCAAGATTTTTAATTGCTGGATCAGATAATTTTATTCTTGGTAAATCTGATAGTTTAATATTATATTTTTTCAATAATTCTTGTTTTTCTTCTTCAGTTAATAATTCATGTTTTGGAACAAAATAATGTTTTGTTATATCTATCTCAGATAAGTCTCTTAATTTTCTAACATTCTTTTTCTCCTTTTTAGTTTTTTTAGCAGACTTAGAAGATTTCTTACCCATATTCCTATTTTACTTAAAAGATTTATAACTTTTTTATATCAGATAATAAGATGAGCAAGATTGCCATACTAATAAGAGAAAAAGCTGAAGATTATAGAATAAAGAGAATGACAGAAGAAATTAGGAATTTTAATAATATTAATATGATAGAAATGAACAAGGAAGAAATTTTTCCATTTGAAGAAAGTAGATTTTTAGATTATGATACATATTATTTTTTCTTAGGTACTACTTCTACATATGATATGCATATGCTTGCAAAATTTTTATACGAAAATGGAAAAAATGTGGTAAATAAAATACATGTAAAAGAAGCAATAATGTACAAAGCTATGTTTTATTATTATTTATATAAATATGTAAAAATACCAGAATTTGCAAAGATCTATTCTTTAGATAATATAGAATATATAATAAAGAAAATAGGATTTCCTATGGTAATAAAGCATCAATTAATTCATAGAGGGGAATTTGTATATAAAATAAATAGCGAAGAAGAATTGTATAAATTTTTAGAGGATTATTTAATAAATAAAAAAGGAAATTTGAGATTCTTAATATTTCAAAAATATATACCATATGAAAAAGATATAAGAGTACTCTTTGTTGGAGAACCTTTTGGAGGAATGCAAAGAATAAATGAAAAATCTTTTAAAGGAAATATAAGTCAAGGAGCATATGGAAAACCTTATGAATTAAATGAAGAATTAAAGGAAATTGGTTATAAAATAATGGAAAAAGCAGATTTACAAATATTTGCATATGATGTATTAATAAAGGATGATGAATATTATTTAATAGATATACATAATATATTTCAATATGAAGGATTTGAAAAGTATGTCGGAAAAAATGTAACTAGAAAAATATTAGAATACTTAAATGAAGTTGGTAATAAAGGCTAGAGGAAGTAAATTAATAAAGGCAACACATAAATCTACGTTAGAAATTACTAAAGAAAATTTTTTAACTGAAAGGGGGGATTGCATTATTGGTATAAATTCTACTCATTCTGTTAAAGATTTGCCAAATGATCTAAAAGATTATTTATTAAATGAAGGAAAAATAAAAATAGAAATAAAAGTAGATGATTTAATAGATAACTTAATTGCTTATGGATCTAAAAATTTAAAACTAACAGATGAAAAAAGTATTGTAATTAGGAAAAGTAATTATATTGATAATAGAACTTTTGCTATTTATTCAAATAAAAGTGCTATTGATATAAATAGGAAAATAGTTGAGAAATTGAGAGAAGAAAAGGAATTATTTTTTATAATTTATTATTAAACTTATAAATATCAAAATATTCTATCATTCTATGAAAAAGAGATCTATAGAAATGGCTGTTGAATTGATTTTCGTAATATTAATTATGTTAGTAGTAGCAGTAATAGTAATAAAATTATTCCAGCAACAATCTTCAAATATTTCAAAAATATCTAATACAGAAATACAACAAGCGGTGAGCGATTGCATAAGTGAATGTCAGAGTATATCATTTTTTTGCTCAAAATATGAAACAATAGGACAAGGTATTATAGAACCACAACCAGGATATTATTTATGTGCAAATTCTGTACCTTGTAGTGTAATTTTGCAATTATATGGGGGATCGAATAATCAATGTACATATGAAGGATATCCTGTAACCCCATTAGATTGTATGTATATTGAATGTCAATATTATATTAATACTTTACAAAAATCTCCAGAGAAAGCTACATCATTAGTATTTGGTAATTACTCTCCATTAACATCATTTAATGTACAAACACAAACAGCAAATATATATTTCTCTGCACCTTCTCAAAATCAAATATTATATCCAGGACCACAACAATGTTCAGGAATGATACCAACATGGATTACAGATCAGGTATTTGTAGCGTTATTAAAAGTATTAAATTATTATAATACAAATAATGGATGTAATTTAAGTTTACAAGTAATAAATCAAACATTATATGTAACAGGAAATTGCTCAAAATTAAATATAGTAAATAATAGCTTAGGAATACCACTATGTGAATTCCTACTACAGATACCATATCAGCAACTAAACGGTCTAACATAAATTTAAAATGTCTTTTTTTGAAAATTTTTATAATAATTTTGCATTAATTAAATTAAGAGCCCCTCAACCAATATATAAATTATATGCATTTCATTTATGGTTAAATAAATTAAATACAGATCCTAACAAAATATTTTCCTCCACAATAACATTATTAATATTTTCTATAGTAATATTTTTTATATTAAGCTTTGTTTCTTTTCAACTAGCATTTTCTTTATTAATATCATTAATAATACTGGATTTATACTTAATGTACTATCCAATATTATATACACAAATTGTAAAAATACAAGCAACTTCTGAAATTGTTTGGATAATTTTATATTTATCCTTATATATTAAAAGGAATCCAAATTTAGAAGGCGCAATACAATATGTTGCATATTATATGAAAGGTGTAATTGCCGATGATTTCAAAAAACTAATTTATGATTTAGAAACAAATAGGTTTAAAGATATAGAGTCTGCAATTCAATTTTATCAATATAGATGGTTTTACTTGAGTCCAGATTTTGTATATGCAATGACTCATTTAATAAATATAAAATATAAGAACTCTGTTGAAGAAATAAACAAATTAGTAGATAGAATATTAAATTGGATATTAAAGAAATCATTAGAAAGATCTCAAAATTATGTAGATGAATTAAAGCAACCTGCTACAGTTATTGTTTCTTTTTTAGTTATGATGCCGCTAATTAGTTTAATAATATTACCAATATTATCGATATTTCTATTAAATACTGTAAGTTTTTATTTTATTGCATTTAGTTATATAATTATTTTACCTGTAATAACATTCTTATTTATACAAAATCTATTATCTAGAAATCCATTTGCATTTTCAGTTCCAGATTTATCTTTATCTAAAGATTTACCTTCTCCTGGAAAATTTAAAATTGGAAATAAAGAAATTCCAGCAATAATTGTTTCAATTATATTGGGATCTATTGCAATATTAGGAATATATCATTTAATTGCTTTATCATTAAAAATCTTGTTTTTACCTCAGGGGGATCTTAGTGATTATTTAAATATTGTTTATCAGGATAGAGCATTAATATATTCATTTTTAACATTAATGTTACCTTTGGGTTTGGGATTAGGAATTGGTTCATATTACTATTTAGTATCTTTCCAAAAAGTAAAAAGAATAAATCAAATAGAAGAAATAGAAAATGAATTTCCAATTGTTACATATGAATTTGCATCATTATTAGAAGATGGATATCCAATGGAGGCTGTAATACAAAAAACATATGATAACTATAAAATAATAAAGTCATCTGGAGTAATGGAAAGATTTCTAAAAATTACATTATATAATTTAAGAAAGGGATATGATCTAGTCACATCAATTTTTGATAGAAAAATTGGATCTTTAAACTATTATCCATCAAAATTAATTGGAGAAACAATGCAATTAATAGTTCTTTCTCTGCCAAAAGGTCCACAAGTTTTGTCTCAGATTACATATAATATATCATATAATTTAGAAAATGTTATGAATATAAGATATAATGTAAGAAAAATATTGAATGAAATAGTAAATATGCTAGATATAACATCTAGAGATCTAATTCCATTTATTTCTTCATTAGTAACAGTATTTAATAATGCTATTGTATCAATATTATTTGCAATTGCATATTTTTTTCAAATGATTAGCCAATCGTTGGGTATTGGAGGATCATTTAGCTTATACAATTTTATTGTAAATACATTTAATCTCTATAACCTTATTCCTCCAACATATTTTGAAGCAATAATAGGAATATTTTTTATAGAATATGTAGCTATTACTTCTTTTATGACTGCAGGAATAAAATATGGATTTGATAGTACAATGATTTCATATTACGTAGGAAGAAATTTAATAACAGGAACGATATTTTATGTAATATTTTCATTATTGGGTATAATGTTAGTATATACTATATTTGGCCCATATTTACCAACTACAATACAATTATGAAAAACCAACAATATATTTATTGGGCAATAATAAGTTTTATACTAATTGTTGTAGCATCTATTTTTGCATTTTCATATATTTACAAAGTTAATAAAAATATAAATGGTGAAAATAATGTAATAACATTAAATTGCAATCAATTATATAAATTATATAATGAAAGTTATTATAAAATAATTGATGAAAAAATATATTTAACAGAAAATTGTACAATCAATAATATAACAATTCCCGCAGGATATAGAATAATATATATTTATGAAGGTAATATTAGTTATATATGAAAACTGACATAGCAATAGATACTACATTTATTATAATTATTGCGATAATATCGGTATTTGTAATATTAGATATTGTATATACAAAATTTTTTGCAAATTCTCAATTATATTACTGCAAAACATTAATTTCTGAGGGTGGATTTTCCCCTTCATGTATAAAATATTACCCATCAGCAATAAGTATTATATTTACAAATCAAACTGAGGATGAAATTATCTCTGATATCTCTGGATTTATAATAAATTGCTATTATAATAATATAGACAAAAATACTTTATTTAATATTTGTTATGATATCTATATAGATGAAAATATTAGTTTAAATTTAACAAATATAACAAATTATCTTGAAAATTACTCTACATTCAATATTAATAATTTAGAATTCCATTTAAAGAATAATGATGAAATAATTTATCCATACAATAGTTTATTTATTATATATAATAATAGCAATATCATTTTATGGCAATAAATATAAAATAATAAGGACTATATAAAAATATGAAAAATCAGGAAATGCCTGTAAGCTTAACGTTTTTAATAATAATAGGTATTATTGTTACTTTAACAATAATTGGAATTATATATTACTTTAAAGGAAATATAACATCTTTTATTAATCATACATTACCTAAATACAATAATACGCAAACTATTGTTGAAACAAATGTATCGTCAATTGATACTATAGCTTTGGATATAATTTCTTGTTATGAAAAAAAAGAAAATGGATTATGTTATCTAATTTCGTATCAAGGAAAATCTTTTACATGTCAAGATTTAATTAATTTAGTAAATCAAATTAATCCTAGTGTTGTTATGCAAAATTGCAATTATACAATAAATTCTGGAGATTATATATTAGTTTACTCTACTGGAGAATATGTATATATCCAATTACAAGGATAGCTTTATATATCATAATATTTTATAGATAAAATATGGAAAAATGGTTTTGGATAATAATAAGTATTATTGTTTTTAGCTTATCTTTATTATTATATTTTAAATTTACTAATATAAATTATCAAACAGAAGAAATTTATACTGAAATATCTGAATGTCAAAATTTATTTAATACTATTCAACAAGTATGCTATTCAAATAATGGAACTACTATTTATCTCAATTTTAAAGTAAATAAGTATTTAAATTATGTTTCTTCAAATGGAAATACTGTTACATGTTATATATATAATACATATTATAATTATTCATTTCCATGCTTAGTTTATATAAATACTACAAATAATTTAATCCAATATTATACTTCGGGAATTTATTATACATCATTTTATGGAAAAAATTATGAAGTATTACCTTTAATAATTGAAAAAAATTCTCCAAACAGTATTATAATAAGTTTAGGAGAGCTAAACTATCAGCAAACTTATAGTATAAAAGGAATTATTTATTTATATCCAAATAATTCTCTAATAACATTGCAATCTGGAGGATCCACAAGTATATATATAACTGCGCAAGAAAATCTACCTCAAAATACTCCATATAATATATCATTTTCATGCATATCACCAAATGGAATTGCATGTTCTCTTAATCAAACATCTTGTATAACTTTTTCATCTTGTACAATTTCATCTACAATTAGTATACCAAACTCTATTAATGCAGGTATATATAATATAGTAATTAATGCAAAGGATAATGAAGGAAATAGCAGAGAAACTATACAGGATGAATTAATATAGAGGAATATCTATATTATATGAAAAATGGATTATTATATATACCATATTACAATGAATTGCCTACACTTTATGGGAAAACTTTTCACAGTATATGGTTACAATACAAGAAGCAACTTATTCTTAAAATGATTAAAAAAATCTTCTTAATATTTTTAATATTTCTATTTTTTCCTGCTTTTTCTCAGCAAATATACAAAGAATATTGCCAAATTGGTGGAGGAACATATTTTGTTAATTCTTCTGGACAATATTGTATTGTAGATGGAAAAATATTTAATGCAATAGATTATTATAATAATTTTGTACCACCTCAATATTCTTTTTGTTCTCATTTTAATTTAACATTAGTAATTAAACAAGAAAATATATCAAACTTTACTTTATATGAATCCTATTGTGAATATCCAAATGGAACATTAATTTCACCATATATTATCTTTGAAAATTATCTAAATAGTAATTCAAATATTATAGAAATTGGTCAATCAAATTGTTCAAATATATTACAATGCCCAAGTACTCCTTGGGAAGCTTCTCAATGTTCTAATATCCCATATCCATGCTTTAATCCCCCATATATTCCTCCAAATTTATATATTGGATCTTATAATCAAACTATAGAATTTTATAGAGAATATGTTGGATGCGGAAAATGCAATAGCAACGCATTTAGTCCTTGGTACTTATGTCCGCAGAATTATTCATTAGAAGAATTATATCAAGAATTTGAAAAACAATGTCCACCACCAAATAAAATAGAAGTAAATTGTTATGGAATGTTTCAATGTATTTATTTAAATCAAACACAACAAAATAATACATTAGTACAACAAATAATAAAAAATGAAGAAAATCTAACAAATAACAATATGAATAATAGTAACTTTATAATACCTGCAATAATAACAATTTCTGTTATGATAATTGGATTAATAATATTGTTATTTTATCTAAAATGAAGAATCAAATAAATTTTATTAATTTTGGAATAATATTAATAATTGTTGGAATTGCTATTGGCATATATTTTTCTTTTTCAATGAATTTACAAAAAAATCAGCAAAGAGAAGAATTTACGATATTTTTACAAAACTTACAGAACTTAGCAAATACAATTTATACATCTTATGGAAATTACTATATTGAATTATCTGTCCCAAAAGATATTATTTTATATTCAAATAATTCTGAATTAATAATAAATTATCAAGAAAATAATTATACTGTTATTTTTTATAATTCTACAATATATTTGATAAATAATAATGAAGAAAATGTATCTTTTTTAATCTATCCATCAGAAATTTATATATTAAAATATGGAAATAATTTATACATAACTCCTTCTTTGCAATTTATACAAAATATAATGGGAGGAGCCGGCTAATAATGTTTATATATTTTTAAAGAAAAATAATTTAATGAAAAAAATAAAGTATTTTTTATTTTTATTATTACTAATATTTTTTAGTAAAATTTATTCAATAAGAAATCCTTTTGCAGTATTTTGTGAATATAGTGGAGGAACATATTTTGTTAATTCTTCTGGACAATATTGTATTGTAGATGGAAAAATATTTAATGCGATAGATTATTATAATGGAAATGTTCCTGTTCAATATAATTTTTGTTCTCATTTTAATTTATCTACATATTTTCTAAATTTAACTATCTACCACAATGTTACTTACCAAACTTATTATTGTGTATACCCAAATGGAACTGCTGTTTCTCCATATAGTTTAATACCTATAAATGCATTAAACGATATTATATTTTCAGCAAATTATACTACAAATGTTATTAATATTACACTAACAATTCCTCCAACAATAAATTTAACAAATTATAAAAATATGCAAAAATTATATGAAAATAATTATAGCAATTATTTAATAATTGGAATTTCTATAGTAGCAATAGAATTAATAACATACATACTAAAATGAGAAATCAAATAAATTTTATTTTTTATATAATTATTTCTGCAATAATAATTTTATCTTTAATTCTATACTTTTTAATTTCTTATAATTATTCAATAAAAAAGCAAAATATAACATCAATAGAGCAATATTCTTCAACAATACAAAATAGTGTAATTTTATTACCTTATATAAATGATCCTATAGTTAATTTATCCTATGCATTCTTATTATCATATTGGAGTACATCAGGAAATGATACATATTGTATAAATCAAAATATCTGCACAAATATATCACAAGATATTATACAATATTTTGAGAGTATTTATGGAAATAGATGGAACTTAACAGTATATTTTGTACCACCGGTAACAGGATGGATTGTTCATATGTTTATATTTGTAGGAAATTTAGGAGATTGGGATAGTTGTCAAATAAATCCTCCAAATGATAATAATGAATTTAAATGGTATGAATGGAATTATACGTATTTTTATGTAAGTAATTATCAAGAAACTGTTATAGCACCAAATGGAAATATATTAAATTTAACTGGAGCTGGATGGGTAAATGCCACTGCTCCTTTTCATCAGCAATTTTCATGTCCTGATTGGGGATTAAATGGTTTATATTCTCCTGCTACTTGTACATATTCTTCAGTACAAAAAGATATATGTGAACCTCTTTCTAAAATATTTCCTCAAGAAAATTTTACACCGGCTTCTGTATTCTGTCCAAATGGTGAATGGCCTCTGTTTCAAGATTTAGATGAAGGATCCATGGTAACTGTTTCTCCAAGTAGTAACTTACCTTATTTTTTCCAAGGATGCAATAATTATGGATGCGTAAATGAAAATACAGGACACTATTATGTAAATCCTCCAACATATAAAACTGCAACAAATATTAATTTACTAGCATATTATTTAGGATTAATAAGTTTTAATGATGTTTACAATAAATATGTTATTGTAGGTTCTTTTTATACAGGAAAAGTTTATATACCATCGGATTGTCAACAGTTATTTATAGACTATCCATGGCATGAGGTAATTAGATTATATATTGCTTTTGTAAACAAAACAGGACAACCAGATTATATATTTTTAGCAGCAGATCCGGATTGTAATTACAGTAATGTAACATGTCCCACTGGAGTATACGATAATGTAGAAAATATAAATGGAACTATTGTTGGAAAACAATGTCCCTTAGTATATTTAATAGGAGATAATATAAATTCTTGGGGAATATATCAATTTAATATAACAAAATGGGCTATAGATGATAGGGATCCAAATGTACCATATATAAAAATATCTGCTGCATATTGGGATCCTCATTATGGAAGCAATGGAATAGCAATGGCTAGAGTTTATTGTATAACAAAAGATGGAAAAGAACTAGAATTAAATGCATTTTTATTTCGTGAAAATGGGAAATATATTAGTTTAGGATATCCAGTCCCACCAGGAGTAAATACATATGTATTTGATTTCTATTATCCAACAGATACAGGATTTCTTGGTGGATATCTTGTTGCTATATTAAGAGTATGGTAAAAAATATAAATAAAGTTCTTTTTTCAATATTTTTGCTTTTATTTTTATTATTTTCTATATTATCAAGTTTCAACTATTATATTATTTTGTTTGGCTCTATATATTTGTTTATTTTATTTTTCTTATTAAAGTATACTAAAAGTAATACAATAAAGATAATATATATCTTAATAATTTTCCAGATTTTTAGTTTATTTTATTTTAAAGATTTTTCAGGAGGCTTATTTACAAATTATATATATTTTTATATATTCTATTTTCTTTTAGGATATTATTCCGTAGAAAAGAGATTTAATTTCTCAAAAAGATCATTGATATTATATATATCGTCAATAATTTATTATTTTTTTGTTTATTTTCTTGAAACAATCTATCAAATGATTTATGGAGATATCGATGTTAAAATACCAAGATATATTGCTTACATATATAATTTCTCAATGTCTCATATCTATCTATTTTCTTTAATTTATTTTATTTCTTTTCTTTTAATAATTCCTCTTTTATTTTATACAGATGCAATTGATAAAAATGAATTAAGTATAATAAAATTAAATGAAATAGATAAATATAAAAAATACATATTCATGTTAATCTATTTTATAATATTAATTCAAATTATTTTATCTCTTTATTATTTACACATATTTTTAATTTCTAATAACTGGAAATTCTATCTCGATTTTTCTTTAGTATTTATTTCTATATTTGAATTCATCATATTCTATCTAATATATAGAAAAATAAAAAATAAAAGAGAAAATTTTACAATATATTTCTTACTTATTTTATTATCTTCAATAATTATTTTTGGAGAGTTTTATTTTCTATTTCAAGATTATTATTCATTTTTCTTTCATACTAGAATTTTAATTTCTTTATTTATGTTTTTTTCAGGAATTCATTATGGTTTATATAAAAAATATCCGGATCCTTTAAAAAAATCTTTAGGAATAACAATAGGTATAATATTTCTTATTCAATTAGTTTTAGGAGAATTATTAGAATCTGCAATATTTGGTATTCCTCCAAATATGGATAGTTTTATTGTACCGCTATTTTATATTCCAAATATTAGTCTAATTTTATCAATAATACATGGTATTGTGATGACAGTTTTAATATTAATATTTTTATATTTTCATTCAATAATATAATGATGAAAAGTCAGGCAGAAATTATATATACAATTCTATTTTTGGCTTTAATAATAATTGTAATATTATTAACATTTTATTCTCTTTCATTTCAATACAAACAAAACCAGGTTTTTGTAAGATATACATCTTCAATAACTCTTTCAAATTATTTTTTAGGTTATTTATATACATCTTTAATTCAACAAGGATATAGTAGTTCGTATCTTGCTGGAGTAACTTCATGGAATGATACCTTTTGGGCTTCTGTACCAGAGGGATGCAATTTACCCCCTTCATGTCAACAAGCATTAAATTATTATAATAATCTATTAACAATAAATTATGAATCAGTTATTTCTTATGGATTAACAAATTTACAAGCTTTAAATTTTTATTATCCATATAGTATAACAGTTAATTTTACAAATAATTATAATGCATCAATAATTGGAAATTGTAGCGAGATTAATTCAGGAGAATACAATTATTATTTCCCAATACAAGCTAATGGATTAACTATAATAACAACAAGTAATAGCTCTGGATCTTATATTCCATTTAATATTTCTGTAAATATAACAAACAATCCTGCATTTTATTTATATAACTTATCTTATTCGTTTTCTATTTCTGGTGTTTTTTCTCAATGTTCCTTACAAGATTGTATAAATGCATTAGAAGGAAAAAGTCCTCAAAATACATGTGCTCAAATATTTGAACAAATGTCAAATAATCCATATATAAAATGCAATGAAAGTATAACAAAATATCAATGTGATTTACCATATGCTACATGTAATACAGTTTGCCAATATCCTCAAGGTATAGCCTGTATTATAGGATTATATTGCGAAGATACGCAATATAATGTATATTTTTTAGGAAAAACAAAACCACAATCAATATATATTAGTTCTGTAGTATATTATCAGAATGTTACTCAATATGCATATAAAATATGTGAATATCAATGCGAATATCAAATTAATACAACAAATAATGAAATAATAACTCCTTTGCCATTAACTTGTAATTTAACAAATGCTCAAAATTCTTGTAATTCACAAGAAGGATGTGGAACATCTCAAATTATTTCCAAAGAAAATAATACTAAAACTATAGAATTTACATACTATGAATCCATACCAGCACAATGTTATGTATGTTGGATAAATGTTCAGTGTGGATGTAATTTAAACTGTGCTGAAGGAGTAATCTGCCCATCTCAAATACAAGTAAATACATATTGCAATCAATGATAAAAAATCAATTTTCTATTACATTTATAACAATATTAATTGTATTATTTTTAGTCGGAATAATAATAATTACTGGTATTTTTTCTTCAATAAATCTATATAATTATGCTCAAAAAAATACATTTTCTTATTCTCAAGATATATTATATGATCTATTTTCTCCAAATTGTTTGGGATATCAAAGTTATCCTATATATTATACAACTACAGATAAACTAGAATATTTTAGTATTTTTTACCAAAATTCTTTACCAACATGTGCAATATTTCCATATCCATTTAGAGCATATGTTGGAAACTATTCTTTTGGAATATTAAATTTTATCGGAAATTGTGAAAAAATATCTTATCCCATATCTATAAATTTTACATTAAATTATATTAATATTATAATTTGCAAAAACTTCTATTCAGATTTCTATTATTTTGTATATATTTTTTGTTTAGAAAATCAAACATTTGCTCATCAATATTTTATATTTCTATTTCCAACGAATATTTCTGGAAATGAAATATGTACAACAAATTATAATGGACAAGTTATATGTAATATTTTACCTTGTTATTTTGTAAATAATATTACATTGTATAAATCTGTAAATGTATATTTGGAAAGAGTTGGAGAAAATGAAATAAGAATAGCATAATTTTATATTAATATCCAAATATAAATTTATTATGAATGAATCTTTTATAGAGAGGATAATTGATAAAAATAAATATTTCAATATTGAATTATACATAATTTATATTATTTTATCAATATTTATCTTATCATTCTATATTAGTAATCCATATTTTTATTTTTATTTAGTTTTCTTTATATTTTATTCTATTATTTTATACTTTTTTATTAATTATACTAAAATAAATATGATAAAAATCTCATACATTATAATAATAATCCAATTATTTTTTCTAAATTTTAATAATATATTATTTAAATATTTTTCCTATGTTCTATCATTTTTTCTTTTATTTTATTTTATTGGAAATTTCTTTGGAGAAAATAAACTATCTATAAATAGAAAACAGATAATTTTTTTATTCATAATCTATTTTTATTCAACAATTATTTTTTATTTAAAATATATCAATCTTTTTTCCTTATTTTTATTATCTATATTAATCTTTTTGCTTAATTTAAATGATAAGAAAATTTATTATTTATATAAATTAAATTCTATTGAAAAATATAAAGATTATATTTTTCTATTAATTTTTTTCTTAATTTCTCTCCAATTTATTTTATCTATCTTCTCTATTAATATATTTTTTATTATGATAGCAGGATTATTCTCTTTTTTAGAAATTCCTATAATAATTATAATTAAAGAAGTATTTGAAAATAAAAAAGAGAATTTTACAATGTATTTTCCATTTTTATTTCTTATTTTATATATATTTTTTACTGTACTTTTATTTATTATAAAAAATTCAATAATATATTTACTCCAAAATATTAATTTCTTTATTTTCTTATTTTTTATTGCTATCCATTCTTATCTATATCATAATTTTCCAGATAAAAATAAAATAAATCTGGGTATAATTTCGGGTATATTTATTTTATTTATTTCTTTTCTTAATTTTATTTTCTTTTATTATACAACAAATATAATTCTCTCCATTCAAATTTTTACAATTAATTTATTAATATTTGGAATTCTTGGTCTATCTATATTATGTTTACATATTACATATGGAAATACTATTTATTAAAAATAGATATTGTTTCTATTATAATTTTTGCAGCTAAATTGTCACATACTTCATTAGAGAATAATTCTAATAAATCAAATCCAATTAAATTAATATTTAATTCACTAATAATTTTAAAATAATGATATGGTCTTATTCCAAAACCTTCTAACCAATGTCCACATCCATTTTCAAATACATCAATATCAATTGAAATATAAACATTTTTATTATATAAAATTTCAGATATTTCTTTTGATATTTCTTTTATATTATCCCAAGTATTTAATGGATTATAATATTTTATTTTCCATTCTTCAATTATATTTCTTTCTTCAAATGATAAATTTGATATTCCTACATATATTATTTTCTTTGGATCCAAATATCCTTCTTTAATTAAATGATAAATAAAACTTTGATAATTTGGATATGGATCTGGATGGATATCTGGATGAGCATCAAAATATAATAAATAAAAATCTTCCCAATTTTCTTTTATTATTTTTAATATTGGATATGTAATTGAATGATCTCCTCCTAAAAAAATATATTTTTTATCTTTCCTATATATTTTCTTTACTTCATTATATATTTTCTCATAAACTTTACTTAAATCTTTTATATCTTCTAAATCTATATCTCCATAATCATATATTTCTTCCATATTTATTTTTCCAAATATTGGAGAAAAAATTCTATATGAAGCATCTCTAATTGCTTCAGGTCCTTCTAAATAGTTTTTTATATGAGATAAACTACCGATTTCTGATGGAATTCCTACAATTATCCATTTTGATTTTTCAAATTCTCCTTGTGCATGAGCAAACATTAAAATAAAATAAAAATTATTTTTATATATTATCAATGAATAAAAATGAGGAAATAAATGAATTAAATGAAGAGATACTTAAATGTAAAAGATGTCCTTTATATCAATTTAAGAAAAATTATGTACCTGGAGATGGTAATCCAAATTCTAAAATATTATTTATTGGTGAAGCACCAGGAAGAGATGAGGATATACAAGGAAAACCTTTTGTAGGAAAAGCTGGACAAGTTTTAAATGAAAATATAAAAAATATATTCAATCTCGATAGAAAGGATGTATATATAACAAATGTTGTAAAATGTAGACCTCCAAATAATAGAGAACCAAAGGATGAAGAAATAAAAGCATGTTCTATATGGTTAGAAAAACAATTAGAAATAATTCAACCAGAAATAATTATAACTTTAGGACATTATTCTACAAAATGGATATTTGAATATTTTGGAATAAAATTTAATTCAATTATGAAAGATAGAGGAAAAATATATAAAGTAAATAAATGGGGGAAAGAAATAAAGATAATTCCAACATTGCATCCTGCATCTACTTTATATCATAAAGAATGGAGAGAATTATTTGATAATGATTTTAAGTTAATAAAGAGTGTTTTAAATAATAATAAAGTAGGGATATTAAAATATATATGATGATGTTGCGCGCGCCTGAAAAATGATGAATACACCTCCTCCCTGATTTTAAAATTATTAAATCCTAAAGCCCTACCATATTTTATGGATAACTTTCAAGAAGAAGAAAATAAAATATTAATAGAAATTAAAAACTTAATTGGACAGATAAATAATTATGTTTTATATATTGAAAACCTAAATAATTATGAAAAAACAATTCAAGGAAATCAACATGGTTTATATCAATATCAATTACAAGAAATAAATACATTAATGAATACAATAAAAGTCATAATAGGTATTTTAGAATTAGTTAAAAATTATATAGAATTATATTATAAAGAAATATCCACAAATCCTTATATAACACCTACAATTAAATCAGAAATAATTGGACAGATAAATAATAATATAAAAGAAATAAAGAGTATGATTGATAGACTATTTATAGAAATAGAAATTTTATCAAATAATCTTGGAAGATTTTAGATAATCTAAAGAAAAATTAATTTTATCTTCATTTATATCTAATCCTTCTATTATAAATCTAAATGGTCTTTTTGGAATAATTATTTTAAATGGTTTTAATTTTTTTCTAAAATCAATTAATTCTAATTTAGAATTAAATAAATATATATCTAATGGTTTTAGACAAAAAAATGTATGAACAAATCCATCTTTAACATCCTCTTTTAAATCTAATATATATATTGCATTCTTTTCTGGTATTTGAAACATTAAACCAATAAAAGATCTAAAAGGTCCAAAATATTTTATCTTATATTTGTATTCCAATTTCCTTTATTATTGCTTTATTTATTTGTTGTTTAAATTCTGTATATCCACAATATCCACAATGATATCTATCTTTATGTTCCGCCATAAATCTTCCACATCTAGGGCATATTTTCTTTAATCTTATTACTTTTCCATTTTCTAATTTATATAATTTCAATACTTGTAATTGTTTTTCTTTTTCGCTCATTGTATTATTTTATTTCTTTTTAATATATGCTTTGGCTCAATTTTTTTCATATCATTTTCATTTTCATATACATTTATAAATGCTCTAGATCTATTTTTTCCAAATTCTGTTAATATTTTCTCTACAATTATTAATTTTTCATCTTTTCCAATCATTGCTGCTATCTTTTTCCTTAATTCTTCCCTCTTAGGAGTTGCTTCTCCTTTATGTTCAATATTAACAAGCATTTCCTCCCTATTTAATAATGCATTTTTTTCCCTATTTAATATATTTATTTCCATGATATTATTCTTAGCAACAAGGTTTTAAAATCCTATAAATACAAATATTTAATGAATGTTCTACCATTTATCATATATGGATTATTCTTTACTGTAGGATTCATATCTTCAGATTATATTATAAAAAGATCCTCACCAGAATTTTTTATTGAAATACAAACAAGAACAAAGAAATATAAGGCAAAAATTCATCATATATATTTGTCAATTGTTGGATTATTAACATATTTTTTTGATGCATACATTTTAACATCTTTATTTGCTGGTATAGGAACACATGATGCTGTAATTGAGATAAAAAATAAAGTTACTAAAAAATTAAATAAGAGAGGAAGAAGATAATAAGATACCCATTAATATACCTACTGAAATACTTATTAAACTTATTGGATTTATTTTCTCTGATACTATAATATTAGTTTGAGTATAATTTGCAATTACATTACCTGTTGTCAATACATATACAGGTATTGGTGATTGCGTATATGAATAAGAACCATATACCGATGAGTTACATGATATTCCAAATATTAGATTATCTATTCCGCTTGCTATACCAACTACATATATATTTAATAATGCCGCTCCCTCTGGTGAAATATTGAATTTATTTGCATATTGTCCATTTATACTATATCCAACTACACTTGCTTTTCCAGTTTGCGTTATTGGTGGTAATAATTGACATGATATTGTTGTTGGTACCAAATTTTTTATTAATACATTATAATCTGCTTCTTGTCCAACATATAAACTAATAACTGGAGATTGTAACGAAATACCAAATATTGTTGTTTGATTTGATAAATAATTATAATATGTATAATTTTGATAGAATTCTGCATAATTATTTATTGATTGTATTTGTGTATTACATATACTGCCTGGACACATGGAAGATTGATATATAAATTGAGAATTACAATTTCTATTGTATGGAGCATTATTAAATATTATATAACATGTTTGAGCATTTATATCATATATATTAAATAATGTTTGTGATTGTAATTGTGCTCCATTTGGAGGATTAATTATATAACTAATTGGCAATATTAATGAATAATTATATATATATGTATTCCAACCATATACTTGGAATGAAATATTATAATCTTGTGGCTTACAATTCAAATTTGTAATATTTATTTCTATATTTAAATTTCCTGTTTCTCCAGATGGTAACGAAGAAATATTATATATATTTAGTATTTGTATACATGAAGGATTATATTGTATATTATATGCAGAAATATTCTCTGCTGATACTGGTCCTAGATTTTCTACAGCTATTGTAATATTCGATGGTTCTCCATATGTTACTTCTGTTAATGATGGATTTGTATATATTGATAAATTATCCCATTTTATATTTACATATCCAGAATATGAAATTACAGGATATACTGTTAATCCATATGCATTTTGATAACTTACATTATATGGTATTTGACAATCTACATGTGCACATTCATTAGTTGGGAAATATATATAGATTGGCAACTGCGTATTTTCTGGTAATAAGAAACTACTATATTCATTTGTAGGATCTGGCAATATCCAACTAGCATTTACCGTAAGATTTCCTACTCCAACATCATTTATATTACCTATATTTATCGCATCACCAGGATTTGTATTAGAAATATTTGGATAATATGTAACATTTTGTAAATTAACTGTTGCATTTGGATTAATTACTAATATATAATATCCCGGTTCTGGATTTATTGGTAGCCATCCTTCTGCTTGTCCTTGTATATGTCTAATATTACATAACTTTCCATCTGGATCACAAATATAAGATAATGGAGAATTACATATTGTTTTTATATAATCTTGGTATACTATATAATATCCTGCAGAATTCATACTAAAATTATATAAGTAAATTGAAGATGATCCCTGTACTGGAGAAGTCCAATCTAAACCAGAATATACAAAACCCTCTTTTGGATATGCAATATATATTATTTTTCTATCAACATTATAATTAGTAAAGTTTATACCTAAATTGGATAATCCTATAATATAGTTTAAAGAATTTAAATTAAAATGATCTGTTGAATATAACCATACAGCAACTGCAGGAGTTCCAGAATTTGTTACTCCATCGGAACACAATACATTATATCCTCCATTTACATTAAACGCTAAAGTCGTATTTTGAGCTAATATATACATCGATCCGTTATATGTATAATTTGTTCCTTGATTTGGTCCATAATAGTTTATGTTAATATTTAATGGATTTGAATTTGTACTTGTATCTGAACCGGCGTGAGAACATGATGTTGTTGTAAAACCACCATTAGAAGCACTTAATACTTGCAAAGGATTATCTATAAAGGATAAATTAAATAAAACATTATTGAATATGTAAGTTCCATTGAATGTGTAATTTCCTACATTAGAATCATAATTACTTATATATAGATCACATAAATTTTGTCCCCACTCTGGATCTCCAGAACCTGAACAATTTATCCTTGTAACTATTGATGTTACATTTGGTAATATAACTGTAAAATTAAAATATGTGTTATCTATTAAATTTTCTGCTTCTTGACATCCTGGAATTATATATGCAGCATCATCTCCACCAGTATAAATTGGATTTATATAATATTCAAAGTAAAATGGATAACTAGAATTCATAGAACCTGTAAAATTATAATATGAACAATTTACAAATAATTTTTTCGATTCTGTACAATTTTCTACTGTTATATTATAATCTATTATTTGATTTATTCCTGGAGTTAAGTTATATAACGTTATATTATATACATATATTGAATTGAGAAGATTTATATTTAAATATTGATAATTTCCTTGAGAATATATTATACTAATATTATTTGGATTATAGAAAATATAAGAAACATCAACAATTCCTGAAAAGTTTTGAGTAATAATACTTACATTATCTGCTGGATAACATACATTATTTGGAGTTACTTCAACATTTTGAGAGTGAATAAAATACAAGAGAATTAATGGTAAAATTATTAGTAAGAATATTTTTTTCTTTCTCATAAATAATATTATTAACAGCAATATTATTAAAATCGATACTAAAAGAAGGATATAAGAATAATTATAACTTTGTTTATATTGTATTGTTTGTTTAATTGTAGTATAATTTTGCTGAGGAGAATATATAATATGCTCTACTGTCCATTCAGATGAATATTGAGAAGAAAAGAAAGAAATATAATATGTTCCATTGCTTTCAAACGTATAATTATAACAGCTATTATATAAATTCGTTGAAAATATTGCATTTGATAAAGAATTTAAAGAAATTACTAAATTTCCAGATATATTTGAACATATATAGAAATAGTTATTTGTATAATTTACATAAATTAATTGAGATAATGGTATTCCATGTATATTATTTTTATTTATATAATAATAAGTACAATAACTATATTCTAAAATATTATTAGAATACAAATTTATACATAGATCAAAGCTAGAAGAATTTAATGGTAATTGTAAATTAACATATGTAAATTGAGTGGTATACCAACTAATATTTCCTAAAGATATATTTTTATCAAATCCTAATGTATTTGAATATACTTGAGCAACAACATTTGGTGTTGTAGGATATGTATAATGATCTGGAGATGGAGCAACAATAAATGTTAAATTTCCATTTCCTTGTAAAAATACGCCATCTAATCTTGTAGTAGGTCCTAAAACAATAAATCTCAATCTATATATTGATTGTACTTGATTATTACTTATTAATTCTATCCTTAAAGAATATGCATTTGGTGTAAGATTTCCTACAAAAGTATTTGGTATTTCTATTATATTATTTCCTCCTGTTAAATTTACACTTTCTTCATATTCATATACTGGAGAATACAATATATCATCCCATGGAGAAATAATTATTTTTAATACTGCATTTGTATTTTGACTAGAATATATATCTACTGTTAAATTAATATAATTTTGAACACCATATCCTGTTGGCCCACTTAATGAAGAATAATAATATCCTGAAGAAGATAATAAAGATCCCCATGTATATAAAGCTCCAGAAGATATGTATGTATCATTTTTTACTATATACATAGTTGGATAATTTCCTGATGGATTATTTACATAGAATTTTGTATAAACTCCCGGATAATAAATAAATGGCAATCCATTTATATTACCTAAAGGAGTATATAAATATGCAACAATATAATAATATCCTGAAGAAAGATCAGAAGATATTGTATAATTTAATGGAATTGTTAATGTTTCTCCAGGTTGTAAATATAAATTCTTTACTACATATTCATATATTTCATTATCATTTGTAAATTGAAATGGATATATTGGATTGTTATCATTTACTTTTATTATTTGAATAACTAAAGATACATTCGGCAAATAATATATATCTCTATAATTAATTGTTACATTATAATATAATGTTTGACCTGGATTTAGATAATTATTTGATAATAAAATATTTAAAAATGCTACAGGATTATATAAATAACTCTCATGCCATATATTTATACCTTGAGAAAAAATACTTAATGGGATAAAAAATAAACTAAATAATAAATAATATAATTTTCTCATTAATTAAAATTATTAAAAAAATATTTAAATCTTTTTACCCATAGCTATTTCTATAACTTCATCAATATATTTAACAGGCGTTATTTTAATTTTATCAAACAACTCTTCTGGTATATCATTATAATTACTTTCAGGTACTAATACTTCTTTCAATCCAGATTCTATTGCCGCCTCTACTTTTGCAATAATTCCCCCTACAGGTAATACTTCTCCCCTTATTGATAAAGATCCTGTCATTGCTAAATCCTGTCTTACTGGCCAATTTTTTAATGCAGAGATTATTGCTGTTGCAACAGTTATCGATGCAGAATCTCCCTCTACACCTTCATATGTTTGTAAAAATTGAACATGAACATCATAATTTTTTAAATCTTCATTAAATTTTTTCTTAATTACTGCAGATACATTTATTATAGCTTCCTTAGCTATTTTTCCCAAATTTCCTGTTGCAATTACTTTTCCAGATCCTTTTCCAGGTACTACTTCTGCTTCTACAGGTAAAACAATTCCTGAATAATATAACCTAGATCCTATTACTGCCAATCCATTTACCCTTCCAATTTCTTCTCCAGATGTTCTTACTACTTGATATTGTTTTCTTCTTTCGATATAATATTTTGATAATTGTTCTTCAATAGATAATGCTTTTTCTTTTGCTTCTATAACATCTTCTGCCTCTACATATTTTTTTCCTTTCGATTTTGCAATATCTCCAGCTAATCTTACTAATCCACCTAGATCTCTTAACCTTAATGTTAAATATGATTTTCTTCCAGATCTTCTTTGTGCTTCTCTTATTATTTCTATTACTGCCTCCTTTGTAAAGTGAGGTATGTTTCCAGATTTTACTACTTCTTGAGCAACAAATTGAGCAAATTTCTTTGCAATTTCTTCAGTAAATTGAATCTCAGATTTCATAAATACTTCATATCCATATCCTTTTATCCTAGATCTAAATGCTGGATGTAAATTTTTTAATGTTTCTAAATTTCCTGCTGCAACTAATACAAAATCTGCAGGAGCTGGAGTTGTTCTTACCATTGCACCAGCAGATCTTTCAGATCTTCCAAATATTGGATATTTTTTTTCTTGTAAAACAGTTAATAATTCTATTTGTACTTCTGGTCTCAATGTTCCGATTTCATCAATAAATAATACTCCTTTATGCGCTTTATGTATTGCCCCAGCAATTACTCTTTGATGAGCTGGTGTTTCTAATCCTCCAGATTGATATGGATCATGTAAAACATCTCCAAATAACATTCCTTCAAATGCCCCAGTTGCATCAACAAATGGAACAGATTTTTTATCTGAATTATCAACAATTACTTTTGGTAAATTTTTTAACATTTGTTTTTGAACAAACTGCATAGAAAATGATAATCCAGCAATTAATATCATAAAACCAATAAATGTTGCTCCAGACATAATATAGTTTTTAACATAATAAAAGTATAGAGGAGTTAAAGATGAAATTAATAATAAAATTATATAGAAATATTGAAACATTTTTGCTTGTTCTAATAATCTTTTTCTTATTTCTTCAACGATTTTTTTGCCCATTCCTGCAGGAAATGTTTTAATTATTGGATTATATTCGTCATTTGGATTTGGAAAAACAACAATATCTTCTAGACTTCTAACTAATTCTTTATCTTCAGATAATATTTCTGCTAATGATTGTGCTAACATAGATTTTCCAGTACCAGGATCTCCTATAAGTAAAGCATATCTTTTTTGTTTTGCAGCTTTCTTTATTATATCCAAAGCTTCATCTTGTCCAATTATTTGTTCTGATATTTTTTCTGGTACTTTAATCTCCTCAGTAGTTTTGAAATTAAATATATTATATAGATCTTTAATAGATATTATTGTGTTATCAGTCATAATATATACTTATAGGATAAAAAATATAAAAACATAAAAACAAAAAAATAAAATGTTCGAATATGTTAAGATAGATAGAAGGATAATATATTATCTAATAATCATTGGATTTTTCTTATCATTTAATCATTGGGATAATTTATTTATTGGAATTTCAAATTTCTTATTTGCTTCTATATTTTCAATAATATCATATTTTATCATATTATTAGTTTTTAATTTCGTTTCATCTTTTTATGGGATATATATTTCATTAGATTTTGTTGTTGCAGAATTAAAGTTATTATATTATAAATTATCAACAAAACAATATTATTATTATCTTATATTCATATTAATATTTCTTTTCTTTATTTTTAGAAACAATTTATTTCTATTCTTAATACTTTCAATAATTATAATTTCTATATTTTATTTAATTATAGAAAATATTAAAAAAAGACAAAAAGAAAGTAAACAGATTGGTTCTGCATTTATAAAAAGAATAAATATGAGCTATTGGATATCTATTATGATTTCTTTAATTACTTTTGGATTTTTTGTACCTATTGTATTTTCTATAAAACCAATATTAATAGAGTATAAAAGGATTGGAAAAGGAAAAAATATAGAAATATCTAATAATGAATTATTGAGAATATTTTTAATTTCTATGCTCATTTTATGGATAATTTATTCATCTATTAAATACCTATCCAGTTTTACACCAATACTATATGGTTTCGTAGAATATTTTTTCAATTTCTTATTCTTCTTTACATATACATCAATAATACCAATAGGAATATTATTGTCCCCATATATATCAATAAGTAAAGGATATTATTATACAAATAAATTTATAGGAGATTTATTAATATTATCTTCAACTCCTTTCTATATATCAACAATTATAACTGTTGCTATATTACCAATTTTATCAATAATATTTAATCCAATAGAAGTAATAATATTTTCAATATTAATATTTGCAATTGTATGGGTAAGAAAACAGTTTGATGTCTTAACAAAATAAATTTTATAAATATAATCAAATTCGATTTTATAAATTTATTTAAAAAAGTAAAATAAATTTATTTATCATTCAATTTACCTTTATATACTCTTCTATCCCTTTATCTTCTCTTCAGTAAGTCATTTCTTTAGTAATATTTAAAAAGTTAAGTTTAAAAACATAATATTTAAAAAGTTATAATGGTCCAAAAGTTAATAAAAGTAGAAGAATTGAAATGCCCGGTATGTGGAAGCACAGAATTTATATACAATGAGAAGACATCAGAATTGGTATGCGCAAAATGTGGATATGTAATTGAAGAAGTACCATATTTAGGAAAAGAATATAGAACTATAAATTCAGAAGAATTGGAAAAAAGATCAAGAACAGGAAGCGCAATAAAGTTTTCTAATATAGCAAGTTCCTTATCAACAGAAATTGGAAAAGTAGAATCTGGAGAAGAAGATGTAGCATTAACAAGAAAATTAAAGAAATGGCAACAAAGATCAACAAGTTCTTATGAGAGAAATTTAAAATTAGCACAACAAGAATTAAAGAGAATATCTTCATTCTTGCAATTACCAAAACAAGTTGAAGAAACAGCATTAAAATTATATTTAGAAGCAGTAGAAAGAGGATTGATTAGGGGAAGATCTGTAGAAACAGTTGTAGCTGCATGTGTATATATTGCATGTAGACTACATGATGTTGCAAGAACAATTGATGAAATAATAAAAGCATCAAATATACATAAGAAGGAATTAGGAAGAACATACAAACATTTATTGCAAGCATTAAAAATTAAAGTAACACCAATTGATGTAACAGAATATGTACACAGATTTTCTTCATTATTAAATTTACCACCAGAAGTTGTATCTACAGCAGTAGAAATTGTTGAAAAGGCAAAAGAAGCAGATATAACAGCAGGAAGAGGACCTGCAGGAGTTGCAGCAGCAGCAATATATCTAGCATGTGTAAAACATGGGATACAAAAGACACAAAAAGATATTGCGGAAGTTGCAGGAATTACCGAAGTAACAATAAGAAATAGATATAAAGAAATACTAGAAAAATTAAATTTAAAAGATATTGAAGCAAAATTGAATAATACTGAAGAGTGGTAATATTAATAAAGGGGTTAAAGATAAAAAGAAGATATATACTAGTAGAAAAAATAGATAAAAATAAGCTAAAGGAAGATTTTATTGATTTTTTTGGTTATTTAGAATATTTTAATTCAAATATTGAAATAATAGAAATAAATAATTTTTATATTATATCTATTAATAAAAAAAGTATATATAAATTTATTTTTTTATTATATTTACAAAAAGTAAGACCAATAAAGATATTTAAGACAATAAAATCAATAAAACAATTTTTAAATATATCATAAATTAGATTTTTATGGAACCTGGATTTGACCAATTTGGACCAATGGATAGGGCATGGATGATGCTTTCACCAGAGGGAAAATTAATACAAGTAGAATATGCTAAACAGGCTGCAAAAGCAGGTTCTACTGCAATTGGAATTACTGCAAAAGATGGAATTGTAATTGTAGCTGATAAAAAGAGAACAAGTAAATTAATTACATCAGATTCTGTTGAAAAGATACTAGAAATTGATGATTTTATATTAGGAACATTTTCTGGATTTATTCCAGATGGAAGAGTATTAGTAGATTCTGCAAGAGAAATTTCTCAAAATTATAGATTACAATATGGAAAGCAAATTGATATTGAATTATTAATAAGAGACTTAAGTGATATAATGCAATCCTATACAAGATTTGGAGGAGTAAGACCTTTTGCAGTTTCATTAATAATTGGAGGAATTGACAAAGATAAAAGTCCAAAAATTTATTCTTTAGATCCATCCGGAATATTTTATAAATATTTAGCAATTGCTATTGGAGAAGGAGAAGATAAAATAATGCCAATATTAGAAGAGAAATATGAAGAAATGAATGTTGAAGAAGCAATAAAATTTGGAATTGATACATTAAAAGATTATCTAAAAGATAATTTTTCATATGAAAGAATTGTTGTTGGATATATAAAAGTAGGAGAGAAAGCCAAGATAATTGAAAATCATGAAGTAAAGAAAATTTATGAAGGAGAAGGACAATGAGATTATTGTAAAATATAAAAAAGAAGGATATAATTTTGAAATAATAGTATACTTAAGAAAGGCATTAGAATATAAAGAAGGAAAAATAAAGGATATAAGAGAAGTATTAGTTAGTGATGATACATTTAAAGATGCTAGAAAAGGAGAGAGAGCATCTACAGAATCTTTAAATAAAGTTTTTGGAACAACTGATAATTTAAAGATTGCAGAAGAAATAATAAAAAATTCTGAAATTCCATTACCTACAGAATATAAGAGGGAATTAATAGAAGAAAGAAAAAAGCAAATAATAGAATATATAAGAAGAATTTCATATGATGCTAAAAATAATATGCCTTTAACATATGAAAGAGCAAAAGAATTATTTGAAATGATAAGATATACTGTTGATTTAAACAAACCAATTGAAAAACAAGCAGAAGAAGTAATAAAGGAAATAAGAAAAAAATATCCATTAAAGATAGAATATAAAAATATAAGATTAATTGTTTATCCTCAAAAGTTTAAAATAATAGGAATTATAAAAAATAAGTATAAAGTAATTAGAGAAAATTGGAGAGAAAATTATGAAGCAATTTTAGAAATACCTATAGGTCTTTTATCAGAATTTTATTCTGATATAGGAAAACTATGTGGGGATGATTGTATAATTGAAGAAATAAAAAAATAATCATTTACTTTTTGCTTGAGTTCCCCCACCTCCTCCCTTTTGTGTTTCTCCTCCAGAACTCATTGCTATAATAAATACTCCTAAAATGACAAAGAAAATTACTGCAAATAAAATATATTGATTAAATGTTATTTGATACATTCGGGATTGAGAACTTGTTCCTACTGTTAATGATAAAAAATAACTTTGATATGCATAATATATTGCAAGTAATGCAAAAAGAACTATCACTAATATAGTAAATATTGGAACATATCTTATTCTAGATGTAGATAAGTTTTGAGGATTGCTAAATAAATTTGATAAATAATTAAAGAATGCGCCATTTGTTAATAAATTTACTATTAAAATAAAGAAGAATAAAGCAATAATCATTGATGCTAAAAATGCCAAAAAATATTGAGTAAATAAATAGTAACCTGAAAAAGATGCTAAAAAGAATGCTGCAGATAATGAAATTAATAAAGCAATAAATTTATCTATTTCTATCTTTTTTTGTCCTTGACTTTGTTGTTTTTGTTGATCTTTTATCTGAATAAATTTAAATAAAAATAATAATAATGAATAAAATACTGCGAAATAAAATATAAATAAAAATATAAAACTTATCCCAGAATAGTTTATTAGATTAATTATAAAGCTCGCAAAGCTTGTCATATATTTATTTTGTTTATTGACCTTTTAAAATATTTTCATAAATATTAATATATTCTTTAATATTATCCTTCCAACTATATTTCTTTGATATTTCATACATTTGTTTTTTAATTTCTAATTTTTTATATAAATCTAAATTTTTATATTTAATAATTTTTCTTAATATATTCTCTTTTTCATTTTCTATATTATATGGATCTACAGATATTATAAAATCATGATTTATTCCTTTATTCAAAAGATTTCTATAAAATCCTGTTTTATTTGATATTATTATTGGGACAAAATTATATAATGCTTCCAATAGCGTATATCCATATGGTTCGTATCTAGATAAAAATATTCCAAAATCAAATACAGGTAATAAATATTCTTGTTCTAAATTAAATATTATATCTTTTCCTAAATATATTGGAGCATATATTACTTTTACAAAATTATCTTTACTATTATTTAATCCTACAGATTTTAATTTATTTATAATAAATGATTCATTTGTCTTATGAGTAACAATTGGAGGATTTCTATTTTTTATTCTATCAAGATAATTTAATATATTTTTTTTATTATATAAAGATCTTATTATTTCATATTGATTTTCTTCAAGATATTTCTTTAAATTAATATAATCTTTGTATGTTTTTATTATATTTTCATCTATTCCTTCATAATAATATGGAACAAATATAAATGCAATTGTATCTATTTGATTTTCTTCCAAATATTTTAATATATCAATAAATAAGTCTATTCCTTTATTATATGGTTCATATCTCCCAATTGTATAAATTAATAGATAATTTTCTGGTAAATCATAATATGGATAAAAATACCATGTTAAAAATTCATTAATCCATTTCCTTCCAATTTCATAATAATAATATAATTCTTTTTCTTTTACATTAATATAATTATATGTAATATAATCTGCTTTTCTTCCAAATATTTTTTGAGCTTCTTCATTTAAATTATCTGAAACTGTAGTAAATATATCTGTATCTAATACTGTTGCTTTTTCTAACTGATGTTTAAAATGTACTCCTAATCTATATGAATCTTTATCCGGATCAATTTTATCTAATACTTCAAATACATTTACATTTCTTTCCGATAAACTTCTTCCAATTACAGTTCCATGAATTGTAAATATTGTTTTATAATTCAAATTTTTCTTTTTAATATATAAAATTGTCCCTCCAGATAACCATTCATGTGCATGTAAAATTTTTACATCATTAAAATATTTTTCTAATTTTTCTAAAAATATACCAACTGCTACAGACCATGAAAATGGTTCATCAAATGTAAAATCGGATTTTAAAGAATCAATTTTATACCATTCCCAAAACTTATATTTCCATAAATTTTTTTCTTTTTCCATAAATTCTTTGAAATCTACTAAAAATACTTTTGGTTTTGCTTCAATATCCCAATATCCATAATGAATTTTTATATCTTCTAATTCAAAATTTATTTCTTTTATATATTTTGGTTCTTCTAATTCTATAAATTCAGGATTTTCTTTATATGGTCCTATTAAAAAATAGTTATCTCCATATTTTTCCTTTATATATTTTGATTTTGTAGATAAAACAGTATATATTCCCCCAACTTTATTACATACTTCCCAAGATTCTTCAAATAATATCATCTAAATATAATATCTAATATTCCTTTTTTTCTTTTTCTTCCAGTAATTAAATATGCTAATTCATCTATATATTTTAATGCTTTTGATTTTTCATTATAAAATGCTATTGGAGTATATTGAAATTGATATTCATTAAATTCTTTTATATATGGTATTACAGAATATATTTCTTTTCCAAATATTTCTTCTATAAAATCTATATCAATGCTTTTATCATATTTATTTAAAATTATTTTTATTTTATCCTTATTCAGATTTTCATATAATCTTTTATTTGCATATAATGAATATAAATCTGGATTTAAAACTAAGAAATTTGTATCAGATATTTTTTCAATAGAATATATTAAGCTTGGATCTGGAAATACATCAAATATTATTACATCATATATTCTTCTTAAATAAATCAAATCATTTTCATAATTCATTGGTAATCCATTTGTTATTTTTAAATGGAAAAATGGCAATATTTTAATATCTTGCCACAATCTATCTCCAAACAACTTTTTATCTTTAAGAAATATAAAATTAGATGAATATATACCATTTGTATCTATTATTAAAACTTTATAATTATAGAATTTCCTTAAATATGCTGCTAAATTATTTGATAATGTTGTTTTTCCAACACCTCCTTTAAGAGAAATAAATGATAGTATCATAATTCGAATCTTTTAATAAATTCTATTTCTGCCTCTTCCTTTTTATATTTTTTCTTTACATATAATTCATATCCTCTTAAATATCTTTCAATTATTTCTATCATTTCTTCTCTACTATTTATATTCTTTATTTCTTCTGCTACATCTTTTTCTTCTAATGAATTATATATCCAATTGTAAAAGTGCCCTCCTTTTTGATGATATAAAAAATTATTTTCATCTGCATTATATAACCAAATTAATAGATCATAAAGACCATATAATTTTTGTCCATCTATAGTGATAAAAACTTCTTTATCATTTTTTACTTCTATCATAAATAAATTTATATTATCATTTATTTAAAAAATATTTATGCCAGGCATAGTATTTTATTTCCATGCGCATCAACCTAGAAGAATAAGATACTATTCTTTTTTCGATATTGGATCAAAAAATTATTTCAATGACGAAATAAATAAAAGAATTTTGGACAGAGTTGTAAATAAATGCTATAAACCTGCATTAGAGATAATATATAATGCTATAACAAAATATGATTTAAAATTTTCTTTTTCAATTTCTGGTACATTGATTGAACAATTAGAATTATATCATCCTGAAATATTAGAACTATGGAAAAAACTTGTTGATACAGGAAATGTTGAAATTGTTGCAGAAACATATTATCATTCAGTTTCATATTTAATGGATAAAGAAGAATTTATAAATCAGATAAAAATTCACAGAAAAAAAATAAAAGAAATATTTGGATATAAAGCAAAATCCTTCAGAAATTTTGAACTTGTATTTAATAATGATATTGGAAACATTGTATATTCTTTAGGATTTGAAGCTGCATTGACTGAAGGAACAGAAAAAATATTAGGATGGAGGAGTCCTAATTATGTATATAAATTAAAAGGAACAAACTTAAGATTATTATTAAGAAATTATAGACTATCTGATGATATAGCATTTAGATTTACAAATAGGGATTGGAAAGAATATCCATTGACTGCAGATAAATATTATCTATGGTTAAAAAATACTCCTGGAGATATAATAAATATTTTTATGGATTTTGAAACAATTGGGGAACATATATGGAAAGAAGCAGGGATATTTGAATTTTGGAATAAATTATTTGAATATATTGGAAAAGAAAAATATTTCAAAACATATAAAATTATTGAAGCTGCAAATAAATTTGAAGCAAAGGGAGAATTAAGCATAGAGAATTTGATATCCTGGGCAGATATTGAAAGAGACTTGTCTGCATGGTTTGGAGATAGTATACAAAGGGAAGCATTAGATTATTTAAAAGAATTATATCATAAAAATAAAAATAATGAAGAAATATTGAAAATATTAAGATATTTATCTACATCAGATAATTTCTATTATATGAGTTTAAAATATAATGCTGATGGAGATGTACATAAATATTTTAGAGAAGAAGCATTTGTAACACCTTATGATGCTTTTATATCCTATATGAATATACTAAGAGATATTGATTTATCTACCCAAGCTTCTGAAAATATACAAAAGCTTATTAACTGAATCTTTCCAAGATAAATTTTTTATATCTTCTAAACATAATTTTATTTCAAATTCTCCCAACTTTGGATATTCTAATAATGCTAAAATATAATTTGCTAATTTATCTACATCCCAAAAATCTATTTTTAATACACTTTTTAATACTTCAGATACCCCAGATTGTTTTGATACTATTATAAAATCTTTATATTGTAATGCCTCAAATGGTGTTAAACCAAAAGGTTCAGAAACTGATGGTAAAACAAAGATATCCGAAATTGAATACAAATATTCTGCCAAATTATCATCAATCCAACCTGTAAAAATAACATTTTTTGATATATTCAAATCTGCAGCCATTTTTATTAATTTATCTATCATATCTCCAGTTCCTGCAAATATAAATAATACATCCTTTCTTTTTTCCAATACTTTTTTTGCAGCCAATAATAAATAATCTGGTCCTTTATGTAATGTCATTCTCCCTAAATATAATACAATTTTATATTTCTCTTTTATTTTATTTTCTATTTTATCTTTTATTGAAAAGTCATCATCTGGAGCATTATATATTACTTCAATTTTTTCTTCTGGACAATTATAATATTTTACTAAAACATCCTTTTCTCTTTTACTTACAGTAACAACTTTATCTGCAACTCTACATGCTTCCAATTCTATTCCATAATCATATTCAACCAAGTATTTTAATAAATCAGGATTCGCACCAACTCTATCATAAGATAAAGAATGAAAATGAATTACTAATGGCTTGTTATAAATTTTTTTTAATTCAACTGCTGCGGGTGCTGTTAACCAATCATACGAATAAATTATATCAAAATCCAAATTTAATTCTTTTACAATCCTTATTACCTTTTCTTTATATTCCATTACAGATTTTCTATAGTCAATTATATTCCTTCTATACAAAGTAAAAGATTCGTACTTAAAATAATCTATATATGATCTATATATTGGAATATTTAATCCAAATATTTTTGATTTCTTTGTTTTATCTTTCCAAAAATTTATTACATCACTTGTTAAATTTGGAATAACCAAATATACTTCATTATCAAAGGAATCAAGATATTTAAAATAATAATACGTTGCTTTTTCTAGACCTCCGGTTTTTTGAGGAAGTATACCCCAAGATAAGAATAAAATTTTCATTAAATATTTATATCTAAAAAGAAATATAAATATTTAATTGAAATTAAATTCATGGAAGATTTTATGAAATTAAAGGAGATTCATTATTCTATATTGACAAATAAAAATGCCTTTTTTTTGTTACCTTTATTATATAATAGTAGATATTTTGGTTTATTACTTCCATATAGGAACTATTATATAAAAGTGATAGATAGAATTGAAAATGAGAGAATAAAAGAGAAAAAAATTGAAGAAATTATTTTAGAGAATACTAATAAAATAAAAATAAATTATGAAGATAGAAATTGGGAAGAATATCAATTATTAGAGAATAAACTTGTATATAAAACAAAAGATGAATCTAGAATAAATATTCTATTTGATATAAGGCATTTATATGATATAGATGAATGGGGAAGAATATATAATTATGAAATAAACAAAGAAGATATAAAAATAAAATTTAATAAAGGAGATATAAATTTCGAAATCTATATAAAAGGATTTAAAAATTATTTAGAAAATAATGAAAAGTGGATAAAAGTATTTTATAATTATGATGAATATAAGAAATCCCCTCCATTTGAGAGATATTTATATTCTCCATTTACATTTATAGGAAATAAAATAGAAATAATATGGAAAAAAGAAGAGAATAAAAGAGAAAAAAAGAAGAGTTTAATTGAAGAAAGAATTTCCTCATTTATAAATAATAATCATATATCAGCAGGTTTTCCATGGTATTTCCAAGAATGGACAAGAGATGTTTTAATATCTCTTCCAGGTTTATATTATATAGGATATAAAGATCTCGTAAAGGAAAAGATAATTGAATATTCAAATTATTTTTTATTAGATGGAAGATTAAAGAATATTAAAGATCAAAATATTGGTAATTCTGATGGAATTGGATTATACGCAAAAAGATTGTTCGAATTTAATAATTTATTTAATGAAGATGAATTTAAAAAGCTCGTAAATATTATTATTGAAAAATTAAAATTATATGAAGAAAACTATTTAAATGAAAAATATTTCTTATTTAAAGCATATCCAAATGAAACATGGATGGATACTTTAAATAGAGAATACCCAATAGAAATACAATTTCTTATGGCAAATTTATATGATAATTTATATAAATATAATAAAAATGAAGAATATAAAGAAAAATTAGATAAGATAAAATTTTCTATAAGGAGATATTATTTATCAGATTATTCTTTATATGATGATTTAAAAGATAAGAAAATAAGATGTAATATATTTTTATCTTATTATTATTATCCAGAAATGTTTTCAAATTATGAATGGGAAAAGATATTTGATTATTCGATGAATCATTTATATTTATCTTGGGGAGGATTTTCTAGTTTATCAAAATTAGATAAAGATTTTATAGGAGAAAGCAATGAAGATAATTACTTTAAAAATGAGGGAAAATCAATGCATAATGGAGATTCATGGATATATATAAACAATATTGCTGCAATTTCTTTATATAAAGTAAATAAAGAAAAATATGAAAAAATAATTGAAAATATATTAAATTCTGATAATGAATTTATTAAAATGATAGGAACACTACCAGAAAGATCTAGCGCTAATGAAATGAAAATAGCAGGTGCTATACATCAATTATGGTCTTTAGCTACATATATAGAATTAAAAGAAATAATAAAATAATATGTGGTGGAAAAAATATGGTTTTATAAGGAATCCTTTGGATATAAGACCAAACGAAGAATTAGTTGGAGTAGATGATATAATTAAAAAAGTTAAAAATGCAATAAGAAATGGAGAAATATTTTTATTGTATGGACCAATAGGATCTGGAAAAACTTCTTTAGCATTTAAGATAAAAAAAGAATTATCTGATGAATATAATATAATATATATAAATGGAGAATATGATAAAAATATTGATAAGAAAATTGAAGAAGGATTATATATTAAATTTCTATTTTTCAAATTTAGAAATAAATTACCCCTTGTACTAATCCTAGATGAATTTTATAGTTTTCCAGAAGAAGTTTCAAAGAAATTAAAATATTTGTATGATAACAAAATTGCATATTCAATAATGTTAATACAACCATCTCCACAAATAATGAATGCTACTCCTTCTTTTTTAAATAGATTACATGAAAAAATAGAAATGAAATTTCCTGATGAAGATGGCATAATACAATTAATAAATAAGAAATTGAAGGGAAAAATAAAATTTGATAGCGAATATTTAAGAAAAATAATTAGAAAAAATGGAGATAATGTTAGATCAATATTTATTGAATTAAATAATATTTTAGAAAATATGAATCATCCAATAGAGAATATAATAAAAGGACCTGTAGAAGAAATTACAATAGAAAATAAAAATATTAATTTATCACCAACCCAAATAAAAATTTTAGAATTATTAATAGGAAATAAATTATCTGCAAGAGAAATTGCGAGAATATTAAATATTCCAAAAAATACTGCATCAAAATATTTAAATAAAATGCATAAAGAAGGAATTGTTTTAAGAGAAGAAGGTGAGAAAGAGTATTTATATACAATTAGCCCACAATATATAAATATAGTATCAAAGAAAATAGGAAAATAGCCACCGTAGCTCAGCTGGTAGAGCGCTGCCCTGGTAAGGCAGAGGCCCCGGGTTCAAGTCCCGGCGGTGGCACTAAAATTTTATATTATAAAAATTTAATTTTATTTTTATGATAATAAATTTTGCATTAGAGGAGTATCTGTATCTTTTTATTATATCAGAAACAGTTGTAGGAATAGCATTACCATTTATAGTATTAAAGGAAGAAAAAGAAAAAATAATAGAATATAAATTATATTCATTAGTAGCTTCAATATTGTATATATTAATTGGAATGACATTGATTGTTATATTCTCTTCTATTGCAACATATTATAATTTTGGAATATTTAATTATTTTATAGGAAATACTATTGGATTCTTATTATTCCTTATTGGAATACTATATCAAGGAATTGCTGAAGCTACATTAGGAAAATATTATTTACCATATATTGGAATTGCTGAAGAACAAAAATTAATTAAAAGAGGAATTTATAAATATATAAGACACCCAGGATATTTTGGAGAAATGCTAATATTCCTAGGATTAGGTTTTGTAACATACAATATTATTGGAATATTATCTGCATTGGTTGTTGATCTATTTGTATATATTGGAGAAGTAATACCTGAAGAGAAATATATGTTAGAGAAATTTGGGGAGGAATATAAACAATATATGAAAGAAACATATATATTTATTCCATACGTTTTTTAATCATAATTTTTATATAACACTGACAGTACCGGCTACATTAGATGTCTTTATTTTCTAAGCTACAGGATTAGCAGTAAAGGATATATAATTATAAATAAAATTTTTTATGGGGGCCGTAGTCCAGCCTGGTAGGATGTCGGTTTGGGGTACCGGTGGTCCCGGGTTCAAGTCCCGGCGGCCCCACTTTTACTTTCTTTTAATTTATTTACAAAATCTGCAAATTTTTTTGCAGCTTCTTCTAATAATCCTTCTTCATTTTCTATTATTTGAACAGTTGTATGATATTCAAACATAAATATTGTTGTAAAATATATTGTAAGATTTTGTTGTATTTCAATTCTATTTAATTCCTCTATATCTCTTCCCCTTATTTGTATATCTCTTAATCTTCTTACAAAAATTTTATCTGGATCGGAAACTATTACTGCAATTCCATCAGGTTTCAATATTTCTGCAAATTTTCTCATTATTCCAGGTATATATCCAGAGTAAGATTCTATAACTAAATGTGTATCCAATATTAAATCTTCTTCTTTTTCCATTTCTTTTATTTTCTTCATTGCTTCTAATTGTAATTCTTCCTGTTGATCTACATTTAATTTCTTTCTTATTTCATCCCTATCATTTATCCCATATTTTTCCTTTGCTAAATCAAAAATAATATCTCCCACAGATATTATTCTAAAATTATATTTCAAATATTTCTTACTTTCATTTATTACAGATGTTTTTCCAACTCCAGGAACTCCAACAACTAGTATAATCATATCTTAAGGATATCCTTCAAAATTTAATAATATGAGGATATTTATATTTTATTCAAATACTGTAAGAACTGATGGAAATTTCAAAAATATATATTATTCTGGTAGATTAGATATTGTTGTAAATTCAATTATCCACTCATTTTTTATATCAAACGGATTAAGAAAAGATGTAAGATTTGATTTATTATTAATGGGAAAACCTGTTCCTCCAAGATTAATTAGAATAGAATCAAATATAGAAACTCCTTGGTCAAAAAAAGATATTGAAACACTATTATCCTTATCATTAAAAAAATTTAATAGAAAAGGAATAAAAAATCCATTTCCAGGAATTTATGTTGATAAAAAAGATATTTTTGATTTAATTGATGAATATAAAAAAGAGAATAGAAAAATATATCTGTTAGATAGAAATGGAGAAAATATTGAAAATATAAAAATAGAAAATCCTGTATTTATTATTGGAGATTTTTTAGGAATTCCAAAGGATATAAAGAAGAAAATAGAGAATGATGTAACAAAAATATCTCTAGGAGATATAAACTATTTTTCATCCCAAGTAATAATAATATTAAACTATTATTTGGATAAAATTAACTATTATAAAGATCATTGGGATACATCTGAAAGATTTATATATAAATGATTTTAGGATTGGATCTAGCTGCAAAAGAAAATAGAAGAACAGGATTTTTTTATTTAAAAGACGAACCAAAATTTGGAATATTATATAAGAATGAAGAGATAATTGAATTAATTAAAAAAGAAAGTTTTAAATATATATTCATTGATGCTCCATTAAGCTATGAATATCCATATAGAATTGAGGAAAAATTATTATATAAAGAGGGATTTAGACCTTTACCTTTATCTTTAAGATCAATGAAAGAGCTATATGAAAGGGCAAATTATATAAAAGATAAAATTGAAGAAATAGGAAATATTAAATTATTTGAAACATTTCCAAGAGCTGTAGAAAAAATATTGAATTTAAAATATGAATATTTCAAAAAAATATTTAAATATAAAGATATATATGATGCATATTTATCCTTTTTATCTGGAATATTTTATTTAAATGGAAAATATAAAAAATATGGAGAATTAATATTACCAGATTTTAAAATATAAAAAATAATAACTTTTATAATGATCTTGTGTGCCACTGAAATATGACAAAAGACAGAGACTGAAGATGGACCCGTAGTTCAGCTTGGATAGAATTCCCGGTTGCGGTCCGGGAGGTCCGGGGTTCGAATCCCCGCGGGTCCATTTAAATATAAAAAATATTCTTTTATTATGAAAGCTATTATATTAGCTGGAGGATATGGAAAAAGATTAAGACCTTTTACAGAAGATAAACCAAAAAATTTAGTTGAAATAAATGGAAAAACTATTTTAGAATATCAAATAAATTGGTTAAAGAAATATAATATTAATGATATAATTCTGCTAGCAGGATATAAATATGAAAAATTAATTGAATGGTGTAAAGAAAATGAAGAAAAATTAAATGTTAATTTTTATTTTTCTATAGAAAGCAAACCATTGGGAACAGGAGGAGCATTAAAGAAAGCAGAAAAAATATTAAAAAATGAAGAAAAATTTCTAATGATAAATGGTGATATAATAACAAATTTGGATATTTCAAAGTTATCTTTAGATAATTTTATCGGAGTAATTTCATTAGTTCCATTAAGATCTACATATGGAGTTGTATTATTAGAAGGAAATAAAATTAAAGAATTTATAGAAAAACCAATATTAAAAGAATATTGGATAAATGCAGGAGTATATTTATTTTCTAATAAAATATTTGAATATTTACCAGAAATTGGAGATATTGAGAAAGAAACATTTCCAAGATTAGCAAAAGAAGGATTATTAAAAGGAGAAAAATTTGATAATATATATTGGAGATCTATAGATACATTAAAAGATTTAGAAGAGGCATCAAAAGAAATAGAAAAAATAGAATTCTAATATAAAATATATATTAATATTATAGCAATAGGAATTGATGTTATTCCACCAATAATAGGATAATTATATTCTATTTTCTTATTAAATTTAATATAAATATTTTCTGGAGAGCTTATTGTAATATTTTCTCCATCAAAATAATAAATTTCTTTATATAATATATTATTTCTAGTCAATTTTTCTGGATAAATTACTATTTCATCACTATTATTTAAATATTCATTAAAATTGTTAATATTATTTATTTTTTCACCATTTATAGATATATTTATAGGAAATTCTGAAGAAATATTTACCTGATATTGTATTATACAATAATTTAAAAGATCTATATTTTCAGAACTATTAACAAATATTATTATATTATTTTTAGGACAATAATATCTATAAGAGCTAAAATAATAATAATTATCGATATTTATATTTATATAAGAGTTATTATTAATCCAAAAATAATTATTTTCTTCATATTGGGTATTATTAATTGAATAATTATATGGGAAATTTATTTCAATTTTATATTGAGGAATATAGTATAAATATATGAAATAGTTGTTTGTAATGTTTAAATATATGTTATTTTGATTAAATTCTATTCCATTTATTATAATTTTTTCCAAATAATATCTAAAAGAATCATTTATGTATATATAATTTGATAAATTTAAATATAGAGTATTACCACTTACTTCTAATAAATTTTCTTCTTTATTTAATCCATAGTAAAATATTGTTACATTATATATTGGAACATAGTCTAAATAAATATTATAGTTTTGATTTGCAATTAATGTAATATTTGTTATATTATAAAATTCTCCATTTATATATATACCATTTAGAAGATATTCTTGATTATTATAATTTATTATTCTAGAAAAATTCAATTGTATCGTTTGTAATGGAAATAAAGAATATGTAATATTTGTATTATTAAAATTATAATAGATTGTTAAATTAAAATAGTTTTCTGAATTGTTAAAAAATATTGTTGGATATCCAATGCCAGTACTTAATTGCACAATTCCTTGAGAGTAAATATATGAATTAATATTTGCTGATGCTTCTGCAGTACTTTCACCAAAATTTGCTGAATATAGTATTGGAGAAAGATAATATTGTCCATTATAATTATATAAGAAATAAAGTCCCAAATATCCATTAATATTATTTGTATATATACAATCTCCATCTCCAGGTCCTCCAATTACCAATTCTAAATCTTCAGGAGTTCCAGATGGAGTAATATTTGGTTCTACAATAATATAATTATCTGTACTTTGGATAAGTAGTGTAACATTATCATACCATACTATATTTTCCCCATCAAATGAATATCCAAATTGAATTTCTGGATAACTATTATTTTGAGATACATTAATGATCAAATATATATTTAATGGATATGATAAATTATAGATATTTGAAACTGCAGCATAATAGTATTGAGAGAATAAATTAACTAAATATACATCTCCAGATCCAATTATAGAATTATTGCTAATATTTGCATAGATAGAAGTCCAATTCCATATATTATCTTCAATATAATAGTACCCACCTGTATTATTTATTAATAAAACATTTTGTAACCAATAATATTGTAGTCCATTTATTGTATTAACTTCTAATACAGCATTTAATTGAATAGAACCTGCATTATTATAAAAACTATTTATAGAACATATTGGTTCTACAGTTACATTAAAATCTTGTAAATATATAGAACCAACAACAAGGTTTGTTTCATATTTATATCCTTGTATTTGATTTATATTATAGTTATAAAATATTCCATAATCTGAAATTCCGATAGGATAATATAATTCATTAATAGAATTACTTGCAAGATTATATATTAAATAAAAATAAACACTATTATAATTTGTGTTTAAAATAATTAAATAATACCGACCTTCAGGAATATAAATACTTGTATTTAGAAAATTTGTATAATTTTCATAATATGGAATATAATTTAAACCATTTTCAAAATTGTAATAATTTGATTGATTTAAAATATAAATTTGCACAGGATTACTAGAATTAAAATATATATTTAAATAATTATTGCCATTTAATGGAATCGGAAAATAATAATTTTGATATAATATTCCAAAATGTATTAAGGAAATACCTCCATTTAATGGAAATGTATTAATTAAATTATTCGGTATTGTTTTTATCTGATACCCAAATAAGTTATTGGTTGAAAAGACAAAATTTAATGGAAGGAAAATGAATAAAAGTGCATAAATATATCTATTCATTTACTTTTATAATAAATTTGTATTTAAAAATTATTCAAGGCTTAAATAATTCTACTTTGATAAATATAAATTTTTCTATTAAAATATTTATAAATTGATTATATAAGTTTTTTCAATAAAATTTATAAATATTATTTTATCATCTTTACCTTTGATAAGTAATTATGCGGCGGAGGGGATTCGAACCCCTGACGGATCTCTCCAGTCGGACCTAAACCGACCCCCTTTGACCTCTCGGGCACCGCCGCATATATATTTATTTTATTTGAAATAAATATTTTTTATGATAATTAAAGTAAACAATATTTCAAAATCTTTTGGAAATATAAAAGTTCTTTATAATATTTCATTTGAAATTGAAGAAAATAAAAGTGTATTTTTAATAGGACCAAATGGTGCTGGAAAAACAACTACATTAAGAATATTATCTGGAATATTAAAACCAGATTCTGGAGAAGTATATATAAAGGGAATAAATTTATTTGAAAATCCAAGAGAAGCAAAAAAATATATTGGATATTTACCTGAAGATCCTATACCATTTATTAATTTATCTGTAGAAGAAAATTTAGAATATATTGGATTATTAAGAAATGTAAAAGATTTATATAATAAAATTGATTTTTATTTAGAATTTTTTGATTTAAAGAAATATAGAAATTATAGGGCAATGAATTTATCCAGAGGAAATAGACAAAAACTTTCTTTATCTATGATATTATTACCTGAACCAGAAATTTTATTATTGGATGAACCATTAAATTATTTAGATATAGAAACACAGTATAAAGTAATTGAATTATTGAAGAAAATAAAATCTACAAAATTGATTTCTACACATATTATAAGTTTAGCAGATAAATTGGCAGAAAAAACAATATTAATTAAAGGAGGAAAAATAATTTATGAAGGAAATGTTGAAAAACTAAGAGAAAATGGAAACTTAGAAGAAAATATAATTAAATTATTAAAACAATGATAAGATTCATATTTAAAGATATGTATAGTAAGGGACAAATTATTTTATATCTAATCCTTTATTTTATTTTAATATATTTTCCATTCTTATTATTTATTTTTCTTTCTTTAACAAAAATTACACCAAAGAATTATTTTAACTTTTTATTTATATATACATCAATTGGATCTTTATTGTGGATTTCCTTTATTTTAATTTTAACAAATATTTTTATTATAATCCTAAGAATATATACTGGAAATTCAAAAATAAATTTATATGGAAATATTACTTATTCTAAATCAGAAATTGATTTTATTTTATCTTCAAATATAGATATAAATAAATTTATAATTTATAAATCAATTTCTTTTTTATTCTTCATTTATTTTATTATTTTACCTTTCTTTTTATCTTATATTTACTATTTATATTATTTCCACCAATTATTATTTACTTCATTAATATTTACTTTAATAAATTCTCTTATTTTTTCATTTATTGTTTCTTTAATAACATACTTACCAGAAAATATAATTAAAAAGATAATTTATTCTATTCCAATTATTTCTTTATTAATTGTTAATATATTTTATTCTCCAGAAATAAATATTTTCTTTACAAAATATTATTCAATACTTTTCCTTCTATTTTATCTTTTTTTAATATATTTCTCTTCAAGAAAAAACATTAATGAATTTTATATAAATTCTTATTCATTTTATTCTGAAGAAATTATTGATATATTTAAAAAGAGAAAATCTGTATTTAAAAAAGATCCAATAAAAGAAATAACAAATATTTATATAAATAAATTGTTAATTACATCAATAATTTTTTCAATTATTTCCTTTTTCTTCCTTAATATATCTTTTTTATCATATTTTCTTTTCCTTTTATTATATATTTTTTCTATAGGATTGGAACTATCAATAGGATTTGAAAGAATATGGATAAATGCTGGAAATTATTATTATATAGATTATATAGTTAAGAAAATGAAATATAGGATAATAAATAGTTATAAAATAATATTCCCATGGATAATAATTTTCTTTTTATTATTTTTAATAAAAAAGAGCTTATTATATATTTATTCTATTTATTCATTAATTTTATTTCCAATAATAATTGTTATTCCATCATGGTATTATGCAGGAAAACTAAATCCGCAATACAAAGGATTCTTATATGATAGACAATTTACAAGATTAGATATTAAACAATTTCTTATGGTAATTATTTTATCTTCATATATAATTATTGATATGATACCATTCATTATTAATAATCTCTTTTATTCAACAATTTCATTTATTTTTCTTCTATTTATTTTCTTGTATATTGATTATCTCTTTCTATATAAAAAAAGAGAAAAATATTGGTATAAATTTATTGAAGACCTAATAAAAGAAAATTATTCATAATATTTTTCTTGCAGTATATGATATTAATTCATTTGTTATTGGATGCTGTTCTGCAAAGTTTGCTAGATCTCTTGCAGTTAATTCTTTTGATACTGCTAATCCAATTTCATTTATTATCGTTTCTGCATTTATTCCTACAACCCATCCCCCCAATAATCTCAATGTTCCCTTCTCAAAGAATAATTTTAATTTCCCGAAATCTTCTTCATATACCTGTCCTTCTACATCTTTACTTAAATCATATGATGCCTCAATATATTCAATTCCTCTCTTCTTTAATTCAGATCCCGTTAAACCAACATATGATGCTGGAGGAAATGCAAATACTGTTACAGGTATACTTTTAATATCTACATAATCTGTATTAAAATACTTTGACATAATATTATTTGCTGCTGCAATAGACATCCTAACTGCTGCATGAAAATATGGTGCTTTTCCATTTACATCTCCTGTAGCAAATACATTTTGAATATTTGTTCTCATTCCGTCATCAACTATTATATTTCCCTTATTATCCATATTTAATCCCAATTTTTCTATCCCTTCAGGTTTTACAGGTTGTCTACCTGTAGCTAATATAACCAATCCTGCACTTATTTTCTTTTCTACATTTTCCTTTTTCATCAATTAATGCAATATTATATCCTGATCTTGCCAATATAAATGCTCCTGGATATCCTCCACCGCCTCCACCAATTATTATTGCATCTACTTTCATAAAAAAATAGTGACTTCTTCCTTATTAATAAATTTTTATTTATTTTTGATAAAGAATTTATCTATTCTTTTGTTTCCTTCTTTTGAGGAAATAATTCCATCTTTACATATTAATTCTATTTCATTTATTTGATTTTTATATTTTAATACATACTTTATTACATCTTTTATTTCTAAATCTATTTCTCCATATAATTTTCCATCCTTTATATTATTTCTTATATAATCTTCAATTATTCTATTTAATTTATTATAATTTTCTTCCCTTTCCTTATTTATTTTATCAATATAATTATTCAAATTATTTATATCAACATTATATTTTTCTTTTATTTTATTTATTTTCTCTTCTATATTTTCAAATTCTTCAATAACCCTATCTCCAGCAACAAATATAAATCTAATTATTCCATCTGCAATTTTTTCTACAGATACAATTTTTATTAATCCAACTTCTAATGTACTATCTAAATGGGTACCTGAACATGCTTCTACATCTGTATTTTCAATTTCTACAATCCTTAAATTTGTTTCTGGAATAAATCCTCCTTGATATATTATAAATCCATATTTCTTTTCTGCTTCATTTCTTTTTAAATAAAATTTATTTATTTTTCTCCCTTCTAATATAATTTTATTTGCTTCATTTTCAATTAATTTTATTTCACTATAACTTGGGATTTTATAATGAGTTATATCCAATCTTCCATAATATTCATCTTTTTCCGCACCAGCTTGCCATATATGTTTTCCATATATTTTTCTTAATACAGATGTTAAAATATGAGTTGCAGTATGATGCCTTGAAATTCTATATCTTCTATCTTTATCAATTATTTCTAATATATTTGAATTTTTATCCCATTCAATATTCCTATCGATTTTTAATAAAATTATTTTATTGTAATCAATTACATCAGTTACTTTACAATAATATTTTTCAAATTCTTCTTTATTATTCTTATCTCCCTCCATATAATTTTCTAATATTTCTTTTACATAGTATGGGAAATCATAATTATTTAATATTTCTTTATTAAATTCTTTTATTTTATCTAAATTAAATAAATAACCTGTATCATGAATTTGTCCTCCTTTTGTTGGATAGAATATGGATTTATCTAAAATTAAATATATATTATCTTTATATATTTCTTTTCCCAATAATTTTCCAATTTCATAATATTTTTTCCAAGAATCGTAAAAAGATTTTATTGTTTCAGGATAATTTATATTTAATTCTATTTTTTCTTCTCCTTTTACTTTTTTTGATTTTTCTTTATGTTCTTCTATTAATTTATTTAATTCTTCTTTATTAATACTTATATCTGGTCTTATATCTTTTATTATTTCTAAATTAATTCCATGAGATGTATATAATTCAAATATTTTCTTTGTATCAACATTTTTTAGATTTTTTAGAATATTTTTTGCATTTTCTTTTACTTGTTTATATTTTTCATATTCATATAATAATATTTCAATTATTTCATTTATATTTTCTTTTATTTTTTCTTCATACCAATCTTTTGATATATTTTCAAACAATTTCATCAAAAATTCCTCAATATTTGATACATTAAAATATTTATCAATAAAATAAAACATTCTTCTTGAAATTAACCTTAAATTATAATTTCCTCCAATATTTGATGGTAAAGCACCATCTGAAATTGAAATATATAATGATCTTGAATGATCAGCAATTGAATATATAGAACTCATAATTTCTACAATATCTCTGGGTTCTATTCCTTTATTTCTCAAATAATTTTCAAATTCTTTTAAATCATTTTTTTCAAAATCAAATAAAGATGAATAAGAAGAAATTTTTTCAAATAAGTTTAAATCTATTTCTTTATTTAAATTATTTAATAGGAATTTTATTGTATTTGGAAATACAATATCATATGATGTAGGAGTTCCATTTACTAACCATGCATATCTTTCCTGTCCCATTCCCATATCCAATACTTTTAATTTATCTAATTCTTTCCATTCATTATTTATTATTTTATACTGCATATATACCTGATTTGCAACTTCTAATCCTCTTATAAAAAATTCTATTGATGTTCCACCGTTTCCTCCACCTTCCCATTTATCTTCATGAAATAAAAATTCATTCATTGGAAAATTATTATCTTCAAACCAATAATATAGATCTAGAAAATACTGATTTATATCATATTCTTCAGGACTAACAAATGCATGTTGTCCAATCATTACAAAACCTGTATAATGTCTACCTGTTAATCCAACATTTTGAACATCATTAAATCTTAGACAAAATTGAGGAACAACTAATTTTTTTGAAGGAGGATCTGTATATCCCTCAACAACCCATGGTTGAAAATCTGCAATTGATGCAATCACAAAATCAATATCATCTCTCCATCTTGCAACAACAGGATATCTATTTATTGGTAAATATCCTTTTGATTCAAAATATTTAGAAAATTTTTCCCATACTTCTTTATAACTTATTTTTTTACCAACAGGATTATTTATAAAGCTGTAATTTTCATGATCTCCACATACTTCTCTATTTTTATCAAATGTCCAAAAATATCTTCCACAAATTTTACATTTTTTTCTATATAATCCTAAAGACTGTAAAGATTTAACAGGATATGATTTCTCTAAATTAAATTGCACCCTTTTTCTTTAATAATTCATATTTTTGCATAACCAAAATATCATCCATAGATAATTCTCCTCCATCCATGATCTTTTGTTGTATCTTAGAATATTCTTCAATAATTTTATTCTTTTCTTCATTTGAAATTTCAACTGATTGCTTTTGACTCATTCTACTTACATATTTCTCCAATTCTTCTTTTAGTTTTTCTTCTAATATTCTTATTTTTTCTTTTATATCTGTAATTTGCTGTTTTAATGTAGCATATTCATTCATTATATTTGATAATCTTTCTTTAATTTCCTTTATTTGCTCTTTTATAACTTTTCTTTCATCAATATTCTTCCTTATATTTTGACCAATAATTGATAATTTTGACCTATAAGCATTATATTCTTGTTTTATTTTATCAATTTCTTCTAAAACAGAAGAAATTTCTTCATATTTTCCCAATAATTTTCTCAAGTATTTAATTCTATTCCATATCTTTTTCTCTTGAGAATATGATAAAATTTCTGTTTGCAATACATATTCGAGTGTTTCCAATTCCTTTTTATATTTATTTATATCTTTTAATATATCTTTGTTCTTAAATACATCTTTTCTTTTTTGTTTTATTTCATCTAGCTTTTTCTTTAATTCTTCTAATTTTTCTAATGTTTTTTGTCTTTCGTCCATCAAGTTATCCAATATTTTGCTATATTCTTCTTTCTTTTGTCTCAATTCTTTTAATTTTTGTAATAATTCTTTTCTTTCATTATATAAAACTTTTTTTCTTGAATATAAATGTTCTTTTTCTTCTCCAAGCTTAATTAATTCTCTTTTGATATTAACAATATTCCTATAGATCTTATCTGTTTCATTCACCTTAAATTAAAATATATTTAAAAATTTATAAATTTTAGAAACCAAATAGGGAGGATAATCCTTCTAATGCTTGCTCTTCCTTCTTTTCTTCTTCTTTCTTCTCCTCTTTCTTTTCTTGTTGAGTAGGTTGCTGTGTTTGTTGTACAGGTTGTGCTGCTACTGTTCCAACTGATAATGATTCCTCCTTTACTTTTTCTAAATCTACTCCCTGTAAACTTGCTAATACAGCATTTATCATTGCATCATTTGGTTCTATTCCTACAGAAGTTAATACCTTCTTTATATTTTCCGCATTTATCTCCTTCTTTGCTTCATATAATAACCATACCGCATATATATATTCTAGACCCATGTAATAATTAAAAGAAAGAAATATTTAAAAAATAATATGAAAAACTATTGTAATTTCTCAAACCTGTTCTTTAGCTTTTCTAATATTGCAGGTATTGTTGTATATTCTAAATCTTCATATGATACTCTATGTGGCTCAAATGGTCCATGTCTCCTCATATAATCTGCAATTTGATTTGCTAATTCTCTTGCATAGTCAAATGCTGGATCATCAAACATATCTTCTGGTCCATGTAATTTTTCATTCTTTATTTGGAATCCTAATGCAACAACCCTTGGTGGACCATCAAATCTTGATGGATGTGCCATTTTAACAGGTACTGGCATTAATGGACCCCAATGAGATCCTCTCATCCATCCATCTACAAGATATGGGAATGCAAATGGTTCTAATACTTCTCCTACTGCTGGAAAACCATTCTGTGCCCTTACAACCATTACAGGATCATCCTTTCCAACATATCTTCCAGCTTCCTCAAATAATCTTTCTGTAGAAGATACAGCAATTGGTTCATCTACAGGCCATTTATGTTCAGGTTTTGGATAAACTCTTTTTATTGCATATCTTTCAATAGATCCAATTAATGCTAATACATCATACATTTCTTCTGGTACATTCATAAATACTCTCTTATGTTCTATTAAATCCCATATTTCAAATCTAAATCCCATATGCATATCTGGGTCAATAACCAATCCTGCTGTATTAAATGGGTTTGCAAACATTTGGAATAATGGATAATTAAATGCTCCTGCTTCTGTTTTATCTGCACCAAATACAATTACTGGTTCTGATGGTCTTACAGTAAATGTCATTTCTGCAACACCTGGTCCTAAACCTCTTACATTACCTGAAAATGCATTTGATAATAAATCCTGTCCTGCCCCATATAAACCCATTTCTTTTGCAACATCTGTACATTTTAAGAATGTTTTCCATGCTAATCCATGTATTTCTGGATTGTCATCCCCCTTATTATGCAACATTATCAAAATTAAATCGTCTCCTACATGAGATACTGCATAATCAAATATTGTTTCTCCTACAGCCTCATCTAATACTCCTTCTGCAGTTTCTTCCAATACCGAAGGTACTAAGTGATGTCCTACAAATCCTCCTACATCTGCCTTTATTACACTAAGTGTTATTTTTTTATTTTCATTCTGAGACATTGATGCCGCTACTTGCTTGTTCCTAATATCTGCCATACAATATAATACAACCCTGTTATTTATACATATATTTATTTACCTATACCACTAAAAAGCAACTATATTGTTTTATAAATAGAATTATAGATCTTTCTAAAAAATAATATTAATGGCGAAAATGTCACCTCCTTATATTAAATATATTATACATGCATCAGTATACATTGATGGGGTAGTTGAGAAACCGGATGTAATAGGAGCAATATTTGGACAAACAGAAGGATTATTGGGATCTGAAATGGATTTAAGGGAATTGCAAAGATCTGGAAAGGTGGGAAGAATTGAGGTAGATTTAAAGGTAGAAAATGATAAAACTATTGGAGAAATAAGAATACCAACAAGTTTAAATAGATTTGAGACATCATTAATAGCAGCAACATTAGAAACTGTAACAAGAATTGGACCAACACATGCAACAATAAAAGTACAAAAAATAGAGGATGTAAGAAAAACAAAAGTACAACATATATTGGAAAGAGCAAGAGAATTATTAAATAGATTAGTAAATGAAGAATTGCCAGATCCAAAAGAATTATTATTATATTTAGAATATTCACAAAATATGAAAACATTAATTGAATATGGACAGGAAAAATTACCTGCAGGCCCTGATGTTGATAGATCTGAGGAAATAATATTAGTAGAAGGAAGAGCAGATGTATTAAATCTATTAAGATATGGAATTACAAATGTAATTGCATTAAATGGATTAAATGTTCCAAAAACAATAATTGAATTATCAAAGAAAAAAATTGTAACAACATTTTTTGATGGAGATAGAGGAGGAGATTTATTAGTAAAAGAATGTATGCTAAGTGGTGTTGATATAGATTTTGTAGCAAAACCAGATCCTGGAAAAGAAGTAGAAGAATTATCTAGAAAAGAAATAATGAAAGCATTGAAAAATAGAGTTTCATTTGATCAAGTAAAATCATATTATGAGAAATTAGAAGGAACTATTGAAGAATTAAAAGTAATGAGAGAAGAAAAGAAAATAAAAGATCCTGCATTACAAAAATTGAAGGTACATGCTGAGAATGCATTCAAAACTGATCAAGCAGTATTATTAGATGATAACTTTAATATAATAAATAAAGTACCTGTTGATAAATTGGATGAAATATTAATAAAAAGTCCAAATATATCTTATTTAGTAATGGATGGAATATTAACTAGAGAATTATTAGAATTAATTGAAAAAAATACAAATATAAAATATGTTGTTTGTTTAGATAGTATACAAAAAAGTAGTAATAAAGTAAAGATATTTACAATAAGCGATTTGGATAGAGTCTAACTTTTTTCTATTTCATAATTTATTATTCCATTTATAGATTTGTTTCCAATTGTTGTATAATATAAAGATATATATAAATATCCCCTAAGCCTTTCCCATTGTACTAAGACAGTTCTTGTATCTTCATCAAATGAAAAATCATAACTTATATATATTTTTCCACCCGGAGATAAATAATAAATAGTATTATTATTATTAAAATTTGTAATTACTGAAGATGTTTGATAAGAGTTTTTTAATCCTAAGTATGTAAAATATAATTGTAAAGAATAGTTGCTAGGATTATCAATAAAGAAAGAAAAAGAATTATTTCCTACTGTAAAATTTGAAATATATAAATTGTAAGGATTTGCTGGATTTATTGCTTTCTGATTCTTAAAAAATGTAGTATATGAATAATATATTAGGTATATCATTGGAATTACAAATACAAAGAATAATATATTTAATAATATTTTTTCCTTATCCATATATTATGAATAATTTTAATAAATTAAAAATATATCATATGAATAAATTAAAAGAAGCAAAAGAAAATTATTTAGCAGATCAACCAATTTATTATTTATTAGATTATATTAATTCATTAGAATATTTCTTTACAACTTCTTCATGTGCTGGAAGAATAATATTATTAAAAGTATCAAAATCTGGAAAGAAAAATGAATCAGAATTTTTATTTAAATCCCATTATCCAGTAAATTTTTATTATATTTGGAATAAATTATTAGAAGTATATAAAAAATATGATGAAAAAATATATTTTAAACAAGAACCATTTATTTTACATGTTTCTTCAATAAATTTAGAAAAAGGATATGAATTATTGGAATTAGCTAGAAAAGCCGGATTTAAACATTCTGGTATATTTTTAATAAATAAAGACAGAACAATGATTGAAATTGTTGGAAATGAAAAAATTGAAACGATTGTTGCAAATAATAGAGAATTATTAGTAAATAAAGAATATTTTAAAGAATTGATTAATGAAGCAAATGAAAAATTAAATAAAGTAAGAAATAGGATAAATAAATTTTATAATATTATTGTAGATTATTACAAAAATCATTAACATTTTTATCATTTAAATTAATCCATTCATATATTTCATAATTATAATTAAATGAATTTAAATAATTTGTTTGAGAATTAAAACATGTTAAATTAAAATAATATTGATTATTTTGCCAACATTGAATTAATGTACATAAATTATTCAAATTATTACTATTTATTATTTCTTGAACTTCTGTATAATTAGATATACAATCTTGTAAATTATATGGACCAAAAACAAGTGTTTGATTCATTAATTCACAAGATATATTATTATAATTTACATTTACTTCTACAGGTACCAATATTGGATAATTTCCTCCAGTAAAATATGTATAATTTCCAATCATCTCTTTTGCAAATTTTACTGTATCATTACAATCTAAAAAATCTGGAGGTAGAGGTTTATTTAATAAATTATAATTTATTGAGGAGACCTTATACCAGTATCCATTAAATATTTCTTGAGAATATTCTTCATAATTAAATCCTTGGAATAAATTTTGATAATTTATAGATCCTTCATATAAGCATCTATCTTCATAATTTTCAATAGTATTATTTACTTTACATTCCCCATTATATAATTGGCCAAATGATTCACATGGTAATACAATTGTTATGTTTGCTTTATTTGGATAATTCGGAGGTAATAAACTATTATAATATAGATCTAATGCGTAATATCCTGTATTATTAAATGAAAAATATAGATAAGTATTATCTCCAGATGTTTGATTGTAATATATATAATTTTGATATGAAGCAAAATTATTTTGATTATTTATAACAAAATTAAAGAAAGAAAATGTTTGATTATATATATTACATATTAATTGATTATAATATATTAAATAAGGATATAAATTATAAACTATATTATTAATTTCTACTTCTCTTTGATATTTTTCTTGTACAGAAAAATTATATAAAGCATATGACAGTATATATGATCCATCTAAATAGATAAAACCTTTTAATTTAATAAAAGGTGGTAAATTTTTTAATGAATTTTGAACATCAGACTGTATTTCATAAGGAATATCAGATATTGGTACATAATTATATAATTTGAAATCATTTTGATAATTTTCTACATATAACAAAGGTATACATAGTTTATAATGATAACTATATATATTATTTTGATTACTTCCTGGACTTGTAAATAACATAGGTCTAACCAATTTATTGGAATACATTATATTTTTTTCCTCTGTAAGATTTTCAACAATTGGAATTTGGCACTGTTGATAATTTAAAGATTGAACAGTATTTAAATTATAAACATTTCCATTAGAATATAGTTGGGATAAAAGCAAATTAATTAAATTATATCTTATTTCAAATGGTATATATACAAATAAATAATATAAGAAGAGTTGATAATCTTTATAATCTGTAGACACATATTCCATATTTGACAAAGCTGTATTTGTATTTGAATTCAAATAATAGAAAGAAAATAATAATAAAATAATTATTGAAATAATTAAAATTAATGGCGCTAAAGAGGATCTTAGCTTTGAGAGCATATTATATTATAGTAGTAAATTAATAAAAGGGTTGGCGGACATACTTCTATTCTTTCTATTTCTCCATTTACATATATATTATAATATATTGGATATTTATTTACACAAGCCCCTATCTGATTCCCATTAAAATTAAAATAGTATATTGTTGATTGATTTAAATAATATAGTGTATCGTTAATTGTTTGATTTATTATTATATTGCCTATATTTTGATTATAATATCCTGCATATAAATCAATTACAGGTACCTGAACTTCTTCAAAATATACTAAAGAATCTAAGAAACCATTTGAAGATCTATATTCTAATCCTTCTAATTGTATTGTTGCAATTCCTGTCAATGTTGCTGGTTGTATTGTATTTACATATAAAAAATATAGAATCATAAATAAAAGAAGAATTGTTGAAAATAATATTGATAAAAAGAAACCAATTTGATTTTTCATCATGTTTTACATGTAGAAATATTAATTATGCCTTCATTAGTTACTCCACATGTTAAATTATATAATTCACTAGTTGCCCTTCCAAAATTATATAAACCAATAACTATTGGTTCTCCATTATAATTTGCTTCAAATACAGATCCTGTATATACTGGAAAAATAAAATATCCGTATCTATAATTTTCTGAAAAACAATCTGAATATAAATCTTGGAATGTATTATTTTCTGTTGTAATATTATATAATAGATCATTTAAATAAGATGATGATTGATAAATATATTCTGATAAAGTATTATATAAATTTAGATTACTATTTATATTTATTTGCATAGGAGGAGTAACATATTTTGTTATTAAACTATTTTCAACAGCATGTGGTAAAATTCTATATCCTATAGGATATTCAAATAAAAATGTAACATTTTTAAAAAATACATAACTTTTTGTTAGGTCATTTAAATTATAGAATATAAAATATGGAACTGATTTATAAGATATATTTGCATATTCTATTGCTTCACATGATACAATATTATTATTTATTTTTATTCCAGCTGAAGAACAATCTGCGTTTGAATAATTTTCTACTGGTATTTCAAAATATCCTGATAAGTTCATATAACAATTTGATAAATTATCCCAATATTCATACAATGTAGAATTTGTTGGAGAATAAAATAAATAATAAGGATTTCCAGTATATTGATATAAACAATAGTTTAATCTATCTACAAGTAAAGCTTCAGTAAAAATTTCATAAGATTGTAAAGAATATGATTCTGTCTCATATATTCCGTAGAAAAATAAAATTAATAATGTATATATAATTATTATTACTGCTGAAACAATATATTCAATTATATCTTTTAATGATAATCCTTTCATGATTCGCCAGCTACTATACTTACAGTTATATAGCCAAGAGAATCTCCAGTATGTTGATCATATTTACCTAATATTAAAAATATTGGATAATAATATTTCCTACTTTTACTATCATAATACCCCATTTCTATTTTTATTATATAATCATTACTTATATCTCCTACATCATATGCTAAAGCCTGTTTATTTTGAGTATTGCATAATTGATATACATTGCAATTATCATAAATATAAAATGTTGGATTATAATAAATTGTAATAAATAATATTGGATTATATCGATAATATATTCCAGAAGAAGGATTATAATGATAGCAATGTGCAAACGGATTTTGAATAGTTTGTTCATATAAAATAAATGTTATTGCAGCATTTATTGCAACATCTGCAGCAATAGCTATGGGAAGTCCAATACCTGTAGATCCTGCTAAATAAAACATAACAGAGTCTACTGCACTTTCAACAACATTTTCTCCAGTAACTATTGCAGAAGTTTCAAGTGAAGATAAGAAACTATTAAAGAAATTTGCAGCAATATTATTTCCATATGTACCATAATTAGAAATAAAATTAAATGCTGTTAATGCTCCTGTATTTTCTATAACTCCCATTGCATAACCTTTTACTTGAGCTCTTAATATTGATGATGCAATTTGAGATAAAGATTCTGTTTCTATAGGACTCCCCCTTAATGGTAAATATGATAATACAGCATTAATTAATCCATTTATTGAATCAAATATTAATTGCTCTTCTAAATTATTTTCAATACAATATCCAATTGAAATACCAAAATCCCTATTATCATATGATCCAAATATCCAACCTTTATTTATTGGAGGAATTATTCTAAATTCTAAAAGTTCATCTGCAAATTGTGTCATAGGAATTGCCGCAATAATATTTCCAGGTTCTGATGTTGAATATGTTAAAAAGCCTGCAGCTTCTATAACTAAATATGGATTATGTCCTTGAAACATCTCTGCTGCAAGATAGGGAATAGCAAATCCGATAAGTGTAACAATTATTAAAAATATAGATGAAATAATTACTTCCAACAATTCTTCTTCCATTATTTAGTATTAAACGAATAATAAAATACTATTCGGCCATTTTGCTTTTCAATTAATAATACAGGATTTTCGACAAATTCATTTATTATTAAAGAATAATATGAAATATTATTTCCATTAATATTCAATGAAGATTGAGCTAAATAATCACCAAAAGATTGCGGATATCCTTGAATATTTAAATTATATTCTGTAGGGGCTATAAATCCGATTAATTCTGCACATCCTTCAATATTTCCATTTGATAAATAACATTCTAATGGCTGATTATTTATTTCACATCCACCACAATTACATGTAATAATTGTTTGATTATAAACATATACAGCTCCTAAATTCGAAAATCCATTAATATGTGCCAAAATAGCTACTCTAACACCTAAATATGGCGATAAATAACTTGAATATTGTTCTAATAATTGTCCTGATGACAAAACTGCTAAATATCCTGCAGATCCTCCTAAGGAGGTAATATTTATAGTTATTTTATCTGAACAAGATCCGATTTCATCCTCTTTAATTACTCTACAACCTGTTAGATCTGGAGCAAATAAATAGAGTAACTCTGAAGAACCTAAAGAAGAAACATTCCATAATGGAATTTGCAGAGAATATGAGTTAATATTATAATTACATTTAAACATATATAAATAGTAATTTTCATCTTTTACAACCAATACAGGTACATATTGTGGATCATAATCATTTATTAATAATTGATTATTTTCTCCATTTATTATTTGGCTTATTATATCTGTATATTTTTGATATTGAACATCTTTCCCATAAATTACTCCAATAATTGCTTCAATAAATATTGCTATAAATATAGCAACAATTACTAATACAATTATTTCAAATATTATCTTAAATAATGAACTCTGAGATTTCATATTATAATCCCGACTGATTTAATATTTGATATCCTGGATTAGTTAAATTTGCTTGAATTCCTCCATGAACTATATAATAATAAAAGACAATTGCTAATATTATTATAACAATTGCAATTATTAAAAATATCAAAAAATTTATTGCATTATCAGACTTCATGGATAATAATTATTGTTTATATCATTTACAACATTTGTCCCATTTACTTCATTTATACTATGAAATAAATTTATTCCTCCTTTAAAATAAAATATCATAAATACTAGAAGTAATACTAATGCTACAATAAAAATTATTATAGCAATTAAGAAATTTCCTACATCAGATCTTTTATGGGACATTGTTTGTTGCAAATATTTTTATATTCCATCCAATATTTGGCCCTATTACAGCAAAAATTAATATCAAAACGAGAATAATTAAAATAATTGCTAATATTATTTCTAATAATTCATTCATAAAAGAAAAAACAACATTGTAATTTAAAAGTTTATTGTCCTCCCCCGAATACAATTGATACAATCACTCCTTGCGTTCCTCCATCATATGTATATTGAATATATCCTGAGTAATAACTACTACTAGTTGCATTAATTAAAACATTATAATCTTCAGGTATTTTTCCACAATTATACTGTTGTAACTGATTGTTTTCTACTACATAAGATTCAAAAACATCCATTTGTGTTATTTTATCAGGAATATTTGCATCTCCAGTACCACATGCTTCAGAAGGTGATGGTAATGATATATCTAATACATTTCCTGCAATTTGACAAACAATATCACCATCATAATTTATTTCATTCAATAAACTAGATAAATTATTTTCATACATTTGTTTTAATGGAGATGTACCATAATAATTCATCATACCTAACATGCATAATACTCCTTCTTGTGTAACATTATATGATGAATCATAATTCATAAATGCAATAAAATATTCATTATGTGTACCTGCAATTGCAACAGATTGTCCTAAAGTTTCTCCCCAAGTATAATACAAATATTTTGCAATTAAATATGTCATAATAATATTTTCACATGATGGAGAATTATAATTATTATTACAATTGCTATTTATTTCATTAACAAAAGACTTATTTAAATCATTATCCATTTCATCTAAAATATAAGAAATTTGTTGTTGATTATTAAAATCTACAAATATAACACCTTCTGGTGCTAAATAATATAATATTGGACCTTGAATTCCACCGGCAATACCATTTGTAATATATGATGAAGATAAAAACCATGCAGACCCAATACCTGATCCAATTCCAATTGCTATTGGATTTCCATATACCTTTCTCAATGCATTTGCAGCACCTTTTGCTAATGATTTTAATGTTTCATAATTATTTGAAGAAGATTCTAAATTGCTATATTTATTATACCATGATTCCACACCTTTTTGAGCCATTTGGCCTTCTTCTAATATTTCGGCAGATTGCCCTGCTTCTTTTTCCATTTGAGCAGCTTCTTCTGCTGCAGATGGATTATGACTAAGAACTGCTGCTATCATTCCAATTGTTGCTACTGCTGCCATTCCCCCTAAATATATTTCCCCAGCATCTGTTGCTAATGAATGGGTAAATTGCGCTGGTTTATTAACTAAGAAACTTACGGAACCTGATAATGCATATGCAAATTTTGCTTGCAGTCTACCTGAATATGAAGCTGCCTTTAAAATATTAAAAAGAACTAGAAAAAGAAAAATAAATACAATAACTATAACTATTATCTTAATTATTTCCCCACTTATTCCTTTTTTCATTTTCTGTTTATAGTCTGTGAGAATTTATAAAAAAGGCTTTTAGTATTATCTAGTGATAATATTTAAAATTTTTATTATAAATATTATTTTATGTCAGAAGGAACAAATATAAACTTCAGTTTTAATTTTTGACCATTAGAGAAGATAGTAGAAGAGAATAGTAATAACAAAGGATTTTTCAGGATATTTAGATAAAATAGTTAATGGAGCAAGAAAAATTGGAGAAAAAGTAAAAGATAAATTTGATGAATATAAAGGAATATTAAAAAATGCTGCATATATTGCATCACCTTCATATATAAAAGTTACAATAAATGGTCTAATATTAGCAGATATTATTTATAAAGATGATCCTGTAAAGAGAAGGTTAACAAAAGCAGGATTTATTGCTTTGGGTGTTGGTGCAGCAGCTGCAGGTATAATAGGAGGAGCATTATTCGAATTACA
>JBMFJD010000001.1:0-113507 GCA_049974095.1 Nanopusillaceae archaeon | reverse complement strand
ATATCCAGAACTACATCCCGGCCCTGGCCCCGACAAACAATCAGCCCATCCATATTCAAACATAACTATAGGATAATCTAATGGTAAACAAGTATTTCCTCCAACGTTGAGTATATCACCTGCATTATCTGTACCTGGATTTCCAGCTACGTATGAAAGAGTAACCGCAGCTGAAACTAATGGTTTAACATGTGCGTTGCTGTCATACCATGGAATTCCAGAAAAATATGTAAAAATATTTAATCCATTTCCATTTTGGCTATTTATTGTTTCCAAAAAATAATTTAACAATGTTGAATTAATTAAAATATAATTTCCTTGATTTTCTCCATTCACCATTTCTAATCCTTCCATTTGACCATTAGAACTAATCCACTGATCTCCTGTAAATGGAGGATTTGGATAATATATAATCCATGGATTATAAGTTGACAAGATTCCAAGATTTTGCCAAAGATTATCATAGTAAAGTATGTAAGTACTTGAAGAACTATTATAGTACCCATCTACAAAATCATTTACAATATTACCATTAGAATTACTATAAGGATAGAGATTAACATAAATTGGAAATACATTTGGTCCATTATCATACATTACAACGCTTCCAGGATCAAATGGATTTATTGCATATGGATCTCCTCCAACAGTTCCATTTAATATTGAATATAAACTCTGATCTGTAAATCCAATAAATACTGGTAAATAAGAACATCCAATATTTCCTAAACTACTTTCATATATTTCTGAGAAATTTAATAAATTTACAAAGAAATAATAGCTTCCATTTATTTCTCCAGCATACCAAGATGGTAATGCATAATATTTCCCATTATATGGATTCTGTACAAAAAATATAACATTTGATCCATCAGGATTTACATATTGATTAAATGGATAATCTATTCTAAATAAAACTGTTTGAAAATTATCCATTGTATATGATCCAGGAACTGATAATGTAACTGTCCCAACTGTTTCATTAATTAAATATATTGTGACTGTATAATTATAACGTTGAGTATTTGGAAAACCATTTAATAGAGAAATAGCCGGTGTAATATTTATTTGCTCAGGTGAACTTATATAATAATATCCTACATTATTATTGTTAATATTACATAATATACAGAAAAATATGGTATCTCCAGGACTATATGGCTCTTCTTGAGATCCTTCAACAGAACAAACATCTCCATTTTCGTCACTAACTTGATTTCCAATATATGAATTATTTGTTAAATTTATTGATGATTCTAATTGTACATTTATATTTGCTATAGATTGAACATAATATATGTTTTGTGTATTATTTATAATCTGTTGAGGAGATGGTTCACTAATTTGTGAATTACCTGAAGTACCATAATAAGTATTATTAATTATATATTGTATATTTCCTGGTAAATTATTGTAGAAGAATATTGAATTTCCAAGTTGATAATATATAAAAACAATTATTGTTGAATTTATATAATTATAGTTCTGAGTATTGTTATTACTATTTGTATTTTGATTTAAAGTAGATGGAGAAGATTGAACAAAGTTATACATGTTATAATGAAATTTAAATATTGAAGATAAAATGAAGAAAACTCCAGATAATATAATAATAAAAATTGCAAGATAATATAAGAAATTTACAAATTTTCCTAATTGATTTTTCATTGTATTACCTGAGGAATAGACTGATTTGTCAAATTATTCAAACTACCGTTAATAAAATTAAATGATTGATTTGATGCATTTGCTCCTCCTTTATATATTCCAAAAACAAAAACAATAGCTAATATTAACAATATTATTGCGATTATTATTATTATTAATGTATCAATTGATATATCATTTTTCATTATATAGAAAAAAACATTGAAAAATATAAATTTTAAATTTTTGGCAATAATATTCCCAATTTATTTTTATATGAATAATATGTTACAACAATAAAATCTGCAATTATCATAATATGCATTATTGTACAATATAAACATACTGCCTTTAATATAAAGAATTCTATATAAATTAAATAAGGAATAATCAATAAACCGATAAATCTCCAATACATTAAAAATCTAAATATAATTTTATCATAATTTCTACTATAATTGTAAATTAAAACTAAAATTATATTTATTATAAACCAAATAATTGCCAAAAAATCCAATGGTTCATCAAATAATTCTGCATATTTACTAGATAATACTTTTATACAATCAATTGTTACTCCAGGAAATGGTGATGATATATTTGTACATAATGGAGGAGCTATATGTAAATAATAATATATATATAATACTATAGATGAAGAAAATATACCAATAATTGAGAATATTAGAAATAATGTTAACCAATATTTGTTTAATTTGCCCATAGAAAGATTATTAAAATAATTTTTAAAAGGATATTTTATGATTGAATATGATAAAGAAAAAATAAGAGAAAGAATAAAATTAGAAGAAAATGAAGAACCAATTTTTATGATAAATTTTGATCCAATACAATATACAATTAGAAGCTCTTTCTTTTTATATTTTTTATTTATTATATATATTATTTCTTTTATTATTTCAACATACTATAATCCAAATTTAATATCTTTTATTTTATTAATATTTATAACTTCCCTAATAATTTCTTTATCTATTTCATATTATAATAAAGTAAAAAATTATTTTATTGTTTTTACTAATAAAAGATTGATCCAAATAATAAATGAAAATTATTATTCAATTCAAAAAGAAGATATATACAATGTTGAAATCTCCCAAAATATTTATGAAAAAATAAGGAATTTATATTCTATAAAAATTTATACAAGTACTTTGTTAATAAATAAAAATATTAATTTAACAATTGAAATTCCTTTATTAAAAAAAGAGGATATAATTAAAATAAGAGATAAAATTATTGAGATTGTTGGGAAACCTGAACTTCAGAAGAAACTCCTTCCTTAAATTTTTCTAAATGTGCAGGATGTACAATTAATATTTTTTCTTTTCCTTTATCATTTACAATTATTTCATAACAATCTCCTCTTTTATTTTTAACAATTCCAATAAATCCATGATATTTTGGATGTGGAATTCCTTCATGAAATGAAGGATTTATTTTTATTACAACTTTTTCTCCAATATCATATTTTTCTAATATTTTACTAATTTTTATTTTACCATGTTCTCTAATATTTAAGGATAATTTATCCCTAGTTTTCCTCCTAGATCCCTTTCCTTTCCTTGCAGTCATTAAAATTAAATCTTTATGATATATTTTTAAATAATATTTAGTAAAATATATAAATGGAAGTAGGCGAAAAGAAATTAGTTACTCCAGGATATGTTAAAAAAATATTGGAAGAAATTAAAAAGAAAAGAGAATTATCTTATGTTGAAGAAAGAACATTAAAATTCCTTGAAAATACTTATAAACTGGATGAAAATCAGGAAAAAGAAATATTGGAACAATTAAAAGATATAAAATTACCTGATGAAGTAAAAATACAAATATTAACAATTTTACCAAAAAATGAAGAAGAATTAAGACATGTATTATATACAAATACATTGGCAAAAGAAGATATAGAAAAAATATTAGAAATATTGAAGAAATATGAATAGAAAAGAAGAATATGCAATTGTATTAGCATATTTGCCAGCTGGAGATCCAACAAAAAATATTAAAGAGCCTGTAGTATATGCAATAGGTAAAGATTATTTTACATTATTATTATTAACATTAAAACCTGGAGTTACTGTTAATTTATTTGAGGAATTATATGTAGGCGAAGGACAAAGACTAAAGGTTAGATCTATATTAAAAAGGGTTGGAATAGATGATTTACCAGAAATTGCAAAAGCAAATCTAGAAAGAGTAATAAAAGATTTAATAAAGAAAAATGAAAAGAAATATGTAGAGTTTTTCAATAAAGCAGGACCATTAAATATAAAGATACATACTTTAGAATTATTACCAAATATTGGAAAAGTAACTGCACAAAAAATAATTGAAGAAAGACAGAAAAAACCATTTGAATCATTTGAAGATATAGAAAAAAGAGTAAAGGGTATTGGAAAAGTTGAAAACATAATTTATCAAAGAATAATACAAGAATTATCTGGAAAAGAAAAAATTAAGCTATTTACTATATAATAATTTCCATAAAATATTTTTTAATTTCTCATTTTCTAAATAATATATGTTAACATCCTTTACTAAAAACTTCTGTATACCTTAATGATGAGTTAAAGTTTATATATAATATTAACTTTGTTAAAATTTCGCATTATCAATACATTATTTGTAAATATCATTAAGAATATTTAATACTATTTTCATAAAGGAATTATTTTAATTTCTTTAAATTTCAAAAAATCTTATTTGTATTTTTTACAATTATTAAATAAAACTAGTTTAGAAAATTTATTCTAATTTTTATATTATTAAATTTCGATTTTAATTTCATATATTTTTCATATTTATCCAATGGAACATTATTTTCTTCCTTTATTTTTATTATTAATAATCTCTTCATCATTTTCTGCATTTTTCTCTTATTAGTTGTTGAATTTCTTAAATGAGATTTAATTAAATGTCTAGTATATTTTTTGCTATCTACAAATACATGTCCACATAATGGACAAATAAATATTTTTTTATTATCCCTCCCAATTTTCCTAATTGCTCTTAGCATTTTAAAATAAAATTATAGATATCCTTAAAAATCATTTTATAGTAAAACCTATATTTATCAAAGTAATATATATGACGCACAAAAAGGAAGATAAAAATTTATATATAATATTTATAAATGAATAGATAAACAAAGATAGAAATATTTATAAAAAATACTACTTTTCAATAATATATTGGCAATAAATAATTATCTTAAAGATATAAAAAATTATTTATTTCTAACTAAAAACATTGCATGATCTTTATGATATGGATCCAATCTTACTTCTTTTAATATTTTTAATCTATAATCTTCTAATTCTTTCCTTACTTCATTAAATATAACTTTTGGTTCTTTTGATACATCAATAGATCTTGCTTTAACCGCTAAGAATGCATATCCATTGTTTTTCAAATAATAATCTATATTTTTAATAAATATTTTAACCTGATGTGGTTGTGCAACATCTTGATATAATACATCAACTTTTGTAACAATATGTAAATAACTTTCTGGTTTATCAGCATCTACCAATATTCCAACCATATTTTTCCTATCATATAATATTGGAACTAATTCTCTCAATATCCTTGGAGCAACATCTATACCATATATTATTCCTTTTTCTCCAATTATATCTGAAACATGAGAAGCTGTTGTACCTGCAGCAATTCCTAAATATAATATTTTATCTCCTTCATTTATTGGTACTTCTCCAATATTTTTCTTAATAGCAGCAGCTAATTTTGATCTATCTGAAATCCATTCTCTATATTCTTCTCCATTATATTTTACTAATCTTTCTTCATATACTCTCTTTCCAGGTACTAAATTTTTTGTATATAATCTTCCTTTTTCATCAATAAAAATCCTCTTATTTTCTTTTAATTGTTTTAGCTTCATTTTTGAGATAATTCATTAAATCTTTCTTCAAGCTCTTTCTTTAATCTATCATACATTATTTTCTTATCTGTTGAATCAACCCTTGCAGCAATTGCAATCTTTGATGCCAATGTTCTTGCCATTGATCCTTTTTTCTTTGGTGGTAATTTTTGTAAATATGGATGATTAAATATAACTCCATGCTTTGGTGGTTTTATTCCTTTTGTTAAATGTAAAAACAATGCTTTTTCTGCACCTAAAACTTGTATAGTTGAAGAAGGTAATAATGATAATTCCTTTAATCCACCAGCTAATGCAATTAATCTTGCACCAATATTTGGAGTTGCAATCTCTGATAAATTTGGTGCAACATCTTTCATTAATTCTTCTATATAATTTTCAATCTTTTTTCTTAAATTATATAGATCCTTTATCCTATTTGCAATATCGTTTATTATTTCAAAATCTCCATCTATAAATATTTTTCCTCCCATTGTATTATTTATATTATATTTTTCCATTAATTCTTCCCTTTTCTTATCAACAATTGTTTTTATAAATTTCTCATGATCTTCTATTTCTTGCGAAATTTCTGGTAAATATAATCCGTACCATTCCCTAAATCTTTCAACAAATAAATTTATTGCTTTATTTAAATCATCTAAAAAATTAATTGCTTGAATAATTAATTCATCTCTACTTACAGAATCTGAAATCTGTTCTTTTAATAAATTTATAAATAATTCATTATTTATTTCCTCTTTTACCTTTTCTAATACTTTTCTTATTATTTCTTTATCTTCTATATAATTATATCCTTCAAATTTTTGTCCAACAAATACATCATCTTTATTTATTAATTCTTTTACTTTATCGGGTAATTTATTTTTGCCTATTTCCTTTAATTCTTCAATATTAAATTCTATTTTTTTAAATTCATAATTTTGTAAATTTTCATCAAATACATATAATCCGTTATATCTTAACAATAAATATCTCATAAAAGAAATATATCAAAAATATTTATAAGGAATTATTTCAAAATCTTTAGAGAAATTCTAAATCCTCTGGATGGTATCTGCATATTTATAAAATAATTTTTGAAAAATCTTTCATCATTTGCAACATCAATAAATCTTCTATAAACTCTTAATTGATATGTTTCATATATTTTTGTACCTCTTTTTCCCAAAGTTCTCATTGTTGGTACCCTAATTACTTTTGTTGGTAAATTTACAGGTCCTCTCTTTTCAATACCTAATTGTTCAATAATCTTTAATAATTGTTCAGTAAATTGATTTAATGTTTTTAAATCTGTACTCCACATTTTGATCCTTATCATTGACATAACAAAAATATTATCATTATATTTTTAAATTCTTTTTACAGGTTCTATCTTTAATATATAAAATATCTTTTCCAATACTTCTTTTGTTAAATAGACTAAAAATAATCTATGTGGACATTTATCTTTATAATTTAATATTGGAACATTTTGATAAAATTCATTAAATACTTTCACCAATTCAATTAAATATTTATATAATCTATTTAATTCTAGATTTTTTTCAATTTCCAATAATATATCTTTAAATTCAAATAATTTTAATATTAGTTTCTCTTCATATTTATTTAATTCATTTATTTCAAATTCTTTTGGGATTTCCCAATTTGCTTTTTCCAATAAAGAATTTATTCTAGCATACGTATATAGAAAATATATAGCATTACCTTCCTCAATATTTAACATCTTATTTATATCAAATTTTATTATACTATTTCTATCATATTTTAACATTTCTAATGATATAAAACCTTTTGATAATTTTTCTGCAATTTCTTTATCATTAAATTTTTCAAAACATATATTATATAATCTATTATATAAATCATCTACATTTATATAAATTCCTTTTCTTCCAGACATTTTTACAATATCTTCTTCAATTCCAAATATTTTTGCAGTATTTTTATGTAACATTACTAATCCATATCCATAATGAATATATTTTTTATTTTTATCTACTTCTTCAATTACTCTTTTTACCATCATTTGATTATGTGTTTGCTCAGACCCTATTACATTTATTGATATATCACAAGGTTCTATTTCTATATTTCCATTTTTATCTATTTCTAAGATATATTTATCATTTGGTTGCAATATATTCTCTTTAAACTTTATATTTGATTTTATTATTCCTAATTTCCACATTGCATATGCAATATCCTTTGCAATATATGTAGTAGTACCATTAGATCTTATTAATACTTTTTCTTCAGAAGAATATGCTTTTGCAATATCTGGCCATTTTTTTAAATCTAATGCAACATAAAATTTTCCATTTTCATTTATTCTTTTTGCAATTTCTTTTTCAAACAATATATTCAATGCTTGATCAAATAAACTATATCTTAATATATCTGATTCTCTAATAATTAAATCAAAATATATATCAAAATTCCAAAGTGTCTTTAATTGCTCTAATAATATTTTATCAGATATTTCTTTAGATAAATAATATAATTCATTATTTCCTTCCTCTATTAACTTTATTATTTTATATTTATAATTTTCTAATCCAGAAACTATTTCATATAATTTATTTACAATAACATAAATAAAATCTCCAAAATAATGATCTAATTTTTCAGGTATTTCATATTCATATAATTCTTTTAATGCCCTCATTCTTTCCAAAAATATATTTTTTATCTTTTCTTCATATTCTTCTTTATATAATCCTTCCTTAATTAAAAATTCTTTTATATTTTTTATAACATTTTCTAAATTAAATTCTTTAGGATCTTTTGGTATTTTTAATAAATAAATTCCCAATATATTATCTGCAACCTGTGCTCCGGTATCATCTATATAATTTAATGTTATTACATCATATCCTAGTAAACTTAACAATCTATATAATGAATCTCCTAAAATTGAATTTCTAATATGCCCAATATGTAATGCTTTATTTGGATTTGCAGATGTATGCTCTAAAAATACTCTAATATTTTTCTTTTCAAATTTAAATATTTCATTATAATATTTTATTAATTCTTTTTTATTTATCTTTATATTTAAATATCCATTAATTAATTTATAATCAATGACCAAATCTTTTATTTTATTTATTATTTCTTCTGTGATTTCATTTATATTTTTTCCCTTTTTCACTTCTTTAAATAATAATATTGATATATCATAATCTAAATTTTCTGGTGGTTTTGAAAATTCAATATCATAATCTTCTAATCTTTCTTTTAATAACCACATAATAAGATTTTTAATATAAAGTTTAAAAAGAATAAAAAAGCTTAAATTTAAAATGAAGAAAAATCAATCTATTGCAATAAATACATTAATAATAATAATAATAGCAATAGTAGTATTAATATTTATAATATTATTTTTTGTAGGAGGAGGAGCAAAAGGATCTAATGGAATAAATGGTGTTGAGAATTCTGCTGTGAATCAAACAAATACTGCAACTCAATTAATTAATAATATTTCAAATTTAACATAATATGAAAAGTACAGAAATTGGAGTATATTTTTTGATAATTATTATTATTGCATTAGTTGCTTTAATATTTTTAATTTTCTTTTTATACCATGGATCTCTACCAATATTAAATTCTCAAAACGGTCTTGAAAATACATCAATAAATCAATTAAATAATACATATAATAATATATCTCAATTAATTCCATCAAGCGGGAGTTCAAGCTCTTAAAACTCTAGGGAAACTTGCCAAGGAAAATTTATTTGCGAGTAAAAACCAAGATTATTTTTCTGCATCCACATAGGGTAGATATATAAAGGTCTTGGGCCCGCGGGGATTCGAACCCCGGCCATCGGGTCTGGAGCCCGAAGTCCTACCTGGCTAGACTACGAGCCCTAATATAAATATTCAATATTCAATATATTAAAATTTCTTTATTCTTATCATTTAACTCAGAATTATTTACCTTCTATTTTATTTAAATAATTTTATCTTTAATACAAAAAACAGGAAGTTTATATAGTAATTCTAAAATTCTTCCTCAATTTTTAGATATCCATTTTTCTTCAACCATTCAACTTCAGAAGTTGAATAAGTATACAAAATATCTCCTTTTTTATCAGATTGTAATTCCCAGGGTTCTACTAAAACATAAACGCCTTTTTTTAACCATATATTTTTATGCATCTTCTTATTTTGAGGTACTCTACAAATCCTTGTCTTTCCATCAAAACACCTTACCTTTGCATGAGCCCACCCAACAACTTCTTCAATAATACCTATAACCTGATTTCCTTTTGGAACAGGTGTTTCCTTATCTTCAGATAATGACATAGAAAAAAATAATCATAATTATTTAACCTTTACCATTCTTCATCCCAATCCTCCCATTCTTCTTCCTCTACATCTTCCCACTCTCCTTCATCTTCTTCATCAAATTCATCTTCATCTCCTAATCTCCTTTTTAGTTCATCCCAATCCATAACCCATATATATCATTGAAAAATTTATAAATTTTTCTATTTTTAAATGAAATCGTATAAATTTTTTAATTTTTAATTTTCTTTTTTAACCAAAATTGTTATTATATACTTCTTTTTTCCTTTACTTTTATCATATCCTACCAATTTTTTTGTTACTTTTATTTTTCCATATTTCTTTAACCTTTCAATATACTTCTTAATTTTATTTTTTCCAATATATAAATATATATCTACATTTTTCTCATCTATTTCTTCCAATTTTTTAAAAAAGTCATCATTTTCTTTTATTATTTTTATTATTTCATCCTCTATATTTCTATCTATATCTCTTAACTGAATTATTAAATTATATTTCTTATAATATCTTTTACATTTTGGACAAATTGTATATTCATACTCAAAATCTTTGATATCTATTTTATTGTACCATCTATTATGATACTTTATTCTTCCGCAAATTTTACATACATATACTTTCTCTATTTTTTTCTCTTCCTTTTTCTTTAATTTAATATAACAATTATAGCATAAACCATCATATAATTTATCTACTTCTCTTCCACAAGATGGACAAATTCTTTTCATAAAAATAATAAAAATACATATGGTATATCCTTTATTCTTTTTATATCATTATCATCTATCAACTTTTTATCTTTTAATATTTTAACAGATTTTTCCCCAACTGCATATATAAAATAACAATTATTTATTTCCTCATCACTAATATTTTCCTTTTCTTCCCCTTTAAAGAAATTATTTATTTCTAATACAAGATCTCCATCTTCAAATCTTTTTCCATATAAATCTTTATCGCATAAGACCAATACTTCTCCATAATTATCCCTATATTTTTTTACATATATCATTTTAAATCATATATAACTGGGCTTTCTGCCCCACAAACTAAACATTTTATATAATATATTCTTTCCTTCTTTTCTAATTTTGTATCTAATTTTTTACATACTGGACATCTTACAAATATATCAACAAATTTGTCTATTTTTTCCTTTATCTTTTCAAATTCTATCTTCTTTTGCAATATTATTTTACCATCTTCTATCTTTGATGGTACATTAAATTCTTTTTGTAGAAATTGCGCTAATAATTTTATATCTCTATTTATAACATCACATATGTTTTTTGCATTTTCAATTGAGGTCCATTTTCCAACATAATTTACTTTTGGTAATGGTATATTCATAATTCCTAATTCAGAACCATGAGATACTTTTATTTTACTTAATTCTTCATATGCCTCATCCAACATTTCTTCATACGATGGTATCATATAACTTTATATTTATTTGGAGAAGATTCATAAATTTCTCCAGAGGATAATAAATCTTTTAAAACATTTGTTAATTTTTCTTCATTTACATCAAAGAAATTTAATATATCATTAAATGATACCCCATCTACTTTATCATTATTTCTTATAAATTCCAATATCTCTTTCCTTAATTTTATATTCTCATCCTCTATTTCATCAAATTTTATATCTTCTTTATCCTCAATATTAACTTTCTGTTGTTTTTTAATATCTTTTTCTGATTTTTCTTCTATTACATTATTTTTTACTATTTTCTTTTCTTCTTTATCTTTTATATTTTTTTCTACTTTTTCTTTAATCTTTTTCTTTTTTATAAAAAATTTCCTCCATAAAATTTCTTCTTTCTCATTTAGTTTAACAACATATTTTCCAACTATTGAAAAATTATCATTATATTTTAATATTTTTCCTAAAATTAGAACAGTATCAAACAATTTTATATCATAATATTCAAAGAAAACAATATTAATATAGCCAAAAGGGTCTAATAATTTTATTCTTAATAATTTTTTCTCTTCTTGTATATCAACAATTTTTCCAATAACAGATACTTTTTTATTTTCAAATTTTTCAATATCTTTAGAAAAAATAGGTATATGCATTATGATAACGATCTATATTTTTGTGGACCTGTTTCATATATATATCCTTCCTTTAATAATTTCTCAATTATTTCTTTTACTTTATCTTCCTCAATATTATATTTTTTACTTTCATTTATTATTTCATTTAATGGAACACCATCCTGGAAATCCTTTTGTAAATCTTTTATTATATCTAATATTTTTGATAATTTTTGTCTTTGAGTTGTAGAAATTCCCGTCATTATTATATCAATATCTAATTTTTGTGTTTCTGGGTTTATTCCAACTTCTCTTAAACTATATAATAATAATTCTTTTGCTAAATTCACATCATCTTCTGTAATTATTGGAGATAATCTTATTTTTGCAGATGCTTCTGCTAACCTTATTATTGACATCAATTGTCTAGTTGTTATTGGAATTGTTTCTTCATTTGCTTTAGATCTTAGTTGCATATAAAATTCCTTTACAATATTTAATGCTGAAGTTGTCCATTTTGGTTCTATTCTCTTTGCATATATAATATATTTCCTTAATAAATCCTTATCTAATGGTGATTTTTCTTCCTGCTGTATTCCTTTTAAAATTTCACTTACAATTGCTTCATCTTGCTGTGGATTTGGTTCATCAATTAATACAAATATTAGATCAAACCTATTTATTATTGTTGGAGGCAAATCTATCTGATCTACTATACTTTTCATTTTATCCCATCTTCCAAATTTTGGGTTTGCTGCTGCAAGAATAGATGTTTCTGTTCTTAAAGTAGCATGAATATTTGCTTTATCAATTGTTATTGTTTGCTGTTCCATTGCTTCATGCAAAGATTGTAATTCTTCAGTATCTAGTTTATCTAATTCATCAATACATACAACTCCTCCCGATGTTAATACTAAAGCTCCTGCTTCCAATACCCATCCTCCCTTTAATATTTCATCCTTTCTTACAGATGCTGTTAATCCAACTGATGATGATGTAATTCCAACAACATATTTTGATTTTGGAGCAATATCTGAAATATATCTTAATAATTTAGATTTTCCAACTCCAGGATCTCCTACTATCAATATATGAATATTTTTTCTCTCATCAACACCTCTTCTTCTTTTTCCTCCAGATAATAATTGTAATGCAATTGCTTTTTTAATTATTTCATATTGCTTTCCATATAAACCTGGTGCAATTGATTGAGCAATTAAATTTAACACATCTCCAGATCTTGCCAATTCCAATATTTTATTTTCATCTTCTGGAGAAATATATATATCTTCTATATCTTTATCTACAGGTTCTATATAAATTGCATCAATATATAAATCTAATAATGCTTTACCTATTCCTGTCTTTAATTCTCTTACAATTCCATAAACCTTAACTCTAATCCCAGGTAATGTTTTTCTTTCCATCTTTGGTTCACATAAATCTTCCTTTAATATTATTGTGATTTGTGCTGGTTGTTCTCCTTTTTCAATTTGATCTGCAGGTTCTTCAATTAACAATCTTTGTATATCAATTGTTTCATGATCAGTTTCTATAAATTTTCCTTTTGTCCCCCCACACATAGGACACTTCTTTGGTCTTTCAATTGTAAAATCTTTGTTTTCTACCCAAAATTCTCCTCCACACTCTTCATGTAAATATTTTGTCCTAATTATAAAAGGTCTTACTTCCGAAGAAATTTTTATTATTCCTTCAACTTGTACTAATTTATCCTTATGCTCCGATCTTATATCCCTTATCCTTAGATATCTAAATTTCTCAGGTAAATTCTTAATTCTTACCCTAGCTTTTCTGTTTAATCTTTCTGAGAAATAAAGAGATAAATTTTCAAAGAAATCCTGTGGATTATTTAATAATAGATCTATTGCTTCAGTACTTAAATAAGATTTTATCTTTTCATAATCTATTATAATTGCTTTTTCTTCTTCTCTTACAAATCTCTCAATTTCTTCCTTAGAAGCATTAAATATCTCCTTTAAAATTTCTAAATCCAATAATTCCTTCTCTTTCTGTTCTTCCATATATCTATTATTGTAGGAAAAGTATATAAAAAAGGTTTTAAAAATAAATATTCTTAATTTTTATTATTTAGGGCCCGTAGCTCAGGGGCGGAGCGCCGGCCTTATAAGGCTACCCCTGGGAAAGCCGGAGGTCGGGGGTTCGAGTCCCCCCGGGCCCATAAATATTTTTAATAATAAAAGATTACAAGAAAAACAGTATTAAATTAAAAATTAAAAAAATTATTTGAGTTCTATTTTCTTTTCCTTTACTTCTAATATCTGTCCTGCTCCTATTGTTTTATTCATATCTCTAATTGCAAATCTTCCTAATGATGTATTTGGAAAGTCTTGATATCTTTCTATTACTAATGATTTTGTTGGTACAAATCTTATTATTGCAGCATCTCCTGTTTTCAAATATTGTGGATTCTTTTCTACTTCTTGTCCAGTTCTAGGATCTAACTTTGATACAATTTCCACTACTTTACATGATACAGCAGCTGTATGTATATGTATTACTGGTGTATATCCTACAGATATTGCAGATGGGTGATATAATATATATACTCTTGCTGTAAATTCTTCTGCTATTTTTGGTAATGGTTCTCCCAATTTTCCTGCTACATCTCCTCTTCCTATATCTCCAGATTCTGGACCTTTTACATTAAATCCAATGTTATCTCCTGGTAATGCTTCATCTAATTTTTCATGATGCATTTCAATTGATTTTACTTCACCTACAACACCACTTGGTTTTCTAGATGGTAAGAATATTACTCTATCTCCTGATTTTAATCTTCCAGATTCTACTTTTCCTGCGGGTACTAATCCAACTCCTTTTATATTATATATTTCACTAATTGGAATTCTTAATGGTTTATCTTCTAATCTTGGTGGTTCATCTAATAAATCTAATGCTTCTAATAATGTTGGACCATTATACCATGGCATATTTGGTGATTTCTTTGTTATATTTTCATCATCATTAAATGCTGCTGCTGGAACTATTGCTTTAATATTTTTTTCTGAATATCCCATTTGTTTTGCTAATTGTAATACCATATTTTTTACTTCTTCAAATCTCTTTTGATCATAATTTACTGTATCCATTTTTGAAATTACAACAATTATTTGTGGAATTCCCAATGTCCTTAATAATAATAAGTGCTCTCTTCCTTGTCCTTCTGGTCCTATTCCTGGTTCTGTTTCACCTTTTGATGCAGATACAACTAAAATTCCTGCATCTGATTGTGCAGAACCTGTAATCATATTTTTAATAAAGTCTCTGTGTCCTGGAGCATCTAAGAATGTTATCTCATATTTCTTTGTTGGTATTTTTATTGCTGCAATATCTATTGTTAATCCTTTCTTTCTCTCCTCTAATGATTTATCTAATAGATATGCTAGATATTCATTCTCAAATCCAAGATCTTTTGCCAATTTCTTTAATTCCCCTAATGTCTTTTGGTCTACTAATTCCAATGATACCATTAACCTACCTACTAATGTTGATTTTCCATTGTTTACATGCCCTACTACTACTAGATTTAAGTGTGGCTTCTGCCTTGCCATTTAAAGATATATTTATAAAAAAATTTATATAGTATTTGGACCAAAAATAATATATAGTATTTATAGATATTTTAACAAATCAACTAATTGTTTTTGGCTTTCTTTGTTATATACAACATATTTTTTAATAATTAATAAAAGGTCTTTTGAGAAAGAAGGAAGCATAATATTTATCATTTTAGGATTATTTATGTTAATTACAGGATTGTATTCCTTATTTACATGGACATTACCAGGTCCTTATAATATATTATTTTATGATTTATATCCAATAGCAGGTTTATTATTCTTAACATTTTAGAGATTTAATATATTTTGTATTTATATCTTTATTATTTGGAATTATAACAATAATTTATGAAATTTATGGATATATTTTAAACTTAACTAAAACCCCATTAATATTTTTCTTATTATATTTATTTACAGGATTATCTTCAATATTTGTTTGCCCTTTATTTATGAATTTATATAAAGGAAGAGAAAATAAACTAATATATTATTTATTATTAATATCCTTAATAATTTCTGGAGCAATATCCTTATTTATAGGATTGTATTCTGTATATTTGCATCTAATTTCTCCTTCATAAAAAATAAAAAATAATTTAGCTATTTCCTGTTAATGGTTGAAATATTTGGTTGAAATAATTATATGGTAGTGCTCCTGCAAATTCAAACATTATATATTGATAGTCTGGTGTAGTAAATACATTATAACTTAATCCATAAGATCTTAATTGATTTAATACACTTTCTACTTGCTGTACTTGTTGATAATTTATACTTGATGTTTTTACTGCAACTATAAATGATGGTGTTGCATCAACTCCATATGTGTTTGCTGAATAAATCTCTTGATTATATATATCATTATAGTATTGCATATTATTTACACATTGATCTATTTTATTTACATCTAATCCTAATGATTGTGCCTCTTGATTAAATGCATCATATACTGCTGTTTGATTTTGGAAAGAATCCCATGATATTCCTTGCATTTGATTATACAAAGACCAATTTGCAAATTCCTCCCATGTATTAAATCCATATAATTCATATACACATGCTAAATATTGCGACGTTATATTTGCATATGGATGAATTGTATATAATGGAAATACTATATATACCCAGGAAATTTTTCCTGTATCAATATAATTTTGCTCTATTTGTCCAAATGTTTGTAAATAGAATAGATCACAATAGGGGCATGCATAATCACTATATTCATATACTACAACATTTGTACTACTTGGATTTCCATATACAGGATCTATATTTGTTATATTTGGTAATGAGACCTGTGGTAATGTTTGTAAATATGTTTGTAATAAATTTTGTTGAGATGAAGAAGAACTATTCACTATCTTTATGTTAGATATTGAATTTGATATTATAAAAGATCCTGCTATTACTGCTGCTGCAATTATAATAGATCCTACAATTATTGACGTTTTTATATCAAATTCCATAGATTTTTCATTTTTTTCTTCAGATGATTTTTTAATTTCTTTCTCCTTTTTCTCATTTTTTTCTTCAGCCATTAATATAACATAATAATAAAATTTATATTTTTTCTTCTTTTTTCCTCAAAAAGATTTCTCTATTTTCCAGTAAATAAAATAAAATTATTATAAATGGAAAAGATGCCAATGTTTTGCTATAAGTTAATTTATAAATTAAAATTCCAATAGCTATCATTAAAATTGTAAACAATAAATCTTCAATTTTTATTTTCATAATTATTTTCTCTAACAAACTTTTTTATATCTTTCCATAAAAAATATAAACTTATGGATAACTATCGGATCTATGAATAATAGTTGGAATAGAAATTTTGAAGAAGAAATAAAAAAATTTTGGAAGGAGAATTTTATATATGAAAAATGGGTTTTAAAAAATAGGGGAAATAAAAAATTTGTGTTTTTAGAAGGACCTCCATATACAACTGGTTCTCCACACATGGGACATGCATATAATAGGGTATTAAAAGATATTATATTAAGATATTATCATAAAAAAGGATTTGATATAACTAATCAGGCAGGCTTTGATATGCATGGATTACCAATTGAAGAAAAGGTAGAGACAAAATTAAAATTAAAAGATAAAAGAGAAATTGAAAAAGTTGGGGTTGAAAATTTTATAAAGGAATGCTTTAATTTTGCATATGGATCAATGAATGAATTTACAAAATTATATGAAGATATTGCACATTGGATAGATATTGATAATCCATATTTACCAATAAAGAACGAATATATAGAAAAAGTATGGGAAGCTTTGACAAGAGGATATGAAAAAGGATTTTTATATCAAGATAAAAAACCTATTTGGTGGTGTCCAAGATGTCAGACAACATTATCAAAACAAGAAATTGATTTAGGATATGAAGACCCTATGTATAAAAAAGAACTTGGAAATGCAATTTATGTAAAATTAAAAGCAAAAGATATGGAAAATACTTATTATATAATTTGGACTACTACACCATGGACCTTAGTATATAATTTGGGAATTATGGTAAATCCTGAATTAAAATATGTAAAAGTAAAAGTACCAAAAATATATGTTGAAAAATTATCATTAGATTATGAAAACCATAAAGTATTAGAAATGGAAATAAAGAAAGAAGAAGGATATGAATATTGGATAATTGCAAAGGATGCATTAGAAAGATTAATGAATAAATTAAATATAAATTATAAAATTATTGAAGAAGTTGATGGAAAAGATTTGGAATTTAAAGAATATGTTCCTGTATTTTATGATGAATTAAAAGAAACATTAGATAAAATAAAAGAAAGAGAAGGAAGCATATTTAGAATATGGTTATCAAAAGAATATGTAAATGCCCAAGAAGGAACTGGATTAGTACATTCTGCTCCAGGTTGTGGATTTGAAGATTATGAAGTTGCAAAGAAATATAATGTATCACCATTCAATACTACAGATGAAACAGGTGTTATAAGAGATTTACAACCTTTCAATGGTTTAAGGGCAAAATTTGATGATTATAAATTTATTGAAGAACTAATAAAGAAAAAAGTAATTGTATTCTTTGAATGGTATGAACACGATTATCCAATTTGTTGGAGATGTAGAACAAGAGCAATAATTAGAACTACTGATCAATGGTTCATAAATATAAATAAATTAAAGGAAAAATTATTATTAGATTTATCCAAAATTAATTTTATACCTGATGCTGCAAAAAATGCATTTGAAAATACTGTAAAATCTGCTCCAGATTGGGTAATATCTAGACAAAGATATTGGGGAATTCCATTACCTATATGGAAAGACAAAAATGGACATATAAAATTTATAAGAAATGTAGAAGAACTGGAAAAATTGACAGGATTTAAATTTAAGAAAATAATATTAGTAATAAAACTTACAAATTATTCAGAAGAATTATTAAAAAGATATTACAATAGTAAGATATATTATGAAGATGAGATAAATAGTAAAGAAAAACTATTAGAAATATTTAATAAATATGATAACAATTCTATTATAATTGTAAATAAATTTAACTATGATATATTAAATAATCTAAATGATCTATATTATGTTAAAACATATGGAAGAATAGATTATGAAATAATTTTCTTATATAATTATAATTTACATAGACCATTTATTGATAAATTTACATTCAAATGTGAAATATGTGGAGAAGAAATGAAAAGGATTCCAGATATATTAGATGTATGGATAGATTCTGGATCTTCTACATTTGCAACAGATACATATCCTGTAGATTTTATAACAGAAAACTATGATCAAATAAAGGGTTGGTTTTATTCATTAGCAGCAATGGGAGAATTATATTATGATGATATACCATATAGAAATGTATATGTTGGAGGATATGTTTTAGATATATATGGAAGAAAAATGTCAAAATCTTTAGGAAATGTCATATCTCCATATGAAATAATAAATAAATATGGAGCAGATACTTTAAGATTATATTTGGGAACTATTGTAGAAGCTTATGAAGATATAAAATTGAGATGGGAAGATATAAAAGTAAAACATCAAATAATAAACATGTTATTAAATACTTCTACATATTTAATTGAATATTCAAAATATTATAATGTAAATCCTACAAAAATAAAGATAGAAAATTTGAGATGGGAAGATAAATACATGTTAAATTTCATAGAAAAAAGTAAAAAGGAGATATATAATGCATTGGATAACTTCTATATTTGGAAAGCTGGAAGAATATTACAGGATATGATAGATAAATTATCTAGATTTTATATAAAGGCAACTAGAGAAAGAATAAAAGAAGAACCTGAAAAAGTATTATTTATAATTTATAAATCATTAATTAATATAATAAATGCTGGATCTATAATAATACCTTTTGTTTCCGAATATATTTATCAAAGATTAAGAAAAGAATTTGGATTAGAGAAGGAATCAATTACATTAGAAGATCTACCAAAAATTGAGGAAGAATATATAAATGAAGAAATAGAAGAGCAATATAAAATATTTGAGGAAATTGTAGAAGGAGCATTAAGATTAAGAAATGAGTTAAAAATAAATATTAGAAAACCATTAAGGACTTTATATATATATAAGAAAGAATATAGTGATAAATTACTAAAATTATTAAATGAAAAAGATATTATTGAATTACTAAAAGATTATTTAAATGTAAAGGAAATAAAATATGAGGATATAAATGAAAATTATTTGGAGATAAGAACAGAGATAGGGGATATAAAAATAGGGTATGATATAAAAGCATATCCTGAATTAGAGGAAGAATGGATATATAGAGAAATAAGAAGAAGATTACAAGATATAAGAAAGGAATATAGATTAAGAAAAGGACAAAAAGCAAAAATAGAGATATATGGAGATAATAAATTATTAGAAATAATTAAAAACTATAAAGAAACTTTGGAAAGAGATACAGATACTATAATAATATTGAAAGATTCAAAGGATAATTTAGAAAATTCTGAAAAAATATTAGAAATGAATATATTCTATAAGCTTTATATTTTATAAAATTTTTTAAAATATATAGAAAATGGTTAAATGGGATGTTTCCAATATTGTTGCTACAATATATTTTAATGTGAGATTGCCATTAGACAAGATAGCAAATAGCATTCCTTATGCTTCTTATGATCCAGAAACATTTCCTGGATTAATCTTACCATTAAAAGATGGAAAAATAAAAGCATTAATATTTAATAGTGGAACAATTAATTTTGCAGGATTAAAAAAGATAGATGAATTGGAGGAGGTAATTGAGGTATTAAGAAAAATATTCGCAGATGTTGGAATTAACCTACCACAAGAATATAAAATAAAGTTACAAAATATTGTTGTTAATGGAGAATTTGATTATGATAATATAGATATAGTAAAATTATCTGATGAAGTTGAAAGTTCATTATATAATCCAGAAGCATTTCCAGCAGTTATAGTACCATATAAAATTTCCCAAGATTATGAAGTAAAATTCAATGTATTTAAAAATGGAAAATTTGTTTGCGCAGGATTGAAAGGAGTTGGAAGAAGTATTAAAGAAATATATGAAAGTATAAATAAGGTAATATTAGATTTCCAAGAAAAAGTAATAAGTAAATATGCAAAAAAATAGCTTATAAATATATTGTCTATATTATTTCTATGACTGAAAATTCTGGAACAACAATCGTTGCAATTAAATTTAAAGATGGTATTGTATTAGCTTCCGATAGACAGACAACAGCAGGATTTATGGTATATCATAAGAAAACAAAGAAATTACATGAAATAACAGATAAAATAATAATGGGTGCTGCAGGATTAGTAGGAGATATTGAAACATTAGTAAAATTTTTACAAACAAATTTAAAATTGAAGAAATTAAAATCTAAAATTGATGCTACTGCTGAAGAAGCTGCAAATTTACTTGCTACATTAATGAACTACTATAAATGGTTCCCATTTTTTACAGAAGTTATAATTGCTGGAAAAGATGAAGATGGATATAATATATATTCAATTGATGAAGCTGGTGGATTGGAAAAATTTGATGATTTCATTGCAACAGGATCTGGAATGCCATTTGCTTTAGGAGTTTTAGAATCTGAATATAAAGAAAATATGAATGAAGAGGAAGCAAAAGAATTAGCAAAAAAAGCAGTATTATCTGCAATTAAAAGAGATTTGGGATCTGGATATGGTGTTGAAATTTGGGTATTAACTGATAAAGGTTTAGAAAAAGAAATATACGAAATAAAAGAAGAAATTAAACAAAAATAATTTTTTAATATTATTTAATTGAAAAATCTTTATGATGAATATTAAGGAAGAAATATTAAAAGAATTCAAGGAAGAGGAAGTTAGCAAAATAAATTTTGAGGGAGCTAAGATTATAATATATGTAAGAAATAGAGATATATTTTTAAAAGGAATTGAAATTGGAAAAAATCTTGCTCAAAAATATAAGAAAAGAATAGAGATCAGAATGGATCCAAAATTGATTGGAAATGAGGAAGAAATAAAAGAAAAAGCTAAGAGATTATTAGAAGGAATAAAAATAAAAGATATATACTTAGAAAAACATAGATCTGTATTATTTATTGAAACTTATGAACCAGAAAAAATTGATATAAATTTAATAAATAAATTGAGAGAAGAAACATTATGTAATATATATATACAAAGGGCTCCATTAAAATCCTCAAAAATAATAAATGTTGTTAGAGCATATTTACATAAAAATTCATTGTATAAATCTGAATTTTTAAATCTAGTAGGAGAAAAAATATTAGAAAAGAAACCTGAAAAATTAAATCATTATAGGATAATGTTTTTAGGTGCTGGAAGAGAGGTTGGAAGATCTTCATTTTTGTTACAAACAAAAGAAAGTAATATATTAATTGATTGTGGTCTTGGAGTAGGAAATTATTCTGAAGATAGATATCCTTTTTTAAATATTCCAGAATTTGATATACAAAATTTGGATGCTGTTATAATATCTCATGCTCATTTAGATCATGTAGGATTTTTACCATATTTATTTAGAGTTGGATGGAAAGGTCCTGTATATTTAACAGAACCAACAAGAGATATTGCTGCACTTGTTTTATTAGATTATTTAAAGGTAAGTAATAAACAAGGAAAAACTTCTTTATTTACTACAAAAGAAATAAAGGAATTTTTGAAACATTCTATTACATTAAATTATGGAGAAGTAACAGATATTACAAATGACGTAAAAATATCATTACATAATGCAAATCATATTATTGGATCTGCAATGGTTCATATAAATATTGAAGGAAAACATAATATTTTATATACCGGAGATTTTAAATTTAATCAAACAAAATTATTAAATAGACCAAATACAAGATATCAAAGAATAGAAACATTTATTGTTGAAAGCACATATGGAGGAAATAATGATAAACATCCATCAAGAGAAGAAACTGAATCATTATTTATACATGATGTAAAAGAGACATTGGAAAAAGGAGGAAAAGTATTAATACCTGTTTTAGCTGTTGGAAGAGGCCAGGATGTGTTATTAACATTATTGAATGCAATGGATAATAATTTACTGCCAAAAGTAAATATATATTTAGAAGGAATTGTATGGGAAACATCTATGATTCATACAGCATATCCAGAATTTTTAAATGAAGAATTAAGACAAAAAATTGAATTAAAAGATAATCCATTTGAAAGAGAAAATGTGATTAGAGCAAGTAGTAAGGAAAGAGAGCAAATTGTTGAATCAAAAGAGCCATCTATTATAATTGCAACATCTGGAATGATGCAAGGAGGACCTATAATTGATTATTTCTCTTATGCTGCAGAAGATGAAAAGAATTTATTAGCATTAGTATCTTATCAGGCTCAAGGAACTTTAGGAAGAAGATTATTAGAAGGAGAAAGAGAAATAACAATAAATGATAGAAAGATAAATGTAAAATTAAAAATAAATAAATATGAAGGATTTTCTGGTCATGCTGATAAATTTGAAATTATGTCTTTTATTAAATATTTAAGACCGAAACCAAAGCAGGTTTTTGTAGTACATGGAGAATTACCAAAGCCATTTGAACTATCTGAAAGTATATATAGAAGATTTGGAATATTTTCATATGCACCAAAAATGGGAGATATAATTAGATTAGATTAAAATATAAAATTTTAAAGAAAAACAAATTAATGAAATATAAATATATAGGAATTGATGGAATAGATGGAAGTGGAAAATCTACTATTGTAAATTTATTAAAAGGATATTTAGAAAAGAATGGATATAAAGTATTTATTAAAAAGGAACCTGGTCCTTTAAGAGATAAAATAATAGAGATAATAGGAAAACCTCATGAAGAAAATTTAGAATATGGTGTTACATTGGCATTATTATTTACTGCAGATAGACAAATACAAAATATTCAATTAAATAAAATGTTAAATGAAGGATATATTGTTATATCTGATAGAACAATATATTCTACATTTTCATATCAATCTTTATATGAAAGATTTGATATAAATTGGCTAAAAGAAATAAGTAAATATATTAAAAGACCAGATATTACATTCGTTCTAGATTTATCAGCAGAAGAAGCAATGAGGAGAATTGGAAATAGAAATAGTGAAAAAACATATTATGAGAGAAAAGAAGCTCTGGAAAAGATAAGAAAGAAATTTTTAGAATTAAAAAATATATTTCCAGAAGATAATATAATATATATTGATGCTACAAAAAAACCAGAGGAAATATTAAATGAAATTTTATCATATTTATAATTAAACTATCCCTTACCTTTTATTATACTATATATTTCTTCTCCAATTTTTTCTTCCTTATTTTTAAAATCCGTTAATACATTTTTTAATATCTCCTTTACTTCATTAATTATTTCTTCCTTTATTTCTTCCTTTGGATTCTTTTCTAATCTATCTAATTTTTCTTCTAATTTTCTTGTTAGTCCTATATCTAATATTTCTGGATAATATTTTTCTAATATTTCTATTATTTTCTCTCCAAGTTCAGTTAAATATATTGATTTTCCTTTTACATAGTTCCTTTTAAATAATATACTAACAATTTCTGCTCTTGTAGATTTTGTTCCTAAATTTAATTCCTCCATTCTTTTAACTAATGAAGCTTGATTATATCTAGAAGGCGGTTTTGTTTTTGTTTTTCTTATATTTAATTTTAATATTTCTAATTTTTCCCCTTCATAAAATCTATTATTTTCATAATTATATTTCATTATTTCCCAATATACATCTATCCATCCTTTATCTAATATATTTTTATATTCATAATAAAATCCTTCCTTTGTATTTATTTTATAATGAATTTCAACTGCAGGATCTGAAAATGTTGCAATAAATCTTCTAACAACAAGATCATATATTAAAAATTCTTTTTTATTTAAATTTTCAGGTATTACTCCTGTAGGATGAATTGCTGGATGTACATCATCTTTTTTTCCATTATTTGGCTTTAAATATTCTTTCTTTAATATCTTTTCAATATATGTTTTATAATTTTTTAAAGATAATAGATTTTCAAATATTTCTCTAAAATTAATTGTATCTGGCAATCTCTGAGAAGAAGTTCTTGGATATGATACATATCCTCTTTCATATAATGATTGTAATATATCTAAAGTGTTCTTTGGACTTATTTTATATAATTTATAAGCATCTACCTGTATATCTGTTAAATTATATGGATGTAAAGGATCTATAGTTAATTTTTTACTTTCAATATTTAAAACATTCAAATATTTTCCAATACTCTCTTTTATTTTTATTGCCTCATCTTTATTTTCTATTTTTTCTTTTTTATATAAAAATTTTATTAATTTACCTTCTTTTTTTACTATTGCTTCCAATTTATAATATTCTTCTGGTACAAATTCTTTTATTTCTCTTTCTCTTAAATATACTAATTTTAATGTTGGTCCCTGAACCCTTCCAATACTCAATATTATATTTTTATTATAATGTCTTATTGCTCTTGTTAAAGCTCTAGATAAATTTATTCCATATAACCAATCAACAATATGCCTTGTTTCTCCAGCTAAATAATATCCTACATTTAAATTTCCTAAATTATTATATGCTCTTAATATATCTTTATATGTTATTGCAGAAAATATCATTCTTTTTGCACTATTTTTATTTAAAATAAATCTTAATATATTATATCCAATTAATTCTCCTTCTATATCATAATCTGTTGCAATAATTATTTCATTTTCATTTCTAAATTTTGAAAGCATATAAATATATAATTTCTTTATTTTAATTCCATCCTCAACATAAGAAGGAACCCATTTATAATTAAATGTTGGATAAGTATACTTGTTATTTAGATCTGAAATTGTAAATAAATGTCCTATTGATGGAACTACAAAAATATTTTTATTATCTTTTTTAAAAAAATAGTAGCTCATATTTTTCGAGAAATATATTTTTCTAAAGTTATTATTTGATAAAAATGATGATATTTTTCTTGCTACAGATGGTTTCTCAGCTATTATCAGCATAAAAATATTATAAAAAAACTATTTATATTTATTAATTAACTCTATAAAATTGTTACATATTTCTTTCTTTTTAAATCCATCATATTCTAAACTATAACACACACCAAATTTTTTCTTATATTCATCTTCCCACTCAAAATTATCTGTTGATGACCATATATATACTTTTCTTATTCCTAATCTTAAAGATAAATCAAAAACTTTTTCAAAATATTTAATTCTATATTCTTCCTCTTCTTTATTATTGGCACTCATTCCAATTTCTGTTATTATTACATCTTTTCCTGTTCTTTTTCTATAATCTATAATTATTTTTTCTAAATTGTTGGTATCTAATTTAAATATAGAAAATCTATCACCATAAAAATTTTTCTCTCCTCCAAATAATTCAAATGTTCCATAATAATTTAATCCAATTAAATGAGAAGGTAAATAATCAAATTCTTTATATATATTCAAAAATGGTTTTACTATATTTAAAATATCTTTTGTACTTAAAGCAAATACATTATTTATTATAGTTCTTTCTTTATAATTATCCCATATATAATTACTTATTTCTTTTATATTTTCTTTTGCTATTTTTATTAATTTAATTAGTTTATTTGGAATAAAAATGTATTTTCTATAAGGAGAAGCTTTTATTGTTAATAATCTATATATCCATACTGCAGGTTCATTTACAGGAGTAATTGAATCTGTATGATCAAATATTTCTTTTATATTTTCAATAAAATTTATTACATTCTTGTAAAAATCCTTTTCAAATATAGAACCCCAATAATATGGATAAATATAATGAATTAAAACTAATAAAATATTTACATTATTGTCTTTTAATATTGAAAAAAGATTTTTATATTCTTTTAATTTTTCTTTATTGATTTTTCCATTTTCTTCAATATAAGAAGGCAATATAGAAAATCTAATATCTTTTATTTCTCCTTCTAATGTTAATATATTTATTAAATCATCTAAATCTTTCCCTTTTAATTCTCTTATCCCTTTATAGGGTAAAGGTAACTTTCCATTTGAATATTTTACCCATATATCCTCTTTAGGTATTTCCTTTGATATTTGAAAGTGACTTAAAGCAATCCCTATTTCCATAGCAAATATATTAATAGCATAATTTAAATTGGTTACTTATGAGTAATGACAAATTGTTATATTTTTTAAGAAAAACTGCATTTAAATGAAAAGAACATTTGATTATTTAATAATATTTATTTCTTCGATTATAACTCCTACTGTCCCTTTCCTTTTATTATTAATTAAATCAGATTATATATCACCAATATTTTTACTTTTATCATCAATTCCATTTATTTTATCTTTTATTTTTCTTTCTTATCTTCTAAGAGATTCTATAACTAGAGATCCTAATAAAATGGGGATTTTTCATTATATAGGTAAATTATCTAGACATCTATTGCCATATTTAGGAATAACATATTATTTATCAACAATTTCTTTCATTTCTTCAGAATTTTATTTACTTTTATATTTTCTAAAAGAAATAGATATTTATCTTGTTTTTATTCCATATTTAATTATTTTAATTTTCTTATTATTTAATCTATTTGATATAAATATTGAAAGTAAATTTGAAGAAATAATATCTTATTTATCTTTTTTCCTATTAATAATAATTTTATCTTTTATTTATCCTATAAATTTAAATATAGAAAATAATACAAATATTTTTTCTTTTTCACTAATTTATTTTTCTTCAATATTTTCTGGTATTGATCTTTTAACTTATTATTCAAATTATTTTAATAGCAAAAAAACAGGAAATTCTACATATTATGGAACAATTATAATATCTATTTTATCTTTTTTATTATATCTTTCTTTTCTAAATATTAGAAATTCTCATTTTTATACATTAATATTATTTCTTTCTTTACCATTTGGTATATTAACAACATATATTTGGTTCTATACTGCAAATAATATATTAAAATATATATCTGAGGAAAAATTGCTTCCATATATATTTAGAATAAAGAATAGAAATGATTCTCCAATATTTAATATTTTTCTTTCAACTTTTTTAATATTAATTTTAATATCTATATTTAAAATCACTGATATATTATCTTTTTTCTCAATTTTTACAATAATTATTTATATTCTTTATATAATATCATACAATAAAATAAAATTATCCTCAAAATATTTTAGTAGAAAAAGATTTTTCAAAATATTTTTATCAATATTGGCATTAACAATCTTCTTTTATTATCTCTTTTATTATATTATTCAAAATATTCTAATTTTAATAATTTCATTCTTTATATTTATTTTATCAATATTTATAGCATTAAAAATTACTTGGAAAAAGAATATAAAATTGATAAGATTCTATTTTTCATATTTATATTTTCTTTCATATTTGTTTAGGAAAATATTTCATAAAGAAGATATTAAGATAATTGAATGCTTTGTTAAAAATAAATATAAGATATTGGATTTCGGTCCTTTTTTAGGAGATATATCTATTGAAATTGCAAAAAAATATAATGTAAAGATATATGGAATTGATATTTCGTTAAAAATTATAAGAAAATTACTAAAGAAAGCAAAAAAATTAGAGAATTATTTTGTATATATTGCAAAAAAAGATGAAATACCAAAGTTTCTATATGATAGCATTGATTTAATAATTGTATATGAAACATTGAAATTTATAATAGATAAAAACAAGTTTGTAAAAAATATATACAAAGCTTTAAAAAATAATGGATATCTTATATCAATAAATTATGTAGATATTTTTGAAATAAAAGATTTTGAGGAAGAATTAGAGAAAATAATTGAATTATTAAATTCTTATAAAATAAAAACATATGTAATAAAGATAAACAAACATTTATTTAGAAAATATATTATAATTGGAAAGAAATCTGTTTAAGAAATTTTATCATTTATCAGTGCCCCAAATCTTCTTCATATAAAAGTATTTAGAAATATATTTTTATGATAAATTATTTTGAACTAAAAAAATGGTATGAAGAAAATAAAGAAAAAATTAATGATTCAATAATAAAAAATATATTTAATAGTGAAGAAGGAATAATAATTGAAATATATAAGAAGGGAATTGAAAACAGGTTTTTATATATAATACCTGGAAAGATAATATTTTTATATAATATAAAGGAAAGAGAAGAAACAAACAAATTTTTATTAAGATTAAGAAAAGATTTTAATGGAAAAAAGATAAAATTTAAATTGAATGAAGAAGATAAAATAATTATTATTGAAACTGATGAAAAAAGAATATATTTTGAATTATTTCCAAATGGATTAATTATTATAACAGATTTAAATAATAAAATATTATATGCAAATCAATATAAAGATTTTGGAATAAGAAAAATATATAAAGGAGAAGAATATAAAAAACCTCCAAAGAATTTATTCATATATAATAATTTTGATGATTTTTATCAAAAAATAAAAAATTCTAATAAAAAAGATATTGTAAGAACATTATCTATAGATTTCTCATTGGGTGGAAAATATTCAGAATATATATTAAATAAATTAAATATAAAAAAAGATAAAAAACCTGGAGAAATCAGTGAAGAGGAAGCTAGAAAAATATATGAAATTTATAGAGAGATTGTTGAATTAAATTTAATAATTGATAATGAAGGAAATATTATAAAAGATATGAATTCTTACTTCATTAAATTATATAATAGCATAATAGAAAATAAAAAAATTAGGGAATTAAATGAAAGAAAAGAAAAAATAAAAAGAATAATGGAAGAACAAAAGAAACACTTAGAAGAAATAAATAACGAAATTAATAAAATGGAAAAGATTGCCCAATTTTTAACAATTTATTCTTGGATTTTTTCAAATTATGATATAGAAGAAATAAGAAAAAAATTTGGGGAACTAAATATTAATATAAATATTTCAAAGGAAAATGAATATTTAATAATAAATATAGATGATAAAGTTTTGGAAAACATAACATAGTTTTTTAATCAAATATACTATAATTCTATTCTTTCTTTTATTTATATTATACCCCAATAAATATATAAGTATTTTCAACAAAAACACTTAATGGCTGAACAATATATGGCATATTGTGTAAGATGTAAAAAGAAAGTACCTGTAAAAGATCCTGTGAAAGTAACGTTAAAGAATGGAAGAACAGCAATTAAAGGAAAATGCCCATATTGTGGAGGAACAGTATATGTATTTGTAAAAGCAGAATAGCTACTCGTAATATATTCCCCTCTCTTTTTGTATTAGATCTAATCTACTTCCTTTTTTATTTATTCTTGGTCTTTTAGTTTCCTTATCTGTCCTCATTGTAATATCTAATTCTTTTAAGAAAATATTTAATCCTTCTTTATTTTCATATGGTCCAGTAACTCTTCCTTTTTTTCCAGGTTCTCCTAAAAAAACTAATAATCTATCAGATATCCAATTTAGAAATATTAGATCATGATCTACAATTAAACATGCTTTTCCCTTACTTTTTATTATGTCTCTAATAAATTTTGATAAAACTAATCTTTGTTCTATATCTAAATTTGCAAATGGTTCATCTAATAAATATAAATCCGCATCTTTAATCAATGTTGCAAATGTATAAACTGTCTGGCTTTCTCCTCCAGATAATGTATTTATCTCTCTATCTAATAAATCTGAAATATATAGATCTGGTAAATAATCTTTAAACTCTGATTTATATTTTTCATTAAATTTTGATAGAAATTGATCTACAGTAATATTATATTGAGAAAAATCAAAGAATTGTGGTTTATATGAAATAGTTATATTTTTTGATACATATCCTTCATATTTTATTTCTCCAGCTAATGTTCTAACAAAAGTAGTTTTTCCAATTCCATTTCTTCCAATTATTCCAATTATCTCATTTTTTCTTATTTCTCCTTTTTCAGCTTCTAATATAAAATTGCCAAGATTTACTTTTAAATTTTCCCATTCAACAATTTTTTCTCCAAATTTTACATCTGTATAACTTTTAACATCCAATCTAATTGGTTTATCCCTTATCTTTAAATTTTCTCTTTTTATAAATCCAGATAAATATTGATTTATTCCTTCTTTTGTTCCAATTGGATATGAGAATACACCATATGCTTTTTGTACTCCATATACAATATGCATTATATCAGAAATCGAATCCAAGAATAATAGATCATGATCAATAATAATAATTGTATCTTTTCCTTTTAATTCATTTAAATTATTTAATATTTTTAATCTCTCATATATATCTAAATAATTGGTTATCTCATCTATTAAAAGCAAATTATGTTCTTTATATAAAGAATATAAATATATTACTTTTTGTAATTCTCCACCAGATAAATTTTCTATCTTTTTTTCCAATATATTTTTTATTCCAAAGTCTTCAGATACTTTATCAACATTGTTTATAACTTTTGATAAAAATTCTCTTACTTTTAAATCTTTTACCATATTTCTAATCTGTAAAATATTTTGTGGCTTATATGATATTTTTACCTGATTACTATATAATTTTTCAAAATATTTTTGCAATTCTGTTCCTCTAAATTCTCTTATTATTTCTTTATCTTCCCATTTTTTATTAAAATCTCCAAAATTTGGCTTTAATAATCCTGCAATAATATTTATTGCTGTGGTTTTTCCCATTCCATTTCTTCCAATTATTCCAATTATTTGTCCTTCCTTTATTATTGGTAATCTATATAATCTAAATGTATTTGGTCCATATTGGAATACAGGTTTATCTTCTGGTTCTTTTGTTAAATTTATTATAATAATTGCATTATATGGACATTTTTTAACACATATTCCGCAACCAATACATAAAGATTCATCAATAGATGGTTTCTTATCTTGTAATATTTTAAATATTTCCAAATTATTTTTTTGAATAGGACATACTTTCATACATATATAATCACATTTATCAGGAGCCTTACATCTATCCCTATCTATTACAGCAATCCTTTTCATATTAATCTTATTTCTATTTTTCTTTTATTATTTATTGCTTCTTCTAAAAATTTCCCAATTTCGCTATTTCTATCAATAACAATTTTTCCTTTCTTATTTACTTTAAATCTTCCAATAGATTTATTATCAACATATATTTCTACATCTTTTTTCTTAAATAAACTATTTGATATCAAAACTATTTGATTCTTTTCTATTTCATAATCATATGGTATACTTTCGTTTTCTAAACTTTCTAAGGATCTTATTTCTATTCTTAGATTATATTTGTTTTTAATACTTAATAAATACCTTTTCTCATTCTTAATAAATTTCTTTCTTAAATTTCTTGGAATATAAAATATAATTTTATCATCATATACATAAATAAATACATTACTATATTTTCTTTTAAATTCAGAATTTAATAAATCTTCTAAAAATCTTTGTATTCCAGATTTAAATTTATATTTTTTAACAGGTACAACCATTATTTCTTCTCCAAATGTATATATCTCATATTCTACTTCATTTGTTAAATAATCTCTAATTTCTACAACAGGTCTTGCAAGATCTTCTTCTTTTAATCCGTGTGGTATTTTAACAACCAAATTTAAATAGTATACTTTCTCTATCTTTCCTTTCTCAATATATACTATTGTATCAATTATTTGAGGTATTAATCCAAGCTCTGTTCTAGATAAAAATCTATGTATTATATCTATTGGTCTCTCTGCATGTGCAACTCCAATCATTCCAACACCAGCAAGTCTTAAATCAATATATATTTTAAAATCATCAGTATTTCTCATTTCATCAAATATAACATAATCTGGTCTTGATAATAATAAAATATCGTGTAATTCATTTCTATCTGAAGAATTTTTTGAATATTGAACAATATCTGGTGATAAAAATAAATCTCTTGGAGATTCTATTGTTTTTACAATTTTCTTCATATTTAGATAATATTCTGCTAATGCTTGTGCAAATGTTGTTTTTCCAGATCCAGGTTTTCCAGTAATAACAATTCCTTCTGCTTTTTCCTTAAATCTCTCTAATATCTTTTCTGGTAAATTATAATCTTCCAATTTTAATATCTTAACTGGTCTTACAATTGTTATTTCATACGAATCAGATAAAGGAGGTTTTACAATTACAATTCTAAACATTCCAATTTGTATTATTAAGCTACTTTTCCTTTCTTTTTCAATAAAAGAATCTCTTCTATTTCTTACAATAAAAATTATTTCATCAATCAATTTTTCAATTTTTTCTCTATCATATATAATATCTGTTTCTTCTAAATACCATTCTCCAGGTCTTCCCCTTTTTCTTTTTACCTTTGTATTTTCAATAATATGAACTGACATTGTATCATCTGTAAATAAATCTAAAAATGATGGTTTTTCAATAGAAACATTTTGTTTTTCTATATACATGCATTTAACATTATATGCTTTTGCTGTTTCATATAAAATTCTATCTGATGTCAATAATGTAGAGTTTGTATTCATAGCAATTTTTATTATTAAATAATCAATATATCCAGATTTTGCTAATTTTATTTGCTCCAATGTTGGTTTTTCTCCTAATATTGTTATCTTGATTCCATATTTTTCAGATAATTCTCTTAATCTTTGTATTTCTCTTAGCCCAACAACTCCTTTTTCATATCCTTTGTTTGCTTGTGCCTGTAATTCATCAATAGCAGGTAATGGAATTATTATTTCTTTTACGTTTATTCTATTTTCTTCTATTGCTTTTGATAAATATTCATCAATAATTACAGAAGTATCTAAAGTAACTTTATCTAAGTTCATCAATTATTTTATTATATTCTTCTCTAAAATTAGAAACCCTCTTTAAAGCCCTTTCAATTGCATTAATTAAAGCCTCTCTTGCTTTTTCTTTATTATTTGTTCTTATATACAAATATATATTCTTTAATAAAGGATGATCTTCTCTCCATCCAGAAATTATTACATTTTCGTCTTTATCCAATTCTTCTTTTATTAGCATGACAGATGTTGGTCTATCTTTTTCAAACAATATTTCTATTTCATTATCATTTTCCCTAACTATTTTCATACTTTGTATATATTTTATGAATATTTTATATGACTTTTTCCCTTATTCTTACTATAGAATAATCGAATAAATTAATTGCCAATGCTTCTCCATTTTTAATATTTCTTAAGAAAACAAAACCTGGATTTGGTTTATGACCAAGTTCTTTTTGATATGGTGTAATATCTTGAAATGTTGATGAATTTATCATATCTATTCCTCTATATTCATCATATGATGCCCTATGTATATGACCTGTATGAAAAATATCTGGTAAAATATCTATTACCAATGGATCATCATTTAAATATGGTATATAAGGAGTAGAACCGTGTGTTGGAGCTAATAACCTCAACATTAATAAAAATTTCATTAATTCTCCAGGATTTTCATATCCTCCCTTTTCCCTTAATATTGGAATACTTGAAACTAACCAATCTAATACATAACCATGATACATCAATACATTAATAGAATTATGTAATTGTACATATGAAGGATTTGATAAATATAATATATTTTCCATTTCATAAGATTGTTTTAATAATGATTTTGATAAAGGTGGTTGAGGTTCTGCCAGTCTAGGAATATCATGATTTCCTGGTATTATTGCAACTTTAATAAATTCTGGAATATTTAATATAAATTCTTCAAATTTTTGATATTGTTCTTCAAAAGTTTTATATATTAATTCATCTTTCTGTTCTGGGTATACTCCAACACCATCTACAACATCTCCTATAACTAATAAATATCCTATTTTTCTTGCTAAATCATTTATTTTTTCATTATCTGTTTTTTCATTTAAAAAATTAAGAAACCTGTCAAATAAATCATAAAAAGTATATTTATTACCAATCTGCCAATCTCCAGTAAATAAAATATATACATCTTCATCTCCATATGTTTTTGGCTTTCTTATAGGAACATCCGGAAATATTAAATCATCTGCAAAAAACATTTTATTATGATATCTACCAACAAACGCAATAACAGAATCTAAAGGAATGTCTCTTGCAATTTTAAAATTGATATTTTCATTATTTTTATCAACAAAAACCTTTACAATGGAATTCCCATCTTCTATTATAAATATAATACCCTTATCTGTTATTCTTTTATCATATATTAAACCAGCAATTGCAACATTTTCTCTTTCCTCAGGTATTTTATCTAATGGATATAATTCTTTTATTTGAGCATGCTCTTTTAATATTTTCTTTATTTTATTTAATCTTGATTTGTAATATGAAATCCATGATGCGATATCTGGTTTATTTTTCTGTATTTCAAATTTCTTTAATATATTTATTCTATCTGTTTGATTTAATTCTTTAATATTTGTCTCTATTTCTTCTCCAATAAATTTTTTATTCTTATTATATATTTCTACAGTTACTTCTTTCTTTATTTTTGTTTTTTCTTCATTTTTTTCAAAAATTTTTTCTATTGATATATTTAAATTTCCAACATTTACTTCTTTCTTTTCTACAATTTTCTTATTTGATTTATCTCCAAAAAAAGATAAAATATTTTTTTCTTCATTATCATTGCTTTTTACTTCATTATTTCCTAATATTTTATTTAAAAAATTTATATCAAGAACCTGTATATTCTCTTTTATTGCTTCTTTTATTATCTTATCAATAATTTCATCAGATAGACTATCTAGTTTCTCAGAAACATTTTTTGTAATTATTATATTATTTTCCCACAGTTTTTTTAATATATCTTCTTTTTTCATATCTCTTCTTTTAATATGTCATACATCTTTTTAAGATTATCTTTATCAACAATTATTTTTATTATTTTGTTTATTCCATTTTTTCCTTTTGATATAATTTTTGATTCAATATATTCTCCAAAAATATTTTCTATCTTTTTTAAATTTTTGTATACTGTTGTTTTATCCAATACTTCAAATCCTATTTCGTTTGATATTTTTACAAATTCTTCATATAATTCATTAAATTGTACATAATCTCCTTTTTCTATTTGTTTCCTAATTAAACTAAATAGAATTCTTTTTTGAGTTTTATTTAATGTATTAATCATGTCTTGTATTATATTTAAATCTGCACTTTCAAATGCTTCATCAATATCTTCTTTTTCTATTCTATTTTTATTTCTACTATAAGCTATTGTAGCAGATAATTTTAATATATTTATTGCAACCCTTGCATCCCCAGAAAATTCTTTTGCAACCTTTGCAGCAATATAATTTATACTTTCTTCAGATATTGTACCTGATAAAAATGCTTTTGATGCTCTATCTATTAATATTTCCTTTAATTGATAATAATCATATGGAGGAAATTTTACTTTTATTATTGATGAAAATGATGATTTTATTCTTTGATCTAGTTCAGAAATAAAAGATGGGGAATTAGAAATTAATATTAATCTTATTCTACTTATAAAGTTTATATCATAATTTCTTAATAGGAAATATAATATTTCTGTATTTTCTTTTTTATTAAATATCTGATCTGCTTCATCTAGGATAATTATTAATTTATAATCATTATTTATTACAAATTTATATATATTTTCATATAAATCATTTTTTCTAATACCAGATTTTACTGTATTATTAATCAATTCTTCATATATTCTTTTAAATATATAATAATCTACTTCACTTGATAATATTTGTTTGCAATTTATATATGAAATCTTTACCTTTAATTTATTTTTTGCAGAATATACTCTAATTCCTTTATTTAAAAACCTTGCCATCAATGTTTTGCCAGTACCTGTATTTCCATATAAAAATAAATTATTACCTGTACTTCTATTTAAAAATAAACTAATATTAGATAAAATTATTTCTTTTTGTTTATCTCTAAATTTTATTTCTAATGGAACAAAATCTTCTTCCAGGTATCTCCCATCTATAATAAAACTATTATTTTTTTGAGATATTCTTTCAAAATCGGTTAAAAAGTAATCAATTATAGAATTTGTTGTCATAAGATATTTTTCTATAAAAGTTTTTTAAAGTATACTTTTCTTCTTATTTAAAAATAAATAAAAATCCTTTTTTTAATATAATTAAAGATAAAAATTCCAAAAACTAAATAATTTCCCTTAATTTTTCTCTATACATAATTTTTCTTTATTTATTAATTTATTTTCTTTATGTTTAAAAATATTGATAATCAAAAATCTTATAAATACTATTTATAAGTTTTTCTAGACCCCCATTTCAAAGAGGAAAAAATATTTTCTTTATATTTGTCCATTATTATATTACTACTAACTAGTACTAATATTATTTTCTTATATCTCTATATCGTTTATTTTCTAAATTGACCTAGGTGTGTCCTATATTCTTTTAAAATTTTTTTCAATTTTTCAACTGTTAAATCTTCTTCTTTATTTTCTTCATTTATCCATTTTTTATAATTATTTACAACAATAAAATTCTTTATATCAATAAAATCTGTTACTATATAATATTCCTTTAAAAATTCTTTTACTTTATCTTTATCTTTTTCTAAAATAAAGAATTCTGTGTTTTTATTAATAAAATATCTTATATATTCCTCATCTACTTTATCAAGGAAAATCTTTTTATAATACAATTTATTGGAATATAAAAAAGAAGCTTTTGGAATTATAGTATCCTTTTCATTTAATTTATTTAAAAGTAAAATAGAAATTTTATTATAATCATTCAATAATCCTATATATTTTTCATTCAATTCTTTAATTTTATTTTCTTCTTTTTCTATCTTTTTCTCAATTATTATTCTTATATTCTCAATATTTCTTTTTCTTTTTATATTTTTTCTCTTTTTATTTTTATTATTTTCTATTTTGCTTTCTTTTTCTAAATTATTTTTTGCGCTAACAGGTTCTATTTTTCTATTTTTAAATATTATCTTTAATATCCTTATATATTCATTTTCATCTTTAGATACTTTTCTAGCTTTTTCTATAATATCTTTAACTTTTTTTAATGCTTCAAATGCAGAAATATATGCATCAAATTCATGATTATTTTCAAATATATCCTTTAATTTATTATTTGTATAATACTTATTCTTTGTTTCTAGATCAATATCTTTTTTTGGATAATAGACCCCTATATTTAACTTTGAAGATATTTCTAAAATACCTTTTGGTATTTCTCTTTTATCCGTTGCTATTAATACAACGTTATTTAAATCGCTAATATATCTTATTATTTCTTCATTAGAAATATTTTTCCCACTAAATTTGTCTATAATATTTCCATCCTCATCAATTACAACTATTCCTGTATTTGTACCTGGATCAATTCCAGCAATTAAGGCTTTCAATATAAATTTTATTCTTACTTTTCCTTATAAATCTTACTAAAATAATATATTAAATGCTAAATAGCTGGTCATATTTAGTAGAATTACAGAAAAACAAACCAGGTACTTTAGCAAAGATAATAAAAAACAATGCTCCCAAATATATAAAAGAAGAAATAAATAGATTAATAAAGGAAGGAAAGATAAAAAATATACAAGAATTGATAGATAAAGCAATAAATGAAGGAAAAGACATAATTGAAGTTTTAGAAGAATTTGGAATAAAAAATAAGGAAAGAAAATATGGAAAGGGTGCAATAAGATGTATGGTTTGTGGTTCTCATGACAGAGTTATAAGAAGATATGGAATATATTTATGTGGAAGATGTTTTAGGGAACTGGCAAAAACAATGGACTTTAGAGTATTAGGAGAATAATGGTAGATATAATTAATGATTTCTTTTCTCATGCTACAAATTGTATAAATATTGGAAAAAAAGAAGTAGAATTTAACTATTATAATAAATTATTAATAGATATGTTGGAAAAATTGAAAGAATATAAATATGTAGAGAGTTATGAAATAAAAGATAAAAAGATAATTGTAAAATTTTCTGAAACATTTAATTTCAGTAAAGTAATAAAACCAAGGTTTCCTATATCCTATAGAGAATTAGAAAAATATGAAAAAAGATATTTACCTGCTAGAGGTTTTGGAATATTATTAGTATCTACAAATAAAGGAATGAAAACAAATGAAGAATGTAAAAAGGAAAAAATAGGTGGTGTTTTAGTTGCAGTAGTTTATTAAAGTTTCTTTAAATATTCTTCTAATTTTTCTTTAATATCTTTATTATTTAATAAAGATTCAATTTCTGATATTTTTGATTCTAAATATAATAACTTTCTATAAATTAATCCTAGAGCAATCCATATTTGCACTCTTCCAGGATCATCAGTTTTCATATATATATCTTTATATTTTTTTGTTTCTTCAATTAAGGATTTTAAAAAATCTTTAAATACTGGATCTAGATTATCTTTCCAATCCATATTCCTTTAATATTTTGCTTTTAACTTCTTCAAAATGTTCTACAATTTTTTCAGGTTCCAATCCTCTTTCTAAATATTTTGAGAATTGTCTTTTATATCTTTCAGGATCCTTTTCTTTTAATAATAATGCATAGTTTTTAATGTGCTCTCCCCTTATTCTTTCTTCAGATGGTAATATTTCTTCATTATATGGAATATTCAATCCAGCATCTAATGCTCCTTTTAACACAGCATATAGAGAATTTCCCTTTGTAGATCTATATCTTCCAATATCCAATATTACTTCATTTATTCCTCTTTTTTTTGCTTCTAATCCAATTAACAATCCTACCAAATATGCTGTAGGTAAATTTCCTCTATGTCCTTTCCATCCATACTTTTTCTCTAATATTTTTGAATGAACATTAATTAATGTTTTATCTCCCTTTTCATTATATTCAATTATTTGAGCTTGTATATTATTTAGAAATCTTCTTACTACTAATATTAATTTTCCAGATTTTAATAATTTTAACCTTTTTCTATAATCTGTTTTATTTTCCCTTCTTCTTCTATATTTTACTATATATGTAGGACCATGAGCCATAGGTAATAATTAAAATAAATATTTATTTAAATTAAACGCCGCGGGTGGGATTTGAACCCACGCCCCCTTTCGGGGATCTGGTCTCCAGCCAGACCCCTTGGTCCACTCGGGCACCGCGGCATGTTGTCCCCCGGCCCATCGTTACCAATGATCATATTCTCACATTGGTTCGTCTAAGCGGGGATATATATTATATATCTTTAAATTATAAAATAATTATGATAAAAGAAGAGCTATTAAAAAAAATAAATGAAAAAATAAATAAAATAAAAGAAATAAATTTAAATTTTAAGATAGAAAAAGAAAGTATAAAAACAATAAATCTGGATAATATAGAATTAAAAAAAGATAAAAAATATGGATTTATAGATTCTTCATATATAAATGGAATAATTGGGCCTTATACATATGTATATTCTAGAGCAGTAATTATTTCTGAAGATCTATATGATGTAATAGAAGATATAGAATTTTTTGAGAATACTTTTTTAAGATCTGAAAGTGGAGGAAATTTTGATATATCAGATATTTCTTCTCTATTTTCTAAAAATTTAGAATATAAATTGGCAAGAAAATATAGTGATAGATATATTTTTATAGATGGATCAATAATTTCTGATGGAATATTGTATTCTAAATTTTTAGAAAAATTTGATGATGAAAGAATTGAAGATAGAAAAAAGGAATTCCTAGAGAATTTTGAATATTTAATTAACAATGGAAATTTATTAGCAGTTGCAAAAAGAATATTAAATTTAGATATAATAAGGAAAGGAAAATCGGATATGATAATTTTAATGAGAGCATTTCCAAATGAGATATTCTATACAGATATAATGGAAAAAGAATTAGATTATTTCTTTAAAGGAAAAGTTCCAGATGAAATATTAAATAAAATATTCAATAAAAAAATATTAATAATGTATTTTAGGGCAAGATATAATGATCATATATATAGAATAGAAGGATTGGAAAAAATTGGAAGAGAAAAATTTTTAGAAATAATAAAAGAAAACATATATTTTTATCAATCATATCCAAGATATTTAAAATTAGCACATAATGAATGCAAAATAACAAATAAAGAAAAAAATCTATTAGAATTTTATATTAAAAAATTATTAGGATTTGAAGAATCTGTTGGATGGGAAACCCATTAGGGTCCGGGGCGGGATTCGAACCCGCGACCTTCGGGTCCACAGCCCGACGCCCTACCACTAGGCTACCCGGACCATCTTAAATATTTTGTTCTTTAACTTAATTAACTTATATATACCTGTGGCATAACTCCATTTGGTGGATATGCTCTAACTAATATTAAAGTATAATAATCTGTAGAGGTTGCACCATCTGTAGTTATACCAAAACCTCTTCCAGATAGATAATAAGATGTTCCTTGAGTATTATAAGAAGCTTCTAAATTACCATAATTTCCCAAATTAAAAGAAGTAGATTTATATAAATATAAATATCCATTATTATCTATTACAGTCATTTGATACCACGTATTTGTTGAAGATGTTATACTAGTATAATTTAAAAATTGTGTTCCTGTTCCTCCTGCTGGATAGTATCCTATTCCATCATAGTATGTACCTCTAGCATCAAATCTAAATACATAAAAAGCTCCATTTGGATAATTCTGTATATTTGTTAACATATCAATTAAAGGAGAAGATCCTGTTATATATACTAACATTTGTGCAATATATGAAGAAGGTAATTGTGTAGAATTTGTCCATGTTGTTGTCCATGTGGTTGCACTAGCACCTCCACCATTTACCGACATTACTATATCATAATTATAAGGAGAAGGACCAGTAGATGTAGTACTGATAGATCCTCCCGTTCCAATTCGTGTATATTGGAATGTTTGACTTCCATTATTATATATTAAGAATACATTTTGTCCATTGTCATATCCTTGAATTACATATGGATTTGCTCCTACATATGGATAATACAATCGATAATAATTAGTATTTGTAGAATTGATATTCATATAAATTGTTGTATAATTATTTGCAGGAATTCCTTGAGAAATATTTACCCACCATACATCACAAGTTACTCCATCATTATTTAATTGTCCTTCATACCAAGAATATAATAAAGAATTTTGAGGATTAGAAGAATTTGTAAAGAAATAAACATTTTGACCATTTAGATTTATTAAATAATATATAGATATATTTGGACTAAATAAATAAACTCCAAGTGCAACATATCCGTTGGTTAATAATGTTCCATTTATATTATAATTTCCTGGTAATTGATTGTAACAATTAGCTACAAAAATTGTTGTTGAATTATCCGCTGTTGTATTATAAAGTATTACATTACATCCAGCTGGTATATTAATTGAATTACATTTGCTTAATCCACAAGCAATTGATATTGTAACATTTGAGATATTATATACAGTGTAATTATAAGAAAAACTTTTTATATTATTAAATGTTGTACCTTCAAAATAATATGCACTATTCAGGAAACTATAATCTGTAGTATTTATAGAATACCCTCCCACAACGACATCTGGTACAGAAGAACCAGAATAAGAAGCTGAACAATTATTGGTATTAGAGTATCCAATTATAGCATATCCAGATGCATTTTCTTGTGAATTATAAGATATGGAAAAGGATACATTTCCAGCGCCTAAGCATAAATATATATTGGAATTTGGTAAAGTAATTATTGCATTTGAATAATATGTTTTTTTACCCTTTCCACTAGAACTTACACTTCCAATGGTATAATTATATCCTATGAGATTATATGTTGCATTTTGATTTGTAAGATAGAGCGATGTTGTATTACATATTTCGATATCTTGTTGGAAAGGTACAGGAGTAGAAATATTTTGAGTATTATACAGATAAATACAATAATAAGGTGGAGAAAGTGAACATTTAAAGCTTGAAGAAGAAGAGAAAGCAGAAACATTATATTGAATAATTGGATGAAAGAAATTTCTTAATGCATTAGACATATAATGTATGGTAAAAACACCAACAATATCATTTTCTAATCCTACCACTATTTGATAATTTCCGTTTTGATCTACAGGTATTTGAGATAAATTTGCAACAATTAATAATAATCCATTATTATATGGATTAACTATAGAACTATTAGAATTAATTGAATAAACAGGAACTAGTTCATTATTTATAATTGCAAATACTTGTGAAGCATTTACAGGTTCTGATGGTTTTACATATGCATATAATGTATTATTTTGTATAAAATAATCTAGAAGTTGGAAGTTAATTTTTAAAGATTCTGTAATTGCCTGTCCAGTTGGATTTATATTTGAAATATGAGGAAATAAAATATTATATAATAATATAGTAATAATACCAGCAGAAATTACAAATAATAGTGCTACATATGCTTCACTTTGTAATTTCATAATATATTAACTAATTTGAAAATATTAAAGTTTGAAATTTTACCCCATAGCATGAAACCAATATAATATAATTCCATGAATTATTTACTAAATATTGATTTGAAAAATAAATTGTTGCATTTTCTCCAGATAATAATAAATTCGATGGATATAGATAATTTATAGAGTAATTAAATGGAGTAAAATAGCCATTTGTATATAATTGAAAACAAGATAAATCCAATGCTTTATTTCCATTATTATAAATAATTAAATATGGAGAAGAATAATTTGTTTGATTATTTAGAAATTCTATGTTTTCTCCAACAATATTTTTTATTTCTCTTGTAATGGTATATGCAGAATAGTATCCTTTAAATGTATTATTCAAAATTAAATATAAAATTGTTATTGAAATAAAAAATACTACAAAACTAATTATTAGCCCAACTATTGATCCTAAATCAGATCTCATTCTATTGTACATGAATTTGCAGTTGTATTTACATAAATTATATTTTGTACATATGCTCCGGTATCTGCTACAACTTTTACATTATAAAAATCTGTTGATAAAGAAGCATTTGCTACTATAGCAATTGTATCATACGGTCCCCAAGCAGAAGTTCCTGTATAGCTGTTTGCTATATATATTAATGTATTATTTATTAGTCCTCCATTAATGAATAATAATGTTATATTCTGATTTAAAATATTATTTCCTCTATTTGTTACATATAAATATAATAAATTTGTGGAAGAATTATATGCACAAGAATCAATTGTAATATATGTATTTAATTGATTTTCTAATGATTTTGAATTTGCAATAGCAGCATTGTTTATTCCATTTAGATTTGTATATGCTACGGATACAAAAGTATAAGCAGCAATAGCAGCAACAATAAATAATATAATTTCTACAATAATTGTCCCAAACTGACTTTTCATTTATAATTAAAATTTATTAAAAAATATAAATCTATTCTTCTAACTCATATCCATCAATTCCCCTTTCTTTTACTAATTTTTCCCATTCTAATAATTTTTCCTGTCTTTTTACTTCATTTTCAGCAATTTTATCAATTATCTTTAAGTTTTGTACTCCCTTTATTTCAATTTTTTCTCCTCCTTCTATTGAAATATTTAAATCCTGTCTTATAGTTCCTAATCCTCTTTTAACCTTTCCTGTTAATCTTAATATTAATCCAATATATTCTGCAACTTCTTTTACTTCTTTTGGATTATTTAAATCAGGACCTGTAGATATTTCGATTAATGGTATTCCTAATCTATCTAATCTATAAACAATATAATTTTCTCCTTCTTCAATTTTTCTAGCAGCATCTTCTTCTATACATATTGTACTTATACCAATTGTTTTTCCTTTATAATTTAATTCTCCATTTAATGATAATAATAATGTTCTTTGAAATCCTGAAGTATTTGACCCGTCTACAACAATTTTTCTCATAATTTGTAAAACTTTTGGGATATACATATTGAAATATGTAGAAATTAATATTCCAAATTTTAATGCATCTAAATTAATTAGATGAGGGGGTTCTTCATCAAGTTCAACTAAACAAGAGTATTCTGGAGAATATTCATATATATATAATTTATCCTTCATAGTTTCATATTCTGCTGCAATATCTCTTTTTCCAATTTCACTTTGCGTTACTCTTAATTTTCTTTCAATTCTATATTTATAATTATCATATAATTCTGTTGGACAATTACAAAATAATTTTTTGTCCGTATCTATTTGTTGATGTATTTCTAATCCAGCTTTCATTATAAAAATATTATAAAAAAATTAATAAAATAATATTTCAAAACATAAATATGAGATATATGATTGCAAAAGGTTTCTATTCTTATGATCCTTCTGATTTACTCTCTCAAATTGAATCCTCCTTTCTTGATAAAATATATGGACTAGGTTATATACCAAAAGAAATAAAAAATAATAAAAAAATAATTTCAGGTATTGTTCCTCATGCAAATTATAATTATTTTTTACCAGTTTCAATTAAATTTTATAAAGAATTATATGAAAATTTTAACTTCGAAACAATAATAATTGTGGGGCCAAATCATTATAATATAGGAGCAGATATTTCTTTATTAATTGATGATTGGTATACCCCTTTTGGAATTATAAGAACAGATGTAGAATTTGTAAGAAAAATATTAAATAATTTTGATGCATATGAAGATCCTATTGTATATAGATATGAATACTCTATCGAATTGCAATTACCAATAATAAGATTTTTATTTAAAGATAAAATAAAAATAGTTCCAATAATTATTAAAAATATTGATATAAGGAAAATAAAAGAATTAATAGAAGTAATAGAGGAAATAACAAGAGAATTGAATAGAAAAATAGTATTAATATCTACAGGGAATCTTACTCATCATGGAGAATTTTATGGATATATAAAATATAATGAAAATATAACAGAAAATATAAAAAAAGAAGATAAAAAGTATATAGATGCAATATTGGAATTAAATTCAAAAAAATTATTAAAATATCTAGAAGATAATACAACTGTTTGTGGAAAATATCCTTTTTTATTTTTTATAGAATTTACAAAAAGATTTGAAGGGAAAATGAATTTAATAAATCATATTTCTTCATCAGAAATAAATGGAGATGAAAAAAATATTGTTGATTATTTTACTTTAATCTCTTATAAAGATTTAATATAAAGATATATTATGAAAAGAAGAAAAATAGAGGATGCATTTGATTTATTTGAAAGGGAGATGAGAAGACAGATAAGATTAATGAAAAGATTAATGGAAGGGGCATATAAAAATATAAATGAAGGATTTGGATTTGAATATGAAGAACCATTAATGGATTTAATAGATGAAGGGGATAAATATGCAATAGAATTAGATTTACCTGGTGTAGATAAAAAAGATATTGATATATCTGTAGTAGATCATTCTTTAAAGATAACAGCAAAGAGAAAAGTTGAAAATAAAGAAAAAGGAGAAGATTATATAAGAGCAGAAAGAATATCTTCTGGGTATCAAAGAATTATATCATTACCAGAAGATGTAGATATGGATAATATAAAAGCAAAATATGAAAATGGTGTATTAAGAATAGAAATTGGAAAAAAGCCAGGTTCTACTGGAAAGAAAATTAATATAGAATAGTTTTATGAAATATTTTTTTGTAGAAGAATTAATAAATAATGCATTTAAGAGAGCAAATAACAATACAAAAAGTATTTATGATATAAAAGAAAAAAATTTGACAAAAATACAAATAGTATATCAATATATTGATTCAAGATTAGAGAAAATATATAACGAAATAATAATACCAGAAGATAAATTTTATTTAGAGCTATATAAATTAATATTTCCAAAAATAAATTTTAAAAAGGTAAGAGAAAGGGTGAAATATATTAGGAAATTATTAAAAGATCTTTATACAAAATATAAAAACAATATAAAAATAAATAAAGATATAGAAAGTATAAAAAAATATAGAAAAGAATTTTATGGAAGGATAGCAAGTATATTAAGAAGAAATTGGAAAATATTTAAAATATATAATATTTATTTAAATGAAAGAAAGAAAATTCCAAATATAAAAAGATTACCTACAACAGTAATTTCTGGTTTACCAAATGTTGGAAAAAGTACCTTATTAAAGAATTTAACAGGTTCTAATGTTAAAATAGAACCATATCCATTTACAACAAAAGATTTAATGATAGGATATATTAGAACTCCATATTTTGATATACAAATTATTGATACTCCTGGTATTTTAGATAGACCTATAGAAGAAATGAACGAAATAGAGAAGAAAAGCGCTTTAGCGTTGAAATATTTAGCAAATATAATAATATATGTAATAGATTTAACAGAAACATGCGGATATAATTTAGATGAACAAATAAATCTATTGGAAAATATAAAGAAAATTTTTAATAAAGAAGTAATATTATATTTTTCAAAAAAAGATTTATTTAATGAAAAGCATTTAGAAATGTTAAATAAAATAGTGGAAAAATATAATCTTAAATATTTTGATGATTCAAATAAATTAAAAGATTTTCTAATTGATTATATAAAAAATAAAAAAGAAATGTATATATAATATTTATGAAAATAATTGTAGCTTCAGATATTCATAATGATTTAGATATTATATATAAAATAATAAAGGCATATGAAAATTTTGGTGCAGATTATATTATATTATTAGGAGATATTGGGGATTTTGGGGAAATAAAAAGAAATTTAATTAGAAAGCTTGTTGAAAAGATTGATCCAAAGAAGATTTTAGTAATACCAGGTAATCATGAAACATATGAACAAATAAAAGAATTAGAAAGGATTTATAAAATAAGGGAATTTCACGAAAAATATATTACAAAAGATAAATTTGTTTTAGCAGGTATTGGCGGAGGAGATGTACCGATATTTATTATAGATGAAGAAGAAATTAGTAAATTTTTATCATATTTAGGAAATAAAGATAAATATATTATAATTTTTTCTCATTTACCTCCAAAAAGTTCTATAACATCTTTAGATATATCTGGAAGCGAAAGCCTAAGAAAATTTATTGAGGAAGAAAAAAAGGTGATTTTGAATGTTCATGGTCATATACACGAAGCAGGAGGACTAGAAGATATAATAAATAATGCTAAAATAATAAATGTAGCAAGAGGGGTAAAAATAATAGAAATAGAAGATAAAAATATTAAAATTAATGAAATATATTGATTATAGAGGATTTATAAATAAGAATTAGCAAAGCTTATTAAATATATTCTTAATATATAGAAATGGTAAATGAAGATTTTATAAATAAAAATAAGATAGATTCTAGATCTGTTTTCTTGGAAAGAGAATATAAAATAAAAAAGGTTAGAAAAAGAGACGGAAAAATTGTTGATTTTGATCCATATAGAATATATTATGCTATAGAAAGAGCAATGAAAGCAACAGGAAAATATAATAAAGAAATATTAGAAAGGGTAACAGAATATGTAATTAATGTTTTAGAAGAAAGATTTGGAGATAAAGAAATTCCATCTGTTGAACAGATTCAAGATATTGTAGAGTTATCATTATTGAAGTTCGATTTATATGAAGTGGCAAAAGCATATATTACATATAGAAAAGAAAAAGAAAAAATTAGGCAGGAAAAAATAAATCTGTTGGGAAAATTCTATGAGGAAGAAGTTGCAAAGAGGTTTTCAATTAATTCAATAAGATTAATGGTAAATAGATATTTGCTAAGGGATGAAAATAAAAATTTGATTGAAGGACCAAAACAAATGTTTGAAAGAGTTGCTGCATTAATTATTATTCCAGATTTGTTATATGATGAAAGAGTATATGATAAAGAGGGAAAACAAAGTATAAAACCAAAAGAAGATTTTAATCCAACAGAATATGAATATAAAATTGGATTAAAGAAAGAAAATGGAGATTATAAATTAAAGTGGAATAGATATCATTTAGAAAGAATGAAATATTTGTATGATTATTTAAATGAGAGAGGTCATATGAAAGTAAAATGGTCAGAATTTTTAGAAATGATAAAAAGAGGGGAATTCGATAGCTATTATGAAAATTACCTAAAATATTTTGATTTGATGGCAACAAAGAAATTTATGCCAAATTCTCCAACATTATTTAATGCTGGTGCTGTATTAGGACAATTAGCTGCATGCTTTGTATTAGATATTGAAGATGATATGGAATCAATTATGAAATCTGCTAGAGATGCTGCTTTAATATTTAAATCTGGAGGGGGTATTGGAGTAAATTATTCAAAATTAAGACCTGAGGGAGATGTTGTTGCATCTACTGGAGGCGTAGCATCAGGTCCTATATCTTTTATGAGAATAATAGATACTGTAACAGATGTTGTAAAACAAGGAGGAAAAAGAAGAGGAGCAAACATGGGTATATTAGAATCTTGGCATCCAGATATATTAAAATTTATTCATGCAAAAGAAAAAGAAGGAATATTAGAAAACTTTAATATTTCTGTTATGTTCGAACCAAATTTCTGGAAATATTATGAAGAAAATAAACCATATCCATTAATAAATCCAAGAATATTAAGAAAATATAATTATCCATTACCTGGAGATTTAAATTTTGATCTAGAAAAAATGCCAAAGGAGGCAACAATAAATTATGTTGATCCAAAACAATTATTGTCAGAAGCTGCATATATTGCATGGGAAAAAGCAGATCCTGGATGCTTGTTTATGGATAATATAAATAAAAGAAATGTTCAATATAAATATAGAGGCTCAATTAGAGCTACAAATCCCTGTGGAGAGCAACCTTTATATCCATATGAATCTTGTAATTTAGGATCAATTAATTTATATGCAATGATTGATTTCAAAGATGGAAAGGCAGAATTTAATTGGGAAAAATATATAGAAACAATAAAATGGGCTTATAGATTTTTAGATAATGTAATTGATGTAAATAAATATCCATTAAAAGAAATAGAAGAAGCATCAAAAGCTGTAAGAAGGGTTGGATTAGGATTTATGGGACTTGCAGATACTTTATTTGCATTAGGTATTCCATATTCTTCAGAAGAAGGATTTGAATTGATAAGAAAAGTCTCTGAATATTTAACTTATTATGCAATGCTAGAATCTGTTGAAAGGGCAAAAACAAGAGATAAATTCTCAAAATATGATCAAACAACATATAAGAATGGAGAAATGCCAGTAGAAGGATATTATCATAAGGAATTATGGACATTAGATTGGGAATATTTGAGGGAACAAATAATAAAATATGGAATAAGAAATGTTGAAGTTACTTCTGTTGCTCCAACAGGTTCTATTTCAATGTTAGCAGATACTTCTTCAGGAATAGAACCACAATATGCACTAGTATACGAAAAAAGAGTAACTGCAGGAGTATATTATTATGTAGATCCAGAATTGGAAAGACAATTAAAAGAAAAAGGATTATATAATGATGAAATATTAAAGAAAATATCAGATAATGGTGGAAGTTTATTAGGAATAAAAGAAATACCAGATGATCTAAAATTAATATTTTTAACAGCATTGGATATACCATGGTGGGATCATATTAGAGCTCAAGCAGTTGCTCAATTATGGATAACTACATCAATATCGAAAACAATAAATATGCCAAATTGGGTTACTCTTGAGGATGTATTGAACGCATATATATTTGCATATAAGGCTGGATGTAAAGGAATTACAATATATAGGGAAGGATCAAAATCTGCTCAAGTATATTATGCTCCATCAGAAGCAAGTAAAGAAAGATTAAGAGAATACTTTAGATTAATAAAAGAAGGAAAAATAAAAAATAAAACAATAGAGATATTAAAAGATTTTAGAATAAAAATACCTGCATGGTATGATGAATTATTGAATAATAAAGAAAACAAAGATAATTTTGGAGATATAAAAGTAAAGATAGACCTCGTTGAACCAAAAATAACACCAGAAAGTATCAATAATAATAATATAGAAAGATGTCCTGTTTGTGGAAGTACGAGACTAAAACATGAGGGAGGATGTGTAACTTGTTTAGATTGTGGTTGGTCAGAATGTGTAATAGCATAATTTTTTAATTTAGTATATAAATTTAATATACAGGGCCCGTAGTCTAGTGGCAGGATGCTGGCCTTGCAAGCCGGAGATCCCGGGTTCGAATCCCGGCGGGTCCATTTTTAAATTTTTTCTTAATTTTTATATTTATGAGAAGTATAAATAAAATGTATATTGTTTTATTTGTAGTTATAGTATTGTTGATAGGATTGCTTGTGTTGTTGGGACAAAAAACTGAAGTATCTACACCATCATCTTATACTCAACCAAGCGCACAGCAATATAAACCAACTACTATATTAGAATTAACTTTATATAATAATCAAATACAAACTATTCCTCCAGGTTTTCAACAAGATATTGCAATATGTAATGGAAGTATGAGCCTAGGTAGTGGTTTCTATTATATAGATAATTATTCTATATTTTTGGAAATAAATCCAAATGGCCAAAATGCACTTTTCTTCACAAATACTTCTAATCTAACAGGTTCTCTATTATATTCTTGGTATGAAGGTCAACTAAATAATAATGGAATAACTTGTGATGTATGGTGGGTAAAATTACCAAATGGAATTTCTAATAATACAAATATAACAATTTATATGGGAATAGGAAGTAATAATATAGATTATTATCAATTATATTATCCATATGTAGGAGCAAATCCATATGTAGTTCAAGGATATGATAATGGACAACAAGTATTCACTTACTATTGGACTCCTAAAGATTTTAATAATCCATCTTTATTTGGAATAATAGGAAAAATATATAACGGTAGTAATTATGTTTATTTGAATTCTTTTGGAATATCTGGAATATATACTTTAAATACATATAATTTATCTGGCTATATGGTTGATTTCTACTTATCTTTACTAAGTCAAGAAGAAATTAAATTTGGAACAGGAACAAGTTTAAATATAAGTTGTTCTACAGATGGTGCATATTGTTGTGCGAATCCATCATTATATAATACTTTGTTATCTATTGTTGATGGAAATAGTTTAAGCAGTTTTTTATATAACGCAAATGTACCAGCAGTATATAGTATAGGATATAATAATTATATTAGCATATTTTTGAATAATTATCATCAAGCTGGTGCAGCTCCACAAGTACCAAAGGTATCGAATGCAAATATATTCGTATTTGGTCAAAATGTAACAAATTTACAAATATATTGGATCAGAATAAGAATATTGCCTCCATTTGGAAATATGCCTCAAATATATATTACTGGATTATTTAAATAATTTTATTTTTGAAATTTTTATTATTTATCTAAAATAAAGATTTATACATTCCAATTCTATATTTAATCTCAATTACTAATATTGAGTATCCTGTATAAATAAAATGCGGCGGAGGGGATTCGAACCCCTGACGGATCTTCTCCATCGGGTCTTGAGCCCGACCCCTTTGTCCAGCTCGGGCACCGCCGCATATTTTAATATTTTCTATTTTTTATAAAAAATTTAAATTAAAAGAGAGAGGTTAAGAATTATGAAAAAAGGTTTATTTATAATATTAGATGGTCTTGGCGATCATCCAAATAAATTATTGGGAAATAAAACACCATTGGAAGCTGCAAAAAAAGAGAATATAAATAAATTAGTTAGGAAATCTGAAGCAGGTATTGTAGATACTGTAGCTCCAGGATTTGTTCCAGGAAGTGATACAGGACATTTATCTTTATTTGGATATGATGTTGATAAATATTACAAAGGTAGAGGAATTTTTGAGGCATTGGGTAATAATATTGAATTAGAAGAAGGAGATATTGCATTTAGACTAAATTTTGGAACAGTAGACAATAATAAAATATTAATAGATAGAAGAATAGGAAGAAATGATTATGGATTGGAAGAATTATTAAAAGATTTTGAAGATGTAAAAGAAAAAATAGAAAAGGAATATGGAATAAAGATAATAATAAAACATGGTGTAGAGCATAGGGGGGTATTGGTAATAAAAGGATTAAAATCAGAAAAAGTTACGGATAATGATTTACATAAAGAAAATATAAAAGTGCCAGAAATAAAATATTTAGATAAAGAAGCAAAAGAAACAGTAGAAGTATTAAATAAATTGGTAGAAGAATTTTATAATTTTTCGAAGAATCATAAAATAAATAAAGAAAGAAAAGAGAAAGATTTACCAGAAATAAATTATTTACTGATAAGATCTTCTTCTAAATATGAAAAATTAAAAGAAGAAGATTTATTTCCAAACAAATATAATGTAAAAGCAATATTTCTTGCAGCAGCTCCAATGTATTTAGGAGTTGCAAAATATGTTGGTATGGATATATATAAACCATTGGGAACAACAGGAACTGCAGATGAGAATTTGTTTTCTTTTGTAGAAGCAGCAATAAGTTATAGAGATAAATATGATATTGTTTTTATACATATAAAAGGAACAGATTCATTATCTCATGATAAAAAACCAATAGAGAAAAAGAAACTCATAGAAAGAATTGATAAAGAATTAGTAGAAAAAATAAAAGATGAATTTGATGTGATTGCAATGACAGGAGATCATTCTACATCATCAATATTGGGAAGACATACTTCAGATCCTGTTCCAATATTTATATATAGTGAAAATGCAAGATCAGGTTTTGTTAAAGAATTTTCTGAAAGAAAATGTATTAAGGGAACATTAGGAAGAATTAAAGGAACAGATGTGATAAAAATATTTTTGGATAAAATTGATAAATATATTATGTATGGCTCTTAATTTATTTATTTTCTTTTGATATTTTTTCTAATAAAGAAGGATCTATTTTTTCTAATTCTTCAGGATTTATTTCTGCTATATCCTTTATTTTTATTCTATCTGGTAGATTTTCTCCAGATTTCAATATCCTTACTTGTATTCCTATTACTCCAGATGATAATTTTGCATGTCTTATACTTTTTCCAATAATTTTATTTAATTCTCCAGATTTTTTAATATATCCTCTTTGTTCTCTAATTGTTGAAGATCTATCTCCTATTACCTTTCCAGTTACTCTCACCTCAATTCCCAATCCACCAGCTTGCATTACCTGATCCATTACTTTTTGCATTATCCTTCTTATTGCTCTATTTCCATATCTTTCAATTTGAGCAGCAATTAAATCAGCAACAATTTCAGAATCTAATAATGGATTTTCTACAGCAACTACTTCAATTATTGGATCTTTGGATTTTGTTATTTCTTCTACAATTTTCTTTATTTTTTCCATATTTTCATTTGATTTACCTAATACTAATCTTGGTCTTGCGCAATAAATTATTACTTTTGTTCCCATTGAAATTTTTAAATATTCAACCCTACTAATTAATTTTCCTTTAAATTTGTCTTTTAATACTTTATCTAATACAGCTTCAACTCTTTTTTCTTTTACAATTTCTTCTATATTTTTTGTTGCCATTCTTTTAATATTTGTTTAACAATTTGTTTTAAAGCCTTTTTCTTTAATCTTTTCATTGTATCTAAATTTTCTACATATAGTCCATATATTTTTATATGAGTTATTTTCCTATGAGCGACATATAATGCTCTTCTTACTCCTCCAGGACCTGTTTTTATTTTTGTTACTCTTAATCTACCTGGTGGTTTGTTTCCTTTTGAAGCATCTACAGAAACAATTATTACTTTATTTGGATCTAAACCTAAATTCTTTGCATTATTCTCTAAAGAATTTAATAATTTTAGGAAATATTTAGAAACTTTTATAGGATATCTTCCATATGGTACTTTTCCCATTACATTTGAATGATGAGCTTGTTTTTTATGATATCTATATAAAGGAACTGCAATTTGAAAATTAATTACCATATTTAGGTATTTTTTTGCTAATGGTATAGTTAAATATTTAATAAATCTTCCAACTTCTTCAGAATCCTTTCTTGAAATTGGTAAATTTTTTGCGCTAACAGTAATCATTTTTTTATTTTCCTTTAATAATGATACTAATTTAGAGTCCATTTAGGATTTATATATAAAAAGCTTTATAAGGTATAATATTATATGCTGGATAGATTTTTTGAACTATTATTGATAGTAGTTATAATTTTTTTTATAACTTTATTATTAATGGAGGAAGTATCAAATATTTATAATGTTAATTTCAAATATTCAGATTTTTTTAACAAATTTATCGATGGAAGGATAATTATTAAAAAAATAACAGAGGAATATTCTAATCCTATATGTAATTTAACGTCTGAAGATTTTAATTCTTCTATATTAGATAATTTAGGAATTAATAGACTATATGAGATAATTTATGAAAATTTAAGTAATGGTACTGTATTTTCTTTTGGTCAAAATATAACAAACAATTATATAGAATTTAGAAGAGTTTGTTATTACGATGGCTCTTTATATTTAGTAGAAGTTTTAATATCATGAGATCATTTAATATATCTCTATTTTTTGAAATAATAGTAGTAATAATTGTATTATATTTTTTATTAACAGCAAAATATTATAGTATAATGTATTTAAGAGGATATGAAAAAGAAGATTTATTATCTTCTTTAATATCCATAAATTATTTAAATCTAACAAATTTAAGTCAGTTAAATCAATCATTATATGAAATTGTTACAAATATATTACCATATTATTATGTTGAAATTAATAATCAAGCTGCATTTTATAATATTAATATAACAAATGTAACGGAAGGAATTAAAGACTTTTATATAATAAATGGCTCAATATATTATGTTTATGTTTATTGGAAATGAGATCTCAATTTATTCTTTTATATTTAATTTTAATTCTATTTATAACATTCTATTATTTATCTAATTTGCAGAATAATTTCTATTATCAGCCAAATATAGGTAAATATATTGCAGAAGATTTTTATGTTAAATTATTATTTTATCCACAGAATGCATCAATAATAAATCAAACATATTATAATATTTGTTTACAAGAAAATATGGTTTGCTATTATAATGGTACAAACATAATTGTTATAACAAATTCTTCAGAATATATATTAAATAATCCATAGCCCCCATCGTCTAGTCAGGTCTAGGATACGGGGTCCTCATCCCCGAGACCCGGGTTCAAATCCCGGTGGGGGCATTATTTTCCAAAGTTTCTTTGTATACTTTTAAACCAGTTTATAGCATTTATCAAATCTTCTTTTTTGAAATCTGGCCAAAATTTATTCAATACGTATATTTCAGAATATGACGATTGTAATGATGGAAATCCAGATAATCTACTATATCCACCGGTTCTAATAATTAAATCTATAGGATCTTTTATTAAAAGATTTTTAATTATATTTTCAATTTTAATCTCTTCTTTATTTTCTATTATTTTTTTAAAGCTTTGAACTATATCATGGGTAGAGCTATAGTTTATTAATAAATTAACATCCATTTTTTTATTTTCTTTTGTTTTTTCCATTATATCATTAAATTTATTTACTAGTTTTCTTGGAAAATCATTAAAATCTCCAAAAAAGTTAAATTTTATTTCTATATCTTTTTTAATTATTTTTCTATAAATTTTTTTAATATATAAATCCAATAAATTTAGTAATATATTTATTTCTCTTTTATTTCTCTTCTTGAAATTATCTTCTGATAAAATATATATTGTTAATTTATCTATATTCAATTCATAACACCATTCTATTGTATATTCTACTTTTTTAGCTCCTTTTTTATATCCATATAATATAGGTAAATTATTTTTCTTAGCCCATCTCCTGTTTCCATCAGGTATAATGCCTATGTGCATTTTAAAGTAAAAGTATCGTAAAAAATAGAATATATTAAAAATTTATTGGATTACCCAAACATAGTTTTCACCTTTCTTTTGAATCATTCCCTTGTTAATGTATCTTGTTATTAATGCTTTCACTATTGCTGGTTTCTTTTGTAATTTTTTAGCAATTTCTTCTGCTATTTTTGGTATATCTTCCTCTTTTACTCCTTTTGAAAATCTTGCTTGTACTTCTTGTCTTAAGGGAGATTGTACTGCCATATAAATATATTATAGTAACCTATTATAAATTTTCATCAAAAAATATTTTTATCTATTTGCTTTTTATTTGAAAGCCTTCTTTTAATATTCCTTTCTCTTTTAAGTAAAGTAAAATAGATCTTTTATTCTTAAATTCTCCTCCTTTTGCTTTTCTATATAGATCTCTATATATATGTTTATCTATTATTTTTTCATCTCTTAATTTTTTAAGTAATTTTCTTAATGATCTTATTTTTTTCATCCACTCTTCCTTTTTATCAGATCTTGCTTTTTTACCTCCTTTTCTAGATCCCTGTCCTCTTCTTCTTCCTTTTTTCTTTTGCTCATGAATATATCTTGCCCATGTTCTTGATTGCCCTTCAACTTGCTTTTTCCTTATAATTCCTTTATTTATTAATTCTTTTATATCCTGTTTACTTAAAGCTTTTGATACTTCTTCTGTTTTTGTTGGATCTATCCAAACTCTATCCTCCCCAACATTTAATATTTCTGCTGCTAATCTTCTTTGTAGTGATAGGTCCATTATTTAGTTATAACTTCTCCTCCAATACTTTTAACCTTTTCAATTGCCTTTTCTGAAGCTTCTCTTACATAAATTTTCATTTTTTTATCAATTTTTCCACCACCTAATAGTTTTATTATTCCTAATTCATCTAAATCTAAAACATAATAATCTTCATCTTGTTTTATTATATTTTCTTCTAATAAATAATCAAAATATTCATTTATATCTTTGAGATTTATTATAGATTTTTCTAGATAATATTTTGGACTTGTAAATCCTTTTTTATCTTCAAACATTTCAGGAAATTCTTTTACTAGTTTTATATATTTTTGTTTCTTAAATCTCCATCCAGAAAATCCAGATCCTCCTTTATTTCCCTTTCCTCTATTTCTATCATTATATCCCCTTCTAGCATATCTTTTTCCTAAGTATTTCCTATATTTCTTTTTCTTATGAACAACCATGATAGAAATTATTTTATTAAATCAATTTTTAAAATTTATAATTATGTATCTTGATCCTCCATCAGGATTAAGAGATTTTATTCCAGAAATAAAAATATTAAGAAATGATATATTCTCAAGAATAGAAAACATTTTTAAAAAATTTGGATTTGATCCAATTGAAACTCCAACAATTGAATATTGGGAAACCTTGAAAGGAAAATATGGAGAAGAAGCAGAAAATAAATTAATCTGGAGATTTAAATTACCATATTCAGATAAGGAATATGCATTAAGATATGATCAAACAGTTCCATTGGCAAGATTTTATGCAAAATATCAATTTCCTTTACCATTTAAGAGATATGTAATTGATAAATCTTATAGATATGAAAATTCTCAAAAAGGGAGATATAGGGAATTTTATCAAGCAGATTTTGATATAATTGGATCTAATTATTCAGAAAGTGATGCAGAAATAATAAATGTTGTGATAAATGTGTTTGAAGAATTTGGATTTAAAAATTATAAAATAATTTTAAATGATAGAGAATTCCTTAGATTCATTTTTGAAAAAAATTTGAATATTGAAAAAGAAAAATTAAACAAAGTATATATAATAATAGATAAATTGGATAAGATAGGAATAGATGGAGTAAGGAAAGAATTGGAAAAAATAATAGATAGAGAAAAAATAGATAAAATTATAGATATAATATCTATGAAAAATGATGAAATATTAAACTATTTATCTAAATTTAGTGAAATAGAAAAAGAATTAAAATATTTTAATGATATTTTAGACTTAATAGAAGATAAAAATAAGATAGAAATATCTTTATCATTAGTTAGAGGATTAGATTATTATACAGGAATGATCTATGAAGCTATTGTTGAAGAACCAAAAATAGGATCATTATCTGGAGGAGGAAGATATGATAATTTAATTAAATTATTTGCAAAAAGAGATATACCTGCAGTTGGAGGAAGTATTGGAATAGAAAGATTAATTGATGCTGGAATAGAATTGGGAATATTTAAGATAAAGAGAAAAACATATATAGATTTAGCAATTGTATATTTTGATAAAACATTTAAGGAAGCGTGGAAAATATGTAATAATTTGAGAAAAATAGGATTAAATTGTTATATTGATCTAATGAGAAGGGACTTTAATAAGCAAATAAAATATTGTGTAGATAAAAATATAAGATTTTTATTATTTGTTGGAGAAAAAGAATTAAAAGATGGAAAATTAGTATTACAAGATAGAGAAATGAAAGAAAAAATAGAAATAGAAATTAGCAATTTGAATAAAATAAAAGAAATAATATATTCTAGATTATAATATATAATAAATAAAAAGGAATTAATAAAAGAGAAGAATAAATAATATCTGATATCCAATGTCTTAAAGAAATAATTCTTAAAATAGGAATTATTAAAAGAATAAAAAAGACAATATTATTATGATATATAATTATTAGAAATATCGAAAGTACAGTATGTATACTTGGAAATGAATAGTTATCAAAAAATATTGTCCTTTCATCAGTAAAAAGATCTATTGGTCTTTTCTTTTTTATAATTTCTTTTAATATATATGTTATAAATATGATAAAAATAGAAAATAAAAGCGATTTAATATTTATAAAAATTAAATAAAATAAGAAAATTAACAATATTATATAAGAAAGTAAACTAAATAAAAATCTTTCTTTACTGTTTGTTCTTAAATATATTCCTAGTATTATTTCTCTTTCATCCATAGTATACTATGTTTTTTGTATAAAACCAATTAATTATTGCAGCTATTGTAATACCCAATAATTGTGATACTAAATAGTTTATTCCTAAGATATAAAAGAAAAATAAAGATAATAAATATTGTACAGGTTTAGATAATAATCCTCTACCCCCCATAAATTCAATAAATCTTTTCCAAAAATTTTTATATTTTCTCTCCACTTTAAAAACCCATATATCATTCCATATAAAATTCCATATAATTGATATTAATATTGCTAAAAAAGAAGCTACAAAAAAAGGAAGTATTGGATAAAATAAGTATAAAGATCCTAAATTTATAAAGATACCGGATAATCCTACAATATTAAATTTAATAAATTGATCCCAGGAAAATAATATTATTAATTGTTTTATATATCCAAAAATTATTTTTTTATTAAATTTCGATTCTCCATATTTTCTCTCTTTGAATATATATGGGATTTCTAATATTCTTTTTGGTTTTACCTTTACTAAAATATCTAATAATACTTTATATTCAAAAGGATCTGCTACATTAAAATTTTCTAATAGTTCTTTTCTAATAATAAAATAACCAGATATAGTATCTTTTACTTTTTTTGTTTCTGGTAATAATAAATGGGATAAAAATATTGCGCCTTTCGATATTATTTTTCTTATAATATTCCAATTTTCTATGCCCCCTCCTTCAACATATCTTGAAGCAATAATTAAATCATAGTCTTTTATCTTTTCATACATTTCTTCTATTAGTTCTGGTGGATGTTGTAAATCTGCATCCATTAAAACAACATATTTTCCTTTAGCAATTTTTAATCCGTCAATAAATGCAGAACCTAACCCTTTTCTTTCTCCTCTTTCTATTAATATAATATTTTTATTTTTTTCTCTAAATTTATTTATTTCATCAATAGTTCTATCTTTAGAACCATCATCAATAAAAATTATTTCATAATTAATATTCCTTAATGTTTTATTTATTTTATCTATTAGTTCTTCAATATTTTCTTTTTCATTTAAAGTAGGTATTATAATTGACAAATCCATTTTCTATAATTTATAAAAATATTTTCTTATATTATCATTACATGACTGTCTTAGGAGGAGTGAATAAAGTAAATCATGTTATATGTAGAAGATGTGGTAGGAAAACATTTAATCCAGATAAGGGTTATTGTTCACACTGTGGATTCGGAAGAAGTAAAAAAATAAGGGCTTATGCATGGAGCTACAAATTTAAAAGAAAATGGTAGAAGAAAATATTGAAAATCAAAAAGAAGAAGTAAAAGAAGAAAAGGAGACATTAGAGAAAATAAAAGAAGAAAAATTTAATTTAGAATCTTGGAATCCAAAAACAAAATTAGGAAAACTTGTAAAAGAAGGAAAAATAACATCTGTCGAACAAATATTTTTATACGGATATAAAATATTGGAACCGGAAATTGTTGATGCTTTAATTCCAGATTTAAAATATGAATATATAAGATTATCATTATCAAAAGGAAAATATAGAAGGCCAAAATTTGTAAAAATGGTACAAAGAAAGACTGCAGAAGGTAATAAAACTTCTTGGTTCTCTGTTGCTGCTGTAGGAAATGAAAACGGATATGTTGGTGTTGGGGTTGGAAAATCATGGGATATTTCCTTAGCTATGAAAAAAGCATTAAGAAATGCAAAATTAAATATTATTCCAATTGCAAGAGGATGTGGATCATGGGAATGTGCATGTAGAACTCCTCATTCTTTACCATTTAAAGTAGAAGGAAAATCTGGTTCTGTTAAAGTTGTATTATTACCTGCACCAAGAGGTGTTGGATTGGTAGCACCAAATGAAATAAAGAAAATATTAAGATTAGCTGGAATAAAAGATATCTGGATGAAATCATTTGGACAGACAAGGAGAAGATTGAATTTTGCAATAGCAACATATAATGCATTAAGGAAAACATTGGAATATAGAATAAGGCTAGAATATAAAGAAATATCTGGAATTAAAGTAGGATTTGCATAAAATGGAGAGAATTGCTATAATAAGAATAAAAGGAGTAATAAAGGCAAAAAAAGAAATAAAAGATATATTATATTTATTAAGATTAAGAAAAAATAATTATGCAATAGTAACAAAAAATACACCAGATATTATTGGAATGATTAAAAAAGTTGAACCATGGGTTGCATGGGGAGAAATAGATAAAGAAACATTTAAAGAATTGTTATTAAAGAGAGGAAGATTAGAAGGAAATAAAAGGATTACAGAAGATTATATTAAACAAGCATTAAATATTTCTCTTGATGAATTTATAGAAAAATTCTTTAAATTTGAATTAGAGTTAAATAATATACCAAAGATAAAACCTTTCTTTAGATTAAAACCTCCATCTGGAGGATATCCTAGAGGTGGAATAAAGTTGCCATATAATCAAGGAGGGGCATATGGGTACTATGGAAAAGATATAAATATTTTATTGAGAAAAATGATATAAAATGGCCAAGAGACCTTGGAAGATATTTAGGGAATTAGAAAGACCATATACAAGATTTTCTTATAGTAAGAAAGAAAATAAAATACCTGGAGCTCCGGTTTCAAAATTAAGGATGCAAATAATGGGAATGAAGAATATACCAAAAGATAATTGGAAATATGCTGGACATTTGATTGCATTGCATAATGTTCAAATATCAGATTATTCTTTAGAATCTGTAAGAACAAATATACAAAAATATTTAGAAAAAGAAGTAGGTGAATATTTATTTATAATAAGGAAATATCCACATCATGTTGTTAGAGAGCATTCATTAGTATATGGTGCAGGTGCAGATAGAATTTCACAGGGAATGAGACTTTCATTTGGAAAACCACATACAAGAGCTACACAAATATTTTATAAAGATATTATCTTATCTATATATTTCAATAAGGAAGAATTTATGAAATCAATAGACTTTTATTTAGATGTTGCAAGGAAAAAATTATCTGGAAAATATAAGAAATATTTGGGAGAGAACAAACCTGAAGAAGAAATATTAAGATCTATTGTTTAGACAATTCATATTCTATCAATATAACTTTTTTCAAATCTTCTAAATTTTTAACAATAAATAATCTACCATTTCCATATTTTACAATATATTTTGCAATTTCTTCTCCTTCTTTATTTAATTGTATTCCTATTATTGAAATATAACAAATATTTCCCAATTTTCTTGCAGCTTCCAATGTTCTTTGAACAGGTTCTTCTCCAGAAGTTGGTAAAGCATCAGTTATTAATATTATATGTGAATTTTCTTCAACATTATTTAAAATATAGTTTAAAACCATAGAAATATCTGTACTTCCATTTGGTATTATTTTTAATATATCAATTATATCTTCAAATCCTTTTACATTTTTATATTCTTTTAATATCTTATCATTGAATAAAATAATATCTAATAAATTATGATCTTCCAATATTTTTTCAGTTAATATTAATAATGCCTTTTTTGCTTCAAATATTTTTTCTCCAATCATACTTCCAGATACATCCAGTAATACAATATATCTTCCACCTTTATTTTCTCTTTTTTCTTCTATAATAAATCTTATCTCTCCAAATTTTATGTATTTCTTTATTGTTTCTTTTGGATCTATTTTTGAATATTTATCTCCAATACTAAAATATTTCTTATAAAATTCTTCATCATTTCCAATAATATTTGACTTATATTTTCCATATTCAAATATTCCAGATATATCTCTTTCAATATTTCCTATTATTTCTTTAGAATATAATCTTAAACTTTTTTCTTTTATTTCTTCATTCTCATCTAAATATCCTTCTTTTATTAATATTTCTTTTACTTTATTTAATGCTTTTTTTAATTCTTTTTTAAATCTTTCATCTTTATCTTCTTTTATCCTTTTTTCATCAAAATCTGTTAATTTTGATAATAATTTTGAATATTTTTCTCTATTTTCTATATATTTATCAATATCAAATATTGGATATCCTTCCCTTATTAAATTATCTACAAGTTCATATATTGCATTTTCACTTTTTCTTTTTTCTTCCTTAAAAGTACTTCCTTGTCTTTTAATATAATTTTCTACCTCAACTCCGAAAGCCTTTTCCTATTATAAAAGAATTCCATGTATTTTTAATAAAATCTTCCTCTTTCATTTCCATTCTATATGATGGCTTTAATCTTATTCTATTTGGTAAAATTGATAGTAATGCTTCAAATATATGCTGTAATTCAACATTTTCTTTTTTATCAATTATTGCTAATGCTTGTGCTTTTTCATATATTCCAATACTAGATCTAACAGAGGGTTTCTTTTCCAATCTATCATCTTTCCTTAATTCTTGTATATATTCCAAGAACAAATCAATTAATTTTTCTGGGAAATTTATATTAAGGTTTTTTCCATATTTAAATATTATTTTCTTTTCTTCTTCAATATCTTTTGGATAATTCAAATAAATTGCATCAAATCTATCTAATAATACATCGGATAATTTTTCTGTTCCATAATAACTTTCTGGATTCATTGTGGCAACAAAAATTATATCTAAAGGTATTTGAAATTCATATGATCCAATTGTTATTTTCTTTTCTTCTAATAATTCTAATAATGTATTCTGTACTTTTGGAGGAGCTCTATTTAATTCATCAAAGAATAATACTCCATGTTGGGCTCTAAATATTTTTCCAGGTATAAATGATTCTAAAGAATGTATACCATATTTTAATGCTTTTGAAGGATCTATATCTCCAATTAGATCTTCTATAGATAAATCATAAGATCCTTGTATTCTAATAAATCTTTTTTCTCCTTCTAATTTTATAAAAGGACCAGTTTCCCACTTTTTTCTATATTCATCAGAAACAAAAGGAAATTCTGGATATGCCCACAATGGAATCTCTTCTGGAAAATCTATGGTAGGTAATAAAGATGCTATATTTTTTGCAATAGTAGTTTTTCCAGTTCCAGGTGGTCCGATAATTAATATATTTCTTCCAGAAATCAAAGAAGCAATAATTTGTCTTTTAGTATCCTCCTGTCCAACTATACTTTCAAATGGATCTTTATTCTTTCTTAAATATTCCTCAATCAGTATCCTCCTTATATTTTCCCTTACGCTTTCCATCCCTTTTATATGTTTTATAGTTTTTCTTTAAATATTATATAGTTATGATATTGTATAACTTGAAAGGAGTAATAATGGATCTCGATGGAACATTAGTTAATAGTCTAAAAATATACGATGAGGCTCATCAAAAAATATTTGAAAAATACAATATTAAGGTAGATGGTACTCTTGATAGCTTTGGAGCTCCTCCAAGGGAATTAGTAGAAGCAATAATTAAAAAACACAATTTAAATATAGGTTCTGAGGATATATTAAGGGAAGCAGAAGATATAATTATAGAAGAATATTTAGATAAAATAAAGTTTAATGTTGGAGCAAAGCAAATATTAAATTATTTTAGAGAAAAGAAATATAAGCTAAGTATTGTTACTTCAAATACAAAAAGACTTGTATATGAATTATTAAAGCATTTGGGAATATTAAATTTATTTGATGTGATTATTACTGGAGATGATGTAAAAGAACAAAAACCAGAACCAGAATGTTATATAAAAGCAGTTAAAATGATGAATTTATTACCTTTTGAAGTATTAGCAATAGAAGATTCTATTTATGGAATAATTGCTGCTAAAAGAGCAGGAATAAATGTTATAGGGATTGCTAGTGGGGTTAATAAGAAAAGAGAATTAATTTCTGCAGGAGCTACAATGGTATTTAAGAATCTGAAGGAATTATATGATTATTTTATAGAAGAGGATAATAATAATAATAAATAAAATTATAATAGAAATTATTAAAAGATCTAGAGAATTTGCTATTATTATTGGGAATGGGCCTATTAGTATTATTCCAGAATATTTTATATTTTCAGAACTTAATATTCCATAAAGGATCAAAAGAGAAAATCCTATTATAATAAAAGTTATGCCTAAAAATAATAAAATATTGTTCATTTTATTTCTAATTTATAAAATTTATCATGTCCAAAATGAATTATTAAATCGAATCCATATTTATCTAAATAAATTGGTATATCACAACCACCGAAATCTGTTCCAAACCAAATATATATTTCCAAATCTTTATATTTTTCTCTTAATTTATCATATATTTCTTTAGAATATGGTTTTAATCCATCTGGAAATTGTAATAATATTTTCTTATATCTTTTTCTATCTAATATTTCATATATTTTTTCTAATTCAAAATCTATCTCCATTTAAATATGCTTAATATTTTATTTAATTTACTTTCTTTTTCTTTTATTTCTTTTCCACTTATTTCTTTAGCAATTTCTAAAATATCTTTTGAGGCTATTGAGTTAATATCATAATCTAATAAAGGAATCCCATAATCCATAGATTTTTGTACGTTTTCATCATAATGGATAATTCCAACAATTTCTTTTCCCAAAAATCTTTCAATTTTTATGTAATCAATATTTTTCTTTTTTACTTTATTTATTACAACCCCAAAAACTTTTATATCTAATTTTCCTAATACTTTTATTAATCTATAAGCGTCCAATAATGATGATTTTTCTACATTTGTTATAATTAATACTTCTTCAGCAGATTTTAATGATTCTAACGCTTCTTTCCCAATTCCAGCAGCAGAATCTATTATTATATAATCAAAATCATTATATAATTTTAGAACTCCTTCATTTAGTCTCTCTGCAGAAATATCTATTAAATCTTCAATATTCAAGCTTCCAGGTATTATATGAAAATTTTCTTTATATTTTTTTATACATTTTCTAATACTTACTTCTCCTCTCAAATATTTGTGTATATTATTCTTTTCTTGTCCTAATCCAAGATTAATTGAAACATTTGGTGTAGTTAAATTGTAATCTATTAATAGTGTTTTAAGATCTAGAAGAGATAATGCTCTTGATAAATTGATTGAAAAAAAAGTTTTTCCAACCCCGCCTTTTCCAGAAGATATTGTTATAACTCTAGCCATTATATATATTTTGTAATAATTTCAGAAAATTTCTTAACATTTTCGGCTATTTCTTTTAGTATTTTAATATCCATTGAAAATTCAAAATTCATTCCTTTACACTTTATTATCATTGATCTTCTAAACTCATTTGTTATAATTATTTCATTATTTAAACAAAGTCTAAGATTCCTATAATATTTTGTTAGTTCTTCAATTTCTTTATTATTTATTAATTCTAAAAATTTTTTATATTTTTTTAATGGTGTATCTGGTATTTCTTCAATCTCTCCTTTATTTTTCTTTTCCTTTAAATATATTTCTATTACATAATCAAAATATTCAACAACAGATTTAACGAAATTTCTTATTGTTTCTGCTCCCTTATTATTTTTTAAAGATACATTATATATATGTAATACTTCCTTTAGTCTTCTATTATATTCTAGATCTTGAGTTAGAATAGACATGATGATAATAGATTAATTAGATATATTATTGCCGCAAAAATAATAACAAATAGTATTAAATTTCTCTTATTTAATTTAATTTTTGATTTTTCCTTTCCAAATTTATATAATCCCAAATATGTAAATAATGGTGCTTGTTGATCAGACATAACTTATATATTTAAAAGATAAAAATAAAAAAGGTGGCCGTAGGAAGGTCCGCTTACCGTTAAGCCACCGGGGAGACCCGGAGGGAGAAATTCCTGGCAACGCAAAAAGAAATATAGGACATATCATTGATGAAGATGAAAGGTAAATATCTGGAGGTAACTCCAGATAAACCTGGAGAGATGGTATGTACCTTGAGAATTGCGTCCTGGCGGTACAAGGTATACCGCTGAGAAAGATATATACTAAAAGCGGCCTACGGCCACCTAGTATGATCTTCCCGCATATACAAAATATTTTGCTTCTCTTCCACAAAATATACATTTTTTATTATTTGCATTTTCTGGTTCTATATCAGTACCTCTTATATCAATATTATATTTTTTCTTTGCTTCTTCAGCACAATCTTCACTCATACAAAATGGTACTTTAAATACAAAACCTTTTTCTAAATTATCTTCAATATCTTTTATATTTTCTGTTTTAATTATTTTATTTTCAAAATATTTTTTTGCTCTTTCCTTTAATTCTTTTTCATAGCGTTCAGTTATTTTTTTGATTTCTTCATCTATTTTTTCAAGCTCAATATAATAATTTTGTGATTTTTCATTATATTTTCTTACAGATATTGTTACATAATTTTCTTCAATTTCTTTTTTACCTATAGATATCCTCAATGGTACTCCTAACATTTCATATTGATTAAATTTCCATCCAGGACTCTTTGTTTCATCTTTATCAATTTTTACTCTATAATAATTTTTTAATTTATTATATATTTTTTCACAATATTCTAATACTTTGTTTTTTTCTTCTTCAGAATAATATATTGGTATTATAATTACTTGAATTGGTGCTAGATCAAATGGTAATATTAATCCTTTATCATCTCCATGTATTCCAATTATTGCAGCTAATGTTCTCATTGATAATCCAAAAGATGTTTGCCATACAAATTTTTCTTTTTTTAATTTTACATCTCCAAAAAATTCTTTTATTTTATTATATAGTATATTTATTAATTCTTTGTTATCTTCACTGATTTCTCCATTGAAATTTATTTCAGATTCATATACATGTTTTATTTCTTCTTTCTCATAATATTTTATTGTTACTTTATTGTTATTTATTTCAATTTCATATTTATTTCCGCTTTCATCAAAAGCTTCAAATTTATTTTTATCTATTTTTGCAAAAGGATGATCATCTTCAAATATAATATTAAATGCTTTTGAGAAGTTTCTTCCTAATAAATGTGTAGTACCAATTTGTAAAAATCTTCCATCAGGCATTATTGTTTCTGCAGCTAAGGTATAATCTGCTCCAGCAAATTTATCCCAATCTGGTCTTTTTACCCACATGTGTGGTATACTTAGATTATCCCAGAATATTTCTGAATATATCTCCATAGATTTCCTTATCATCCTTTCAGCATCATCTAAATCTTTATGTACAGTATGTGCTTCATTCCATAGTACCTCTCTTCCTCTTATTAATGGTTTTGTAGCCTTTGTTTCATATCTATACATTGTATTAGTCATATATGTTAATAAAGGAAGATCTCTATATGATTTAATCCATAAAGAAAACATATAATACATTTCTGTTTCTGAGGTAGGTCTTAGAACATATTTTATTTCTTTTTCTTCTTCAATTGGCTTTGCTGGGGTAACATAAAATACCTCTTTTTCAAATCCTTTAATATGTTCACTTTCTTTTTTAAATATATCATAGGGTATTAATATTGGAAACCAATATGGTCCAAATTCATTTTTATCCAATTCTTCTTCTAATTTTTTAAAAATATTTCTTATCATTATATATCCGTAAGAGAAATATACAGGCATTCCTTTTACAGGATATCTATCATCAATTATATTTGTTTTTCTAACTATTTCATTATACCATTCGGAGAAATTTTCATCTTTTTTTGTAGAGTTTTTGTTCATAATTCTAAAAGACGAAAAGATATCTTTTTAAATATTATATATGGTATTATGTATATAATGAACTTCCTTACCTAGGAAGTAAGGAAGGGAACCTGATGATTAAGATGAGGGGATGAAAGGAGATATATGGTCTCAGTAACCCGTCCGGTGGATGCCTGGGCTCGGGAGCCGAAGAAGGGCGCAGCAAGCTGCGAAAAGCCCGAGGGAGTGCATGCAACCGTTGATCTCGGGATTCCCGAATAGGATATCCTGCCGGGTTTACCGGCGTTCCGTAAGGGACGGGAACGCGGGGAAGGGAAGCATCTTAGTACCCGCAGGAAAAGAAAGCAAAATGTGATTCCCTGAGTAGGGGCGACCGAAAGGGGAATAGCCCAAATTGAATCCTCTGGAGTAATCCAGGGGAGATGTGAAGTAGTGGAACGGGGGCTTTCCGCTGTTATAATTCCTGAACTCCGGTGAAAGTCCGGGGCCATAGAGGGTGACAGCCCCGTAAGGAATTATAACAGCGGAATTTCTCGTTTCCGGAGTACCGGCGGTTGAGTTTCCGTCGGGAATCAGGGGGAACCAACCCCTAAGGCTAAATACTTCCCGAGTCCGATAGCGAATAGTAGGGCGACCGAAGGGTGAAAAGAACCCTTGGTAGGGAGTGAAAAGATCCTGAAACCGGGCGGGTATAGTCTGGTAGGGCCGGTTAAGTACCTTATGCAGGAAAATCTGGCGACAGATAAGTACTGTATAAGGTACTATCCGGTTCTACCGTGAGTTTTGAAGAATTTGCGGGGGAGTATACCCCGAGTGACGAGGTTAAGGGGATAAACCCCGAAGCCGCAGGGAAACCAAAAGCCCGCAGGTTACGAGGGGCGCCGTCCCATAAGGGCGGTATAGTCACTCGGGTATGACCGGAAGCCGGGCGATCTACCCTGGGACAGGATGAAGCGGGTTTCCGTGGAAGTCCGAAGGGGTGGAGCTTATTCCTCCCATGATCCTAGGGTAGAGGTGAAAAGCCAATCGGGCCTGGTTATGGCCGGTCCCTGCCGAAACTGACCTCAGCCAGTCCTCTGGTTAGGATCCCTACGGTGTAGAGCGACGGATTTCGTACGGATTTCCGTACGGGGTCCAACTCCGAAGCCGTAGGGTCCGTAGCCAGGGAGGCGGGGGTTGCGGGAAAGCCGCAACTCCGAGACGGGAACAACCGAGACTGAGGTTAAGGCCCCAAAGTGCCGGCTAAAAGATTTTCAAGGAGTCTATCTCCTAAGACACCGGGGATGTGGGCCTAACAGTGGCTATCATCTAAGGAGTGTGTAACAACTCACCCGGCGAGGAGGTAGGCTCCGCAAACGGACGGGTCTAAACCGGCCGCCGAGACCTTAGTCCGCTGGAGTTTCTCCGGTGTGAGGTAGGCAGGCGTCCTGACGGCCTAGAAGGGTCCCTGAAAGGGGGCCTGGAGCCGTTAGGAACGAAGATCCCCGCGGTAGTAAGAATTAGATGGGTGGGACTCCCATTGGCCGAAAGGGGAAAGGTTTCCCAGGCAACGAAAATCGACCTGGGGTTAGTCGATCCTAATCTAGATCCCGAGTGGGATCTGGAGAAAGGGAAAGGGGTTAATATTCCTCTACCGCCCGGATAGATGCGGTAACGCAACATCTCTTCCCGACGCGGGGGGCTAGGCGGACACGGAGGTAGGGTAATTCCTACCTATCGTGCTAAGGGGGATAAGACCGTGGAGTGCCGTTATGGCGAGAACCGGTCTAAACCCTAATGGGCCGAAAGGCTCCGCTGAGGCCTTCCGCCCATGAAAAGGGAAGGGATGCGATTCCAGGCGATCGTACCGAAAACCGGCATAGGTCCCCTGGGTGAGCAGCCTAAGGCCATGGGGGTCAAACCGGCCCAGGGAACTCGGCAAATTGGCCCCGTAACTTAGGGAGAAGGGGTGCCTGCGGTACTTACGTACCGCAGGTCGCAGTGACAAGGGCGGGCGGACTGTTTATCAAAGACATAGCTCCCAGCAAGCCCAAAAGGGTTTGTACTGGGGGTGACGTCTGCCCAGTGCCGGTATCTGAACCCCCCGTTCAAGGGGGCTAAGGACCGGTAAACGGCGGGGGTAACTCTGACCCTCTTAAGGTAGCGTAATGCCTTGCCGGTTAAATGCCGGCTTTGCGAACGATGTAACTAGCCCGTCACTGTCCCGGGCCGGTGCCCCCTGAAAAGCTATCCTGGTGAGAAGGCCAGGGACTTCCGATGGGTAAGAAAGACCCCGTGAAGCTTAACTGCAGCCTGCTGTAGCCCTGAAGAACCTGGTGTGTAGGGTAGCGGGGAGCAATGAATTCCTGCCGCTAGGTAGGAAGGATGCGTCGATGAAACACCCGCCTCTAGGTTCTTCAGGGCTAACCCGAAAGGGAACAGCAGCAGGTGGGCAGTTTGGCTGGGGCGGCACCCTGCCGAAAAGATATCGGCAGGGTCCATAAGGTCGGCTCAGGTGGGTTAGAAATCCGCCGTAGAGGACAAGGCCAAAAGCCGGCCTGACTGTGCCCTGACCATCAAGGGGCACAGAGGGGAAACCAGGGCCTAGCGAACCCCGTGTTCCCATTGGTGGGGGCACGGGCTGGCGGAAAAGCTACTCCGGGGGTAACAGCGCCGTCGCGGGCGAGAGCCCCCATTGACCCCGCGGTTTGCGACATCGATGTCGTCTCTCCCCATCCTGGTGGTGCAGAAGCCGCCAAGGGTGGGGGTGTCCACCCATTAAAAGGGATCGTGAGATGGGTTCAGAACGCCGCGAGGCAGTTCGGTTATAACTGTCGGAAGTGCTGGCCGCCTGAGGGGAAGGTCCGCCTAGTACGAAAGGAACGGCGGGCCGGGGCCTCTAGTTCACGGGTTGTCCGAAAAGGGCAAGCCCGGTAGCCACGCCCCAAGGGATAAGCCCTGAAAGCATCTAAGGGTGAAGCCCTCCTCGAAAATAGGCGGCCATTAAGGGGGCGGGTAGAAGACCCGGTTTAAGGCGGCGGTGTAAGCTCCGAAAAGGAGTTCAGCCGACCGCCTGAAGACCCCGTGAGACCATATATCCCCTAGACCCAATTAATTTTTCTTAAATTAGATTACATTATAATAATTTAATACAAAATCTCTGTTATAATAATATGTTTGAATTATTTTTGAAAATGTTTGAAAATCCGATATATTTAATTCAGATAATCTTCTCAATAATTTTACTCTAGTAATATATTCTTCATTTAATTTTTTATAACTTATTCCATATTCTTTTTCAATTAATCTAAATAAATATTTTTTTCTATTCTCTAGATATTCTCTTCTAAAAGGATTCCATAAAAAAGTTTTATTTATTTTATTATATGTTATAATTTCGTCTATTTCTTTTATTCTCCTTAAATTTGTTCCTAAGAAATTATCATGTTGCATTATAACAACAACATTTAATAATTCTAATAGGGAGGGAGACAAATTAATTGGTTGAGTAATTAATCTATCAATTAAAGATTTTGTATTTTCTGCATGTATTGTAGATAAAGCAGCATGTCCAGATGCCATGCCTTGGAACATTACATATGCTTCCTGTCCTCTAACTTCTCCAACAATTACATAGTCTGGTCTTTGTCTAAAAGACATCCTTAACAGTTCATACATGTCTATTTCTCTATTTTTATCTGATGCATATTTTACTACAGAAGGAATCCAGTTTTGATGGTATAATCTTATTTCTCTAGTATCTTCTATAGAAATTATTCTAGCTTCTGGTGGAATAAACATTGAAATTGCATTTAACATTGTTGTTTTTCCAGATGCTGTCCCTCCAATTACTATAATATTTTTCCTATATTCAACAGCCAGCCATAAATATGCAAATATTTCTGGAGTAGCACTTCCTAATCTTATTAATTCAATAGGAGTCCAAGGAACTTCTCTAAATTTTCTTATTGTAAAAGTAGGACCTCTTGTTGTAATTTCTTGAGAATATGTTGCATTAATTCTAGACCCATCTGGTAATGTAGCATCCAATAATGGTTCCGCATATGAAATATGTTTTCCAGATCTTAAAGCAAATTTTTCAATAATATCTCTTATTTCTTTTTCACTTAATATAATGTTTGTTTTTAAATTTCCGAAATATCTATGGACTATAAAAATTGGTAAATCTTCTCCTGAGCATTCTATATCTTCAATTAAAGGGTCTCTCATTAAAGGTTCTATTTTTCCATATCCATATAGGTCTCTAAAAATATAATAGAAAATCTTCTGATAAGATTCTTCTCCTAATTTTATTCCTAATTCTTTTAATACAAAATCATATAATCTTTGTAAATAACTTAATAAATCATTTATATTATTTATTTCAGATAATTTTACATATAAAAGTCTTTCAATATAGTATATAATATTTTCATGTATCTTTTTTTCATTTTCTGAAAGTTTTGGTTCTAGTATTTCATATACAAGATCATAGGATTGTTTATTAAAATATATATGAGCATAGGCAAATGGTTCTATTATTGGATAAGTTATATCTATCTCAAATTTATTCTTAGGAACATTTAATTTTATTTCATTTACAAATCTAATATTTATCATGATATAACATTAATATATGCTGGAATATATAAGATATTTATCATGATTAGAAAAGAAACTTTGTTGAACGTTGAAAATAGTATTGAAAAAATAAAAAGATATACTAATAAATTAGAGAAAATAATAAAAGAAATAAAAAGGAAAAAAGAATGGATAAAATATTTTGAAAAATTATATTTGGAAGGATATTTAGATAAAAAGGAATTTGAAAGAAGAAAAAAGATAATAGAGAATAGAATAAATTTTCTTGAAAGTAAAAAATACTCATATTTATATGATTTAATAAGTATAATAGAAGAGACAGAAAAATCAATAAGATTTTTGGAGGGTATTGAAGAAAAAAGCGAGGAAGAAAATAAATATATACAAAGTTTTCAATATAGATTAGATGAGAATATGAATAAAATACAAAAAATATTTCCAGAAGTATTTAACAAAGAAGAAATAAAGTTAGAAAGAAAATTCTTTGAGGCAGAAAATATATTATTTAAAAGAAAAGATAAAGAAGAGAAAGAAGAAAGGAAAATAAATATAAACAAAATAATAAAGAAGAAAGGAATAAATTATTATGAAGAAATTAAGAAAATTTTTATTAATATATCATATAAAATATTTGGAAATATATCTAAAAAAATTTTAAATTTATCTCCAAAAATATATTTTCAACTTAAATCTATGTTAAAGGAATCATATTATGATATTTCTCCTGAAGAATTTTTATCTTCAAGCATCTTTATTTCAATACTACTTTTTTTGATAATAATATTTTTATCAATTTATTTATATAATTTCTATTATTTCCTATATGGTATTATTGTCTTTTCTTTAACAATTTTTTCAATATTTTATTATTTTCAAGAGAGAAAGAAAAATATTAGAGAAAATATAGAGAAAAACTTGCCATTTGCAATTATACATATGGCATCTTTAGCAAGTGCAGGAATAGAAATAAAATACATATTTAAAATAATAAGTGAAACAGATGAATATGGATTTTTATCAAAAGAATTTAAAAAAATATTGGATAGAATTGATTTGGGTGAAAGTTTAACTGATGCATTAAGATCTGTTGCTTCAGAAACAGTATCAAAAGATCTAAGAGATTTTTTAGAAGAATTAATATTAACAATAGAATCTGGAAGAAAAATATCTGAATTTTTATTGTTGTATTCTCAACAAGAGATGATGAAATATAATAGTTTTTTAAAAAAAATAGGACAGGTAATGAAAACATTCTCAGATTTATATGTAGGAATGGTATTAACATTGCCAATGATAATAATATCTATTGGAATTATGCTAATGTCTATATTGCAGCAAACATATAATGTTAATATACAAGGAATTTTAGAAATTGTAACTTATGTAGTATTACCTTTAATAAATTTGGGCTTTATATTCGTATTTAATAATTTATCAAAAGAATGAAAATAGAAATAATAACAATTATTTCTATAACTTTCATTATTTTAATCTCATTTTATATTTTTAATTTTGGTTTATTGGACTCAATTGTTTCTGGTATTATTTTTGGAATATTTCCATATTTAATATATCAAGAAATAAATAGTAGAATAGAAAAAGAAAAAGAAGAGGAATTTATTAAATTTTCATTAGATCTAATAGATTTACTAAAATCAGGTTTGCCATTACCTTTAGCATTAAGACAAATTGAAAAAAATGATTATGGGAGAATAAATGATTTAATAAGAAATTTATCTTCAAGAATAGATTGGGGTATTAATATTGAAGATTCTTTTATGCAATTTGCAGAAGAGAGTAATAATAATATGATAAAAAGAACAATAAAATCATTAATTGATATATATAAAGGAGGAGGAAACTTAGAAAATGGATTAGAGGCAATTATAAATAGTATAATGGAAGTAAGAAAAATTAAGGAGTCTAGAAAAGCAGAAATGCATGAAAATATAATTCATTCATATATAGTTTTTATATTTTTCTTAGGAATAATATTTACATTTGAATTATTTTTATTACCATTTTTACAAATTTCATTACCAGGTCAGACATCAAATATAAATGTAGATTTTGTTACAAATTTAATGTATTATATGTCAATAATCCAAGCAATATTTGCAGGTTTAGCTATGGGAAAAATGTATGACGATTCTTATAAAGCAGGGGCAAAATATATTCTAATTTTCTTATTTATGGTAATATTTTTGTTTGACTTGGTATTGCCATTAACACCAAAAGGATCTTTCTTTATAAATATATTAGGATAAACTATTTCTTTGCTTTCATAAACCTTGAAGATTTCGAGGCTCCAATACCTGGATTTGAATGTTGAACTTTCTTTGTTGTAGATGCAAATTCTCCTAATCTTCTTCCGATCATTTCTGGTTTTATTTCAAATTCGACAAATTCTTTTCCATTATGTATTCCAACTTTACATCCAACCATAAATGGCAATATAGTAATTTCTCTTACATGAGTTTTTACAGTTTTATTGTATTTTCCTTGTAATTGTGAATAACATTTTTTATAGAAATTTTCCCATTCTGGTGGAAATCCTAACTTTAATCTTCTTAATAAAGTTCTTCTTACCCTTGAATTTGCAACTTTATTTGCAAATTCTTCAATAGACATATTTTTTAATTCTTCCAATGTATATCCTCTAATCATGAATACTGGCATTTTATATATTTAAAGTATAATCTTTATAAATAATATTTTGAAAAATAATCTAAAATATTTTTTAATCCAAAAACATACTTTTCCTTTAAAGAAATAATATCATAAATAAATTTCAATAAATCTTTGTATTCTGTAAAAAAGAAAGGTTCTTTATTAATATTTTTTGATATATAATATTCTGAGATATTATATCCTATATTATAAAAAAATTCATTTTTCTTTTTTATAAAATATTTATATTTTTCATCTTTATTATAATTATAAATTAAAAAAGATAAGAAAATTCCTTCAATTGGCAAAATTAATATACTATCTTTAGTTAATTCTATTTCTTCAATCTTTTTATATGTTTTTAAATTTATTTTAAAATTCATATTAAATTTTTTATCTATATTTTTTATTATATTTAAAGCAAAATCTTTTGTATTACTTTCTAAAGCTATTATATTTATCTCAGAATTTTTCTTAAATTTTTTTGATAATCTTATTTCTCTCTTTGTATATTTTTCATATAGGTTCATTTTATATTTTTAAATGAATTAAAAGGATAAACATAATCATATATTTCTTCAATATCTTTTTTATCAACTCTTTCGTTTAATCTTTCAATTGCTCTTTTTACATCTACTCTAATTTCATTCAATTCTCCTCCATAGAAAATTCCAGATCTTTTTCTTACAGGTTCTAAATTTTTTAGATATTCATAATATTTCTCTAATATTTTTTTTGTTGCTTTATATATTGAATAATGAACATGTGCTTTAATTAGAACTAAATCAGTTAAATATTGATTCTTAATAGCATCTTTTATTATTTCTATTTCTTTTATTAATGTATATAAATTATGTTCTGCAATTATCTTTATTAATTCTTTTTCATCTAGATCTTTTAATTCTTCTAAGTGATATAAATTATTTTTTGTTTCTAAATAAATATTTTTTGTTTCATCAAATCTAAATGTTCCATATGGTGTTAATATTCTTTTATCTTTTGCAAATAAAACATATGAAGCAGAATCGAATATATCTCCTCCAAGATAAATAGATAAAGGTAATGTTAATGTATGACCCATTCCAAATAAATGAGCCGGTTTATTAAATGGTAAAATAATTTTTGGTTCAATAATTAGTTCAAATAATTTATCAAATTTATAATTTATCATATAGGGAACAATTGTTCCAATTGCAAATATATCTACATTTAAATTTCTTACAATTTCTGCTGCTTTTTTTCTTAAGTCAACATATACTCCTCCCTGTATTGCTCCATTTATTAATTTATCTCCTTTTATTTCAATACCTTCCTTTATTCTCTCAACAGTTATATTTAATTCTTTTTCAGCTTCTTCTCTAGATTTATCAATATCTGTTGGTAAATCTAATACATTAATAATATCAGAATTAATTCTTATTTGATATTCTATAATTTCTTTATTATTTATTTCTAATTCCTTTTTATAATGTAATATTTGATATGATCCAGAATCAGTTTCTATTATCCCATTAAAATTCAAATATTTATGTATATCTTCATTTACTTTCTTTTTATATAAAATATAGGCATTTGTCATTATTGCACTTATTTTATATTTTTTTATATCCTCTATAGGTAAAATTGAATTATTTGGATTTATTACAGGTAACAAAATAGGAGTTTCTATTTTTTTATTTTTGTACTTCAGTATTCCAATTCTTCCAGCTCCATCTCTATACTTTATCTCAAACATTATAATATGGTAAAAGAAAGGGAAATAAAATTTGGGGATTGCAGTGGAGATTAAACTAGATCCAGCCGCAGGTTCCCCTACGGCTACCTTGTGACGACTTAGCCCCCCTCGCCGCCCCCCGGTTCGACCTGGTTTTGCCAGGCCTCACCAGAAGGCGACTCGGTTGGCTTGACGGGCGGTGAGTGCAAGGGGCAGGGACGTATTCACCGGGGGAATAGTGACCCCCGATTACTAGGGATTCCACCGTCATGAGGGTGAGTTTCAACCCTCAATCTGGACTGAGAGCGGGTTTGGGGATTTCCTTTCCCTTTCGGGGTCGGTTCCCCTTGTCCCGCCCATTGTTGCGCGCGTGTAGCCCGGGGGATTCGGGGCATGCGGACCTGCCGTCGCCCGCGCCTTCCTCCGGGTTTCCCCGGCAGTCCCCGCAGTGTCCCAGAAGTGAAATCACTCCCGTCGCAACTGCGGGCACGGATCGCGCTCGTTTCCTGACTTAACAGGAGACCTCACGGCACGAGCTGACGGCGGCCATGCACCTCCTCTCAGCGTGTCTGGTAAGGTCTTCAGCCTGACCATCATTCTGCTGTCGCCCCCGGTAAGGTTTCCGGTGTCAGGTCCCATTAAACCGCACACCCCACCCCTTGTGTGCCCCCCCGCCTATTCCTTTAAGTTTCAGCCTTGCGGCCGTACTCCCCAGGCGGCGGGCTTAACGGCTTCCCTTTCCCACTGAGTGGACTCTAGGTCCACCCAGCAAGTAGCCCGCAGCGTTGACAGCTGGGACTACAGGGGTCTCTAATCCCTTTTGATCCCCCAGCTTTCGGCCCTCACCGTCAGGAATAGGGTAACCGAGCGCTTTCGCCTCGGGTGGTCTTCCCGGGATTACTGCATTTCGCCACTCCCCCGGGAATACCATCGGCTTCCCCTATCCTCTAGGTTGGTAGTAACCCCTGCACGCCCGTGGTATTAATACCACGGATTTCACAGGAGTCACACCAACCCGGCTACGGCCCCTTTAGGCCCAATAAACGAGGCCACCGCTCGCGGCGGAGGTATTCCCGTGGCGACTGCCACCCCTCTTGCCCACCGCTTATTCAGGGAGCTTTTTACACTCCCCAAAAGCCTGAGGAAACCCCAGGCACTCCCCCTCCCCCCGTCAAGCTTTAACCCATTGCGGAGGTTTCGCCCCTGGTGCATCCCGTAGGACCTCGGCCCTTGTCTCAGTGCCGATCTGGGGGCTTCCGCTCTCACGGCCCCTACCCGTCTTAGGCTTGGCGAGCCATTACCTCGCCAACTACCTGATGGACCGCCGACCCTTTCTCGGGCGGAGCTAGAAGGGATTATCCTAACTCCTTTCGGGAATGAGGGAATTCCACACCTCATTCCCTATGGAGAATTATCCCCAGTTTCCCGGAGTTATTCTCCTCCCGAGGAAGGGTTGTCGACGTGTTACTCAGCCGTGCGGCGAGATACCTTACCCGGTACCCCTCACCTTCCATGGGTTAGCCGAAGGGGGATAGCGATGGCCCCCCGCAGGATCAACGGGAATTCGGTGGATTTAACCCACCGCGGGCCTAAACCCGAAAAGTACGGCCGCTATCTCCACTGCATTTATCCCCTTTTCAGATTATCTCCACATTTGTTCCCTGTATTATTATCCTACCTCATAGTTTTCGGTAGGATTTATATTACAGGGGTATGTATTAGATAAATTGTTTTAATATTTAAAAAGGTTAGTATTTATAAAGCTCTTAATCTTGCAATTTTTCTTAATCTTTTTTCTTCTCTAATTCTTCTCTTTTGCCATTTCCATCTAGATCTTAAATATTTTTTCCATCTTCTTGAACTTCTTCTCATTTTAAATTAAAAATTATAAATAAATTTTTAAATTTATGATATATTTGCAATTCCATTTATAAATCCCAAAATTATTCCTAAAGATATTAAAATAATTCCAATCCATCTTGGGATTCTTCCTTTATATGAAAATAAATATAAAATAAGTATAGATAAATATATAGCAGACATTGAAGATATTATTGGGATAATATCAGATGGTCCAAAAATTATTGGATTTATCATTGCAATAATACCTATAAATAATGTAAGTTCTGATAATTCTTCTCCTGTTATAGATGCTATACTTATATTTAAATCTTTCTTTTTGAACCAGGAAATATGACCATATAAAATATCTGGCAATGTAAATAAAATTAGGGAGATTACGTATCCAATTAATGGAATTGATAAACCCAAAGATTGGAAAGTATTTGCAATATTATTTAAGATATTACCACCAATATATATTATTGATACTGCAAGAGCAATCTCTAATGCAAATACAAGAGCTTTAAAGTATTCATAAAAAGAATCTTTATACTCTACTTTTGTTTGATCTTTTTTTCTGTATCTATAAAATATATATATTGTAATAAGAAGGAAAATAATATACAATATTGCACCCATCCAAAAATTAATTTCTTTAAATATTAGTACAATAATTTGAGCAATTAAAGCAATAGTAATAAAAGCAAGAATATTACTATCAATTAATTTTTCGTTAAAATTAAATCCTAAAATAAAAGTTCCTAAAGTAATAGTATAATCTAATACAACATTATATAATTGAAAATAATATGCTAATTTAGGATTTCCATTTAATACTACTGCTAATCCAGGTAAAAATGCTTGTAATCCAGAAGCAATACCTGCAGTATAAATTAATAAATAATATTCTGGCCAAGAGGAATAATATTTAGAGTATTTTGAAATATATTTTAATATTAAATTTTCTGAAAGATATAATAGAAAAGCATATATTAATAGAGGAATTATTGTTATAACCATGATTAATGAATAGCTTATCATAAAATATTTAATAGAATATGATAATTTATAATTCTATGGACGGATGCATATATTGTAAAATTGCAAATAAGGAAGTACCTTCATATATTATTTATGAAGATAATGACATAATTTCTGTGTTTGATATCTATCCTCCATCAAAAGGTACTTTTCTAATCTTTCCAAAATTACATATAGAGGATTATTCAATATTAAATGATGTGATAAATCAGAAAATGTTTACAATAGCAAAATATATTGTTTATGTACTAAAAGATAAACTAAAGTTTGATGGAGTAAATATAATATTATCTTCTGGAGAAACTAAACAATCTACAAAGCATATTTTTATTCAAGTTATTCCAAGGTATAAAGAAGATAATATTAATTTATACTTTAAGAGATTTAAAGAAGAACCACAAAATTTGGAGGAGTTAAAAAATTATGTTGTAAATGAATTAATTAAATTAAGTCAATCATATTTAAATCAAGAAAAAAATGAGGAGAAAAAAGAAGAAAAAAAAGAAGAGAAGAATATAGATATAAATAAGTATGAAGAATGGTTTAAAAAAAGAATTTAAATATTTATAATGATTTTATATAAATGGATAATCTAAAAGATGAGATATTAAATAGTGAATATAGAGATAGAATATTATCAATAGTAGAATTTAAAGAAAAAGATCAAAATATATTAGAATTATTAAAAGGATTAATGAATTATAGCAATGTAATAGTAAGTGAAGATATTTTTGAAAAATTTAAAAGAGAAATAGAAACATATAAACATTGGGTTGTTGTTATATCTGATTTTGATTTAAAACCTGATGAAAAAATAAAATTAAAAACAGATTTTATAACAAAATATTTGGAAATAATTAAGAATAATAAGATGGATATATGGTTACATGTATTATTAATAGAAGATATAAAAGGAATTTCTATGGATTCAAGATTTGAGTTAATTGATTTATTATCCTTAGGAAATGTTTTATATGATAAAGGTTTTATTGAAATAATAAAGTTAACATCTGTTCATAAAAAATTAATAATTGATTTATTGCAAAGATATGTAGTTGCATATGTATTAGCAGGATCTCAAGTTAAGGGAAGAAGTATAGAATCTTCTGATATAGATGTATATGTTGTAATAGATGATACGGATGTAAAACAGCATACATTTGAAGAATTAAAAGCAAAATTAATTAGTATAATAACTGAAAAAGCTATGGAGGCAAAATTGATAACAGGATCTAAAAAAATATTACATCCACAAGTTTATACATTAACAGAATATTGGTTATCATTATCAGAATCAAATCCTGTAATAATTACTTTTTTAAGAGATGGGATTGCGTTATATGATAGAGGAATGTTTATTGCATGGAAGCAATTATTATTAAAAGGAATAATAAAGCCATCTCAAGAAGCTTCTGAAAAATATATAAATGCTGCAGAGACAGCAATAAAGGAAGCTAGAGAAAAATTAAAGAATACAATAAATAATTTAATTATTGAAGATCTTGCAGTTGCAATGATAACTGTAGGCCAATCTGTTATAATGGATTATGGTTTATTACCTGGAGATCCAAAAGAAACACCAGAAATGTTAAGAAAATTATTTGTTGAAAGAGGATTATTAGATAATAAATATGTAAATGATTTGGAAGAAGTATGGAAAATGAGAAAAGATTTTGAACATGGTTTAGTAAATGAATATAAATACGAAGATTTAATGAAAGTATTTGAAAAAGCAGATAAATTTATTTCTGAAATGAAAAATTTAAAACAAATAATTGATAAAGAAAATGAAAAGAAAATAATAGATAATTATTTAATGATTTATGAAACATTAAAGAATAAATTTAAAGAATTATTTAATGAGGAATTATTAAATTATATAGAAAAGAATATATCTGTAGAATTAAATGGAATAAAGGAACTAGAGGATAATATACAGAAATATAAAAACAAACAGTTTGATTTAATTGAAATGGAAAAATTTAAAGAAGAAATATTATATTATACAAGATTTATAAGAAATTTGATTGAAGATAAGAAAGAAGAAATAATTATGAAATATAAATATACAATAATTGATAAAGAGAAAAATAAATCATACGATATATATTTAAATAAAAGCAAAATATATATAGTTAAAGATGAGGGAATTGAAATATATGATTATAATGGAAATAAAATTGGAACAATGAATGATATAAATTATAAAGAAGAAATGATAAAGGAATTAAGTAAAGAAGGAGTTGAATACATTGATAATAATATAATGAATACATTAAGTAAAATATTTAAAGATTTTGCAATATCAAAATAAGATGAAAGGAATAATAATAAATTATAGGATGGGAAGACATAAAATATATCAAAATCAGTTAATAGTAAAATTTGAGGGAATAGAAGATAAAAATAGTGCAATAAAATTACTGGGAAAAAATGTTTTATGGGTAAGTCCTGGAAAGAAAATATTTATCGGAAAAATAGTTGATATACATGGAAATAAAGGAAATGTTAGAATAAGATTTAATAAAGGATTACCTGGACAAGCAATTGGAGATATGGTAATATTAATTGATGATATAAATAAAGTAAAAGAAATAAGAGAAAAATTAAAAAATGCAAAAGATATAAATCAAATTAGAAAAATTTTGTTTGAAGTATCTAAATGATAAAATTTACTGGAACAGAAGGTTTAATATTTTTTAATAAGATTTTAGTAATTTCTGATCTACATTTAGGAATAGAGAAAGAATTATCAATGAAGGGTATAAATATACCATCTCAAACAGATTATATATTAAATAAGATAAGGAAAATAAAGGAGAAATTTAATGCAAAATATTTAATAATTGATGGAGATTTGAAACATAATATTCCAAAAACATCTTTTCAAGAATTATCAGATATTCCAATATTTTTAAATGAAATATCTGAAGATTTTAATAAAATATTTATTATTAAAGGTAATCATGATGGAGATATTGAAGAATTAATTCCATATGGGATAAAAAATGTTAAAGTATTGAAAGCATTAAAAATAAAAAATGTAGTATTTACGCATGGTCACTTAAAAACGAAATTAGAGGGGAAATATTATGCAATTGGTCATCATCATTTTGCAAAGAAAATTATAACAAATATAGGGGAAGTAATATATGAAAAAGTATTCGTTATTGGATATAAAGATAATAAAACAGTTATTTTTTTACCCACATTTTCAGATTTATCTGGTTTATGGGAAGTCGGAGAATTTCAAGGTCCAATTGCAAAAAATATTAAAAAATATGAAGTTTATACTCTTGATGGGATACTAATTGAAGAAAAAGAATTATAATTTATTTTTAGCATTCCTTATTTTTTAGTTATTTGTTTAATATATTATTAAGATTGATAAAAAAGAAAAAGTTTCGTAATATATAAAATTATCTATTATATTTAAGTTTATTTTTCTATAATATTATTTAGTGAATAGAAAAAAAGATATTAAATTAAGGAAAGAAATATTGGATTTGTTTTATTCAAAATTCTCAGATTTCAATCCAATACAAGAAATTGCAATACCAAAAATTTTAGAAGGAAAAAATACATTAATAGTTGCTCCTACAGGTTCTGGAAAAACAGAAGCAGCAATTTTACCAATATTTTCAAAGATATTAGATATAAAAGAAAAGGAAGGAATTGAAAATAAACTATTAGGAATATATATAACACCATTGAGGGCATTAAATAGAGATTTATTAGATAGAATAAAATGGTGGTGTGATAATTTAAATATAACAACTGCAGTTAGACATGGAGATACAGATGTAAGAGAAAGGGAAAAATTATCAAGAAAACCTGTAGAATTTTTAATTACAACACCAGAAACATTTCAGATATTATTTTTAGGAAAAAGATTAAGAGAACAATTAAAAACTGTTAGATTTGTAATTGTTGATGAAGTACATGAATTATTGAACGAAAAAAGAGGGATACAATTATCTTTAGGATTAGAAAGATTGGTAAATTATTCTGGAGAATTTCAGAGGATTGGGTTATCTGCAACTATTGGAGATTTAGAAGAAGCGGGCAAGTTTTTATTTGGATATAGAAATTTTGATATTGCATATTGGTATGCAGAAAAGAGATATCATGTAGAAATATTTTATCCTCAAATAACTAATGAAGATTTAGAATTAGCAAAAAGATTTAATTGGAGTCCAAAAATTGCATGGAGTTTAAGGAAAATGAAGGAAATAATAGATAAACATAGATCTGTATTAATATTTGTAAATACTAGAGAAATGGCAGAATTATTGGTTTCAAGATTTAAAATGTGGATACCAAATTATCCAATAGAAATACATCATAGTTCTTTATCAAAAGAAGTAAGAGAAAGAAATGAAAAATTATTTAAAGAAGGAAAATTAAAAGCAATTGTTGCAACATCCTCATTAGAATTGGGAATTGATATAGGATATGTTGATGCAGTAGTTCAATATAATTCTCCTAGACAAATTATAAGGTTAATACAAAGAATTGGAAGAGCAGGACATAGCTTGCATGAAGTTTCTATTGGATATATTATAACATTAGATATTGATGATTATGCAGAAAGTTTGGCAATAAAAAAATTTATAGAAGAATAAGATCTCAATCTTAAAATATTCCTTTTCCTTATGTTTGATAGATCAATATTTATTATTTTAGATTACTTTTTTGTATAAGTTTTATTCTATTAGTTCATAAGCAAAATATTTGTTAGTATGATATGGTTATATTGTTGAGATAAATATAATATTAAATTAAAAAATAAAATAATAAAAAATTAGAAGTTGCTTATATAAAATTTATTTAATTATGCCAAAATGCTGTAAATTAAGATGTAACTGTTGATTTATGTGATCTATAACTTTGTTTATTTCTATGGTTATTCCATTAAATCTATTTTTTATATCTGCTTCTAATCTAATTATTAACGAATGAAATTTAGGTGATCTAATATTACTAGTATTTAATAAATTGTTAAGATAATTTAGAATAGATTCAATTTCATGTTTAATTCTAGCATGATCATGAGCTATTTGATGATATATACTTAGAATTCTTTGTGATTTTTCTGCTGGTGATAGTTTTTGATTATCTAGAATTTTTATTAATTCATTTGGATATCTTTTGTTTATAAATCTTTTAAATTCTTTATTTAAATTATTAATTCTTTTTTCGATTAATTTTAAAGGACTTGTCCTGGCAGTTCCTGGTAATATTTTCTTTAATAATTTCAAAATTTCTTTAGTTTTATTACTTGCTTTTAACTCTCTTTCATATTTTTCTACTTCCGCTTTAGCTTTCACTCCTTTTATTAATTCTTCATCATATTGTTTATAGTGTAATTTTTTGGCACCCACATGTTCTACTTTTAATTGATGATAATAAGTCTTTCCTTTAAACCACGTAGTCATTATAATAATAGCTATTGCAAAAAAGACAAAAGCGGCAACTGATATTAATCCAAATGCTACTAACATATATGCTAAAAATGGACCAATTAAGAATACTGACAATATTGCTAAAGCTATTATAAATATTATTATTGCTCTTTCTACAGATGTATTTCCAGAAATTCCTACTTTTGATGTAAAAGAACTGGTTATTATATAATATACTGCAAAGAATAATAAAAACATAACAGTAGCTAAAATTATCGCTCCTGTATATGCTGGCAACCCTATTTGTGTAGCAGCAGTATTATATTGAGGTGGCAAAATTGAAGCTAATTCATATAATGATGATCCAAAACCTGTTTGTAAAGAAGAACCTAAGCCATTATATATTCCATAATTACTTGTTTGCGAATGTACTATATTTGAAAGAATATTGGTAATTCCTATACCTAATAGAGAAGATAATATAAATCTTTTTTTATCCATTTTTCAAAAAAGTACTTTGTAATTTATAAATTTTATCACTTAAGTTTGGTAATAGAAAAATTGTTTAGTAAACTTTTTTTCATTATTTCTTTTATTTCTAAAGATTTTTCTAAGGCAAGATTTAAAGCATCTTTTAATTCATCTTTTGTTATTTCTCCATCTAATTGAATAGAAGTAATTTTTTTTTCATCTGGAATTATAGCAACAGGAATATCTGTAGCTCTTCCTTCCCCATAATAACTTATATATTTCTTCTTTTCCTTATCATTTTTTAATTTTTCAGAATCATAATCTTCTTCATCTTTATTTAAATCTATTACAATTTTTTCTCCAATTTTTCCAACTGCAACAGCAGTAACTAAATCTTTCATTGGAACTCCAGCTAATGCTAATGCTAATGAAGCGGCATTAATACTTGCAGTTCTTGTTCCTGCATTGGCATTTAATATTTCTACATATATATCAATAATACTTCCAGGTAATTCATCTAAAAACAGTGCAGGTTCTAAAGCTCTTTTTATTACTTCAGATAATTCAATTTCTCTTCTTCCTGGGGTTGGCTTTTTTCTTTCAGGTACAGAGAATGTTAACATATTATATCTAACCCTTAAAAATGCCTTATCATAATCTACAGACATTTTTGATGGTTTTGGTCCATATACTGCAGCTAGTGCAACAGTATCTCCAAATGAAAATATAGCAGATCCCTTTGCATTCTCAACTACATTTAGCTTAATATTCATTTTTCTTATTTCATTATATTCCCTTCCGTCAAATCTTTTTGTCATATTTTATTTTTCTCAATCATTTCTTTAACCTTTTCTGTCAGGCCTTTTTTATAAGAATTTTCTTCAATAAATTTTATAGCATTTACTGTTCTTAATACATTTGTTTCTTCTCCATTAATATATATCCTTCCATTTTGCCCAACAATTATTTCAACTTTTAATAATTCCTTTAACATATTTATCATTGAAGAATTTTTTCCAATTATTCTAGGTATTTTCATTGGATCTACATCAATTATTAATCCATCATTTAATTTTTCTTTTTTCTTTGCTATTAAATTTATTATTTTGTTTTTTGTTATTTTTATTATTTGACATAGAACATAATCTTCATATGTATATAAGTCATTTGGATCTATATTTTCTATATTCATATCTTTTAGTAACAAATATCCTAAATATTGAGAATTTATATCTATTAGCCAACCAATTGGTGTTACATCAATAACTTTTCCTATTACTATATCATTTAATTTTGGTATATAATAACCAAATAATCTTGTTATTTTTATTTTTTCTCCCTTTTCTTCTAGCAATCCTAAATATTTTGAATAATACTTTCCATTATTTTCATAAGTATTTTCATCTTTATTCTTTACAATATCGCCAGGTATTACTATCATTTTAAATGTATTGTATTACATCATTCTTAAAAATATTTTCCAGCATATATTCTCTCTCATTTTTATGTTTTATTTTTTCTGCTTCATTTGCTAATATTTCAAATATATCCTTTACTGTAGAATAGAAATCATAACCATTATCATCAACATTTATTTTTCCCTTATCGCTTATTAACTTTGCTTTTATTTCATAATATATTTTTCTATTTTTTATATCTTCATTTATTTTTTTAACATGTAATATTAATCTTATATTCTCTCCTAATATATTTTTATATCTTTTATAGAATTCTTCATATTTTTTTCTAATATATTTTTTATCTATTTCATCTAAAGGTATTCCATGTACAATAATATTATATTCTTTTTCTTTTTTATATTGTAAATAATGAACTAACATATCTTTTGCTGTAATAATTCCAACTGGTTTTCCTCTTTCTAATACAGGTATAGAAAATATTTTATTATCAATTAATAATTTAATTAAGTTTTCAATATTTTCTTCCTTATTTACAAATATTAATTTATTACTCATTACAGATCTTATTTCTATATCAAGATCTTTTCCTTCAGGAGATCTTAATCTTTCATTATTTTCAATCAATAAATATCTTAATATATCTGATAAAGATAAAATACCAACAGCTTCTCCTTTTTCATTAACTACTATTAATCTAGATATACCTTTATCTTTCATTAATCCAATTGCTTTTTTAATGCTTTCTTTTTCTTCAATTGTATAAGCAGGATTCATTATTTCTTCAATTTCTAATTTTTCTAAAATTTTCTTATCTTCTAAAATATTTCTTAATACGTCAAATATATTTATTACTTCTATTTTATCATCTTCTTTAACAAAAGTAGCTCTCATATTTGAATTAACTAATTTCTCAATTATTTCAACTATATCATATCCTTTTAATGGCTTTATTTTTACTATTATTTTACTTAAACTTGTTTCTGGTCTATATAAATATCTTATTGCTCTATCATTCTGTAATATTCCTAAAAATTTTCCTTTATTATCTGTTACTACGATATCTTCACCCTGTGCAATATATTTTACAACATCTTTTATCTTCTTATCTTCTGTTACTAATACAACCATAAATTATATTTTATATACTATTTTTTAGATATTTGTTCTACTAGTTGATATGGGGATTCTCCTGCACCAATAATAATATATTTTGTTTTCTTTTTAGTATTAGGCGAACCTGGATGTATTATCCAATATATTATTCCAATTAATATTCCAATTATTATAATTACTGGTAAAAGACCTGTATTTATTAAAATTGTAAGTATCATAGATAGAATATTTGCTGAAGATTGTCCAAATAAATTAAAAGATTGAGAAGAAGCATACATAAAAGCAAATAATACTAATAATCCAAGTATACCTACCAATGAATTGTATGCTGTATTTTTATACTTTTGATATAATGGATCTTTTGATTCATATGGTTTACTTATTATTCCAAATAGAGAAATTATCATTAAAATAAAGAAGAGGACTAATACTTCAAAGAAGAAGAATGATAAAAAGTGTTGTGTAAATATTACACCGCCTAAATCATATATATAATAAAAAGATATTGCTAATGCTATTATTCCATATAATTTTTCTTTTGCAGGATTATCTTTTCCAAATAGGTTTGTCTTTCTTAATAATCCATAAGTAAGAGAAAAGATTAGAAGAAAAGGAGCAATAATTGTAAATATTCCATATTCAGAAAATAACAAATATATAAAAGATGCTACGTCCATTATTTAGATGTAATTATAATTGGTGTTCCCCCTTTATCTTCTTCCTTTTCTTCCTTCTTTTCCTTTCCACCAATTATCCAATATACTGCTAAGAATAGTAATAAGAAAATAATTATAATTTCTAAAAGACCAGATTGTATTAAATAATTTATTACATAAGAAATTACTCCTGCTGTCTGATAATTTGAACTACTTTGAAATTCTAATGCATTTACTGCTAACCATAGTATTATTCCAATAACAAGAAATGCCAATAATGCTCTTGCAATTCCTGGTATGTTTTTTCCCATTAAACTAATAACTATGGCTAATAAGAAAAATGCTAATATAGCTATTGAAGCATTTGGGATAAATGATAATAGCCAATAAATTAGATTTTGATTAGCTAAAGAAATTAAAGCAAAAGAAAATGCAAAGACTGCATTTAATTTTCTTCCAACAGGATCATCAGGATTTGTTTTTAATAAACTGGATAATTCTAATATCATATAAATTAGTGAAAATATTAGTAGAAATGGTAAAATTAAATCAAATAATCCATATTGAGATAACAAAGAAATAAAGTTTGTTGTAAAGTTATATATCATTTTGATTGAGAACTTTTTTCTTCTTTAGCCGGTACTTTAACAATCCAATATACTATTCCAAATAGTATTCCTAATACTAATAAAGTTTCTACTATTTGAATAGTATATCCAGAGGAAAAATAGCTAGATACTCCAGCCAGATAATTAAATAATCCTAAAGAAAACATAGTTATTAAGAAAAATGCAATTATAGAAGCTGCTAATAATATATTTCTTGTTTTTCCTTCAATTTTTATTTCACCTCCAGATGTAATAAATGGAGCAATTGCTAATAAAAGTAAAAATATTGTTAAAATAAATAGAACAAAGTATGGAATTAATGTTAACATTTCAAGAACAACATTTGCTGCTGCAACAACAAAAAATCCTATTGCAGCGGCAATCATTGAAATTAAACTTCTTGTTGCTTTCCCTTCGGCATCACTTTTATATGGATCACCAATTATTTTATATTTTGCAAGCAAACCATAAATAATTGAATACACAAGTAGGAAGGGAATGATAACATTAAAGAATCCCATCTGAGTAAGTAAGTTTATGAATATATTATAAAATGCCATATAGATAAAAAATATATTGAAATTTATTAATCTTCCTCTACTATTTGATAATATATAGCATTTGCAGGACATGCTTTTGCAGCCTCAATTAGATCATTTATTTCATTTTCATCTTCGATTATCTTCTTTTTTAAATATATCTTATTTTCTTTTATCCCAAAAATATCTCTATTTATTAAATAACATGCAAAACAATTTATACATTTTTTATAATCTATATCTATAATATATTTCATTAATCTTTAATTTCTGTTAACTTTATAGAATGTGTTGGACATGCTGCCTCAGCATCTTTTGCCTTTTCTATTAGATTTTGATCCTCTATTATTTCAGTTTTTGGTTTTGATTTTCCATCATTATCAAATTCGAATATTTCTGGAGCTACCGCTATACATGTTCCACATCCAATACAAGTTTCCTTATTTACTTCAACTTTTATTTTCATCTTATAATACTTTTATTGCATGAGCAGGGCATGCTATTTCAGCATTCTTTGCTTTTTCGATTAAATTTTTATCATTAGTTTCTGATAAAATTACTTTTGCTTTATTGTCCTCATCCCATTGAAAAATCTCTGGAGCTAATGCAATACATATTCCTGCAGATATACATGCATTCTTATCCAATATTATTTTTGTCATTTTTTAATTAATTCTCTTAGTTCTTTATAAATTTTATTAAAGCTTTCTCTAGTTAAATAAATATAGTTATTTTTTATCATTGACAAATAATACAAATTGATTGTTGCTAATAAATCAATATTTTCATCATTTATTACTTTATTCACCAATTCTTTAAATATATCTGAGAAAAATTCCATCTTTCCTATTTCATCTATCAACAATATTTTATTTATAACAATGTTATCTAATATTTTTTTACTTACTTTATCAATATTTTCTTTTATTATAAAATAATTTTTTAATCTATATTCTGTTTTTATATTTTTTGATGCTAATAATAATTCTTCTCCCCATGTAGTTATTATTTTAAATCCTACCCTTTCTTTGTTTTCTCTTATCTCTTCAGTATAAAATCCAAAAAATCTATCTTGAAATTCTTCATATAATTTTTTTACTAATGTTGTTTTTCCAGATCCAGGTTTTCCAGTAATAAATATTTTCATTCTATAAACCTTTTTCTATTTATTTCTAGTTTTTTCAAGAATTCTTTTTCTATATCAATATTTAATAACATTGCAATTAATAATAAATAGATAAATATATCTGCAAACTCTTCTCTTATTTTTTCATCAATATTTTCAATATTTTCCTTTTTGAAAAATTTACTTCTATATAATTTTTTAACTAAATTATTAAATTCTCCGACTTCTCCAGATAATGCTACTCCTAAATATAATAATTTGTTATAAAAGTCTTCTTCATTTTTTATGTTCCAAAAATCTGGAAAAGCTTCTTTTTGAAATTCTTCTTGTATTTTCATTATTTCTTTTATGTCCATATTACTATATTTATAAAAATATTAAAAAGAATAAAATAAAGTGGAAATTAATGATAAATTTGTTAGAGTAACAGATATTACAGATTATATGTTTTGTCCTAGAAAAGTATATCTGAAAAGGGTTTTGAGATATGAAGAAGAAAGTACAGAAAAAAAAGTTTTTGGATCTATTGTTCATTCAATTTTTGATAATATAAATGAGAAAGAAAAGGAAATAATATATAATATAAAGGAAAATAAAGGATTTGAATATATTTTAGAGTTATATAATAAATTTCTGTTAGAAATAATTGATAAAGTAATAGATGAGTTTAAAGAAGAAATAGAAAAATTAAATATGGATATAAATACAATAAAGATAAAATCATTTAATTATATTTCAAAAGATATTGAGGAAAGGGCGAAAAATGTATTTAATTTTATTATAAATAATGATTTATATGGAATAGAGCTTTGGGATGGTCTAGAGCCAAAAATTATGACAGAATTGGATGTTACGTCATTAAAATATAATATTGTTGGAAGAGTAGATAGATTAGAAATATATAGAAATTTTATAATTCCTTATGAAATAAAATCAGGATTTTTTAAAAGAGAGCATATTACTCAATTATATTCATATTATTTATTATTAAAGGATGAATTTCCCAAGTATAAAATAGAGAAAGGATATATATTGTATGTAAAAGATAATTATAAAAAGGAAATTGAATTTAAAAATAAGAAAGAAATAGAGAGAATTTTGGAAATAAAAGATAAAATATTAGATATGATAGAAAATAAGGAAGATCCAGGAAAAAATTATACTGAAAAATGTAAGAAATGTCTATTCTATAATATATGTTGGAAAAATGGAAATAAAAATTGATATTAGGAAAAATATATATGAAAATATAAATGAATTATATGAAAAGATAAGAGAATTAAAAAATAAAAAAGAAAATTTGGAAAAATTAATTAAAGAAAATGAAGAAAAATTAAAAAATATTGAAAAAGAAATTGAGGTTGAAAAAAAGAAAGAGGAAAGAAAAAGAAATAAAAAATGGTATGAAAAATTTAGATGGATGTTTACATCAAATGGATTTTTACTAATTGCTGGAAAAGATGTAAATACAAATGAAATTTTAATAAATAAATATTTAGAGAAAAAGGATCTTGTTCTTCATGCAGATATTATTGGTTCTCCTTTTGGTATATTAAAAAATGGACAAGAAGCAAAAGAAAATGATATATATGAAGCTGCAAAATTTGTTAGTTCATATTCAAGAGCATGGAAAAATAAATTATCATCAGTTGATGTATATTATGTATATCCAGAACAAGTTTCTAAAAAAGCACCTTCTGGAATGTATATTAAAAAAGGATCTTTTATGATATATGGAAAAAAGAATTATTTAAAAGTAAAATTGGAAATCGCCTTTGGATTCAAAGATTTTGAAATTTTTCCAGGAATTCCTGAAAGTATTATAAATAAATATGAAAATTATGTTATATTAATTCCAGGAAACAAGAAACCATTAGATATTGCAAAAGAAATAAATAAAATATTTAAAATTGATATAGATGATATAATTAAATATCTTCCTGGGGATAGTGAAATATATTCTATAAGAAGTAGTGGTAGCATTTAAAAAATTTTCTCAAAATTTTATTTCATATGGATAACAAATTTGCAGTAACATTTAAAAAGATATTTGGCTTTCTTTTAGCATTAGCAATAGTAGCATTTGCAGTAAAATCACAACAAATAGTAATAGAACCACAAGCATCAACATTATTAGGAAATTATATTAGCAATGGATTGACATTTACAGTAAAATTATTGGGAGTAGAACAAAAACCATATGAAGCATATTTGTATTTCAATATATATGGACCAAATAATAATTTAATATATCAATATTATGAACCAATAGCTGTATATACAGGAAATAATATATATACAATTACAGTAAATCCACAAATATTAAATTTAGCACAGCAACAGCAAGTAGTACAAACATGTACAAATTATGTATGTACAGAGATAACTACTACAGTAAGTAATATTACAGTAAATGCAACAGTAGCATTAATATATCAAAACAATACTGAAAAACTCTTGTCGCAACAACAATATTATTCAATTGTATATTTGCCATATAATTTATCATTATCTATTGTACAATTACCTCAGGTAATTTCTCAACAGCAAGTACAGGAATATGGATTAAATGTACAATCAGTAGTATATGTACAAAATACAGAAACAAATATTCAATCTGCAACCTTAACATTAACATTATATAATTCACAAGGAAATATTGTATATCAAACACAAGAAAATATTAATTTACAACCAGGAGAAAACTTAGTAACAATGTCAATACCAAATTACTATTTACAAAATGTAGAAGGACAAATGTATATAACAGAACAATTAAATGCAGTACTAGTAAATGGACAAGTATTAACACAATATACAACAGATTCATTCTATATATCAAATAATCAATATGGAGGGCAATTAGAGGTATTATCAATATCACCAAACTTCAATAAATTAACAAATTTAGGATCTGCATTATATAACATAAATTTATTATTAGAAAATCCAGGATATCAAACAGTAAATGCAACAATACAATTATTATTATATGATCAATATGGAAATTTAATATATAATTTAGAAAATTCACAATTAATAAGTCCACAACAACAAGGAGAAATAATAATACCATTTAGTACTATTAGATTATCTCCGGGATATTATACAATTATATTATACTTATATGAAAATGGGGTAGAAATAAATGAATATACATATCAAATAACTGTAAATGAGCAAAATATACAACCTGTAAATGTATTAAATGTATATGCAAATACATTTAATGTAAAACCAGGAAGCTTTGTAGAATTGTACTTAGAATTAGAATCAAATCTACCAATGGATTTACAAGTAACACCAATGGTAGAATCACAGCAATTAAATATGCTTCAGCAATTATCAACAATAACATTATCTCCAAATACGCCAACACAATTACCAGTAGTAATATATATACCAGAAGGATTAGAAGCAGGATATTATCCAATAACATTTGTATTTAATTATAATGGAATAGCACAGCAATATACATATAATTTATATGTAAATGGAACAGTTCCAGTATATTATCCAATTACAGCATCATTGATTGGATATAAACAATTAACAATTGGTAAAAATACAACAATATATTTAGTATTATCAGCAAACACAACGCAAATATATAATTTATTAGTACAAGCATATGCTGTAGGCGGAAAAGTATATCCAGAACAACAAACAGTACAAATTGGAGGTACATATTCAGAGCAAATACCATTAAATGTAACAGCAGAATCTAATAATGTAACAGTATATGTAGATATAATTGATCAAAATACAGGAAAAGTATTATTTACATTAAATCAAACATATACAGCATATGGAACAACAACGCAATTAACAATACCATCAGAAGAAATAATATTCTGGATATTGGTAATAGTTGCAATTATTATTATTGCATCAATATTAGCGGAATCTAGAATAAAAGGAGGAAAAGGAAGGGAAAAAGTAGAAGAATAGTTTTTAATTTTTCTTATTTTATTTCATATTTAATATTTTAAATTTTATCAGAGTCGTCTCTCCGTCATCATTATATCAGACTGGGACGGTATCCTCATTATGTACCCCTATCAACTCAACCTTTTCATATAATCTAAGGTCACCCTTGATAGGGGTTTATATATTATCTATAAAATTTATTATAATTTCTTTATTTAAAACTTCCGGATGGAAAAGAGAAAAATATATATTTTTATAATTAAATAATGCTGGGATATTCTCTATCACTCCATAAATTTCAAATTTATTATCTATTTCTGGTATTTTTGTTATAATAAAATATGCATCAAAATCTTTATCTATTAACTTATTTTCTTTTATTATTTTTACTCTATATTTTCCAATAATCTCTTTTTCAATTAAATTATATCCTAATAATTTTGTTAAAATTTGAGAGCCAGAACATATTGCCAATGTTTTTATATTATTTTCTATTATAAATCTAAAATTATCTAAATAGTTTAAATAGTCAAAATCCATTATTGCAGTTCCTGTTATTATTATTTTTTCAATATTTTCATTTATTTTTTCCTTATAAGAAAATATTTTATATTTTATATTTTTCTCTTTTAATATTTCTTCTACTGGATATAAAAATTCATATTTAGATAATTCTTCTTTATTTGTATATATAATTCCAATCATTCTAAATGAGCTTTTTTAATTATATATTCTGCATAATTTTTTTCTACCCTTATTTCATAATCATCTATTATAATTTTTTTCTTAAATAAAGGTTGATATAATACTGTTGTTTCATATTCTCCTCCTTCTCCAGCAATATTTATTTTATATTCTTCTCCATATTCAATTAATTTATTTATTATTTCTTCATTCACTTCTTTTCCTAAAATATTTATATCCAGCGGATATGTATACCATCCTGTAATTATAAATTCAAAATTATTTTTTAATAATTCAAACAAATATTCTTTTTCATTTTTTAACCAAATAGGATTAAAGCACCATAAATTTAGTTTTTTACATATTTTTTGAAATCTTGTTGCCTGATATATTGATCTTATTGCTCCAGTTACAACTCCCCCAACATTATATTTCTCTTTTAAATATTTTAATGCGTCTTCTAATGTTTTTTCTTCATCTTTATTTACATAAAATGTTTCTAAAGGAATTTCTAGCGCTTTTGATTGTAATTTTGTTATATCAAAATTTATATAATGGTATAAATAACTTTCATTATTTTCAGGAATTATATTTAATAAACAAGAAATTTTATGGTATTTTGATGAAATATATAATGAATAATTTGAATCTTTTCCTCCAGAATATAATACTGTTAAATTCATACCGTTATAATAGGAATACTATTAATAATTTCTGATATTAAATTATACAAATAATTATCTGGTAATTTAATTATATTTATATTACATTGGCCAATACAATATAAATTATTGTTATATTTAACCACATAAGTATCTAAAATAGCTAAATTTATATTAGAAATATTATAATTAAAGGAATTTGTAATAATTATTACAGGATATGAAATATTTATATAAAATGTTTCATTATAACATGTTGGATGACAAGGATAGCATCCTTCAATATTACATATCATTGGACAAAATGTTGGGGTGCAAATTTCTAATTCTTTATTATATATAACATTTTCGTTACATATAATTATTTTAGAAGTATTAATATATTCTTTAGGAATTATTTCAAAATTTAATGCAGATTCAATAGGATAAATTATAAAATAACTATTATTTGAGTATAATTCATAACAACCATAAATATTAAAATAAATTTGTTTTGCACTTATTTTTTGATTATTTATATTCAAAGCAACATTTTTTATTTGATAATTATTTATATTTGATAAACTTAGAAGAAAAAACAAAGCAAATAATGATAATATTCCAGAAATAATTAGTTTGATATTCGTTCTCATTTAATATTTTTAAGAATATTTTTTTATAAATGTTTATGGCAAAAGTTGTTATAAAAGGATATGAAAATGGGCCATATGAAATTTTAGTTGATGGAAAACCAGTATATCATCTATGTAGATGTGGCTATTCGGAAAAGAAACCATTTTGTGATGGGCATCATAGAGCAGTAGGATTCAAAGCACCGGGATTTGAATTAGAAATTACAAAAGAATAATTTTTTAATTCTTTCCTTTTATAATTTATAAAATATTTTAAATTAAAATAGTAAATGGCGACTTTAACTGAAAGGGTATTGCAAGTTATGAATAATCCAAATAATATAAGAAATATAGGAATAATAGCACATATACATCATGGAAAGACAACATTAACTGATTCTTTATTAGCAGGTGCAGGAATGCTTGCAGAAGAATTAGCAGGAGAAGCTATGTTTACATGGTGGCATGAAACAGAAAGAGAAAGAGAAATAACCGTATATGGGGCTGCAGTTTCTATGGTACATGAATATGAAGGACAAGATTATTTAATTAATTTGATTGATACACCAGGACATGTAGAATTTTCAGGACAAGTTACAAGAGCTGCTAGAGCAATTGATGGTGCTGTTGTAGTTGTAGATTTTGTAGATGGAGTAATGCCTCAGACAGAATCTGTATTAAGGACTGCTTTAAAAGAATATGTAAAGCCAGTATTATTTATAAATAAAGCTGATAGGGCAATTACAGAATTAAAATTAACTCCTCAGCAAATTATGGAAAAAATAGGGAAAATTGTTATTGAAGTAAATAAGTTAATCGATAAATATTCTCCTCCAGAACTTAAGGGTAAATGGTTGGTAAATGTAAATGATGGATCTGTTGCATTTGGTTCTGCAAAATTCCATTGGGCATTATCTGTTCCATTTATGAAAAATTATAATGTTTCATTCAAAGATATTATTGATATATATCAAAAATATGAAGAAGATAAGGAAAAATTAAAAGAAGAAATGAGAAAAAAAGCACCTGTAGCAAAAGTTATATTGGATATTGTAATTAGACATTTACCTTCCCCAGTTGAAGCACAAAAATACAGAATTCAACATATATGGAAAGGAGATATAAATTCTGATGTAGGAAAAGCAATGGTAAATTTAGATCCAAATGGACCAATAGTAATTAATGTAACAAATGTTATAATTGATAAGATATCAAAACAAGAAATTGCAACTGCTAGAATATTTTCTGGAACATTAAGTAAAGGAGATGATGTATATTTATTACAGGCAAATAGACAAATAAAAATACAACAAGTTGCTATATGGAAAGGAATACAAAGAATAAATGTAGATGCTGTAAAAGCAGGAAATATCATTGCATTAGTTGGAATTAGAGGATTATATCCTGGAGAAACAATTGTTGGAAAAGTACAAGATCCAAAATCTGTAGAAACATTTGAAGAATTAAAACATTGGTTAGAACCTGTAGTTACAAAATCATTTGAACCACAAAATCCAAATGATTTACCAAAATTAATTGAAACATTAGAATTAATAAAAAGAGAAGATCCAACAATAAAAGTAGAACAAAGAAAGGATACAGGAGAGATATTAGTATCTGGATTAGGAGATTTACATTTACAAATTATTGAATATAGAGTACAAAATGATTTTGGAATACCAATAAAAGTTGGAGAGCCAATTGTTGTATATAGAGAATCTGTAAATAATGTAACACAAATACATGAAGGTAAATCTCCAAATAAACATAATAAATTATATTTCCAGATTGAACCAATGCCTCCAGGGATATATGAAAAATTAAGGGAATATATAAGGGAAGGAAAAATACCTGAAGGAAGAATAAAGAAAGAAGATTTATGGAAAGTATTTAATGAAATAGGATTTGATAAAGAAGAAGCTAGAAGAATTATAATGGTATGGAACGGAAATGTATTAATTGATATGACAAGAGGTATTGTTCATTTACCAGAAGTAATTGAATATATTGTAGAAGGATTTAAGGAAGTAATGGATCAGGGACCTTTGGCATGGGAACCTGCAATTATGATGAGAGTAAAATTAATTGATGCAGTATTACATGAAGATGCAATACATAGAGGTCCTGCTCAAATTATTCCTGCAACAAAAGATGCAATAAAAGAAGCAATATTGGAGCAGCCAACATTATATGAACCATTACAAATTATTAGAATTGATACTCTGCCAGAAACTGTTGGAGATGTTACATCAATATTACAATCTAGAAGAGGACAAATATTGGAAATGAATGTTGAAGAAGAAAGAGCAATAATAAAAGCAAAAGTACCTGTAGCAAATATGTTTGGATTTACAGATGAATTAAGATCTGCGACATCTGGAAAAGGTGCATGGTTCTTAGAAGATCAATTATTTGAAAAAGTACCAAAGGATTTGCAACAACAAATAATAGATTCTATAAGGAAAAGAAAAGGTATACCTGAAGGCGTTCATTAGATTCTAAGGGTTTTTAATATATTATATTTATTTTGATATTTTGCTAGATCTAAAAATTTATTTTTATTTAATTCGTACATATATATTATTGCAGATACTGCTAGATTTAATATACCATATTTATCGTTTGTTGGTATAGTAGATATTAAATCACAAATTTTTAATTCTTCATATGTTAATCCATTAACCTCTCTTCCAAATACTAAGTAATAATCTCCTTTTAAATATTTTAATTTATTTATAGGAATAAATTTGAATCTATATTTTTTATTATCATGTATACTAATTGTACCTATTTTTTTACCATTTATTTCTTTTAATGAACTATATATTTCAGCATTTTCCAATACATGAACACCTCCCATTGAAACTTTTCTGGCTTTTTCAGATATTTCTTTGAATTTTTCTTTATTTGATATTATTATTAATTTCTCTATTCCAAATGCTGCCATTGTTCTGGCAATTGTTCCTACGTTTACAGGATTCTTTGGTTCTACCAATATTATTCCTTTGACCTCCATGTTTTATAATTTATTTTAGTCTATGAAAGAATATATTTGACAAATTTTTGTACAAAATGATAAAAATTTATAAAAATATTTTTAAAATATACAGAAAATATATGAAAAAATTGGACAAATTTGATATAGAAATCACAAAATTATTGATAGAAAATTCCCGATATCCTCTATCATATTTATCAGAAATGGTAAGAAGGTCAAAATCCTTTGTTGATTATAGAATAAAAAAGCTAGAGAAAATAGGAGCATTTAATTATACTGTTGCAGTTAGATGGAAAAAAATAGGTTTTCAATCATTTAGAATACTGGCAAAGGGAATTGAAAGGATAAAAATACCTAGAATATTTGGAATGAGAAATTATAGTGTATTTTATAACTATTATGACATTTTAATCCTTTCATATGATCTAAGAAATATAAAGTATATAATTAATTATCTAAAAGAAAGTGGATTTGAAGTAGAATTATTTATAAGAGATAAAATAGTAATTCCATATAACTTTTTAGAAGTTAAAATGAAGGAATTTAAAGAAGATAAAGAAATAGATGTAGATAAAAATTTCTTTTGGAATTTTATTAAAGTTTATGAGAAAAATCTTAGAAAACCATTAATTTATTTATCTAAAATTTTGAATATAGATTATATTAAGTTAAGAAATATCATAAAAGAATATGAAAGAAGTATAATAAGAGGATATTCTATAAATATTAATCCAGAAATATATGGATATAAAAGAGCCGTTATATATTTGTCTATAAAGAAAAATAAAGAGTTTATAAAAGAAATAAATAAGATAAGGGTAAATAATATGGAGAAATTGGTTGGTAGAATGGATTATAGAATCGAATATTTTTATAAAGATGAAAGGGATCTTAGGAAAATAATAGATAGGTTAGAAGACATGTATGTAAAAGATATGCAAATATTGAAGTAATTATATTTTTGGTTGATATATATGGATCATATATAAATAAGCTATATATGAAAATGGTATAATTATAACAAAGAAAAATGTTAGGGAATCTAATATTGAGATATTACCTGAAGCAAATGAAAATAAAAATGCTAAAATTAATAGAACAATTGGAAATGTTATAAAGAAAAATGCATATAAGGTAACCCAAAGATTTGCTTTTTCATTATAAGATTTTAATTGTATTTCATATTCTTCAATTTGTTCTTTTGCATATATTTTTGCATAATCTCTTAAAGACCCTCCAGATCTAATTACAGATATTAATCCAAATAGAAATTCCTTAAATTTTTCTGATGGTGTTTTATTTGCCAAATTTAATAATGCAGATAATATATCATATCCAAATATATCTATTAATGATAAAAAATAGGATATTTCTTTATTTATTGCTCCAAATCTTTTTTCTTTATTTAATAATCTAAATATATCAATCAAATTCATTCCAGAACCAGAATATGAATAGAAATATAATGCAAAAAATGGTAAATTATCATCTATTTCCTTTATATAATCTGCTTTTGCCATATCCGGATAAAAATAAAAATATGCAAAAATAGATATTCCTACAAAAATTCCAAAAAACAAACTAACTAGAAATAAAATAATGTTGTAGAATTTTAAGAAAAAGATAAAGACAAATGTTAAAGACAGGAAAGATAATAATGAGAATAAAAAAGAATATTCTATTGTAATTTTTATATATTCTTCAATAGATACTTTGAATTGAGTATAATAAATATCATATTTTTTATTTCTAAAATATGGATATAACTTTTTAACTAAATAATTCATTTTATTTTTTCTAATAGAGATTCTTTATCTGTATAATATAACTTTATATAATCTGCTATTTTCTTTTGATCTCTTATATCCCTTTTAACTAAATATTTTATTATTTTTTCCTTTTCTTTTATAGATTCTTCAAAAGGTTTTTCATATCCCATTCTATATTTTAAAGATTCTTCTGCATATTTTCCTAATTCTCCTATTTCAAAATTATCTTCTGAGAAATTCCATCTTACAACAGTTTCTTCTTCAATTTTATTGTCTTTATATTTTCCAACTTCAATTATTTCTCTAATCCTTCTTGCAGATGGAGAAATATTTCTTGCTCTAATTGTAAATATTACTGCATCTAATAATGCAAATTGATCAATTGATAAATTAATTGGTGGAGTAGTTAATCTTCTAATTAATGATCTCCACGTATCTGTATGTATTGTAGATAAAGCAGCATGTCCAGATGCCATGCCTTGGAACATTACATATGCTTCCTGTCCTCTAACTTCTCCAACAATTACATAGTCTGGATTTTGTCTAAAAGATTCTGCTAGTAAATCATACATATTTATTTCTCCGTAATATTTCTCTCCAATAAAGAATCCCCTTCTTGTTGTTGAAGGTATCCAATTATCATGATACAATTGTAATTCTCTCGTATCTTCAATTGAAATTACTTTTGCTTCTGGAGGAATAAATTGAGCAATAGCATTTAATAACGTTGTTTTTCCAGAAGAAGTAGAACCTGCGATTAATATATTTGCTCTTCCTTCTATTAATGTCCATAAATATGCAGCAATTTTTTCATCTAGCATATTTAATTTTATTAAATCTACTAATGATAACATTTGCTTTTTGAATTTTCTTATTGTAAAAGTAGGACCTCTTGTTGTAATTTCTTGAGTATATGTAATATTAATTCTAGACCCATCTGGTAATGTAGCATCCAATAATGGTTCCGCATATGAAATATGTCTTCCTGTCTTTTGTGCTAATTTTACAACAAATCTATCTAATTCTTCTCTTGTAAATATAATATTTGTCCTTAATATTCCAAATTTATTATGATGAACATATATTGGAATATCATATCCATCACATGATATATCTTCTATAAATATATCATAGAATAAAGGTTCTATTTTTTCTAATCCTAGCATATCTCTCCAAAGATAATAATAATATTTTAAGAAATCTTCTTTATCTATATTTAGTTTAAATTTCTTTGTAAATTCTTCCAATTTTTTAATTAAAATGTATTTTGGATCTTTATTTAGAAAACTTTCAGGATTTTTATACATTTCATCTAAAATAAATTCTTTTATCTTATTTATTAATATTTTTTCTTCATCGGATAATTCGGGTTCTAATAATTCATAAATAATTTCTTCAGAAATTACATCATAATAAATATGTGCATATGCAAATTTTGAAATTAATGGATAAATTATATCAATTTTTGATTTATCGTCAAATTTTATATTTGGAATATAGCTTTCTCTTTTAACTTCCTCATCAAAATATTTTAATATCTCTTCAACAGAAATCTTTTTCATAAATATATGAAAAACTTAGGAATTTTTAATTATAATTGTTCCTACATTCTGGTAATAACCATAATAATAGATCAAATTTGATTGATTATTTAGTAAAGTATTTTCCCTTATTTCATTATTTATTTGTATTTTTATTAGTTGATTTTTTTCATATATATTTGATAAAAAATTATGATAAAATATTATAGAAAGGGAAATAAATAGTATAATTAACAATATAAATAATACCTGTTCTAATAATAATTGATTTCTCATGTTATATAACTACTAATAATAGTTCCATTTTTTTGTAAATTTAATATGCAATTTCCTTCACATATTCCTGAACAATTATTTGTAAATAATACTATTGATAAATAATTTGCGTAGCATCCGTACAATATTGAATTTTCTTTATATTCTAATATATAATATCCATTTAGAATTGGATAATAAACATAATATAAATTATTTGAAGAAAATACAGGACCTTGATATGTGATATTATTTAATGTAGTTTTACAAAAGTTATTTGATTGAATTATTGTTAAATTATCCATACAAAATATTTTATATCCTTTCAAATTTAATTGAATATCATAAAAATAATCATTTTGTAAATTATAAATTATATCTCCAATATATTTTGCTTCATATTCAAATTTATTTTGATTATAGAAATTAATTGCATATATTCTATTATTTATCCACCAATTATATAATAAGTAAAAGGCAAATGCAGATAATAATATTATCAAAATATATTCTATATAAATATGAATAGATTTCATAAAAAATTATTTTCTTTTATATATTAAATGTTTTACTTTGATAATCTTCTATAAAAAATATATCTTCTCCCAATGTATAACCTTCTTCAGATATAATATTATAATATGAAGCTTTTTTATTTATATCTCCATGATTTGGAATAATATATTCAGGATTTAACATTTTTATTAACGTTAAATGATCTTGTGCTTTTGCATGACCAGATACATGTATATCTTTTATTATATTTGCCTTTTTTCTTTTTAATCTTTCTTCTAATATTTTTCTATTTGCTTCATTTATTGGATGAGGAATTATATTATTTGCAAATATTATTGTTGTATCATTTAAATCAAAATCAAAATTTCCTCTTGCTAATCTATCCAATACAGAACCTGGTTCTCCCTGATGCCCAGTTGCAACTAATAAATATTCTTCTTTGTTTTTATTTAATCTTTCAAACAATTTTCTAAAATCTCTTGCATCACTATATATTTCTGAATTTTCAGAAAAATTATATAATCCAATATTTTCTGCAGCTTTAATATATTTTCCTAAACTTCTTCCAATAAATATAACTTTTCTATTTATTTCTTTCCCTAAGTCAATTATACTTTTTAATCTTGCAATATGCGAAGCAAATGTTGTAATAATTATTCCTTTTGTATCAATAGAATTTAATACGTCATATAACATATATTTTTCAATTATTTCAGATTGGGACTTTGATTCTTCATCTGCTCTAGTAGTTTCTGTTATTAATAATAATACTCCTTCTTTTCCAATTTCTCTTAATTTTTTAATATTTGGTTTTTTACCAATTAATGGAAAATTATCGAATTTAAAGTCTCCAGAAAATACAATATGTCCCTTATTTGTTTGTATATCAATCATTAATGCTTGTGGAATAGAATGTGTTATATTAATAAAATTAATAGTTATTTTATCAGATATTCTTATTGAAGAATTTGGAGATATCTTTTTTAAGTCATTTGGTAATACAATTCCATATTCTTTTTCTTGCTCTTTTATTATTTCAATTGTGTATGGAGATCCATATATTGGGACATTATATTTTGGTGCAATAAAATTCACTGCTCCAACATGATCTAAATGTGCATGTGTTAATATTATTGCCTTTATTTTATCTTTATATTTTTCTAAAATATTATCATCAGGAATTATATCTAGTTCATATAATTCTTTCATTGGTTTATCAATAAAATCTTCTCTTTCTCCAAATTGAGATATTTTATCAACATTTAATCCAATATCAATTATTATTATTTCATCATCAATTCTAATTGCACTCATATTTTTTCCAATATATGAATATCCTCCAATTGGTATTAATTCAATTTCCATTGGAATAAATTTATAAAAAAATATAAAAATATTGAAAAATGGATATTAATAGTTTAATTAAATTTGCAAAAGAAAAAGGATTTTTCTATGAATCAGGAGAGATATATGGAGGAAAATCTGGATTTTATGATTATGGATCTTTAGGTACATTATTAAAAAAAAGATTTGAAAATATATGGAGACTATATTTTGGTAAATTATTTAATAATATATATGAAATACAACCTTCAGAAATAATGAATAAAGGTGTTTTTGTTGCATCAAAGCATTTAGAATTGTTTAATGATCCAATTGTTGAGTGTAGGAATGGACATAGATTTAGGGCAGATAAATTAATTGAAGAAAAATTGGGAATTAAAGCAGAAAGTTTAACAATTGAAGATATGAACAATATATTTAGTCAAGGAAAAATTGTTTGTCCAGAATGTGGAGAAAGATTATCAAATGTTAAATTATTTAATTTGATGTTTCCAATATTTGTTGGACCAGAATCAGATTTATTTTTATATTTGGAAGATTTAAAGAGAATGTTTGGAATATTAAATGAATTAGAGGATAAAAAATATAAGAAAATTGATGAAGAGGGAGTATCATATATATATGTGAAATATTTAAAGGATAAAGAATTATTTGCAATAAATAAAGAAAATACAACATACATATTTGATAAAGATAAGAAAATAATAATAAAATATGATAGTATATCGAATGAATATTTCATTTATCCTGAAGATTTGGAAATTGATAAAGAAGAAATAAATTATTTGGAAGAAATGTTTGAAAAACTGAAATATATTGATTTAAAATTTGATTTGGATGATTTAAAAGAAATAATTGATAAATATAACAGGTTAATGAATAATGAAATGTTCTTAAGACCAGAAACTGCACAAGGACCATATATAAACTTCCCAATAGAATTTATTATTAATAGATATAGATTGCCTTTAGGATTATATGTAATTGGAAAAGCATTTAGGAATGAAATATCTCCAAGAAATGCATTGTTAAGAATGAGAGAATTTACACAAGCAGAATTGCAAATATTCTTTGATTATTATAATAATCCATTTGAAAAAGAATTTGAATTATATAAAGATCAATATATAAATGTATTACTGGCAAAAGATAGAGATAAAAATGTTCAATTTATTGAAAAAAGCTTAAAGGAAATATATGAAGAAACAGGAATTGATAAATTTTATCTTTATTTCTTATATAAAGTATTTGTATTTTATACAAAAGTATTAAAAATACCAAAAGAAAGAATAAGATTTTATCAATTAGCAGATAATGAAAAATCTTTCTATAATTTATATCATTTTGATCTAGAATTATATTTGGATGAAGTTGGATGGACTGAAGTTGGAGGAATACATTTTAGGGTATTAAAATTTAAACCAGATATTATTGAAAAAGTAGATAAAGAAATAAGAGAAGATGTAATGAAATTATTTGTTGGAAAAGATGAAATATATGTCGGATATGATTTATGGAATCATTTTATATTATCAAAAGACAGAAGATTTATTGCAACAAGAGAAGATGGATCAAAATTTATTCCTGTTGAATTAGAATTATCCTTTGGGGTAGATAGAAATATATTTTCATTATTAGGTATATTTTATGATAATATATTAAAATTGCCTGAATATTTATCTCCAATACAAATTGCTGTATTTCCACTATTAGAAAAAAATGAAAATCATGTAAAGATTGCAAAAGAAATCTATGAAAAATTAAGGAAAAAATTTGATGTATATTATGATGAATCTGGAAGGATTGGAACAAGATATAGAAGACAGGATGAAATTGGAACTCCTTATTGTATTACTGTTGATGATCAAACATTAAAAGATAATACCGTTACTATAAGATTTAGGGATACAAAAGAACAAATAAGGGTAAATATAAATGAATTAGAAAATTATTTCAAAGAAAAATTTAACTATGAATGGGTGGTAGATGTTATATAGTTATAAATATTCACATATTATATTTTTGAATGAAAAAGATAGCATTTATATCACAAGAGTTTTCTATTGAAAAATTACCAACATATGCTGGAGGATTAGGAATTTTGGCAGGAGATTTATTATATTCTTCAAATGATTTAAGATATCCAATATATGGAATTACATTTGTAAATAAAAAAGGGTATGGAGCATATAGAGTTGAAAATAAAGAAATAGTATATGAAGAAGAAGAATATGATCCATTGGAATATTTTTTAAATCTAGAGGATAAATTTTATATTGATTTAAAAGGAAAAAGAATATATTTCCAGGTTTGGAAATATAGTTTATCTCATTCAAAATTATTTTTATTTGATACAGATTTGCCAGAAAATCCACCAGAAATTAGGAAATTAACTGGAAGATTATATTATGAAGGAAATGAGGAAGAAAAATTATTGAAGGATTTATTATTAGGATTAGGAACATTGGAATTTTTTGAAAAAATGGGAATAGAAATTGATAAATATCATTTAAATGAATCGCATGGAGGATTTTTAGCAATTGAATTATTTAAAAGATTAAAAGATATAAATGAAGTAAAGAAAAAAATTGTATTTACTACTCATTCAATTATTGCAGGACATGATTTATTTAATTATAATGTTATAGAAAAATATTATGATATACCAGAAGAAATAAAAAAAATATCTCCAGATAAATTAAGTTTAACAAAAGTATTATTTGAATTATCAGGATATATTAATGCAGTATCATATAAACATAAAATAATTACTGAAAAAGTATTTGGAAAAAAATTAGATTATATAACAAATGGTGTATATCATTTAAGATGGGTAGATAGAAAAGTTGCATTTTTATATGATACATATTTACCTGGATGGAGATCTGAACCTTCTAAATTATCATATGCTCAAATAATTGATAGATCTCAATTTATTAAAATAAAAAATATATTGAGAAAAGAATTAATTGACTATATAAATGTAAATTCATATTTAAATAAAGAATTTAGAGAAGATAGGATAATAATAAGTGTTAAGAGAAGATTAACAGAATATAAAAGATTTCATATGTTATTATGGAGATTAGAAAGATTAGAGGAATTAAATAAAAAATATAAAATACAATTTTTATTATCTGGATCTTTCCATCCCAAAGATGAATTTGTGAAAAATACAATAAAATGGATTATTGATATGATGTCAACATTAGATTTACCTGTAGGATTAATATTAAAGAGAGGATATGAACAAGAAAGGAGAATATTATCTGGAACAGATATATTTTTACATATTCCAAGACCACCATTTGAAGCATCTGGAACTTCATGGATGAGGGCAGGAATAAGTGGAACTCCAACACTATTTTCCAGAGATGGATCTCCATTAGAAATAATTATTGATGATTATAATGGATGGTTCTTTGGATTAGATAATTATGATATAAATGTAAATAATGATGAAAAAGATATAGAAGACTTTTATAATAAATTAGATTTTGTATTAAGCGAATTTAGAAATAATTATGAAAAATATGTTGATGTATCATTAAATGCTATAAAAACAATAGGACCCTTATTTAATTCTTATAGGTGTTTCAAAGAATATATACATAAGGCATATGAATGATGAGTTTGCCGAGTCCTGATAGATGAAGAGTCTTACCCATTCTGACTATTTACCGAAGAAAGATAAAATATTTTTTTGAGCACCTTGTTTATATGATTTTTTTAATTCATCAATTGCCTTATTAACTCTTTCTTCTGAAAAATCATGCTCATCAATTAATATCTTTCTTATTTTTTCTTCATCTATTTCTCCAAACTTTATATAATCTTTATTTACATCAATTACTGGCGGATCTAAGAAAAATTCCTCCAAATCTTTCCATGAAATATCCTTATAATATTTCTCCCATCCAATATATTTAAATAATCTTTCGGGATCATTATTATTTTTTACCAATTCATATGCAGTTTTTACTCCAATACCTGGTATTCCATCTGGATTATAATCTGTTCCAACAATTAATGCAAACCAAATTAATTTTTCAATTTTATCAAATTTCAAATAATTTAATACATCATTTAATTCTAATAATTCTGGGGATATTTCAACTTCTACTCCTCTTACCCTTCTTTTTCCAGTAATTGTTAGATTTCTTGCAACTCTTAATCCCCCAAATAATAATGAATCATAATCTTGAGATCCTACATAATCTGCAATTCCTTTTTTAACTAAATATGCAGCCTGAGCTTCTCCTTCAGATGGAGCTTGTATATATGGAACTCCCATTGCTTCTAATAATTCTTTTGATTCTTCAACCATTCCAGGTTCTAGTTTTGATGTAAATTCCGCATATTTTTTTAAATCTCCTTTTATTCCCATTTCAATTGCCTTTTTATATTTTTCTTCCATCTTTTTTCTTAATTCTTCTCTTACTTCCTGTTCCCTTTTCTTAAATTCTGGATGTTTTCCATCAAATACATATATTACCTTTATTCCATTTTCAATCAAATTTTTTGTTCTATAAAATAATCCAGATAAATGTGAAGTAATCCTTCCTTTTGAATCTTTTAATGGAGTACCATCAGGTTGTCTAATTGCTGCTAAAAATTGATATAAAGCATTAAATGCATCCAATGCAACAACTTTTCCAGATAAATATGATAAATCAACTTCTTTTATTATAGGTTTTATTAATTCTCTAATCTCTGCAAGTCCCATTATAATTATATATTTAAATTGTTAATAAAATTATTTTTAATGGAAAGGAAAATTATAGGGAAATGTAATTATTGTAATAAAGATGTATATGCGGATGAAAAATATAGAACTATAAATGTTAATGGGGAAAAAATGATATTTCATATTCAATGTTTTAGAAAGATAAAAAAAGAAGCAAAAAATTTAATAAAAGAGGGATTTATTAATTTTTAATAATTTAAAAGCATTTTATTTTTAATCTTATCTTATTAAATTTGTATTAGTTTATTTTATATTCAAGTGTATGCTAGATAGGGTTATTCTGTCATTAAAATAAATGAAAAATTGTTTTATATTTTTAGAGTAAATAAAAGATTTATAAAGGTTTGATTAATTTATAAATAATGGTTAGCATTAATATTAATAATTTGGTTAAGAAAATATTTTTTGCTTTATTTATAATATTGCTAGTATTTCTATCTAAGGGTTATAATATATATTCTCAAACCCAACCTTATTATATAAATTCGTGTCCTTATCCTATAAATTCATCAGGATATTATATTATAACGCAAAATCTATATGTAACAGGATCTGGGAATTCTTGTATAACAATTAAACCGGGAGTTACAGATATTATAATAAATGGAAATAATCATTATATAATTGGAAAAGGTCCTAATGATAATAATACAGCAATAAATGTTAGTTATAATATGACTGGAGTAACTATAGAAAATTTATCTGTTGAAAATATAAAATATGTATTTCTTGCATATTCCTATTCCTATTCCAGTTCTGGATATGCTTACTCTAACGTCTCTTTTCAATATAATAATATAGAAAATTTATCTGTATATAATACTTCATATGTATTTTATATTTATCCTTATTCCAATTCCGATTCTGGAAATGCTTCCTCTAGTGTCTTTTTTCAATATAATAATATAGAAAATTTATCTGTATATAATACTTCATATGTATTTTATGCCTATTCTAATTCCTTCGCCCATTCTGAAGGGCCTTTCCCTACTATTATGTATGCTTTCTCTAGCGTCTCTTTCCAAAATAATAATATAGAAAATTTATCTGTATATAATACTTCATATGTATTTTATGCCTATTCTAATTCCTCCGTCTCTGGAGCTTCTGGATCTAATGGATATGCTTACTCTAACGTCTCTTTTCAATATGATAATATAACAAATTTATCTGTATATTATGCTCCATATGTATTTTATATTTATCCTTATTCCTATTCCAACATCAGTTCTGGAAATGCTTTCTCTAACGTCTCTTTTCAATATGATAATATAGAAAATTTATCTGTATATAATACTTCATATGTATTTTATATTTATCCTTATTCCTATTCCACTACTGGAAATGCTTCCTCTAACATCTCTTTTCAATATGATAATATACAAAATCTATATGTCTATAATATTTCAAATGTATTTTATATTTATCCTTATTCCTATTCCAACTCCAGTTCTGGATATGCTTACTCTAACATCTCTTTCCAAAATAATAATATACAAAATCTATATGTCTATAATATTTCAAATGTATTTTATATTTATCCTTATTCCTATTCCACTACTGGAAATGCTTACTCTAACATCTCTTTCCAAAATAATAATATAGAAAATTTATCTGTATATAATACTTCAAATGTATTTTATATTTATCTTTATTCCTATTCCATGTATGGAAATGAGTCCTCTAGTGTCTTTTTTCAATATAATAATATAGAAAATTTATCTGTATATAATACTTCAAATGTATTTTATATTTATCCTTATTCCTACTGCTATGGAGGTACTTACTCTGCTACATATACTTTCTCTAGTGTCTTTTTTCAATATAATAATATAGAAAATTTATCTGTATATAATACTTCATATGTATTTTATGCCTATT